>JBGAPH010000007.1:0-185829 GCA_044221365.1 Pirellulales bacterium
GAGCAGGCCTTCATGTACGTCGGCTCGATCGAGCAAGCGGAACAGCAAGCCAAGAAGATGCAGAAGTAGCTCACTCAGTTACGCCGGATTTAAACCACGGAGACACGGAGGCACGGAGAAAGACAATTCGGAGAATCGAACCACAAAGCCGCAAAAGCACAAAGCCGTCGAGGAATCCACATCTTGTCTTTGTGTCGTGGTTGTTCCGATCAATCTCTCCGTGTCTCCGTGTCTCCGTGGTGAATTAAGTCGCCATGCCCCAGCTTCAGTGCATTGTCGTTACGCCGGAAGAGACCGTTCTCGAAACGGAGGCCGACTTCATCGTCGTCCCTTTGTTCGATGGCGAGCTCGGCATTGGCCCCGGCCATAGCCCGCTCATCGGCCGGCTGGGGTACGGCGAAATGCGGCTCCGCGTCGGCGAGCACACCTCGCGGTACTACGTCGACGGCGGCTTCGTGCAGGTGGCGGCCAACGTGGTGTCGGTGCTCACCAACCGCGCCATTCCGGCCGAAAAGCTCGACGCGCTGGTCGTTTCCGAGCAGCTCGAGCGCGCCCGCAACTCGCGCAACCGCGGCGAAGAAGCCATCGCCGCCCGCGAGCGGCTGGTGGCTCAGTACCGAGCCCAACTCCGCGTCGCCCGCGGCAAAACGGCGGCCCTCGCCGGCAGTCACTAATCGGAACCCTCTCCCCTCTGGGAGAGGGCATAGTGAGGGCGCTTCGGAAACTATTCGCGACGCTGCCTTCGTGGGCGCCGCGCTCGCAGTGCGGCAAGCGCGCCGCCCCCTCCCAGGCAAGCTAGCGCCCACCCGCTCGGTTCCGGCAGGCCAACCGCGCCCGACTTGCCGAAGTTCTCCTTGAAGATGCCGAAGTCAGCGAGGTCGACCTTGCCGTCGATGTTCAGGTCGCCGCGGATCGTGTCGATGGGAATCGCCACGAACCCGGTCCGCAGCAGGCCAGGGCCTTCGAACAGCCCCACGATCGTGCCGTTGTTGGCAATGGCCGAGGGGATCGTGCGAATTGCGCCCGGGTAGGCGATCTCTCGATACGTCAGATCGGCATATACGAACCCATGTTCGACCGCCTTGCCGGCGACCAGGCCCGAAACTGAGCCGACGACCCAGCCCTGGTCGTTGATGCCGGCGAGCGTCGTGCCGGTGGCCAGAGGCAGATCGAACGCCGCATTGGGGCCGTACAGGCCATGACGCCGGCCGATGGCGTCCGTGTACTCGCCGACGATGCGATTCGATTCGTTGACGTCGGAATAAACGGTTGGCGTACCCGCGGGGCCGAGCGGGGTCTTCTCCACGGTGGCTGTGCCTGCCTTCGGGTCGGACGACCAGAAGCCAACGTCGATCGCGTTAACGTCGGTGGCCACGCCTACGACCATGCCGGCGTCGTTGACGCCTGCCGCGATTCCGGTGTACCCCGCAGGCAGCGCGATTGGGTGAAATCCGGTGCTCGGGCCATCCCAATAGAAGGGGAGCGTCGTGCCAGTTGGATCGGTGTACCCGCCCACGACGTCGCCCAGGTTGTTGATTCCCAGGACCACGGTGTTGGCCGCTCCTGGGTACTCGACCACATAGTGCGATTTCCCCCGGGTAATGAAGCCGCATTCCACGCCCTGGGTATCCTTGAAGGTGCCCGACAGAACGCCCTGCTCGTTGATGCCAAAGACGGAAGTCTCCGTGGCGTCCGGGATCGAGAACGGCGCGTACATGTAGTCGACCGCCAAGGCTCCGTGGGCCGCAAGCAGGAGCGTCAGGCTCGCCATTACGGCGCCGGCCAACTTGCGTCGCACGCTGATGAGCATCGCGCCCAGCGCCGCGAGCGCCCAGCCCGCAGGCTCGGGCACGGCCAGAGCGGCGCGGGGAATCTCCTTGCCGAAGTTTTCCTTGAGGAGTCCAAAATCAGCCAAGTCGATCGTGCCATCGCCGCTGAAATCGCCGTCGAACGCTGAGCCGGTCATGCCAAAGTGCTCCTTGAGAATTCCGAAATCCGCCAGGCCGATTACGCCGTCGACGTCGGCGTCGCCCAGCGGCGTGAGCTGGGAGCCCCCGGCGAACACGAACACGCTGTTCACGCCGAACGCCGCCGCCGCAATCCGGCCGTCGATGGACGTCAGGCTGCTGCCCAATTGCTTGTTGGTGTCGAGCGGCCGGTCAGGCAGCGGCGGCGGCAACAGCGTGTTGAGCAACCGTCCCTCGGGCGAGAAGAAATAAGCGGCGCCGTTGTCGTAGCCCGCGGCGTCTTCGCGCCGAGATCCGATCACTACGTTGTTTCCGACGAAGGCGACCGCCGAGCCAAATTCGTCGTCGAACGATGGGCTCGGATTGCTGAACGTCTGCAACAAGTGTCCCTGAAGGTCGAACAGGTAAGCTGCCCCGGCCCACTCTGCGCCCGCGTCGTCGTAGGGCGCGCCGATCAACACCCGATCCGCCGAGAGCGCGATCGTTTGGCCAAAGCTGTCGCCCAAACTGGGCGTGGGATTCGCAAACCGGGTGAGGAACTGCAGGTCCGCGGCGTAGAGATACGCGGCGCCCCCCGGCGCATTTTCGCCGTCGTCATCGGGGGCCCCTACCAGCAAGCGGTCGCTGGCGCTGGCGAGGGAAAAGCCAAAGGCTGAGAGTTCGTGAGGGGTGGGCGGTTCGAGCGGACGCAAGTAGGCGCCCTTGGCGTCGTAGAGCTGCACGATTCCGCGGTTGTACATCTCTCCCTGTTCGCCGTCCCAGAACGGCACGCCGACCGCGAGCGCGTCGCTCGTCATCGCCACCGCTTGGCCGAAATGATGCTCAAACGTCGTAGGCTGCGGCGCCGTCAGCGTGGCAACCCGGCGATCGTCGGGACCGAACAGAAAGGCCATCCCGGCGGTTTTGCCGCCGCTCAGTTGGGCCTGATCGTCCCCCACCAACGTGCTGCCGTTGAGTCCCACAGCCGAAATGCCGAAATGCTGCCGCCGCCGTAGCGCGGGGTCGATTTCGTCGATCGGATCAGGCAACACCGCGGTTGCCGGCGTCGCGCTCCAGGGTTCCTCGAGGCGACGCACCACGCCGCCGCGCGAGCCCGAGCGTTCCAGTAGATCGCCCACAATGAGCGCGTCGCCATCGGAAGTAAGAGCCGCGGCGCCTTGATCGCGAAGCGTGGCCAGCACGTCCCCCGGCGCGGCGCCGACAACTTCCGCGACCCGCCCCAGTCCCAGCGCGGTCAAAACCAACAGAAAGAGTAATGAGCGCATGGACGACCCCCAAGAAGAAGGACGAGCGATCAGGGCAAATATCGCCCCCGTCCGGCGCCCTTGACCTAACCGGAGGGGACCATGGCTTACGCGTGACCTTATCGAAGGCTTACTTCTCTGTCAAAGTTTTTGCGAGAAATCGTTGAGACCGGCACATGCCGATCTCCGTCGCCAAAGGCAATTCCGCCTTGGCAAACTGGGGCGACCTTGCCGACAATGGTCGCTGGCCGAAATGCCGATAACGATGGAGCCGTCCCTTTGCGCCCCATCGCACGCCCGCGTCCTGGGACGCCTTGGCCCCTCTGCCCGGAGATTGCCCGTGAGTTGCACCACGCCGCTGCGCAAGCTGCTTTCGCTCCTTGGACTTGTCGCCGTCGCGCTGCTCGGCGTCGAGCAGCGCGGCGCCTCGGCGGCGGGAATCGACGAGATCCTGCCGGCCACTTCGAAGGGCTTCGTGTCGGTGCCCAACGGGGCGCGGCTGACGGCGAACTGGAATAAGACGCAGGCCGGGCAGCTCCTGGCCCAGCCCACGATGCGCCCCTTCAACGACGATCTGCGCCGCCAACTGCGCGAGAAGTTCACCCCCGGCGGCCGCGGCCTCGGCATCACCTGGGAAGAACTGCTCGACGTCTCGGGCGGCGAAATGGCGATCGCGCTGATCCAGCCGGCCCCCAACCAAGCGGCCACCGTCGCCGTGTCCGACACCAAGGGGCGCGAGCAGCAGGCCAAGGCCTTGCTGGGCCGCATCGCCGGGGACATGAAGAAGCTGAAAGCCCGCGAGTCGCACAAGGAAGTGTCAGGCGCCCGGCTGGCGATTTTCAACATTCCGCCGGCAGGCGCCGGTGAGAAACCGCAGCTCACGGTCGTCGGGCTGCGCGGCGCGTTGCTCGTCTATGGCGACAACCTGGCGGAGGTCGAAAAAGTGCTCGCCCGCGCCGCGGCGAACGGAGGCCGCGACAGCCTTGCGAACTTTACCCCCTACCGAGAGGTGATGGCCCGGGCCGAAGGCGCCGCTGGCGGCCTGGACCCCGATGCCCGCTGGTTCATCGAGCCCTTCGGCTTTGCCGAAGCCCGCCGCGCGGCTGCCCGCAAGCAGCGGAAGCGCCGCCACGACTGGGTAAAAGTGCTCGGCGACCAAGGCTTTCGCGCCATCCAAGGCTTGGGCGGCTACGTGAACTTCGCCACCGGACCCCAAGAAGTGCTGCATCGCACGGCGGTCTACGCTCCGCCGGTCGCCGGCCAAGACCCCAAGTTCAAATACACGCTGGCCGCGCGCATGTTGGCGTTTCCCAACGGCGGTCCGCTGCCGGCGCTCGATTGGATTCCCCGCGAGTTGGCCACCTATTCGCTGTTCAACTGGGATATGAAGAACGCCTTCGAGTTCTCGAAGACGCTCGTCGATCAGTTGATGGACGCCGAAGTGTTCGAAGACTCGCTCGAAGGCATGCGCACCGACCCGAATGGACCGCAGATCGATCTGCGGCGCGACCTGGTGGGCAAGCTCGGCACGCAGGCGGCCATGCTTTCGGACTACCAACTGCCGATCCATCCCGACAGCGAGCGGACGCTGTATGCGTTCGCCGCGGCTGACCCCGCCAAGGTGGCCGATACGCTCCGCCGGCAAATGGAGGGAGACGACCGCGCGGCGCGCCACGAAGTGGCGGGCGTCGTCGTGTGGGAAATTAAGAACGTCGACAAGCCGCTGGCGCCGGTCAAAGTCGAAGGCAAGGGGCTCGATCGGTTCCGCGAGCGGGCGAAGCAGCAGGAAGACGAGCGGCTGATTCCCAACTCGGCCATGACCGTGGCGCACGGCCACCTGCTCGTCTGCACGCACCTCGACTTCCTCAAGCGAGTGCTCGAGGAAGCGGCCGCCGGCGGCCAACCGCTGGCCAAGAGCGTCGATTATCAAATCGTCACGCAGGAGCTCGACCGGCTGCACGCCGACAAGCCGCAGAGCTTCCGTATCTTTTCGCGGACCGACGAATCGTTCCGGCCCAACTACGAGCTGCTTCGCCTTGGCAAGCTGCCGCAGTCGAAGTCGCTCTTGGCCCAGGCCCTCAACGGCTTCCTCAGCGACGACGACAGCGACGAACTGCGCAAGCAAACGATCGACGGCAGCAAGCTGCCGGAGTTCGAGTTCGTCCGCCGCTATCTGGGCCCGGCCGGCATGGTGGTGGAGACGCTCGAGGACGGCTGGATGCTGACCGGCGTCACCCTCTCGAAGCAGCCGGGTGCGGTGGCAGGCGCCGCGGCGCAGGTGAAGTAGCGGCTGACGGTTCGCTGGCAGCCGCTCGCCGGAACGTCGCTTGGCAATTGGCCGGCTGCGGTAGCGTCCTAGGAATGAGTTGCTGGGGTCAGGGCAGCCTCGAAAAGCTCGTCGAACGACCAAAACGGCCTGCCGGTTAGGGCAGGCCGGGGGCGGATGACTTCTGGCGTGGCGGGCGTGTATCCCAATGAGTCCTGACCCTCGGCAGGAAAAAGGGCCGCAAGAAGGGCGGCCAAGAGAACGGCCAGCAGGATAATGGTGCGGCGGGGCATGCCCTCATTCTAGCAGGCGGCGGCAACTCACTTTTCGGATACCACCCCGACTGCCCAATCGTTGCATCGTTTGTTGTCGTCGCCGATAATTGCGTGGGGCGCGGGGCCCAAGCGATGATCGGGCGCGATGATGTTTAGCCGAGCGATTCTGTCCGTGGCAGTCCTCGTAGCGTGCCTAGGGCGGCCGTCGTTTGCGGTCTCCGACTTGCAATTGTGGGTCGACGTCGACGGTACGACTTATCTGTTCAACGCCACGGCGGCGCCTCTTTCGTTCGACGGCTACCAGATCGTGTCCGAAACCGACCGGCTCGACCCCGTGGGATGGAAGAGCATCTCGGACTACGTTGCTGGCGGTCAGATCACCGACGTGATCGCGAAACTCGGCGCTGGCGGTCTCACCTTTGGTGAAGCCAACCCTGGCCCTGGCAACTTAGCTGAGTTGAACTTGGGCGGCGCAGGCACCCTGCAGGCCGGCGCCAAGTTCTCGATTGGCAAGCCGTTTCTCGACGGTTGGCCCCGGGGCGATGTCAGCGCTTTTTATAAAGTGGCAGGAGAAACCACGGCCCGGCCGATGGACGGGGTGTTCCCCGAGCCATCCACGTGGCTGCTGGCCGTGCTGGCCGCCGTGGGACTCGCGGTCATTCGACGACGGGCTCGATCCTAAGCAGCGCCCCAGGCGAGCGGCCGGCGTGAGCCGGCTGACGGACTTCGCGGACCAAGGGTGGCAAACTCAAGCCGGCTGACGCCGGCCGCTCGCTGGAACCGTCCGCGCCGCTGCTAGGCGCTGGCCGGCGGAGCTTCGTCTCCCTGCAGGTACGTCTTGCCTTGGTAGCGCATGGCCACGAAGACGAACACCACCGTCGAGGCCAGCATCAGCAGCGCGAAGAACCAAAAGTAGTTTGGTCCCTCCAGACGACTCGAGCCGTCGGGGCGCTGGATGACCTTGTTCACGAGCGCGGTGAACAGGTTCCCCAGCGTAACCGTGAGCAAGTAAAGCGACATCACGAACGACTTCATGGCCGGCGGGGCCTGCGTGTAAGAGAACTCGAGGCCCGTCAGGTAGATCATCACCTCGCCGGCGGTCAGCAGCACGTAGGCCGGCGCCTGCCAAACAATGTGGGGCTTTCCACCGGCCGCGAGAGCCTGCGCCAGGAGAGCGACCACCGCGAAGGAGGATGCCGTGAGGAGGAACCCGATGCCCATCTTGCGCAGCGGAGTGAGCGGGAAAAACCAGTTGATCGCCGGGTAGACGGCGAACGTGAACAGCGGAATGAAGAGCATCACCAAGATCGGGTTGAGCGCCTGCGGCTGGGACGGCAGGATCTCAACAACCCTGGACACGCCGAGACCGCTGAGGTCGAGCTTGCGGTCCATCTTCTCCGCTTGCAGCACCCAGCTCGAGCCGTGCTGGTCATAGAGCGCCCAGAAAACAGCGATGAACGCATAGACGATCGCCAGCCGGCCCATCGCTTGCAGCCCTTCGGCGCTGAAAGCCGTGCGCACGAATTCCTTGCCTGCCGGCGGCACATGGACGAACTTGTGGCGTCCCAGCCAGAACACGAAGGTCGCCAGGAACATGAGCGCCCCGGGCACGCCGAAGGCGACATGCGGCCCCAACTTCGCCAGCAAGATCGGCGTAAAGATCGTCGAGACCGAAGAGCCCAAGTTGATCGAAAAATAGAACCAGCCGAACACGCGCTCGAGCAAGTGCTCGTTGCTCTTGCCAAACTGATCCCCCACGTGGGCCGACACGCAAGGTTTGATGCCGCCGGTGCCGATGGCGATCAGCGTCAGGCCGACCGTCAGCCCCAGTCGCGTCTCGTCGAGCGCGAGCGCCAAGTGCCCCAGGCAGTACACGATCGACAGGTTCATGATCGTGCGGTATTTGCCCCAGAACAGGTCGGCCACCAGGGCCCCCAACAGCGGAAAGAAGTACGCCGCTGAATTGAAGAGGTGATAGTAGTAGACGGCCTCCGTGTCGGGCATCACCGCCAGGCTGCCCGAGCGGTCCATGAGGTACTTGGTCATGAACACGACCAAGATGCTCCGCATCCCATAGAAGCTGAACCGCTCGGCTGCTTCGTTCCCCACGATATAAGGAATGCCCGACGGCATGCCCGTCGTGTCTTGCGGGATCGTGCGGTAGCTGTTGGCCATGCGGCTGTTCCGGAGAATAAGCGGCCCGGGAGACTGGTTTCCACAGCGCGCAAAGCGAGCGCTGCGGCCGAGGGGCGTGGCAGGCGGGTGGCTAGGGGATCGCGTCGAGGGCGGCGCGGGTTTCCGGCGCGAGCCGCGCGGGGGGGGCGCCCCCGGAAGTCAGGCCCGCGGCCAGCACGCCGGCGTCCTGGCTGTCGCTCGCGCCGCCGAGCGCCGGATTGTCCCACGCCTGATCGTCCAGAGCATAGTCTTCCACCAGGTGGCCGTGGAAGGGGCGGGCTAGCTCCGGCAGCTCGACGAAGTCGGCCCGCGTGAGCTGCTTTTCCTGCGGCGCTCCCCATTGGCCCTGCCACTGGGCGAATGTGAGCGACGAAAGGGGCGACGCCGAGCGGTCGCCGGCTCGGCCGTACATCACGGGAAACCCGAGGAAGAAATTGCGGCCGCCCTTCCAAGCCAGGCTTCCGCGCAGGTCGCCGCTGCCTGCGGCGCCCAAATGGGTGACGAAGGGTTCGTTTTGGCCCAGCCAAATGCTGTCGGCGCAGTCGACTTCGAGCGCACGATGGAGGGGGAAGTCCTGCGGCGACGGCACCCGCACCAAACCGTTCGCCACCGCGGCCGTGAGGTGCCGGAGGTCGAGCCGCAGCGTGCCGGGCGCTCGGTCCGACATCGTGCGCGGCGCCAGGTTCACCGCCCGCTCGCTGATCGCCAACAGGCCGTTGTTCCAGGTGACGTGCAACGGCTGGGAATCCGCGACACGCAGCCAATAGGCCTCGCCCCGGAGCACGCAGTCCTCGAGGTCGATGCGCCCTTCGGTCAGGTCGCGGGGGGCGAGCGAACCCATCATCATCGAGTCGCTCCCCGGCGGCGGCTTGAAATCGAAGAAGGCCACATCGGGATGCAGAGCGGCCCGCCCCACGCCCGCATTGCGGATCGAGAGGTTGCAGCCCTCGAGCCGGATCAGCTCGGCCCGCTGCGAGGCGATGAGCGACCAGCTTGCCGCCGGAATCGCCTCGAGCGGCGGAACCTCGAGCTCCACCTGGAGGTTCAGGAGCGTCAGGCGGCCGCCGGCCACGCTGATCATGCTGC
The DNA here is from genome assembly GCA_044221365.1 of Pirellulales bacterium. Taxonomy (GTDB): domain Bacteria; phylum Planctomycetota; class Planctomycetia; order Pirellulales; family JBGAPH01; genus JBGAPH01. Next base: position 9,014 of record JBGAPH010000007.1, read on the forward strand.
GCGGATAGCGGATGGGATCGGTTTGGTTGGGGCGAAACACGATCACCGGCCGGTAGCCCTTGCCGGGGCGGATCGTCACTCGCCGCATGCCCACCGTCACGGGCTCGGCCTCGCGGCGGCCATCGAACCGCAGCTCGATGATCTCGCCATCCTTGGCCACGCTGCAGGCAGTGCGCAGGCTGCGGTACTCGCGCGGCGCGAGCGGCTCATCGGTAACGACGAGCAGGCCATCGCTCACGGCAGCCGGCGGCGCCGTGGCCACGGCCGCTGGCTGGCCAGCGGAGGGCACGGCGCTTGGCTGATTGACTCGCGGCGTTGCAGGCGATACGGGGGGAATCGCGCTTGCGGAGTTCGCCGCCGGCGCCGGTGAATCGAGCCAAGCCTCGGCAGTCTTCTTGAAGATCCCGCCGGCGCTGCGCAGCAGCGTGGCGAAGCCTCCGCTCGTGGAGCGCGAGGGACGGGTGGCCGTTCCTTCGCCCTGCCGCCCGGTCGCTGGCGCAGGCCGCGGCGGTGCAACGTCGGCCACCTCAGTGGCTTTGGCCTTCGTGCCGGGCGACTGCTTTTCGGCGCCGCCACCGTTCAGCGGATCTTGGGCGAGTGAACGCACGGCATCGGGCGTTTGCGGACGCGCCGGCGGCTCGTTCGACGGCCGCCCCAGATAGTCGAGCACGAGCACGATTACGAACAACGCCGCCACCGGCAGCGCCCAATTGAGCTGGCGGGCCCAGTCGAACGAAGGCGCTGCCGGGGCCGGCATCCAGCCCTGGTCCAGCGGCGCGAGGGGCAGATTCAGCCGCGCCGCCAGGTTGCTCAGATCCGCAATCAGGGCGCGCGGCGACTGGTAGCGCTGCGCGGGGGACTTGGCCATCATCCGCCGCACGATCTGCGTCAATTCCACCGGCAAGTCGGGCCGTACTTCGCGGGGATCGGGGGGCTCGTCCCCTTGATGCTGCAACAGCTTCTGCAGCACCGTGCCTTGGGGAAACGGCGGCCGCCCGGTGAGCATGAAGTAGAGGGTGCAGCCGAGGGAGTAGAGGTCGCTGCGGACGTCGGCCGCGCGTGGATCGCGGGCTTGCTCGGGCGAGATGTAGTCGAACGTGCCCAGCGTGACGCCGCTGGCTGTGAGATCGGCGCTCGACTGGTCGACGAGCAGCACGCGCGCCAGGCCCATGTCGACCACCTTCACGCGGCCCGGCCCGGCGATGAGGACGTTCGAAGGCTTGATGTCGCGGTGGACGACGTCGCGGCTGCTGGCATGCTCGATGGCGCGGGCAATCTGCACCGTGTACAGCAGGGCGTCAGCCAAGGGCAAAGGGCCGCCGCGGGCCACAAAATCGCGGACGTTCACCCCTTCGATGAATTCGAAGACGATATAGTGCCAGCCCTGGTCTTCGCCCACGAAGTAGACGCGGGTGATGTGTTGGTGATCGAGGCGGGCGGCCGACTGGGCCTCGTTCTTGAAGCGGCGAACGACCTCGGGGTCGCGGGCCAAGTCGGGCGATAGCACCTTGACCGCCACTTCGCGGTTGAGCAGGGTGTCGAGCGCACGGTAAACGGCGCCCATGCCGCCGCCCCCCACGAACTCCCGCAGCTCGAAGTGGGCGAGTTGCATGCCGACCAGGGGCCCGGCCGGATCGGCCTCGTTCCAGGGCCCCGCCACGAGCGAGAGGGGGGGCCGCTGGCGGATCACCGTCGCGTCGTCGGTCGGGGCGGGGCGAGTCGCCGAGGAACCGCCGCTGATCGCCCCGGCGTCGCCGGGGGCAGGGGAAACGAAGCGAGCGCCTGCGTCGGTCGATCCCGGCGCTGCCCATCGTTCGCGGCTCGGTCGGCTGCTGCTCATGCGTATTCGGCCCTCAATGGCGCACTTCGCTCTCCCTCCCCTCCGCCTTCGTGGCGGTAGTTCACTTCCGGCGACGCGCACGGCCACACGCCGCGAGGGACAAGGGGTCCCTCCACTGCAACGGGACGAACGTCCCTAAGATAAGACGCAGCATCGCCTACTGGCGACCGGTCCATTCTAGTCGGCCGTCGAGAGGGGGGTCAACCTGGCGGCTCGGGCGGGCAGCAAAGCCAAAGAACCGTGGGCCGCGGAGCGCGAATCCCGGCTAGACAGCGTTGCCGAGCAACGTCCGCGATCATTAGGACCCAGCTCGCCGAAGAGCGCAAGGGCTAGTCAGCCGGCCAACGCCTGGCGCTCCTACCGGGCCTCCTTCGCACGGGGCGAGCGTTCCTGCGACTCTGCCAGCGTGCGGCAGAGCGCGCAGTGCCCTGCGGATCGAAGGATTGCCACCGCAGCCAGCTAGTAATCGACGGCCTGGGCGCCCGCGATCAGCTTGATGAACTCGCGGTTGCTCTTGAACTTGCCGAGCTTGCTGGTGAGCTGCTCCATGGCGTCCACGTGGTGCATCGTGGTGAGCGTGCGGCGGAGCATCGTCACGGCGTGCAGCGTTTCCGGCTCGAGCAGCTTCTCTTCGCGGCGGGTGCCCGACTGCGAAATATCGATGGCGGGCCAGACGCGGCGGTCGGCCAGCTTGCGGTCGAGCACGAGCTCCATGTTGCCGGTGCCCTTAAACTCCTGGAAGATCAGTTCGTCCATGCGGCTGCCGGTGTCGATGAGCGCGGTGGCGACGATCGTCAGCGAGCCCCCTTCCTCGAACACGCGGGCCGTGGCGAACAGCTTCTTGGGAATGTCGAGGGCCTTGATGTCGACGCCGCCCGACATGGTGCGGCCGGTGTTGCCGACCCACTTGTTGAAGGCCCGCGCCATGCGGGTGATCGAGTCCATGAGCAGGAAGACGTCCTTGCCCATCTCGGCCATGCGTTTGGCCCGTTCGACGACGAGCTGCGAGAGCCGCACGTGGCTTTCGACGTCGCGATCGAGGCTGCTGGCGATCACTTCGCCGCGCACGCTCCGCCGCATGTCGGTCACTTCTTCCGGCCGCTCGTCGACGAGCAGCATCAGCAGGTTCACCTCGGGGTAGTTCTGCGAAATCGCCTGGCTGATCTGCTGCAGGAGCACCGTTTTGCCGGTGCGCGGGGGGGCAACAATCAGCGCGCGCTGCCCTTTGCCCAGGGGAGTGAGCAGATCCATCACCCGCGTGGAGAGCGGCTGTTGCCCGGTCTCGAGCTTGAGCCAGCTTTCCGGATTGATGGGGGTAAGGCTGTCGAACGACTTGACGTTGATGTAGTCTTCCGGCTTCATGCCCTCCACGTCGATCAACTCACGGAGGCGCGGGCCCTGCTGCTTGCGGGCCTGCTGCACCATGCCGTTGAGCATCACCCCTTCGCGGAGGCCGAACTTTTCGATCATCGTGCCGGGCACGAAGGGATCGGAGCGTTCGCGCGAGTAGTTGTTGTCGGGACTGCGGAGGAAACCGTAGCCGTTGGGGTGCATTTCGAGCACGCCCGAGCCTGGGGTCAGCGGCCCCGGCTCACCGCCGTTGTCGGGCTGTTCGCCCTCCATCGGCGCCGGATGCAAAGAAGGATCGCGGAACCGGCGCGGACGATGATGGGGGCGTCCATTGTTCATCGGGCCTCCGCCCGGACCGCCACCCTGGCCGACTCTCCCACGAGCGCGGCCCTTCTTCCTTTTTCCCATTAGGTCACCCAGAGTGATGAATCGTTGCCCTGCGTGCCTGAGCGCACGAAGAAGCAGGAGCACGTTGCCGGCGGCGCGCAGGCGCAGCCGAAGGTTCTGGCGGTAGCCAGGAACGAAGGCCAATTCCGGCCGGAAGGGCGCAATGCCATTCCCACCGGAAGGCAGGAACAAAAAACTCCATTCTCGCCACGGGGGGCGAGAATTTACCCGTCCTCGCCGCAAAGGCGAAGACACCCAAATCTCCGCCCAGGCGGCGAAGCAATTGTCTTGAGGTCCCTAGCGCTGAATTTGGAGGGAAAACCCCACCATTCCAGGTTTCTAGCGCCTAACCTGCTAGACCGCATTCAAGGGAACGGAGCCACACAGCCCAGACCGCAAGAACGAATCTTGCCGCGATCCCGAGAGCCCAGCAGGCCACTTCCAGAGGAAGCACATTTAGTGCCGGTTGCCGAATCGGCAGCCGTTACCCGGCCCAGAAGAATCGTTTCTAGTCCTGCAAGAGCCGGGTATGCCTTCTTGCCAGGAAGAACTAAAACTACGGCAATCATAGTCATCTTTCGGCCACTGTCAAGCGGGACCTGCACAACTTTTCCGGCGGCGGAAAACGACGCAAGTCGCGCCGGCGCGGGAGACTGCGCTATCCGAGGGCAGCGCAACCCGGCGAGATGTCTCCGCCGAAACGGGCCGTCGGCAGACTCGACGTTGTCGCTAGAATCTGCGACTTTGGCAGGACAGAGCTACGCCCGAAAACCGATACATAGGGATGACCGCGCGGCATAGCCGACTCACTTCTCGATTTCTCGCGAGGCACGATCAACATGCGGGCGATCCGATTCCTTCTGGCGGCTGGCTGCGTTGGGCTCGCGGCCACCGGCGCAGGGGCAGCCGAGAGCGGGCTCCGCTGGGAACCCACGCTCGACGCGGCCAAGCGGCTCGGCGCGCAAACCAATCGCTTCGTTCTGGTTCACTTCTCGGCGCCCTGGTGCAAGCCGTGCCTGCGGCTCGAGAAGGAGGTGCTCAGCAAGCCGGAGTTGGGAGACGCGCTCGCGGAATCGTTCGTGGCGGTCAAGCTCAACGCCGACAACTTTCCGGCCACCGCCCGCCAATACGGGGTGACGAGCTTGCCTGCGGACGTCATTCTCTCGCCCTCGGGCCAGCGGGTGGCCCTCTTGAGTTGCCCCGCGGACTACGCTCAGTACGTCGGCCAGTTGCGCCAAGTGGCGGCCAATGCGGCCGGCCGCGTCGACTCTCCGTATGCCGATCTGAATGTGCCGCCCGCCGTCACCCCGCCGGCGCCCCGCGCGGCCGACACGGCCCCGGCTTTTTCGGCGACGCCGACCTCGCCTGGCCCTGCGTTCAGCGCGGCGCCCGCCGCGACTGCCCAGACGCCGGTCGATGCCTCTAATCCCTACGCCGACGTCTTCCGGACGCAGACGGCGCCCTCGAGTTCCATCACGGTTCCGCCCGCGACCAACGCCAACTTGCACATTAGCGATCCCGCGGCGCCGCCGGCCTCGATGGCGTCTGCCGCGCCGTCAACTCCGGCCGGCAATCCGCCCCTCGGACTCGAAGGCTATTGCCCGGTCGAACTGGTCGAGCACAAGCGCTGGGTGAAGGGAGATCCCCGTTGGGGCGCCATCCACAATGGCCGCACCTACCTGTTCGCGGGCCCCGAGCAACAGCAACGCTTCCTGCCCAATGGCGACGCCTATAGCCCCGTGATGTCCGGCAACGATCCCGTCGCGGCGATCGACCACAATCAAGAGGTGCAGGGCAAACGGAAATTCGGCGTCTTCTACAACCGGCGCATCTACCTCTTCGCCGATCCGGCCTCGAAGGATCTCTTCTCGCGCAGCCCAGAACGCTACTCGATCGAATCGCTGCAAGCCCGCCGCGCGGCGCCGGGACAGCCAATCAACCGCTGAACGACCGCGCAGCGCCAACGCCCACCCTGCTAGCGGTCCAATCCGCGCGGCGCCTCGCTCCCCACGCAGGCTGCGTGGGAGTAGCCGCAGGCGGCTTGCCGTTGGGTCGCCGTTCGAATCTGCGAGCGCGCCCCCCCTCTCTAGCGGCTTGCCACAGCTTGTTTTTCGGGTCCGGATGACCGAGGAGCAAACGGTTCAGCGAGCCGCCGGCTTCACGCCGGCGGGCCCTGGTGACCAACGTGTTCAGGGTGGAAGCTGCGATCACTCCCAACGTGCTGTGGGAACGGTTCGTGAATCGATCGCGGCTCGCGGCGCCTGAGCCCCGATGCCCCTCGTCACGCGGCACGGCGGGGGTAAAACCCCGCCGCTCGGCGACCCGAACTCTCGCTGTGACGCTGCACTAGGCCCCCTCGGGTCAAAACGCCCGCTCCTGGCGTAATTTGCCAAAGACTGGCAGAATATCCGGCGTGGGCCAAGCAGGCAGCCCTTTCCGGCGCAGGCGTGCGCCCCGCGAAGCGGCGGGCTGTTGTGCAATCGCTGCTCCAGCCCATCGATTGCGATGGAACTGCTTCGCGGCGTCGGTTGAGCCTCGGGTCCAGCCGTCGTTTGTGGAGGCGGTGTTGGCCACGGAACTCCCCGCGGAATAGGCGTGCGCTATGTCGGCGGCAGTGCAAATCATGACGACCGCCCCCTCGCGCCAGGAGGCCCAGCGCTTGGCGGACTTGCTCGTCGAACGCAGGCTCGCGGCTTGTGTGCAGGTCGTGGGCCCGATTCACAGCACTTACCACTGGCAAGGCTCGATCGAGCGCAGCGAGGAATGGCTCTGCCTGGCCAAATCCCAGGCGGCCGACTTTCCTCGAGTCGAGCAGACGATCCGCGCGGCTCACTCCTACGAAACGCCCGAGATCGTGGCGCTGCCGATCGTCGCCGCCAGCGAGCAGTATCTGGCCTGGCTTACGGCCGAGACAACGCCGGCCGCTGGCGCCAACCGTTAGTCGCCGAATCGAGGGTCAGCCGCATGTCGATTCCGCGTGTTCATCTGCTGTTTCAGCGGCGTCGCGAGGCCGCGGCGCAGCCGGCGACCTTCGAGCAGTTTTCCGCGCGCGTAGTCGTCTGGCCGCGAATGTTTCTCGAGGCCGACGGCTCGTTCGTGCTGGTGGGCCAAGCGGAAACCGGTCCTTGGCAACTGGACGGCCAGGTTCACGACGGCCGCACCGCGGTGGACGCCCTGGAGTTGAAGGGTGATTGCCCGGCGGCCACGCTGGCGGCCCTGCTCGCGGCGCTCTCTTGGCGGGAGGGCGACTTTGATCTACTGCGTCTCCCGGCCGGCGCACCCCTATCGCTCGAAGAGGCCCACCAGCTCTTGGCGGGAAACGCCAGCGAGGCCGCGCGAGCGCCTGCGCCATCGGCGGCAACCCCGCCTCGGCCGCTCCGCATCCAGTTCGAATCGCTCGAAGACCGTCGGCCGCTGGCCATTGGTCCCGGCGGCCACGACTATCAGTTGCTCGGTCCCTTCACGGGTCTCACCTGGTCGGCCGCCGAACAGGCCGCGGCTGCGCTAACAGCGCCGTCCGAGTTTGGCGACGGACGCCTGGCGACAATCGGCAGTGCCGAGGAACAGGCGTTCCTGTCGGCCACGTTCGGCGAGCAGTTGGGCGACCGCGCGGCTTGGCTGGGCTTCACAGACGCGGCGCTCGCTGGCCAGTGGACCTGGCTCGACGATTCGCCGGGGCCTTGGCAAGACGGTCGCTTCTTTCCCAACCCGACTCAGGCCAGTTACGTGAATTGGTCGACCGATGAGCCCGCGGCGCCGGCGGTCGCGCTCGTTTCGGCCCATCGAGTCGTGTCGGTGAGCACAGGCGTGGGCGAGCCCTACTTCCAGTCGAGCGATGAATTCGGCGGCTTCCATGGCGATCTCGAGATCACGAACCCCGCAGGTCCTGGAGGCCGGGCTCGACAAACGTCGCAGTTGGAAGCGGTAGGACGCATCCTCGGCGGACGGGCCGATCTTTCGGCGCTGCCGCGCGGCTCGGCTCGTTCGACCTACGAGGCGACCTTCGATCTGACTGAACCAGAGTCGATTCTGCTGCAAGGCACCTTGGCGGGCTTCGTCGCTTCGACTTCCTTCGAGCTGGGCGGATTGGCCAGCTTCGAGGTGCGGCTGCGGCGGCTCGATGCACAGGGCGGACTCCACGAGATTTGGAGCGACGTGCAGCAGTTCAACAGCCCCGGCACCCAGTTGCGGCCCCTTTCCACCACCCTCGAGCTCGAGCCGGGGCGCTATGCCATTTATGTGATGGGCACGGCCGATGGCGCGCCGGTGGCCGGCGGACGCACCGCGACGGCCAGCTGGGACTTCTCCGTCTCTTTGGGCTCGCCCCGCGCCGCGGCCTTTGCAGGGACCACCGGCGGTTGGCTGAGCCTGCCGGCCACCGCCGCCACGGATTACTATCTTGTCGAGTTTTCACCGCTCAACGGGCCGCAGGCAGTGCAGCTCTTCCCGTCGGGCGTTGCCGAAGATACGCCCGCAGGCGCGGCAGCGGGAGTGCTGGAAGTGGACGGCGGAGCTGCGCCCTACACGTTCGAACTGCTCAACTCCGCCGAGGGGCGCTTCCGCCTGCTGGACGACAAGCTCGCCGTGGCCGCCGAAGGCGCGCTCGATTTCGAAACACAATCAACGCACACCATCCGCGTTCGCGTTACCGACGCCCTGGGGAGAGCGCTCGAACGCGACATCGCGGTTGACGTGCTCGACGCCAACGAGGCGCCCACGGGCGTCTTCTTGGACAACGCGCAGATCGCGGAGAATTCGCCCCCCGGTACGATCATCGGCCTGCTGTTCGCAACCGATCCCGACTGGAACGATCAGACGACGTTCTCGCTCGTCGACGACGCCGGCGGACGTTTCACGATTGGCGGGTCCTACTTGCGCGTGGCGGGCCCGCTCGACTACGAGCAAGCTCAGCGCTACATAGTCAAGGTGCGGGCCGCCGATCGCGGCGGCTTGGCGCTCGAACGCGCGTTCGAGGTCGCCCTGGGCAACGTCAACGAGCCGCCCACACTCTCCGCGCATGACAGCTACCAGGCCTCGCCAGGTGCGGAACTGCCGCTCGTGGGGCTCGACGTGAGCGACCCGGACATCAAGGACGAGAATGTCGAAACTCGTTCGCTCCGACTTAGTCTGCTCGTCAATCAAGGCGGCGTGACGTTCGGCACGCTCGACGGGCTGAGTCTCGTGGCCGGTGAGAACGGCGGCGCCGCGATCGCGCTCGAGGGACCGCTCGGGGCGCTGCGCCGCGCGCTCGACACGGTCGTCTATCGCGCGCCGGCCGATTTCCAAGGCGTGGTGGAACTCACGCTCAAGGCCAACGACCTGGGCAACAGCGGGGCCGGCGCTCAGCAAATGGCAACGCTCAAGAGCGCGATCCATTTAACTACGCCCCTGGCCGCGGGCGAAGACGCTTATCAGGTGTCGGCCGGCGGGCGCCTGTTCGCTCAGTCCTACTCCGCCGCGGTGCGGTCGTCGGCGCCCTGGGGATGGTGGCGCCTCGATGATCCGGCCGGCAGCCCTGCGGCGCTCGATAGCGCGGCACAACACGCGGGCATGGTCGACGCCACGCAATTCGGCGGCCCATCCGCCATCGAAGGGCAGCCTGGCAACTCCGCGCGGTTCGGCAGCGCGGCGGCCCGGATCCTCGTAGACGCGGCGCCCGATGCGGCGAGCGGCTTCACCCTCGAGGCCTGGATCAAGCCGGCCAACGCCGGCGGACTGCAACAAATCGCTTCCGCGCGCAGCGGAGGCCAGGGCTGGGCCTTTGGCCTGTCTGGACAACAACTCGTGCTTTCCGCGCCCGACCATGAAGACTATTTGGCCACCGCAGCGCTCGTGCGCGTCGGCGATTGGTCGCATGTAGCCGTGGCGGTCGGGTCTGATGGCAGTGCGGCAATCTACCTCGACGGTGCGGCCGTGGGCCAATTCACCGCCGCAGCGCCGTTTGCCTCCGGCCCCACGCTGGCCCTGGGGGGACATCCTGATGGAGAGGACGAATCCTGGACGGGCGATCTCGACGAAGTGGCGGTCTACGAACGCGCGCTGCCCGAAGATGAGATTGCGCGGCACTTTGCCGCCGCCCAACGCGACGACACCGTGCTGGCCAACGACGGTGACGGCCAGCGGCCTCAACGGGCCGAGCTCGTCGCCCAGCCCGAGCACGGCGCGGTCGAACTCTTGCCCGATGGTTCCTTCATCTACCGGCCGGCGCTCGGTTTCGCCGGCGTCGACAGCTTCCGCTATCGCGCGGTCGACGGGCAAATCGCCTCGGCGCCGACCAAGGTGACGATCACGGTCGTCGCCTTGCCTGGCGACGCCGACTTCGACGGCGACGTCGACCTCAACGACTTCGCCCTGCTCAAGGCGAACTTTGGCGCCGCCGGCGGCCCCGCCGACGGCGACTTCGATGGCGACGGCCAAATCGACCTGAACGACTTCGCCGTGCTCAAGGCGAACTTTGGCCGGCGGATGGGCGGGCAGTCTTGAGCCGGAGCCGTTGACCCGGACCTACAACGTCCAGCCCGCGCGAAACTCGGGCCGCAAGAGCGCGTCGGCCTCGGGTGCGTTGGGACAGCGCAGTGCCTCGGCGTCCCACTCGAGCTTCTTCCCCAGCCGGATCGCTACGTTCCCGAGCAGAACCATCTCGCTGAACGGGCCGGAGTACTCGAAGTTCGACAGCGCGGCCGGGCCCCCCTTGCAGGCGGCCACCCACTCCTGGTCTTCGTTCGCGACGCGCGGCAACGACTTCGGCGGGGCCTTGAAGGCGCGGGCCGTCTCCTCCGGCGTCACCAGCCACTCGGTATTTCCGCGATTGAAGAACATTTTGCCGCGCTCGCCGATGAGCACACCGTCCCAGCGGTTGATGTCCTGCCCCTCGAGCACGTCGGCCGCGGGGCCGTTGCGCGTCGTTTTCTCGCGGTCGGCGCCGCGGGAGCCGTCGTACCAGTGCATGGTCACCGGCGGCCGCTCGCCGCGGGCGGGGAAGGTGTAGGTCACGGTCGACCAGAGGGGCGCGGCCTCGGCCGAGGCCCCTTCGCTCTGGGCCTCGATCGTCGTCGGAGCACCCAGTTTGAGCGCCCAGTACGGCATATCCATGATGTGGCAGGCCATGTCGCCCAGGGCGCCCGTGCCAAAGTCCCACCAGCCCCGCCAGTCGAACGGCAAATAGCCGGCGCCGTAGTCGCGATAGGCGGCCGGCCCGAGCCAGAGGTCCCAGTCGAGCGTGGCCGGCACGGGGCTCTCAGCCGGGCGCGCACGCATGCCTTGCGGCCAAATCGGGCGATCGGTCCAGGTGTGGACTTCGGTCACGGGGCCGATGATGCCGGCCCTCACCGCCTCGACGGCGCTGCGGATCGGCTCGCCGGCGTGCCCTTGGTTGCCCATCTGCGTGGCGACCTTTTGCGCTCGGGCAACGTCGGCCATCACGCGCGCTTCATAGACGCTGTGGGCCAGGGGCTTCTGGCAGTAGACGTGTTTGCCTGCCCGCAGCGCGGCGACGGCCGCCACGGCGTGCGTGTGGTCGGGCGTGCTCACAGTCACGGCGTCGATGTCGCGCTGCTTGTCGAGCATCACGCGGAAGTCGGCGTATTGCTTGGCGCCGGGGAAACGCTTGAACGACTCGGCCCCGCGCTCCTGGTCGACGTCGCACAGCGCGACGATGTCGCAACCGGCCTCGGCAATGTCCCGCACGTCGCCGCCCCCTTGCCCGCCGATGCCGATGCAGGCGACCTGCAAGCGGTCGTTCGCGCCGAAGACGCGCGTCGGGAGGTAGGTGAAGGCAAAGGCCGAGGCAGCGGACCGGGTGAAGGTGCGGCGGGAAATGCGCGGGGCAGACATAGAAAGGTATCGCTTTGCAACTGAGAGATCGGTGCGCACTAATGACTACAGCGCGAATCGTTGCGCTACAGCATAACCTCCTGGCCGCCTGAGGGCTTCGCGAGCATTGCGGGCGGAGCCTAACGATGCGTTCCTTCTCGTGCGCTTGCCAGCGCAATGGCCAGTTGGCCAGCGGCCAAGCCGCCGTCGCCGGGCGGAATCAGGCCGGGCAAGGCAAGTTCGCGGCCGGCAAGCTGCTCCGCGATGAGCTCGGTCAGCACGCGATTCTGGAACACGCCCCCGCCGAGCACAACCGGCAGTGCGGGCCAGCCACGGGCGACGTGGCCAATAGCCGCGGCCAAACCACGATGAAAGCGCATCGCCATCTCGCCCGGCGAGGCGCCGTGTTCGAGATCTGCGACCAACGCTCCCATCAGCGGCCGCCAATCGAGTTCCGCGGGACTCGTGTCGTGGCGCAGCGGCAACTCGTAGGCGCCCCGCGCGGTTGAATCGCAGACCGCCTCGAGCTGCATCGCCGGATAGCCTTCGAAGCCGCTCTCGCAGAGGCCCAAGGCCAAGGCCGCGACGGCGTCGAACAACCGGCCGACGCTCGACGTGCGCGGCGAGAGCCCCTCGCTGTCGACCACGCGCAGCACCATATCGACCGGCATGGCGGCGCGCCGCGCCAATTCTTGAACTCTGGGATGCCCCCGGCCGAGCGCACTCTGCAGCATGACCAGCGCCACGCGCCAGGGCTGGCGGACGGCCGTGTCGCCGCCGAGCAAGGGAAAGGGGCGGAGACGAGCCACTCGCTCGAATCCGCACACGCTCGCCCGTAAGAATTCTCCACCCCAAATCGTGCCATCGGGGCCGTATCCCGCGCCGTCGAAGGCGACCCCCAGCACTTCGCGATCGAGCCACCCCTGGGCGACCATCCCGGCGACGATGTGGGCATGGTGATGTTGCACTCCGTGCAGTGCGCTGCAGCCCTGCGTTTCCGTCCAACGCCTCGCAGCGTAGTCAGGGTGCAGGTCGATCGCCCGCGAAAAGGCTGTGGGCATACGGTAGAGGCCAACCAGCGACTCGACGTGCTCTTGATAGCGCGCGAGAGTGGCGAGCGAATCGAGATCGCCCAGATGCGGGCCGAGCGCGGCCTGAGCGCCATTGCAAAGCGCAACCGCCGACTTTTGCTGACCGCCTAAGGCAATCAACGGGCGTGGCTGTGGAAGTTCCAGCGGCAGTGGCGCCAGGCCGCGGGCCAGCCGCAGCGTGACCGGCCGGCCGGCGATCACTCGTACGACGCTGTCGTCGATCGGTCGCTCGATGGGACGGTCGTGGTGCAGAAACAGATCGGCGACGCCGCCCAGTTGCTGTTCGGCCTCTGTCACCGATGCCGCCAGCGGTTCGCCCTCGCGATTGCCGCTCGTGCAGACGAGCGGCCCGTGGAACGCTTGGGACAGCAGGAAGTGGAGCGGCGTCGTGGGCAGAAGCAAACCGACTTCTGCGAGCCCAGGATGCACTTCCGGCGCGAGCCCTGCGCCGGCGCGGGCGCGCACGGTCACGATCGGATTGGCGGCGGCAGCGAGTTGGTCGCGCTCCGCGTTAGAGAGCACGGCCCACCGCTCGGCCTCAACCAAACCCTCCACAAGCACCGCCAGAGGCTTCGCTTTGCGCCCCTTGCGGCGGCGCAAGCGCGCAACAGCCGCGTCGGCAGCTGCATTGCACAACAACTGATAGCCCCCCAAGCCCCGCAGCGCCACGATCCTTCCAGCGCGCAGCGCAGCGACGGACGCACGAACCGCCTCGCTGCCATCGCCAACGCGGCGGCCATGGTCGTCCACCGCCCATACCTGGGGGCCGCAGACGGGACACGCCGTCGTTTGCGCATGGAACCTGCGGTCGCTCGGCAAGGCGTATTCGCGAGCGCAGGCCTTGCACAGGGAGAAGCGGGCCATGCCGGTCGCGGAACGATCGAAGGGCATGCGTTCCACGATCGAGTAGCGCGGTCCGCAGGCGGTGCAACTCGTGAAGGGATAGCCGTAGCGGCGGCCATGCGAATCGGCCGTTTCGCGCAAACAATCGGCGCAGACCGCCGCATCAGGCGGAACGGGAGTTGCGAGCGAACCCGCAGCGTCGCTTGGCACAATCGCAAAGTCTCGCCGACTGCGCGGCTCGATGGCGCTCGACTCTGCGAGGTGGAGCTTTTCATCCTCGGCAAGCAGCGCAACAAGCTGCTCGATTGCCTCGGGGACGCCTTCGACCTCGATCTCCACGCCCGCGGCAGTGTTGCGCACTTGGCCCGCCAACCCACGCTCGTCAGCCAACCGCGCTACGCGGGGCCGCAGCCCGACGCCCTGCACAGCGCCTTTGAGCACGATTCGGCGCGCGACGATCGGCCGGGCAGAGAGTTGCATTGCGGAAGTCACGCGGGCCTCCCCTGCTCCGCCTGAAGCAAACTGGTCCGCTCTCGTTCCAGAAACGTCCACCAGGCCTCGAGCCCTGCGCCCGTCCGCGCGCAGACCGGCAACACGCTTAGGTCCGGGGCGATGCTGCGGGCATCGGCCGCGGCGGCTTCGACTGAGAACGGCACATAGGGCAGCAGATCCAATTTGTTGATCACGAGAGCCTGGCTGGTGCGAAACGCCTTGGGGTATTTCGCCGGTTTGTCGTCCCCTTCGGTCACGCTGAGCATGACCACGCGCAGGTGTTCCCCCAGATCGAACGAAGCGGGACAGACCAGGTTGCCCACGTTTTCAACGAACAAGTAATCGAGCGAGGCGCCTCCTAGTTCAGCGAACGCCCGCTCGACGAGCGGAATCTCTAGGTGGCATGCGCCGCCCGTGGTGAGTTGCACGACCGGCGCTAATGGCGCCAGACGCTGGGCGTCGCGGTCGGTGGCGATGTCGCCCACGAGCACGGCCAGCGACCGCTGCCCCTGCCAATGGCGAGCTGTGGCCTCGAGCAGGCTCGTCTTGCCGGCCCCTGGAGACGAAATCAGGTTCACCACCAACGTGCCGGCAGCGGCTCGCGCGGCGCGGAACTCGGCCGCGGTCGCTTGGGATTGAGCCTGCACGTCTCGGCGTACGGTGACTACGGTCTGCATGCTGAAACCCTTGCTGGGGCCGACGCCTCGGGGACGAACACAACACTCTCCAACATCAGCCCCTCGCCCCGCACCACGCGGCACTTTATCCCTCCGCAGTTCGGACAGACGAAACGAAATCCAGCGACCGCGAACGTCGCCTCGCACGCCGCACAGTGGGCTTCGAGCGGAGTTTCTACGATCCGCAGCGCGGCTCCCTCCACTCCCCACTCACCGGCCAACCGTTCAAAGGCCGCCGCCAACAGCAACGGTTCGACGCCTGCCAACGGGCCAATTTCCAAGTGAATCTCGCTGACCCGCGCGTGAGCATGGGCTTGGCCGATCTCCGCGACCTGTCGCAGCAGCGAACGGGCGAGCGACATCTCATGCATCAGCGGGTTCCTCGGAGAGCTGCGCGTGGATTCTTTCGACGGCGACCGCCGCCGCTGCAGCCACCGCCGGCGAAAGGCCGGCGCAGGCAGGCGCGACCGCAGCCAATTCCACTCCCCAGATCCAGACGTACTTCGGCAAGCGGTTCAACCGCGCCGCCAAGGCCAGCACTTCGACCAGGCTCAAATCGTGCGAGCTCCTGCACGTCTCCAATGCTAAGACGTCGCTCGGCCAACGCCAACGGTGGACCGACCCCGGCGCTCCGGCCCCGTTGCAGGCGTCACACAGCACGAGTCGATCGCAGACGCCCTCGTGCAACCAGGTGAGCAACTCTGACGGGGTGCGCCCGAGCTTGACTTGGCAATCGACATCGCCGAGCTCAGCCAACCGCTCGGCGACCCGCCAGCCCACTTGATCGTCGCCGTGGTGGCTGCCGAGTCCTACGACCAAGGATCGTTGCACAAATACACCTCGCGCCGTCAGGAAACCGAGTCGCGGCCGCGATCCCAGGCAATGCGGAGGAAATGCGTCGAGCAACTGATGCACGGGTCGTAGCTCCGCACCAGATTTTCGCAGCTTCTCGTCGCCAGCGTCTCGGTGTCATCGAGCACGCTCGGTACGAAGTCGCGCAGGTCGCGCTCGATCTGAGCCTGGTTCTGCGAAGTGGGGGGCACGATCCGGGCCAGCGTCACTTGGCCGTCGGCGGCAATCTCGTAGCGATGGTAGAGCAGGCCCCGCGGCGCCTCGGTCGCGGCAACTCCCGTCGCCGCCCGCTGCTCGTACGGCACGTGGGCCGGCCCCTGGGGTTCGTACCCGCGCAGGATCGAGAGCGCTTCCTCGTACACTTGGATCAGCTCCAAGCCCCGGGCGATGATGCTGCGAAAGGGGTTGCGCATTGGCCAAGCAAGCTGCAGTTCTTCCGCCACCTGGCGGGCACGCGGACAAAGGCGGTCGTAGTTTAGGTTGACGCGGGCCAACGGGCCGAGGAAGTAGGGCTCGCCGGTCGCCCGGCGCACGGCCTGCAGGGCCGTCGAGTGGGGAACCTGTCGCTCGGCGAAGCAGTTCTCGAATTCGGCGACCGGAATCCGCTCTCCGGTGGACGTGCCGATGGCGCCTTCGTTCAGCGGGTATTCATTTTCATGCACCAGCGAAACGAACTCACAAGGCCGCTCAAATTCTGGAAAGTCGAAGCCCGCCACCCAGCGCGTGGTTTCCACCGCGGCTTCCAAGCCCCACTCAAAGTCTGGAATCAGCCGCGACAGTTCCTCTCGCCGTGGCAACCGATGGAAGCCGCCGACCGCTACGTTGATGGGATGGATCGCCCGTCCGCCGAGCGCCTCGAGCAGCTCATTGCCGTGTTTCTTCAGCCGCAGCCCGCGCTCGACGATCGTGGGATGCCGCTCGGCGACGTGCAGGCCGCTGTCGCAGCCGAGGAAATCCGGCGCGTTGAGCAAGTAGACGTGCAGACCATGGCTCTCGATCCATTCACCGCAGTAGAGCAGCCTGCGCAATTGGCGGACCTGGGGCGTGATGGTGAGGCCCAGCGCCGTCTCCAAGGCATGCACCGAACTCATCTGGTAGGCGACGGGACAAATTCCACAAATGCGGGCGACGATGTCGGGCACTTCCTCGAGCTTGCGTCCGCGGAGCAACGCTTCGAACAGCCGCGGCGGCTCGTAGATGTCGAGCCGCGCCTCCTCGACCTGGCGGTCGCGAATGCGCAGGTAGAGTCCGCCCTCTCCCTCGACGCGCGACAGCGCCGGCACGCGGAACTCGAACTCGCGGGACTGGGACATCAGGGGCGCGGCTCCCTTGCTTCGGACGCTTGAAGAGGCAGCACAGCGTCCGCGGGCGAAGAAGCGATCAGCCGCTCGCTCTCCCGGCGAAACTCGGGAGCGTAGCCGTTGAACAAACGCAGACTTTGCGCAGCCGCGCGAGCAGGCATACCGCCGCGGACGAACTCGCCCGTCAGACTGACCAGATTGGCCTGCGGCGCGGGTCCGAAGCAGGCATAGCAGCCACGGTCGTAGGCCGGACAGATGGCGCCGCAGCCGGCTTGCGTCACCGGGCCCAAGCAAGGCACGCCCCGGGCGACCATCACGCACACCGTGCCTCGCCGTTTACAGTCCAGGCACACGCTGTGGCTGGGCGTCCGCGGCCGGCGCCCGTTGGCCAGGGCCGCCACGACCTCTACCAGTTGGTGTCTGTCGATCGGACAGCCGCGAAGCTCGAAATCGACCGGCACATGGTCGGCGATCGCCGTCGAAGTGGCCAAGGTCTGAATGTAGTCGGGCCGGGCATACACGGCCTGCACGAACTCGGCCGAATCCGCCCAATTGCGCAAGGCCTGAATGCCGCCCGCGGTGGCGCAGGCGCCAATCGTCATCAGAAACCGCGATTGGCGGCGGACCTCGCGAATCCGCTGCGCGTCGTGCGGCGTGGTGATCGACCCCTCGACCAGGCTGACGTCATACGGCCCTTCGAGCATGCGGCTCGTGGCTTCGGGGAAATAGGCGATCTCTACGAGGCGCGCCACTTGAAGCAATTCATCCTCGGCGTCCAGCAGCGAGAGCTGGCAGCCGTCGCAGGAGGCGAACTTGAACACGGCAAGCCGCGGCCGGGCCGACATCAGAGCGCCTCCACTGCGAGATAACGTCCGATCCGATCATGGCGAAACACGGGCCCATCCTTGCAAATGAAGGCCGGTCCAAGCTGGCAATGCCCGCAGTGGCCAACGGCGCATTGCATGTTGCGCTCGAGGGAGAGCCAGATCTGGCGTTCTTCGAGCCCGCGGTCGAGGGCGCTGCGGACGACGTAGCGCATCATCACCTCGGGGCCGCAGACCATCATCAGCGTCTGCTCGGGGCGAAGTGGGCGAAGTCGATCGAGGAGCAGCGTGACCACGCCCACGTTTCCCAGCCACCCGGGAACCGAGCGGTCCACGGTGGTGAACAGATTGAGGCCTTGGTTGGACCAGCTTTCGAACTCATCGGTATAGAGCATGCTGGCCGGCGTGCGCGCGCCGTAGAGGAGCGACAGGCGACCGTAGCGGCCTCGGTTCGCCAAGAGCGCGCGCACGACAGGCCGCAGCGGGGCTAGGCCGATTCCTCCGGTCACGAGCACCACATCTTGCCCCGCAGCCTCGTCGAGCGGCCAAGACGTGCCGAAGGGGCCGCGCAGCCCTAGACTGCCTCCCTCGCCAAGCTGCTCCAGGGCCCGCGTAGTGTTGCCCGCCACCCGGACGGTGTGCGCCAGCGTGCGCGCCGCCGCATCGTGACCGCTGACGCTGATCGGGGTGTCGCCAATCCCCGGCAGGTAGAGCATGTTGAACTGTCCCGGCCGATACTCGAAGCGCGCGCCCACGGTCGGATCGTCGAACCCTAGATGGTAGGTGGCCACGCCCTCGACCTCGCGGCGAACGCCGCGAATCGTCACCGCATGGGTGAGCCAGGGCTGGGCGGCGGAGGGCGGGACCAGGACGCTCATGTGGCCTCGTCCCCGGAACACGCCGTGGCGCGAATGGCGTCGACCTCGGCGGTCAGATCGATTCCCACCGGGCACCACGTGATGCAGCGCCCGCAGCCCACGCAGCCGGAGGTCCCGAATTGATCGATCCAGGTCGCCAGCTTGTGGGTCAGCCATTGCCGGTAGCGGCTGCGAATCTGATTGCGGACGATGCCGCCGTTCATGTAGCTGAAGTCCAGGTTGAAGCACGAATCCCACTGGCGACGGCGCTCGACATGGTCCCCCGTCAGCTCGGCCACTTCGCTCACGGAGCTGCAAAAGCAGGTGGGGCACACCAGAGTGCAATTGGCGCACGACAGACAGCGCGTGGCCACGTCCTGCCAATGGGAATGTTCGAGGTTCTCGAGCAGCAGATCATGCACATTCGTGGTGTCGAAGCGCCGTGCGATCTGGTCGACGGCCTGCTGCCGGGCTCGCTCTCCACGCTCTCGTTCCGCGGCATCGGCGACGCGCGTGGCCAGCTTGGCGAGCAACGATCGTCCGGCGGGGCTGCCGCTTTCGACCAAGAAACCTCGCTCGAGCTCCGTCAGGGCCAGATCGAAGCCGGCCGTGCAGCGGGGACCGGTGTTCATCGAGGTGCAAAAGCAGCTCGCGCTCGCGCTCGTGCAGTTGACGGCGACGATCAAGGCCTGCTCGCGGCGGGCCCGATAGGCGGGATCGACATACGGGCCCTCCAAGAAAACGCGATCCTGCACGCGAATCGCGGCGAGATCGCAGGCGCGCACTCCCAAGAGCGCAAAACGAGGCGGTGGCTCTTGCGGCGTCTGCATTCGCCAACGACCATCCGGTCCGCGCTCCGAGGTCAGCACGGTCTGCTGCGGCGGAAACAGGTAGTGCTTCCAACTCTGGGGGCCGGCCGCGAAGGCGAAGAATTGGTTGGGATCGCCCGGCCGGAGGCGATAGCTGCCGGGCGATTGTTCGTCGGTCCAGCCGCGCGGCAACTGATCGATGCGGCGCAGTTCTCCATGAACAACGGCCTGCTGCTCGAGCCGCGGGCCGACCACCGTATAGCCCTGGTCCCACAGAACATCCAGCAGCGATTGCAAATCGTCCTTCGCGAGGAACGCCGGGAGCGCGTCGTCCGTCGGTGGGTCCAGCGAGCTCACGATGCGAAACCTCGAGGGCCGAAATCCGCCCCAGGAGCAGGCGTCTCCTGACCGAACAGATCGAGCAGTTGCAGGCGGGTCGCAACCAGTCGCTCCGACAGCCCCATGGCCAGGCGGCGCATCACAAAGTAACCAAGCTCATGATCTGCATCGCAAAGCGTGGCCAGGCGACGGCCGTCGACGCTGACCACCTGCGTGTCTTCGAGGGCAGTGGCCATGGCCGTCATGCGGCCGCCCCCGAGAAGCGCCGACCAGGCGAGTAATTCGCCGGGCCCGACCGAGAGGAGCCGCGTGGGGCCACGCGCCGGCACGTTCATGTCCAAGCCCACGCTGCCCACCGCGATCACGTACAGGTCGGGATTGCGGCTTCCCTCGGCGAACAGCACGGCCCCCGCCGGAAAACCGCGCAGCTCGGCCAACTCCGCCAGTTGCTCGATCGCCCGCGGCGGCAACGAAGCGGTGAAGCGCAATTGACCGAGCAGATTCTTGAGCCTCGATACATCCATTGGGACACGCCGCCTGGAGGCCGCGGTTGACTGCCACCGCGGACTCATCCTACACCTTTGCTCACAATGTCCAAGCGTCTGCTCGACCAAAGTCGGAGTGAAGGCCGGAAGAGACTTGCGCCGGACGTGCGTTTTCGCCCACCGCGTCGCCTCGAATTGACGCGAAGGTTTCTCTGGTGACAGCGGCAGATCAAGCCGCATAGACTGGCGCTGCTAGAACGGTGTCGCTTCGTTTCTCGATAGGGCTCGCCTCATGCTGCCCGTTTCCTCAGCGCTCGAGGCGCTGCGCGCGGAGCACTACAACGCCTGCGTCACGCACGTGCGACCGGTGCAGCCGGGACTGCGCATTTTGCGAGTGCAAGGCGATCACCCCTTCCGCTTTGTGCCGGGGCAGTATGCGATGCTGGGGCTGCTCGATGCGGAACCCTCTCTTGAAGCGATCGGCTACGCTGCCCACGCGCCGCGGCCCGCCGGCCAGCAAGATCGTCCGCCCCATGTCATCAAGCGCGCCTACTCCATCTCCGCTCGGATGCTCGACGATCTCGGTCGCCTGGTGCGGGCGACGGACGAGCCGTGGCTCGAGTTCTACGTGACACTGGTGCCGGAATCGCCGAGTCATCCACCTGGGCTCACTCCCAGGTTGTTCGTGCTCCGGCCGGGCGATCGCCTGCTGCTCGGTCCGCACGCACACGGGCACTACACGCTCCAGCCCGTCGGCAGCCAGGACGACGTGGTGTTCTGCGCCACAGGCGCCGGAGAGGCGCCGCACAACGCAATGCTCACCGAGCTCCTCGTGCGAGGACATTGCGGACGCATTGCCTCGCTCACCAGCGTGCGCTATCGGGCGGATCTGGCCTACCTGGAGACGCACCGAGCGCTCGAGCAGCGCTACGCGAATTATCGCTACCTCCCGCTGACGACGCGCGAACCTGCGAACCTCGATCCAGCCGCTCCTGGATTCGTCGGGAAGCAGTACCTGCAGGAATGGATCGCCGCTGGCGGGTTGGAACGCGAGGCCGGCATCCGGCCGTCCCCCGAACGGACTCAAGTCTATTTGTGCGGCAGCCCTCAGATGATCGGTCTGCCGCGCCGAGCGGCGGGCGGAAGCGCGCAGTTTCCGCACCCTCCTGGAATGGTCGAAACTCTTGCCGCCCTGGGCCTCGAGCTCGACGCGCCTGGTCGCCCCGGGCGGGTCCATGTGGAACAGTATTGGGCGACTGCCGATTCTGCGGCCGAGGCGCCGCCCGCCCGCGCGTAGGGTTCCCCCTCGGTTTCTTCACTCTCGCACACTGCTTTCCGCCCATGACCGTTCGCAATTTGGAAAGAATCTTCCGCCCGCAGCGCATCGCCGTAATCGGCGCCAGCGACCGCCAGGGCACCGTCGGCTACACGCTCTTCAAGAATCTGGCCGGCTCCGGCTTCCACGGAGAAGTCTATCCGGTCAATGCGAAGCGGAATCTCGTGCAAGGTGCGGCTGCCTTCCCGAAGATCGCCGCCGTGCCCCTGCCGGTGGACTTGGCAGTGATTTGTACGCCGGCGGTCACAGCGCCCGAGCTGGTGCGGCAATGCGGCGAGGCCGGAGTGTTGGGCCTCGTCATCATCAGCGCGGGTTTCCGCGAAACGGGCCCCGAGGGACGAACGCTCGAAGCCGAAGTCCTCCAGCAAGCCGCGCAATTCCCGGGGATGCGGATCATCGGTCCCAATTGCCTGGGCGTGATCGTGCCTCATCTGAAGTTGAACGCCAGTTTTGCCTCGGCCATGCCTCCTGCGGGACGGATGGCTTTCCTTTCTCAGTCGGGCGCCCTCTGCACGGCGATCCTCGATTGGGCGCTCGAAGAAGGCGTGGGCTTCTCTTGCTTCGTGTCGATGGGCAACATGTTGGATGTGGGGTTCGGCGATCTGATCGATTATCTGGCCGCCGACCCACTGACCGACTCCATGCTGCTCTACGTGGAGAGCATTTCCGCGGCCCGCACCTTCATGTCGGCCGCGCGCTCCTTCGCTCGGCAGAAGCCGATCATCGCGTACAAGGCAGGCAGGTTTCCGCAGAGCGCTCAGGCCGCCGCTTCGCACACCGGAGCATTGGCCGGCGTCGACGCCGTCTACGACGCGGCCTTCGCCCGAGCAGGGATCGTGCGGGTATTCGAAATGGGCGACATGTTCGCCTGCGCCGAGTTGCTCGCGCGCCACAAGACGCCCGCGGGACCGCGGCTGGCGATCGTCACGAACGCCGGCGGCCCGGGCGTCATGGCGAGCGACGCGTTGCTGGCTCGCGGGGGCACGCTCGCCAGCCTTACGCCGCAGACCATCGAAGCCCTGAACGCAACCTTGCCGGCCTTCTGGTCCCACGCCAATCCTATCGATGTGCTCGGCGACGCGACGCCCGAGCGTTTTGCCGCAGGCGTGGCCGCCGCGCTGGCCGATCCGCAAGTCGACGCCGCGCTCGCCATCCTCACTCCTCAAGCCATGACCGATCCCACAGGAACCGCCGACGCCGTGGCGCGTGTTGCTGCCGGAGAGCGAAAGCTGCTGTTGGCTGCCTGGATGGGCGCGGCCTCGGTGCGGGCCGGCAGCAAGCTGCTGGCCCAGGCAGGAGTGCCGACGTACACCACCCCCGCCGCAGCCGTCCAGGCATTTCATCACCTGGTCGCCTACGCCCGCAATCGCGAAACTCTCTATGAAACGCCGGCCGACCTGGGAATGGCCTTCGGCCGCGAACGCGACCAAGTGCGGCAGCGTTTGGAAGCGGCCACTGCCCTGGGCGAGCGGCTGTTGTCGGAGGTCAGCTCTAAGGAAATCATGGCGACGTACGGAATCCCGGTCACGCGCCCGCTGACGGCCGACTCCGCCGAGGCCGCGGTCGCCGCGGCGGCGGAACTCGGCTATCCCGTGGTGCTCAAGATCCTCTCGCCGCAAATCACGCACAAAACGGACGTCGGCGGCGTCAGGCTCAACCTGAACACGGCCGCCGAAGTCCGCGCTGCGTTTGAGCAGATGATCGAGCGCGTGCGCGAGCAACAGCCTGCGGCCGAGGTGCAAGGCGTGTCGGTCCAGCGGATGGTGGCCGCGGCGGATGGCCGCGAAATCCTGGTGGGGGCGAGCAAGGACCCCGTGTTCGGCCCCGTGGTGATGGTCGGCATGGGGGGCGTGGCGGCCGAGGTGATCGCCGATCGAGCGTTGGGGCTGCCGCCCCTCAACGAGCGGTTGGCGCGGCGGATGCTCGAGTCGCTGCGGGCTTGGCCGCTGTTGGCAGGCCATCGCGGCCGGCCGGCGGTGGCGATCGACAAGCTCATCGAGGTGTTGATTCGCACGTCCCAATTGGTCGCCGATCAACCGCTCATCAAAGAACTGGACATCAACCCCTTGCTGGCAACGCCGCACGACGTGGTTGGGCTGGACGTGCGGATCGTGCTCGACGAGCCCTCGGCGACGCAAACGGGGCGTCCCTACGAGCATCTCGCCATCACTCCCTACCCCGAGCAACTCGTGCGCGCGGCCGAGTGCGACGGTCAACCGATCACTTTGCGGCCAATCCGTCCCGAAGACGAGCCCCTGTGGCGCCGGCTGCTCGCGGAGACCTCGGCGGAATCGCGTTGGCGCCGTTTCGGTTACTCCTTCGCCGAAGTGACGCACGAGCTGGCCGCCAGGTTCTGCTTCGTCGACTACGATCGTGAACTGGCGATCGTGGCGGAGACCGGCGGAGGCGCCGACCGAAGACTGCTGGGAGTAGGTCGCCTGACCTGCGAGCCCGATCGGCGCATCGCTCACTTGGCGCTCCTGGTGAGCGACTGCTGGCAAGGCCGCGGGCTGGGCAGCCTGCTGGCCGACTACTGTCTCGAACTGGCTGATCGAGGGGACATCGAAGAGATTCTGGCGGAAACGGAGCCCGAAAACGGGCGCATGCTTTCCATCCTGCGCCGCCGTCGCTTTCGCTTCGAATCTGGCGAGGGCCAAGTCGTCGGTCGTCGCCTTCGCGCCGAACGGCCGGCCTAGTGCAAAGTACTCGCCGCAGGGCGCCCGATCTGCCGGCGGCGTTTGGGCGGCCCGATTTCCCGCCCAATCGCATTAGTCGAGCCGCGGCCAGATTTCGTATAATCACTAGTCGCCCCCTTCCGCTCCGCTGCTCTGCTTCCGGCTTCTCCCGCATGTCCGCCGAAAAGGCCCAGGCCCTCGTGTTGCGGACCGTCGAGTTCAGCGAGACAAGCCTGGTGGCTACCCTCTTCACCCGCGAATTCGGCAAGGTGCGCGGTCTCGCCAAGGGCGCCCGCCGGCTCAAGGGGCCCTTCGACAATGCCCTTGACCTGCTGGCGGCGTGTCGCATAGTGTTCCTCCGCAAATCGTCGGGCGGGCTCGACCTGTTCACCGAAGCGCGGCTCGAGCGGCGCTTTCGGCCGGCGGGGCGCTCGTTGGCCAGCTTGTATGCCGCGTACTACGTGGGCGAGCTGCTCGAGCTGCTGACCGACGAACACGATCCTCATCCGGAACTTTTCGACGCGGCGACCGAAGCGCTTGCGAGTCTGTCGGCGGGCCAACCGATCGCGCCCAGGCTGCTGCGGTTCGAACTGACAGGCTTGGGCTGGTTGGGGCACTTTCCGTCGCTGGAGCAATGTGTGGAGTGTGGGCGGCCGGTGGAAGCAGGGACCCGCGTGGCCTTCAGCTTGCAGGCCGGAGGAGTGTTGTGCGCGCGGTGCCGGCCGGGGAAGAAGCAAGTGGTGTCCGTCAGCTCGGGAGTGCTCAAGGCCATGGCCCGCTTTGCCGATTCTGGAAGCGATCTGTGGCGGCGAGTCGAGCTCGATCAACGTACGAGAGGGGAATTGCGGGCGGTGCTGAATCACTACTTGGCCAGCTTGCTTGGCCGGCAGCCGAAGATGCACGCCTGGCTCGGAGACGGCGCGTGAGGCAGATCATCTTGCCAGACACCCTCGAGTTCCTGCCGCTCGCGGGCCGCTTTCGCGGCGCCGCTTGGGCGCTGCTCTTGGCCTGCATTCTGCCCTTGCTTGCCGGCTGCGTGACGAGTGACTTTGGGCGCAGTTTGGCCCGCAATGGCGGCGACTTCTCGGAGGAGGGAGGAGACGTCGACACGCCCCCTTGGTGGAGCACCGAGGCCTACTCCAATAAGCAAATCAAGCGCCGCTGGTACAAGATGATCGGGCAGGGCCCCGACGAAACGATCGCCCGCGGCTACTTCGACGAGGGGGAGGCGCTGTTCCGGGCAAAGCGCTACTACGAGGCTGAGAAGCAATACAAGTTGGCGGCCCGTCGCTCGCCCGATTCGGCGATCGAGGAAGACGCGATCTTCAAGATGGCGGAGTGCCAGTTCTTCACCGATCGCTATTCGAAGGCGATCGACACCTATGGGGAACTGCTCAAGACCTACGACAATTCCCGCCATCTCGACATCATCAGCCGCCGCCGCTTCGCCGTGGGCGACTACTGGGAAAAGCTCTATACGAGCAAGAACCTGTGGCCGCTCGTGCCCAATATGGTCGACAAGCACCGCCCGATGTTCGACACCGGGGGGCATGCGCTCAAGGCCTTCCAGAGCATCATGGAAAGCGACTCGACCGGTCCGCTGGCCGACGACGCCGTGATGCAGATGGCCAACGGTTACTTCAAACGCGAGCGCTACAACGACGCTTCCGACTACTACAAGATGTTGCGGGAAAACTATCCCAAGAGCGATCACCAGTACACGGCCTTCCTCCTGGGGCTGCAAAGCGAAACCCGCCGCTACCAGGGGCCGCACTACGACAGCCGGCCGCTCGACAACGCAGAGAAGCTGGTCGACCAATTGCTGACCCAATTCCCCGGCCAGTCCGACAAGGAAAAGCCGCGGTTGCTCGAAACGCGTCAGATGCTGCGGGGCCAGCGAGCGTTGCGCGAGCTGGAGCTGGCTCGCTACTACGACCGCCTCAAGTACTACGGCGCCGCCCGCCGCCACTACAACGTGGTCGTGAAGGATTGGCCGCAAACGCCGCTGGCGGAGCAGGCCACCGAGCGGCTGGCGCAGCTCGCCGAAGAGCCTGACAATCCGCCGAGCATGCTGGCCCGCACGCGCACCGCGCTGGCATCGCTGATGCCGGGCGAAACGCCCGCAGCAAGTGCCGATGCGCCGGCGGCCGTGCCGCCGCTGCCGACCCAATCCGGGCAGCCTCCGTATGTCGCCGGCCAGCCCGTGCCGCCCCCACGCTAGCACGCGAGAATCGCACACAAGGTAAGCCGCACACCGATTCGTAGCCCGCACACTCCGTGTGCGGAATGCCTAACCTGCGCGAAGCGTTCCGCCCGTGCCTAGCTCCTTTCACCGCCGAGCGGTTGCCAGCCTAGCGAAAGCGGTTCGGCGCATCAGCATTCGGCACACGGAGTGTGCCGGCTACGTGACCGCGTACCGCGCGTCTTTGCTGCTCGTCGCGCTGCTCCTCGCGCACGGCGGCTGCGCCCCCTATCGCTTCGGCGTCCGCTCGCTCTATCCGCAGGACATCGAGACGGTGCATGTGCCGATCTTCGAGTCCGATAGCTTCCGCCGCGACCTGGGCGAGCAGCTCACCGAGGCCGTTTGCAAGGAGATTGAAACAACGACGTCCTACAAGATCGTGGGCGCTGCCGACGCCGACAGCGTCCTCCTGGGGCGGCTCGGCCCGGACACCAAGAAGGTGCTCGTGGAGACTGGCACCGACGAGCCACGCCAACTGCAAATCAACTACACGGTGCAAATCCGCTGGCTCACCCGCGATCAGCACGTGCTGGTGGAGAAGCCGATCATCCTCCCGGCCGACCTGGTGACGATCGGCCAGGCGGCCGACTTCGTGCCCGAAGTGGGGCAAACCTACGCCACGCAGTCGAACGAGGCCATTCAGAAGCTGGCTCGGCAGATCGTTCACCTCATGGAATCGCCCTGGTAAGCTGACCAGGGATGAACCGCGACGATCTAGCCCCCCTGCAAGCCCGCTTCCCCCTCCGCGCCCCCTGCTGGCGGTTGCGCACGCGCGAGCTCGCGCTGCCGCGCCGGCCGCTGATGATGGGCATCGTCAACGTCACGCCCGACAGCTTTTCCGACGGCGGCCGCTTCTACTCTCCCCAGGCGGCGCTCGAGCAGGCGCTGCGGCTCGAGGCCGAGGGGGCCGATCTCGTGGACCTGGGGGGCGAGAGCACGCGTCCTTACGCCGAGATCGTGTCGCCGGCCGAAGAGTTGCGGCGCGTGCTGCCGGTGATCGAGGCGGTGTGCGCGCACGTGCGCGTGCCGGCGTCGATCGACACTTCGAAGCCTGCGGTGGCGAGGGCGGCTCTAAGCGCCGGCGCCGAGATCATCAACGACGTGACGGGGCTGCGCGACCCGGCGATGGTGGCCGTGGCGGCCGAGAGCGGGGCCGGCGTGTGCGCCATGCACATGCGGGGCACGCCGCAGACGATGCAAGACGATCCGCAGTATGCAGACGTCGTGCGCGAGGTCATGCTCTACCTGCGCGGCCGGCGCGACGCGCTCGAATCGGCCGGCATCGAGCGGGCCCGCATCGCGCTCGACCCCGGCATCGGCTTCGGCAAGACCCACCAGCACAATCTCGATTTACTGGCCGCCTGCGGCCGGCTGCACGAACTGGAATGCCCGCTCTTGGTGGGGCATTCGCGGAAGGGCTTTATTGCCAAAGTGCTGGGGGACAAAGAGGCCGACCGCACCCAAGGGACGGTGGGCGCGGCGCTCGCGCTGGCGGCCCAGGGGGTGCAGATACTGCGCGTACACGACGTGCGCGCGGTGCGGGAGGCGCTCTTACTGTTCGAAGCGGCGGGGGGGATTGATGGGCGGGCGGGGGTGGTTGGATAAATGACCATCGGGTGAACAATTTCTTGTGCCGGCTCCCGCCCTTGGCTAGCCTAAGAAGAACCGCGGAAGGCCTAGTTCGGACGGCCGCGCGGCCGAGTCAAGCTCGGCGGCCATGGGGGCGGATTCTATGATCTGGCGTGTCGGACGGACACATTCGATGGCCAAGCCGAAAGCGCGGGCAGACCGTCGGCCGCGCGGCCGTTTCGAGCCTTTGGAAGATCGTTGCCTGCTGTCGATCACGCCGGAGTTGATCAAGGACATCAACACGACGGAGGCGGGGTCGGTGCCGCACGAATTCGCGGTGGCGCAGAACGTCCTTTTCTTCGCCGCGGCGACCGGCGACCTCGGCTACGAGCTGTGGAAAACCGATGGAACAGAGGCGGGCACTCGCCTCGTCAAGGACATTCGAAGCGGCACTTCCGGTAGTGCCCCTACCGAGTTGACCGCCGTGGGAGACATCCTCTACTTCTGTGCAGACGACGGCGTCAATGGTCTCGAACTGTGGCGGAGCGACGGCACGGAAGCCGGGACGGCCCTCGTAAAGGACATCGTAAGCGGAGGCGCATCTTCAAGCCCACGATCTCTGACCGCCATGGGCGACGCGCTTTATTTTACGGCCGCAGACGGAGCCGGGCGGGAATTGTGGCGTAGCGACGGAACGGCAGCGGGGACTTACCGTTTCGCCGATATTCGCGCGGGCAGCGAAAGCAGCAACCCAAACAGACTTTACAACCACAACGGATTGCTGGTCTTTATGGCCGATGACGGCGAGCATGGTGTCGAGCCATGGACCAGCGACGGGTCGTCGGACGGAACGCAACTATTGGCGGACATACTGCCGGGAACATGGTCTTCGGGGCAGTCGACCGGAAGTGGACAGTTTGCTTCGGTTGGTAATGCGCTGTTCTTCGTGGCCGACGGCGGCCAGGGCGATCAGCTTTGGTTCTATGACGGCACGAAGCCGCCTAAATTGGTCAGCGGGTCGCCGCCCACTATGGCGGTCTTCCAGGATTCACTGTACTTCGTCAGCCGCGACGCCTCGGGCCGTAGCACTCTCTTCAAAACGGACGGCGCTTCCGCCTCAATTTTGGCGGTCGGAGACTTCTCGTCGTTAGGTCCCTCAATGATCAGTAGTCTCACCGCTGTCGCGGGCGGACTCGTATTTACGGTCCAGCTGGAAGGGGCATGCAGTGTTTGGAGCAGCGACGGCGCCTCTGAGGGCACCGTTGAGTTGAGGCAACTGCCCGCGTCGGGAGTCGGGTATATCGCGGTGGGTGGCCTGACGCTCTTTCAACTGCTCAATGCCCAACAAAAGTGGGAGCTCTTGAGGAGCGATGGCACCACTCAGGGAACCGAGGTCGTTAGGGTTTTCGCCGGTCCCGCGTCGTGGCAGTTTGCCCAGAATGATGCTCTTTTCTTCAGTGGCGACGATGGCATCCACGGATCCGAACTCTGGCGCAGCGACGGTTCTTCGACAGGCACCGTCTTGGTGCGCAACATCAACCACGGTACGGACGGCTCGCAGAATCGCCGCCCAAAATTCGCTACGGGCGAGTTGGTGCTCTTCGACGCACTCGATGAAAACGTCGGATTCTACGAGTTGTGGAGAACGGATGGAACTGAGGCGGGAACGGTGCGTATTGCGGGCGGGGTGAACGGTCCCTGGCTGGGAGATGACTACACCGTCTTGGGGGACCGTGTGTTCTTCAACGCCGGTACGGGCTTCCAAGGGCAGCTATGGACCTCCGACGGAACCGAGGCCGGCACACGACTCGTGAAGGACCTTGGACAGCCAAATAACGGGGGCTCCGTCCGTTCGCTGCTCGTTCTTGGCGGCTCGGTTTACTTCGCCGGCGACGATGGCGTTCATGGACGCGAGCTCTGGAAAAGCGACGGCACAGAGGCCGGGACGGCTCTCGTCGCCGATGTCCGCCAGGGTCTCCAGGACAGCATTCTTGGCGAACTCTCCGAATCGCGCGGGCTGCTGTTCTTTGCGGCCGACGACGGGGCTTCCGGATTCGAGCCTTGGGTCAGCGACGGCACCGCGCAGGGCACTCGGCGTCTGGGCGACCTCGTGCCGGGAAGGGAGTCATCCTATCCACGGGAGTTCACGACGCTGGGTGACAGAACGCTGTTTTGGACAGATGATGGGAGAGGACGGCACTCGCTCTGGGCCACAGATGGAACGCCCGATGGCACGACGCCGATTCTGACCGCGGACGAGGCGAGCGGACCAGGGAGCGCTCAGGGAACGGTGGTCGCCGGAGACTTCTTGTTCTTCACCGCTTTCGATGCCGCGGGGGGGCGGGAACTCTGGAGGTCGGACGGCACCGCGGCCGGAACGCAGCGAGTCCTTGACATCAAACCCGGACCGTCGTCGGCCCTCGAGTACGACTGGAACTACTTGATCGCGGTCGGCCGCGATCTCTACTTCGCCGCCGACGATGGCGTCCACGGGCGAGAACTGTGGCGCAGCAATGGAACCAAGGAAGGCACCTCGATGGTGCGCGACATTGGTCAGAACGGCCGGGAATCTTCCATCGGCGCGCTCGTGAACGTAAATGGCACCGTGTTCTTCGAAGCGGACGACGGCGGCGAGGGGCGCGGCCTGTGGAGATCCGACGGAACAGAGGCTGGAACCGCGCCAACGGGCCTAGCATCCGGGGGAGTTCTGCCTGTCGCGATTGGACGTTCGCTGATCGCAACGAATCTTGACGGCCTTGTCGGAAACGAGCTCTTCTCCCTCACCCCGCCCCCCGGCGACACCAACTACGATGGTCTCGTCGATCTGACCGACTTTGGCCGGCTGAAAGCCACCTTCGGTGCAACGGGCAATTCGCTGGCGGCCGACTTCGATGTGAACGGCGTCGTCGACTTGGGCGACTTCGGCCTGCTCAAGGAGAACTTCGGTCGCCCCGGCAGCGCGTCGGGCGACGCTCGGGCCGCGAAGGCCGTACCCACGGCGGCTGGGCGTTCAGCAATTGCCCCTCTGGCGACAACGAGCGAAGCGTCGCCGGCGGGTCTTCCGCGCAACGAGTGGATCGAGGCGGTCGCCTACCAGCTTGCCTGGACTCTCCTGGCGCGGGAACAACTCCCGGCGTCGATCGGCTAATCAGCCGCAGTGGTCGGCGCGTCGGCGCTGCTCTGCGGCCGCAGCCGCTTGGGAAGCTTCGCGCCGCGGCGCCGTCTAGCCGCTCCGCCCTGGCGAGGGCTCTCGTCGCAGCTTCGTCGCGCCTCGTGCGGCGGTTCACCGGGACTGACCCTACGATCAGCGGCAGGGATGAGCCGCTCTTGGCTTCGTCAGTCGGCGGAGCGGCGGTTCGTCGATTTTTGCTCGAAGGAGCCCTTGCCGTGGCCTATCGCAAAGCAAAGGGAAGCGACACCTGGCACTACTGCACCAACTGCTCGAAGTGGCCTACCTCGAACTACGACCAGTCGGCCGGCAAGCCGACGACCGGGGAGCTCTGCAACGAGTGCAAGGGGAAGGAGAAGAACGGGCAGTGCCAGCGGTAGCTGGCGCTGGATTCGGCAAGAATCCCTCCTTCCCTCATTGAGGTGATGCACCATGGTTTCGTCCAGGTGGATGTCGCGTCGTTGGCAGGCGTGGCGAACGGGCGCCGTTTACACTGTCCTGCTCTTGCTGTTCGGCAACGCGCGGCCAGTCGCGGCCGGGCCCTATCGGCTGGGACCGCCCGGCGCGGTCATTACTCCGGCCGACGGCGATGCCCCGCTCGCGTATGACGGCCTGGCCCGCACCGCCTGGGTGGGCTCGGACTACGCCGAAGGATCTTGCGGCGATCAGCCGCACTACGCCGACCCGGTCGCTCAACTCACGGTCGCGCTGCCGCGGCCGCTCCTGATCGACTGGTTCGGCGCGTTGAGCGAGGCCTCGGCCCGCGCCGAAGGCATTTCCGACGCCGGGCGTGAGGGGCGCACGCGGCTATTCGGCCTGGTCGTCGGCTCGGAAGAGCCGCAATTGCTGGCCGAGTGGCGATTCCAGGACAACGGCAAGTACGGCACGCACTCGCTCGATCGCGAATGGAGGATGGCGGGCAACCTGCCCGACGCACCGGTCAAGTCGGTCTCCGTGGAGGTCGCCGCCACCGCCTTCTCCAACTGCGACAACGACGTCACCGGCCAAGCTTGGGCCTCCGTCGCCCTGTATGATGTGCTGTTCCGCGGGCACGACGCCTTTCCCGGCGACGTGAACCTCGACGGCAGAGTCGACCTCAACGACTTCGGGCTGCTCAAAGAAAACTTCGGCCAAGCCTATTATCCGGCCGACTTCGATCAGAGCGGCGGGGTCGAACTCACGGACTTCGGCCTCCTCAAAGCGAACTTCGGCAAGGTCTATCTCCCGGCCGCCGTGTCGGAGCCGGCGACTTGGTTGCTGGCCGCCCTCGGCTCGCTGCTGTTCGGCCTGAGCCGCCGTCGCTCGACGCGTTAAGGCAGCCCTCGTTCCGCCCCGCCGCGGCCCCGTCGGGCCTAAGAATTGACGCCTCCCTAGCGTCGCGATAGCATGGCGGCCGGTCGGTCGCCGCGGCGTTTTTGCGCCGTTGTCTCCGCAAAATGGTCCGCGAGAGCGGACCCTACGTAGGGTCCGCTCTCGCGGGCCATCGCGCGCCGGCCACGTTCTTTCCCAACGTGCCAGCCAGCTTCAGCGGAAGGACCAACCAGCGATGCCAAGCAATCAGAAGGTGCGGGTAGCGATCATCGGGCTCGGCTTCGGGGCGGAGTTCATTCCGATCTACCAGAATCACCCGCACGCCGAGATGTACGCCATCTGCCAGCGGAGCCCCGAAAAGCTCAAGCAGATTGGCGACAGTTTTGGCGTCAATGTGCGCTACAGCAACTTCAAGGACGTGCTGGCCGACGACAAGGTCGACGCTATCCACATCAACTCGCCGATCCCCGACCACGGCTGGATGAGCGTCGAGGGGCTCAAGGCCGGCAAGCACGTTGCTTGCACCGTGCCGATGGGCACGACCAAAGAAGAATGCCTGGCAATCGTCGAGGAGCAGAAGAAGAGCGGCCGCTCTTACATGATGATGGAGACCGTGGTCTACAGCCGCGAGTTCCTCTTCGTGAAGCAACTCTACGAGAGCGGCGAGCTCGGCCGCATCCAGTTCCTCCGCGGGAGCCACCAGCAGGAAATGGCCGGCTGGCCGGGCTACTGGGAGGGCCTGCCGCCCATGTTCTACGCCACCCACTGCGTCAGCCCTTGCCTGTGCCTGCCGAAGAAGCGGGCCGAAAGCGTGGTCTGCCATGGCTCGGGCCGGATCAGCGAGAATCTGATTCCGAAGTACGGCTCTCCCTTCGCCATCGAAACGGCCACGATCAAGATGGCCGACAGCGACCTAGCGGCCGAGGTCACCCGCAGCCTGTTCAACACGGCCCGGCAATACATCGAGAGCTTCGACGTGTACTGCGAGAAGGTGAGCTACGAGTGGCCACGGATCGAACACGAGCCGGCGGTGCTCCATCGCGGCGAAACGCCCGAACGCGTGAACGTGCCCGACTTCGCCCACCTGCTGCCCGAGGGCATCCAGAAGTTCACGACCAAGGGGGTCTACGACCTCGACGAAACGACGCACCTGTCGTTCATCCAAGGGAGCGGGCACGGCGGCTCGCACCCCCACATGGCGCACGAGTTCATTTCGGCGATCGTCGAGGGGCGC
Source organism: Pirellulales bacterium (assembly GCA_044221365.1). Taxonomy (GTDB): domain Bacteria; phylum Planctomycetota; class Planctomycetia; order Pirellulales; family JBGAPH01; genus JBGAPH01. The sequence continues at coordinate 42,509 of JBGAPH010000007.1, forward strand.
CCCCCCATGCCCGACGCCGGGACGAGCGCGAACTGGACGATGACCGGGATCTGCGCTCATGAGAGCGCGATGGGGGGCGGCAAGCGGGTAGAGATTCCGCGGACGTAGCATGAGGTCCGCACCAGCGGCCCTGGGAAAGCGGCTCTAGCGGTTCGGATTGGCGAGCTCTTCGAAGGGCTGATATGTGTCTGGCCGTGCCGGGAAAGCTCGTCCGCTGGCTCGATCACGACCCGCTGCTTGCGCGGGGGGAGGTCGAATTTGCCGGCGTGCGTCGCGTTTGCCATTTGGCCTGCGTGCCAGCGGCCGTCGCCGGCGACTATCTTCTCGTCCATGCCGGGATCGCCATCGCGCGGATCGACGAGCAAGAGGCCCAGCGCGTGTTTGCCGAGCTGCAACGGCTCGACGACGACGGCGACTGGGGTGCGGCGCCGACCGCTGATCGGGATGTCGGCACATGAAATACGTCGACGAATATCGCGACCCCGCTGCCGCTCGACGCCTGCTCGAGTCGATCCGCCGCGCCGCCACCCGTCGCTGGACCATCATGGAGGTCTGCGGCGGGCAGACGCACAGCCTGTTGCGCAACGGCATCGAAGCCGCGCTGCTCGACCAGGTCGAGCTGCTGCACGGGCCCGGTTGCCCTGTTTGTGTAACACCGGTCGAGACGCTGGACGCCGCCCAAGAGTTGGCGCTGCGCGGCGATGTCCTCTTGGCCAGCTTTGGCGACATGCTGCGCGTGCCGGGTAGCCGCCGTAGTCTCTTGGACGTACGCGCCGCCGGGGGGCAGGTACGCGCGGTCTATTCCCCGCTCGACGCGGTGGAGGCGGCGCGCTTGAATCCGCAGCAGCAAGTCGTCTTCCTCGCGGTCGGCTTCGAAACGACGGCCCCGGCCACCGCTCTGGCGGTCCAGCAGGCGGCCCGGCTCGGGCTGACGAACTTCAGCCTGCTTGTGGCCCACGTGCGCGTATTGCCTGCGATGGCGGCAGTGCTCGCTTCCCCAGGAAATCGCGTGCAGGGATTTCTCGGCGCCGGACATGTCTGCACGGTGATGGGCTATGCCGAGTACGAGCCGTTCGTCGCCGACTCAGGCGTGCCGGTGGTGGTCACCGGCTTCGAGCCGGTCGATTTGCTGGTCGGCATTCGAGCCTGCGTAGCGCAACTTGAAGCGGGGCGGCCTCGGGTGCAGAACTGTTACGGCCGCAGCGTCTCACGCGGCGGAACGCTGGCCGCTCAGCGGCTGATCGCCGACGTCTACGAGCCATGCGACCGCGCTTGGCGCGGCCTCGGAATCGTGCGTGCCGGCGGGTACCGGTTGCGCCCCGAGTGGCAGGCGTTTGACGCCGAACTCCGCTTCGGCGCGACGTCGGAAGCGACCCCCCCGGAAGTGAGCTCTGACTGCCGCGCCGGTGAAGTCTTGGCCGGTCGACTGCGGCCGAGCGACTGCCCTCATTTTGGCTCGCGTTGCACCCCGGATCGTCCCCTGGGCGCTCCCATGGTTTCCGCCGAAGGCGCCTGTGCGGCCTATTTCCGCTATCGGCCGGCGGTCGAATGCCTGCCGTGCCGGGCAAGCGGAGGCGAATCTTGAGCGCGGCCGCCGAGCGCATTCTGTTGGCCCATGGCGAAGGAGGCCGTCTGTCGCGGCGGCTCGTTGAAGGCGTGATCTTGCCGCGGTTGCACAACCCGGTGCTCGCTGCGCTCGGAGACGCCGCACTGCTGCCGGTCGCGCAGGGTCGTCTCGCGTTCACCACCGACAGCTTCGTGATCTCGCCCTTGTTCTTTCCCGGGGGCGACATCGGCCGCCTCGCCGTGTTTGGCACGGCGAACGACTTGGCCATGGCGGGAGCGCGTCCGCGGTGGCTAACCCTCTCGCTGATCATCGAAGAGGGGTTTGCGCTCGAAACGCTCGAGCGAGTGCTCGACAGCGCGGCGCAGGCAGCCGTCGAAGCGGGCGTGCAAATCGTGGCGGGCGACACCAAGGTCGTTCCGCGCGGCGCCGTCGACGGACTGTTCATCAACACAGCGGGCGTCGGCGAGCTAGAGCAACCCGCGCCGCCTGGACCGGGTTCACTTCATCCCGGCGACGAGCTGCTCGTGAGCGGGCCCTTGGCGGAGCATGGCATCGCCGTCCTGGCTGCGCGCGAGCAATTGTCCTTCGAGCCGCCGCCTCAAAGCGACTGTGGCGCGTTGTTTCCGGCCGTGGCGGCGCTGCAAGCGGCCGGCGTGCCGGTGCGGGCGCTGCGCGACGCCACGCGCGGCGGTCTGGCGGCAGTGCTTCACGAATGGGCGGAAGCCAGTGGGCACACGTTGCTCATTGAAGAGTGTCGGCTGCCTGTCAGCGCCGCCGTGCGCGGCGCTTGCGAACTGCTGGGGCTCGATCCGCTGCACGTGGCGAGCGAGGGGATGTTCGCGATCGCAGTACCGGCCGGAGCAGGCCGCCTCGCGCTCGACGCGCTGCGGACGGCGCCGGTTTCCGTGCAGGCAGCCCAAGTCGGCGCGGTCGTCGCTCGCAGAACAACGACCGTGGCGGTGCAGCGCACGCTAGGAGGCGCCCAACCGCTCGACGATCCACTGGGGGCGCCGCTGCCGAGGATTTGTTGAGAATCTGTCCGATCGTTGACGCCACGGCGTGCGGCCGGCATATGAACCGCTTGCCTTAGTTCGGGCGGCTTGCGTTGGCCACGCTCCTGGCCGTCGGCCTGCCGATTGGGTTGCTCACTTTCGCGGCCGTGCGACGCACTCGGCGGGTTCCGCTGTGGGCAGCTCTGCTGCTGGTTGCGCTCCGGACCTGCGTCGGCTTCGCCGCGATCTGCGCGCTGATGAACAGCGGCCCCGTCCCCGGATTCCCAGCCTCGTTCGAGCGCTGGCTGGAGAATTCGCCTCGCTAGATTGCCCCCGCACGAGCGCCGGCCGACCTAGAATTGAGCGCCTGAGGGCAGTGCCGGCGGCGGGCCGCCACCCTGCGGACGGCTCTTCGTCGCACCTCGCGGGTGAGGCGCGCGGGTCCCCGCACGGTGCTTGGCTCGCGCGGAATGCTACCGTGTAGAGGTTCGGTCCAAGTTCACGATTAGGTGAAACCATGAGACGAATCGCGACCTTCGTTTGCGCGGCCGTAGCCGCTTGCTCGCTGACCGACAGGGCGCAAAGCCAGACCGCCGTTTGGGTCGATGGGTACCCAACCTATGGGTATTCCGTCTACCCGACGGCCCCTGGCTACGACATTCCCAGTTCGCCCGATTACTCATACGCGCCCGATTACTCGTACCTCAGTTACGGGATCTCTTATCCCGGCTACAGCCTGGGGATCAGCTTCCCCTGGGAAGCGGAAGGCTACTATGCGAATCGCGGCTACCCCTACCGGCGGTGGGCCGGCGACCGCAGCGTCGTGTTTCCGAACGATCCAGGGGTCATCGAAGCGCCCTAATGGCGTCCGATTGCGTGCAGCCGTCAGCCTTTAAGGTGAGCCACGAAGCGGCTTCGCCACGCAGATTCGGCATCGCCTCGCGAGGCCCGCCTGCCCATAAAGAGCAGCGGCCCTTGAGGCACGCCGCTGGCCCACTGCGAACGATTCTGGAGACGTTCGCAATTCGACAGACTTAGAACGAGTGGGCGCACCAAGATTCGAACTTGGGACCTCGTCCTTATCAGCGAAGTCTCGCAGTCTAACCGAAGTCGCCGGAAAGGCTGAACCAGTAGCATCATACGGCCTCTGAGCGGTCGTTGCAACTCTACGCAAACCATTGCACAAGTCGTTGTCCGATGGTGGTAAATGCCGGGCAAAGTGGTAGGGGTGGTAGAGCCACAATGGTCTCTGGCGACTCGTCGGGATGGGCAGCTCCGCTTGCGTTTTGCGGGACATTGTGAGCGTGCGGTCAGCTACGGCGTCCGTGTGGCTCATCGCCGCGCGTTGCACCATCCACAATGCCTCCGGCCACCACGACGGAGCGGAGGGCCGCGTCCGATTGCTCGCAAAAAAGAGATCCTCGGCCCGGCGAAACATTGGCGATACTGGACTCGAACGACGCGGGGATTCGCCAGGAAAAGTGCGAGCCTCGAAGAGGGGCGGCGCAGAATGCGGCGCAGGGCGCGCTGCGGGACAGGCGGTGCCCCAAGCCGGCGGGCCGGATCCGGCTCTGGCTGCTGTGATCAGTGCTTGGCCAAATCTTCCGGACCTGATCAAAGCCGGCATTGTGGCGATCACCCGGTCGTCGGGGCGATAGGGCAGTGGGGCGGCGCGCAATCATGTGCCGTTCCGCCCATACACTGGAGCGGACGAACCCGGCAGATTCACGGGTCCGGCTTGGCAGCGGACTTACCCGCGCGCGTGTCGTCGCGGTCCACTTCAGGTCAAAACGTCGCCGTCTTGCCCCAGACCCTGGCCGAGCGACAGCTGGAAGCTCCGCGGGTATTGGTGGCGACTGGGGGTGAGTTCCAGAATGCCGATTGGGGGACAGAACCCAACGTCAATCAGGCAAGGTTCTGACCCAAAAGAATCTGAAAGTTGTCGGTGGACATGTACCTTGAGCTACCCGCCCGTTCGCGCATCTTGGCAAGCAACGCCGGGCTCGCGCGTTCATCCAACTTGATCTTGCCTTGTTCCAGCCGGTAAGTGAGATACTGGTCACTGGCCTGCTGGGCATAGTAATACGCGACACATGTGTCCTGAACCACGAATGGATGCTCGCCGGGCACCAAAACGCACGCGGGATCATTGGTTGGCCCAACCGGAGCCATCGGGTCGTATGAGGTCAGGTTGGCGATCAAGATGCAGTCGGCATCGACGACCGGGTCGGAGATCACAAACCAAAGATGGGGAAGGGGTTCAGGCAGAATCCAGAAGCTACTCCCTTCACCGAACATCTCGGCCTCCAAACCTGAAAATTGACTTCCGGTCAACCCTTCCGTAGAATCGGTCGAGTGCCAAATGGCACTAGCTTCTCCGGGGAAGGGCGATTAGAATCCCTGCCACGAACGGTGGCAAAAGCCCTCTGACCTAGCCCTCTGCTGGAGTCATTTTATCCGTTTTCGCTCCGTGGGCAATGCGCGTCGCTAACATGAGCAGGCCATTCCGCTTCGACACAGACAAGGCGATCCAGTCAGTCGCTTTTCTGCTGCGCCTCGAGCGTGATCACCGCACGAACTACATGCGGCTTCTGAAGCTCTTGTACATCGCCGAACGAGAGATCCTTGCTGAGGCGGGTGTCACGATCACTGGCAGTAGAACAATTGCCATGGAGCGGGGGCCTGTCCTGGAGGACGTCTACTCGCTCATCAGATCGCAGCACACTGACACCGCTGCCTGGTCCAAGTTCTTTCAGGTAAGCTCTTACGATCTCGAGATGATCGATGACCCTGGGGTCGGCAAGCTGCCCAAATTCATCGCCGAGAAGCTCGAGGAGGTTTCGAAGCGGCACAGTCAACACGACGAGTGGGCACTCGTTGAAATCACCCACCAGTTTCCGGAGTGGAAGAAGAACGATCCAGGCAAATCGTCTAAGCCGATCGCCCTGGCCGACATCCTGGATGGTATGGGTCGCGGCGAGACACTGCCCCAAGTCCTGGACGGAGCCAAGCAAGAAGCCTTTTTGTCTTCATTCTTCACCGAATGCCGCTAGGGCGTCGCTTCGCCGGCTGCGGGCAGATCCCTCTGCCCGCCCCCGGCTCACTCGCTAGCCGTTGCCGGCCTCGTTTTCCTCGCTGGGCTTCAGGAAATCGCCCATCGCCTTCCGCACGCCCCTTGCGATCGATGGCCGACCGGAGTTCTTGGGATCGTCGGCCTCATAGGCATCGCGGAAGAACTGCACGATCACCTCATGTTGACCGAGCGCGCGGGCAGCCCCATCAGGGTCTTTGGGGTGCTGGGCCACGATCTCCTGAAACACTTCGTCGGCACCGGCGACTGGTGGCAGTTCGCGATATGGCTTCGCTTGCATTCGACCACTCCTTTCATTGCACAAGGACTGGGCCGACGCTCTCCCGCAGCGTCGGCCTCTCTTACTCGTCCTACCGGACATGCATGAGCCGTGCGCGAGGAGATCGTGAGAATTGTGTTAGCGGGAGTCTCGAGGCTTGCGGCCGCCATCACCTCTTTGGGGACTCTACCAAAGTGCCGATGCGCGGCGGCCGCGGCAATTGGTCCGCCGTGGCCATCCAGCCCGGCCTCGAGCCGCCATAAGGCCGGGGTTTATTGGTCTTCGTCGCCCGCGTTGTCTTCGTCGTCGACGTTATCGTCGACGCTCTCTTGCGACCGCCACGTCAGCCTGCCAAACATCGCGTAACAAAGCCCCGGCAGGCCGAAGACGATCAGGCCGAGCAACGCGTTGATGACATTCGCTTCGCCCTTTCTTCGTGGCAGCCGGACGGCTCCGCCCCCCTCGATGAGCATCGACACGAAGTAAGCCAAGAAGCCAAGGAACAATAGCCCGCCAACGCCCCGCCAAGCCCATCCGAAGCGTTGCGAGTCGAAGAGGCCCAGCAAAACGAGCGCGGCCAACAGTTCAAGGCCAACGATAAGCGCCAATGCGTTGTCCTTCTCGATCCAAAGAAGGACGATCATAAAAACGATGAGCCAAGGCGCTAGCAACCAGAATAGTGGACTTCGATTACTCATTACCGCCAAGGATCACAAAGGTTTTGGTTTTCGAGAAGCCTGGCTAGACCGCCGAACGGCACGTTGCAGTATACTTCGTCGAGACTCCGTTGCTCATCGGACAAACCCAACATCGCTGCAATCGCCGCCAGCACCCACCCCGCCGGCTCCGGCACCGCGGGGGACGACTTCCCGAAGTTGTCCTTCAGGATCCCGAAGTCGCTGATGTCGATCCGGCCGTCCCCGGTCAGGTCTCCATCGCCGCGGGCGCCCGTCAGCCCGAAGTGGGCTTTCAGGATGCCGAAGTCTGCCAGGCCAACCGCGCCGTCGGCGTCGATGTCGCCGGGCAGCGGTTCTGGCTGATAATCGGGGTCGACCCAGATCGTGAACGCGGGGTACGCGGGCTGCACGTCGCTCCCCCAGAGGCGGGCCGCGCCGGCCGGTTCGATGGCGATTGTCCGAAAACCCAGCCATTGCCCGGAAGTCACCGGAACCGGGGTGGCAAAAACAAACGAGAACTCTTGGGGCGTGTCCTCCCACCACGGATTCGCCTCGATGGGCATGGTCTCGGACGTGTCGAGCAGCTCGACTAGGCCGCCGTCGGGCGTCCGCGGGTTCACCGCTGGCTGATTTTCGTGCGCCGTCCAGAGCGCGACCTTGAGCGGCGTTCGCTGATCAGGTTCCAGCCCCATCGCGAAGATGAACAACTCGACGGCCGTCAAGTAGCCGGTGTTGATCACCTGGAAGACGTTGCCGGGTAAATGAAACTCAGACACACCAGGCGACCGCTCTCGATCGCCAGCGTCCACCTTGAATACCCGAGCGTCTTGGATCGGCGTGGCCCCGCCCATCGACGGCAAGAACGCGAGCAGGACGAACGCCAAGCGGGTCGCGCGGGTGGGTTTCATTCGCGCATGATGAAGGGTGGGAGCGCGCGCGTCAACGATTTTGCTACCAGCCCCTGCCGCGACTCTCCGCTCGCTCCAGCATCAATGCCCACGCTGGTCGCTCCCTCTGAACCTTGGCCTTGTCGCGGTCTGTCGGGTTCGATGGCAGGAACAGATATTCTTCGGTCACGCGATCCCAAAGGGACGGGCGAATTCTGACGGCAACCACGAAGCCAGCTATCGAACCGTGCGCGAAGTTGTTGACCCGCAGCAACACGCCACTCGCGAGAAGACCGGCTGAATCTGGATCGTCGACTGGCACGCTGATGGTCGTACGGTTTTGGATCACGAACTCACGAAGAATGAGCCGTTCGCTAAACCGTTGCGTTGGCAAGCGCTTCAGCAGCCTTAGCCTCGGAATGAAGGCGAGCGGCCTCTCTATCGCCGCTCGCACGCCGAGCCTTGCCGGCGCTGCGAACACCGGCTGCGATCGATATGAGCGACCATGCGGCGGACGCCAGGAACGCAATACCGAAATAGCTTCCGTGGGATTCGCGGAGCAGGTCGAGCCGGAGCCAACGCAGCCAGGAATCCGGCAGAACGAGAACGGCACCAGTCACTGCGGCCACCGTGGCAGTGATTCTTGCGTCCGTTCGAATTGCGTCGAGGATTTGGGCCGTTGACATGGCGGATAGCATACCCGCAACGCAAGCAACCGCCCATCCTGCGAGTCGCGTTGTGGCCCTCAATGTGAGCTAGGGGACGCAAATGCCGGCCCTGCAGCACAGACGTTCGAGGGGGCGCGCGAACCTGTTGCGGTGTCTTTCCAATGGGGGACTTCAGACCTCGCGAAGCAGTCCCAGTCGACCAGGCCTTCGGCCACGGTGACCAGCTTGACGCCGGCTTGCCGGAGCGGATAGATCCAGCGGCCGGCCTCGATGCTGTCGAAGCGGCCGAATCGCGAGTAGTCCCAGGAGGATGACTTCGAAGTCGCGGCCGTTGGTGGCCGCCTTATGCATGCGGAGGAACTCGAGTCGCCGCTCCGTGGCGTCGCCGCTGATTCCGCTGTCGGTGTACCAGCGGAGATGCGGTAGCCATGCTGGCCGGCGTAGGTCTCGATCTCACGACGCTGGTCATCGAGCGACCGTTCCTGGCGGTTGGTGCTGCGCCGAAGGTAAGCGACGGCGGGAATCTGAGCGGCAGCGTGAGCGTTCACTTCCATGAGCCTCCAAGCAGGCGGAATCGATCTCGTTCAGCATTGGAACCACGGCAGCAAACTACTGCGGGTTGCAGCGTTCGCGGCCGATAATTTACCCATCTTGACCGCCCACCCCCTCGAAACCCTCGAATTCGTGCGTGTCCGCTACCGGCGGTTCGGGGCCAAACGCCTTCAAAGATTGAGGCCACCTACCCGCGGTCCATTTCGACTTCACTTGCGGCGGCGCCGGTACGTGACTGTCAAGCGGATCGCCGCGGGTAGGAGTAGATAGGCAGTGGCCGGCTCGGCGACCGAGTATTCGACGACGAACCCCTGGGTGTCGGTTGCCTGGAAGTCGTTCCAGTGGCCCCAATCGTTGACGCCACTAGCGCCATGCGGCCCCCAAATTGCGACGGCGTTCTCCACGTTTGTGTTGTTCGGCTCGAAGGGAGCCCAATTCTTGTAGGCTCCGCCGGGAGCGTGGCCGCTCGCGTCGCCTAACCAAAACGCAACGCCGTTTTCGGGTCCGGCCGTCCAACGCCAATCTCCTTCGACCGCGCGGTCGCTGCCAGCCAACCACGCGCCCCACTCAGCGTCGGCCACCAATGCCCGAATAAAGCTGTTCTCTTCCGCGGAGGTGACGGTGGCCAGATGACCCGCGAGGCCGTCGTACGAGCGAGTTGCTGCAGACGCCAACGCTGGTTCCCAGCTCAACCGCTCGGGAACATATTCATACCAATGGCCATTCTGGGCAAACTGCACGGGCACTGCGTCACCCTGCGACACGAGCAAGAGAACAATCGCGAGAGCCAGCGTCGCACAAGTTCGCATAGTCGATCCCTTCGAGTTCGAGGTTAGGCTCCAGACCGTCCAGCCGCAGCGAGCGCTACCCCGTCACGTTGACCACGTTCCGCGCCACGTTCACCTGCACCACCGGCCAGGCGAGGCTCCCCGCGACATTCTGGCTCGGTGTCCTTTTCTGCTGCGCTGGCACAGCCGCGATGCTTCTGTCGCGTTCGATGGATGATGGGCCGATTGCTGTTCTGGTCAGGCGTGGCCGTGAATCTGGCGGCGGTTCTTTTGGTGCGGAATGCCTCCAGGCGACTCAGCGAGTCGAGGATTCATGCCGTGCCATCGCAAGCCGATAGGGCAAACTGACCCCGTTTTCTCTGCTAGGTCGACTCTATTGCCGTCGCAGCCGTGCCCGAAAGCAGATGAGCTGCGCCCGAGGGTGACCTGCTAGGGGCTGAACGTGACCACTGCCTTCCACCGTGCGGGATTTCCCTCCTGCCGAAACAGCGTGCCATTCGTGGTGTCGAGCAACATGCCGACCTCGAAGGGGACGTAGCGGCCTACTGGCGGTTCCTTCGTTAAGAGGCGCGGTCGCTCCTGGGCGAGCGGCCGGACGTTGCCAATGTGATCTCCAGTGGCAGCAGGAGGATCGCTAACGGGATCGGGCTGCTGGCCAACCACGTAGCCGCCGACCAGCGCGACCAACACAGCGATGGGAAATGCGTAGCGAGCCATGACCGTTCTCCTGAAAGGTTGAGAGGCGGATCGACCTGATTGTCAGGCGGCTGGGGAGGGCCCGCAACAGCCCCATCCTCCCGCGGGCCGCACCGACTAGGGAAGGGAGAGTCCATGGCCTCATTCTGGCCAGCGGTGGAGGTCTAATCCGTCTTGGGCAGCCGTGGCAGGGGGACGGGCGGCACCGGCGGCTTCCGCTGCCAGGCCGCGTAGTACCAAGCCACGAACAAGCAAGTAAGGAAGCCCGTGGTGAAGTCCTGGAGGTGCTTAGGCGGCACGAGCACCAGAAGCAGCGCCCAAAGCCACATGCCTATGGCGAGATAAACGTTGCGGCGTGGCATGCCGACAACAAACGCCACAACCACAATGGCTACTACGCCAACGGTAGCCAGAAAGCCGGGAAGAAAGTCGGAGAAGGGGCGGCTCATCCCGGCATCCTACCACGGGGGCGAGCGGACCAACAGCGGGCGGGAGAGGCGGAGGCAAAGGGGCCGGCGAGCTGGGCCACGATCATGGGCCTGCCGGCAATGCCGCTCCATCGACTGCCCCGCAAATCTCCTCGACGGTCGCCTCTGGAAAGGAGCGTTTGATCGCTTGCAGCTCGTGCGGCCGAGGTTTCCCGGCAAAGAAGAGTAACGGAAGTGGCGACGGCGTTCTTCGACCAAGCGGAAGGAACAACCATGAAGCGAATCGTGATTCTAACGGCGGCGGCACTCACCTCGAGCGTTGATGCGTTTTCTGCCGTCGACCAGGACGATGGCCCCAATTCGACGCAACTTGATTGGCAGCTGGCGAATGGTGTCTGCGACGCACGACGGTTAGCCCGTGCCGTTCCCTGGCATGACGACGGTGAAACACGTGACTGCTGAAGAGTTCATGTGGGCACACTTCGATGACCAGGACAGCGAGGTCACCCTCACCCTCCACGGTGAAGGCTTCGATCAACCTTTGGGCTGCTGATCCACCTCTAGCAGAAGACGAAACCCATACACGCCGGAACCGTCCCGCGCCTCAGGATTGCCGGCACTCCGTTCGGTGAGCCGATGCAAGCACCGACGGAGCACTCTCGAGTCTCTAAGATTCTTGTCTTGCAGCAGCCGGTTTGGCACTCCGGTCGGATCGGTCGTTGCGGCACTCGTGTACGGTCCGTATAAGTCCGCCGTCCACTCACCGACCGCATCGACCAACCGACAGAGGCCGGTTGATGTCACGTTGTGAGGGAAGGCGTCGACGGGCTCACCGCTCCAGCGCTCGGGATAACGGTTTCGATCCTGATAGTTCTCGTAATCCCAGGTCCCGGACGGCTCCCCGCCCTTCCAGGGGGACTTCCGGTTTTCGGGGCCACGTGCGGCGAATTCCCATTCAGCTTCGGTTGGCAACCTGATCGACTTGCCGGTACGTTTCGAGAGCCAGCGGCAGTACTCGCGGGCGCCATCCCAGGTGACCGTATTGATCGCTGCGCGTTCGACGCCAGGCTTAGGCTTGTAGCGCCCCTCGACGAGCTCGAGTCGAGCATAGGGACCCAGTTTGATGAAGCGCCCTTCTTCGCCGCCGACGTCGTTCAGAAACGCGCAATACCGGGCAACGGTGACCTTGTGCTTAGCGAGATAGTAGCCCCGCGTAATTGCGACTCGATGCTCGGGACCATCATCACGACGCGCGGCCGATCCACTCAGAATTCCTCCCAAGGTCACCCCCATTGAGGATTCACCCATCAGAAAGTCACCCGGTGGGATGTACGCAAACTCAGTCTTGCCTGCGAGCGCGTCGTCGACTGTGAGTGCTGCCGGTGGAGTCTCAGCGTTCGCAGCAAAAGGGAAGAAGAGGAACCACATTCCGACGGACATTGCGGTCACGGCGACCAAGTAGGCTCGGATCGTGCGTTCAATCATGTGGGCAACCTATGGGTCGAGGGGCAACGCGCCGGCTGCGCTTGTGGCGTCGTCGGGCAACTGCCGCAACGAGCTCAGGTCAACCAGATTCATCTTTACCGCTTGCGGAGCGAACACCTCAGGCTGTCCGACGTTCATGAACGCCGGGAACTGGAGTGGGAAACTACGCAGATGCTTGATGAGTTCGCCGACGGCCACTGGGAGGTTCTCGCTGAGGCCGCGGATCGGAACCGAATTCACCCACTGGTGGAATCGAGGGGCCTGATCGGGGCTGGCTGCCGGAACTTGGCAACGCCCGGTTCTCTCGTGTCACGATCGCAAGGAAGCGAAGTTGCTCGTAGGTGAACCAGGCGGCCGCAGGGAAAGCGACGCACCAGAACAGCCATGATTCGCGGCGTTCGGAGAGAATGCAAATGGCAAGGCCGAGGCCGGATAACATGATCACCACGAGCCCCCAGCCGACTGCGGCCGCCCAAAGCGCCGGAGCAGTTCGCCACGATCGAAAAATTCCTGCCGTCAGGGACCCCAGGACGGCGATCCAGCATGGCCAAAAAAGGACATCCAGCGGCTCGCTCCAACGCTCGACCTGCAACGCCACGAGACCAAGGACAGCATAGAAGTTCGCTCGGGCAACGAACCGGTCTGGGCTAAAGGGCGGGAGCTTCATGACTCACCAGTTTCGAAGGATGTTCACTTGAAAGGCGACGAAGCCTGCGATGACGGTGCAGAGCACCAAGACTTTCACGAGCAGAGTAAACCCGAATGAGAGGGGCTCGCGTTCGCGTTCGATCATCCGGTCGCGCGTGTTGATGGCCGTGATTCGTCCTGTAACGACGGCCTCCCTGACCAACAACCAAACGCCGACGGGGCCGGAAACGAACCCGATCAAGCCGATGCCAGGAATGGCCAAGGGCACGCAGCAGAGCACCACTACAAAATCGATCGGCCACCGCGTCATCTCGGCGAGCGGCTTGGCCTTCGTGGCAGCAACGTTTCGGTGTGAGCTGTTCTTGCCCATCGAATCGCTCATTGTGCGTGGATGTTTTCACAATGACCCTCGACACGGGGCGTCGAGGGTAGGCCCGACCTCGCAGACCGGTTACCTGGTTGAGCCCAGCGACAACCCCCAAGGCGGACAGGTAGTGATTGACCATGCAGCGATTGAGTCATTGTCGCACCCCGCATTCGCCGCCGCAATCGGGTCGCGGGCCCCGCGCAAACGGGCGTAGGCAAAGTATCCTCTCAACGGTTTGCGCACGAACGAGTGCTGTGGGTTCAGTGGTGCTTCGACCCGTCGCCAGTTCCCCCAGCGAAATATCTGAGGGCGGCGAACCTCAATCCAGTTCGGGGATCGAAATGAACCGGCAACCGGCCCCTTGGGCAGCCTGATACCAGTACTTCGCCCGCTCGACGTCCGCGGGCAGATCGGGAGCGCCGTCGAAGAAAAGTCCCGCCAGATTGTTTGCGGAGATATGCACTCCGCCATCGAACGCCTTGATGTACCACCGGACCGCTTCCTGACTATCGATGCCGCGGCCCCACCCGCACTGATGCATCGTCCCCAAATAGGACTGGGCTGCCGAGTCACCAGCGGTCGCCCGATCCACGCACAGCACGTAGGCACGCTGGTAGTAGCGGAACGCCCGATCAGCATCCTTTCGCGTATCGGCCGCGTCGGTGACATTTGTTACGCGGGGATCGAAGGCATGCGCTAGCTCGTACCCTGCCAGATAATCGCCAAGGTCCAGGGCTCTTGCCAGCCACCGGAACGCCGCGTCCTGAGAACGAGGAGCGCCTTGCCCTCGCAAATAGTATCCCGCGATCAAGCGCTGCGCCTCCGCGTCATCCAGGTTCGCCAGCCGTTCAAGGTAGTCCACAGCCTCGGCGAATCGCTTCTCGGCATCCAAGCCGCTTAGGAATTGCTGTTCTTCGGGCTTCATCGGCCGCACGCTTTCCGTCAGTCACTTCTATCGCTTCGTGCGTTGAAAGACTTTCATTGAACCGATTTTCGAATGCCACTCGATGAAACTCGCCGAAAGCGCCATTTCAGCCTCAGCATTGGCCGCCTCGCCTTCCATCACGATCTCGGCGAGCGCCGGCCAGGATGCCATCAGTTCGATCGACTTGCGCGACAACTTGGCCCCGCTGAGAATAATGCGGTAACCCGGCTGCTCGGCAAGCTGGACAACCGAAACAGTTCGTGCTTCGTTTTCGAGCTGCCGATATAGGTCGTCGATCATGCGGGCGTCGCGCCATTCCTCGCGAAGCCAACGGCCGAGGATCGCCGCGGCCACCGCCAAAACGGCCAGCGCTAGGAACGTCGCGCGGAGGGACCACTGGAAGCGGCTCATGGCCTTCTCCTACGCCGGTTCCGGCCCATCAGTCAGCGGACGGTCACGAATGGTTAACTGGCACAAACCCTGAGGCGAAGACGCCTCGCCGGCAGTACACGACTCCACCCGAGTACGAAGTATTCGGAGCCGACTCGCGCGGCGCAACTACTCGATACCCGCGAAGCATCTCAGCCGCTACTGCAGGCACCGGCCTTTCCTCGATGGCGACCAGGGTGATTCCCCCCTTGGCCGCGACAAGCGCCTCGGCGTCCTCGGCGGAAGCAAGTTGCGCGAGTCGTAGCTCGTAGGGCAAAGCGGACTTCCGCACCGCACCCTTGCGCTGCATCTGCGCGACGAATCGTTCAGCGAGGCGTCGATTCCGTCGCTCCTCGCGCGACCAGCGAGACCAAGGCGTGTTCCACGGCTGCGAGCTACTCAACATCACCCACTGTCCGGTGAAGACTGTAGGCGAAGTGTCGCGCAGCCTCATGGGGTCAGCGTCGATCTCTGCGTCGCTCCGCGTCGGAAGGCCGTCGGCGGCTCGCAGATCGTCGTCGCTCGCACGCAGCCAGCCGTTTGCCCGGTCCGCCGCGAGTTGTTGCTCGAGCCCCCGAATGAAACTGTCTCCCTGGCGGAAGAGCACGCCGTAATCGGAGAAGATCGTGTCCACCTCACCTCGTTGCACAGCGGCGACCGTCTTCTCGTGATCGACCGGGCACCCCCGTTCCACGAGTGCGGCGATGACAGCCTGCTGCTTGGCCCGCTCATCCCCGCCGGCAGCGTCCCACGCCAGCCGACAAAGCGCCTCGAGTTGCCGATCGCCGCGGCGATGCACAGCCCTAAGGATACGATCTGCAAACTGTCGGATGACGCTCATGGTCAGTCCACCAAATCGGTGCCCGCACTCGGAAGCAGATGGCCCAAGATCATATACACCTGCTCTCTCAATTGTGAGGGCGCGACCCCTGCACTCGCAAGCACCGCGGCAATCTGGCCCGACGAGCACCGCGCGATCGCTAGCAACAGGTGCTCCGTGCCCACGTAGCGATGGTCCAGAGGAGCAAGCTCCTCCTTCGCGATCGCCAGCAGCTCGGCGAGTGTGGGGTCAGGCTCGACTCTTCGAAGGTCCGCTGGCAGCCCGGCCGCGAGCTCGTCGATGCGACCCGACTTCGTCAGGCCAAACTCTTCGAGAACGCGATCCGCAATGCCTTCGTTTGGACCGGCCAAGGCACGCAGCAAATCGATCGCGCGGGCGGGCTCGCCGTTCGCCAGAGCCAGCTCTTCGGCGCGGCCTACGACGCGGCGAGCACGATCCGTCATTGGGATCGCGGGATGTGGGCTTGTCATTGTCGAGGACTCAGATAGGCATTGAAGACGCAGGGGCCCGGACGGAGCGTGCGAATCTTACTGCGACGCCCCCGCAGATGGCGTTGCTGGTTGAAAGAAGAACTCGAGATGACCGTCGTTGTACTCGACTGCGATCAGCTCGAACTGCGAACGGAACCTCGCGAAATGGTACTGTGCGGCAACGCCCGGTCTCTGGAGGGCAGTCTCATCTCGCCCCACATGAATGGGTGGTCCCCACGCGGCGATAACATCTTCGAGCGTTCTGAAAGCCTGCGCGGCACGCCACGCATCCGCTAACTCCGCCTTTTGCTTTTCGTCGTCAGCCCGCGAAACAGACGCCGTCATGGCGCCTCCGCATGAAAAGCAGTACCGCAGGGGGAGCCCCACGTTTTCACTCTTGACCAAAAAGAACTGTCCATGGTCCGCGAAAAAACGAATGGGCCATCCGCCTTCCGCTAGCCGCGCGGGAACGCCGCAGCGGCACATCTCGAATCTGGTTAGCCCTTGTTCGCTCGACATGGGACTGTCCTCCATTTCTTGTTTGATTCAGCCGTCTGGTTCACCGAGCCCCGTCCTTCTGATCGTCGTCGCGTAAGGCTTCGAGGCGCACGTCAAAGCTGACGTTTAGGTCAAAGAAGCAGGCGATCATTTGGGCGGTATCTTCGGGAGCGGAGGGCACCCCGCCGGGGATCGTAACCAGGATCTTTCCTTCGCTCTTCTCCAGCTTGACACGAAGCGCTTCGTTGTCTCCAAACAGCCTGTCAGGCCGCCAGCGTTGGGCTGCGGCGGCTAGACCGTCGGGGATCGTGGGCCGGTAGACGACCCGAGTTTCGGCGTCGTCTTGAGCGTAGAAGGTGGTACGCGCCTCCGGCCGGTTTCGCTCAGCATCGGCCGGATATGCGCGGACGCCCCATACTTTCGCCGAAGGCGGTACATCGCTCCAATCGAGCACCGCAGTAGGGACGGCTAGCGTTCGGTCGGCTTGCGCTGCCCGGCCGATCAGTTCTCGGAGATAGTCGTCGCTCGTGGCGACTACCAGAGCGTCGTTCATCCAAGTGACGAAGACCCCCTCCCACGGCTTTGCCGACACGTTCCCCTCCCGGACGAATCCCGAAGGAAACTTGTAGACCGTAGCGTTCGCCGCGGACTCGATCGAAGTCGCATGCTTGGCCAGCCAACCCGTGAGGGCCTGGCGATCTTCGGCCGTCAAAGATTCGAGTCCATAGATCGTGCAGCCCTCGTAGCGGATAGATCCGAAGTTGCTCACCACCTCCATTCCATGCCGGGCGTGAATGGCCCAAGCCGCCGATTTGTTCGTCAGGTCGAAAGGATCGCCATCCTTGCTCAGGGAAACCAGAGCCTCCCCAAAGACATAGCCTTGCAGCAGTGACATTGTGGGCCCCTTCCCTGACTCGGGCTGGAGAGTGGGAACACTCAAATCGAAGGACGGGCTGACGAACAGCGCTTCGCACTTGGCAGGAAGCCAGGAAAGTGCCTCACGGGCCGGCGCCGACAGCGATGCCAACGACCTCGGTGGCGGCGATGCTTCCTCGGCCAAAGCGACGCCCGCCGACACAAGAACCCAGGCTAGGAAGGCAAACCCGCGCATCGAACGATCCTTTCTGATCGGCACACCGCCAACAGCACTCGCTACCCCCGACTGCACCTCTTTGGCCGGGCGGGCAAAGGCCAAGGTGGACTCAGCGACCCGATTCGCTCGCCACCTGCCTTTTTTCTCGCTCCTGAAACGCCCGAATCACCGCCAGGTGGCGCAGCCGCACACCCACGAACACCATCGCAGCAAACTGCGACACGATGGCCGCCGATAAGCCCAACGCCGCGTTGAGGCGGCCGCTCGCGTTCAACGCTACCAGCGATCCGCCGAACAGGAGGACGAACAGCACCGCGCCGAACGCATAGGTCCGTCGCCGGACCGCGGAAACGTCCATCCGCAACAGCACTGCCGGGTCGATCGCGTGCTCGGACTTCATTGGGCATTCTCCTCAGGATCAGGAACCAGATTGATGCGCTAACGTCCGAAACCCTGTAGCTCCAAGGCTTGGATTCGACCCCTCTGCCACTCGTCGGGCTCGTCGCTGGGCATGACCATAATTTGTTGCGAGCGAATCGAGCGAATATCGGCCTCCGGGAAGCAACGCTGGGCTCGCGAGAGCAGGTCCGGGGCGAAGTCTGCTGGAATGAGAATGTCTGTGATCAGCACATCTCCCATCAAACGGCGGACGAAGGGGGGCTGAGGCATCTGATGGGGCTCCACGCCAAAAGTCATCAGCGCGGCCCCGGCAGCCGCAAGCTCTTGTCGCAATGCTTCGCGCTGCGTCACCACGCTCCGCTCCCAGGCAAGCCAAGCGCCAACCAGCGCCACGGTCAGCATCATTGCCCGTAGTGAAAACGTTGCGCCTCGGCGGACGATTTGGCGCGTTGGGGCACTCTGAACCATCAACTACGTCGCCTCTCTCATTGTTAGAGACACACGGCTTTTCTCGCGCCGCGCAGGCGCGGTCACGCGGAAGAGTCCGCTGGTCACCAGGGCAGGTGGTGCAGGCTTCGTTCATGCCGTCCTCAACTGGTGGATCACACCGAAGCGTCATTCCGTTGCCGCGAGGCCAGCCGCCTGAGCACCCAACCTGACGCCACGCCGATAGCGATTGCCCACAGAGCCTCGACGATGCATTGTGCGGCTGTTTCCTGTTCGTAACTCCACTCGCCGCCGCCCGTCGAAATGGGCTCAACGACACGTGACAAAAACTCGTACCTTAGGGTCTCCGTCACGACGTATTTGCCGACACTGTCGCTGAACCCCCCGTTCACGAGCAACAAGTACAACCCGGACCCGACCGCGCAACCCAGTGCGAATGGTCGTCTCGAAGCAAGGGCGGCCAGCGTGCTCCCCAGCACGAAAAGGACCGCGCCCGTGCCGAAGAGCTCCGCCCAGAATTCGTTCGGGTAAAAAAGGGCGGCGGCCGGCAGCCCGACCGCCGCCATCGCTAGGAAGAGCCATTTTAGCGAGAACGTGCGTGGCTTCATTCAGGTGCCTTCGGGTTGAAATGCCCAACGTCGCCTTGCGTCTGTCGCGCCGCCCACGCGGCCAGGATGAACAAGACGGCCGAGCACACCCCGAACAATCCGACGAGCCCCCACCAGAGCCAGCGATTGCCCGCCCCCGCGTTCGCGAGCACCAAGGCAAGACCCAAGGCCAAGGTCGCCTCAGCAAGCAAGTAGGGTACGAGCCAGCGGTTCTGCTTCAGGGACTTCACCGAGAATGCTCCTTGTAATACCTCTCGAGGAATGCTTCGTCTGGAACGCTGTCGAGAAGCCCCATCTGGTCGTGGATCACGCGCAGCATCTTGACGAGCAGCGTCTCTCGCTCGACGCAGAAGCTCTGGAACACGCCCCGCAGATCGTCGTCGCCGACCACGAGGGCGGCCAGCATAAAATGCTCGCAGCCACACCAGTCGTTGCCCAGGGCCTTGGCTTCGGCGTCCGCCTGGTCCACCAGCGCGCGCATGCCGGCGACGCTGTGGTACCTGACCGTCCGCTGCCCCTTCGAGTCCAAGCTGGGCCGCTCTCGCTTCACGTACTTCTTGAGCAGGACCTCGATTCGGCGTTCCAGATGGGCGCGGTCGACGTTGCAAGTCTCTAGCGCGACCCACGGAACCGTGCGCTCCCAACGCAGCATCGCCCAGACATACATCGCGGCGGCAGCCGGCGGCTCAGCCAGCGGAACACTGCGGGCAAGCGCCCTGGGCACGATCGTCGACACGATGTCGTGCGTGTGGTGTCCGGCGCGCACCTCGAACAACCGGTCTCGAATGCTCATGGCCGCGTCTCCGCCGTCTTCTCCTCGGTCGTCAGGGTGCAACGGGCCTCGTCGGCCACGAAGCCGATGAACGTGCAGTGCGGGCAGCGGACCGCGGTGCGTTGGGTTCCCTTGCTGAATAGCCCGACAACCGGATAGTAGGTGTGCTCGAGGAGCTGCTCGCCATTGAAAAAGAGCACCGCCTGCGGCGAGGCGCCATAGCCCCAGGCCTGCAGCGCGAGCGTGCCGACTTCGAGGTCGTGACGACAGATTGGGCAGTGCATGACCATGGTTGCCCCGGTAGGCCTCCCCGAGCATTATCTCGAATTTCGACAGCGAACTCGCAGACCGTAGAGCAGCCATTCGCTGACGTACATGATGCTCACGGCCAGCATAACCAGGACCGCAGCGCCGCCGGAAACTCCCCACACGAGGAGCAGGCTGAACCACCACGGCGCGGCGATCGCCCACGCCATCAGGCCGCAACCCGCGACGAGACCGGGCAGCAACACAGCCAATACCACGGCCGCCAAGCCGACGCGGTCGCGCAACCTGGGGCGCGCGGCGGCCGAATCCCAATCCAGCGTCATTGCGGTCACGACGCACATGACGAGCGTCATCAGCAAGGCTTGCTGCAATGCGATCAGCATGGTGGCATTCTGCGACGAATGACCCGGTTTTGGGGCGCTGGCGGCCGTCAACGTTGCTCAGCACCCATTATCGCGCCGAGAGGGGTGCGCCACAATCTCGGCGAGTGTCCTCTTCCACTCGGAAGGCAGCGGATCGCGGGACCATTGGTTTGCAGGCTAATTACCGGTCGTTGCGACAGCCTATTATCCTATTATCGCCCCAACGAAAGCTGCTTGATCGGGCTCGCCGCCCGCAGGCGACTGACCTCTTGAGGATTGGTCAGGATCGGCTGCTCTCCTTTGATCCGCAAGGATTCGAGGTTCGCCAGTTGAGTGAGCCGTTCGATGCCCTGGTCGGTCAGTTTCGAGTTCCAGATATCCAGGTGCTTGAGTTTGGGCAACCGGCAAATCTCGTCGACGGCGCGATCGTCCAAGGGACCGCCGATGATCGTTAGCGTTTCGAGTTCCGCGGCGCTGGCCAGACCAGGCCCCGCGATTTGGCAATCCCCCAACAGCAAGACTCGCAGGGCCGGGAGTTTTGGCAAGACCGACAATCCATTGTCGGAGACCGTCAGCCCTCGCAGCACTAATTCTCTTAGCGCGACTGCACCTGCGAGTTTCTCCAGTTCGGCGTCAGTGGTGCCCGTTCGCGACAACATGAGCGTGTCCAACGCCGGCGGCAAATGCGCGAGCGCGCCACCGGGCAATGCCCCGCCGAAGTAAAGACTGCGGATTGACTTGCTCTCCGCCAACGGGAGCAAGTCCTCGGCGCTCGGCGTGTTCTCGGAGAAAGATAGGGAGACTGATTCGAGTACGGGCATGCGCGACAGCGCCTCGGCCAGCGGGCGATCGACCGGGCAATGCGACATGCCGATTTCCTGCACCGGCGGTCCCTTGGCCAGGGCGGCGAGACGTTGCCCATTGCAGAGCGGCCCCCGTAAATGGAGGACCGTCAGTCGTGGAAACGATTCGGTCAGCAACCGCCATTCCTCGTCGCCGCTCAGGTCCTCGCGCAGGCTGATTCTGACGACGCTGCCCAGGCCCTGGCTCGGGTCCCAAGACGGGATAGAGCCTGGGCCGCCAACCCCCTCAATCGACCAGCCGAACCGGCGAGTCGCTTCGGCCACGTACGTCGCCCGCTGCGATTCCCGCCAGGTCCAAATCCAAAACGCCGCGGCGCCGGCAATGCCGACGACGACCAGCGAGATCAATCTCGCGTGCCGAACGAGCGCAGGTTGCTGCTTGATCTGCTCAGCCATCGCCGGGTTCCTCGCGCTCGCCGTGGCCCGCGGTCGCGGGTTGAGCAAAACACCCGAACAGCGCCGCCAGCAAAGCCATCACTTTTGGCCATTATCTAGCCAGGAGTAGTTCGCCACAATCGCGGCGAGCTTCCTCGTCCGCTCAACAGGCAGCCCCACAACCCGATTCGTTCGTAGGCGAACGACCAGCTTGGCGGAGTCGATGCTCGATCGGACGAGGCGAGCGGCTTGTCGTCAATCCGGCTGATTTGCCGGGCGCGCCGCGTTAGCATGGGAGTTGGGAGTAGCGCCTTTCCGCCAACGGTCGAAACCAACTCAGAACCCTTTCCCGCCGGGAGAGGGCAGGGTGAGGGACGTTGAACCTCGAACACCTGTTGCCCCTGGAGCGCACGCACGATACCTGAATCCGTAGGCAAGGCATTAATCCTACGGCGTGAGTCACGAGGTACGGCCTATGGACGCATCCAATTCGTCCGACGAAAAGCGAGCCAGGCTCGCCGGCTACCAGCGCTTCACCGACAAGGCGCGGATGGTAATGCAATTGGCCAACCGGGAGGCCAGGCGGTTCAACCACGAACAGATCGATCCCGAGCATCTGCTCCTGGGGCTGATTGGCGATGGAAGCGGGATTGCAGCCGCCGCCATGCGAGGCTTGGGCATCGATTTCGACCAGCTTCGTGCGGCCGTCGAGGCGCAGATGGTCGCAAATAAAGTCGCGGTCGACGGCCCACTGCCGCAGTCTGCCCGCACGAAGCAGGCGCTCGACCAGGCCAGGGACGCCGCCGTGAGCCTCGCGCACGATTACGTCGGCACCGAGCACTTGCTGCTGGGCTTGCTCGCCGATCCGCACTTCGCTGGTCAGACGTTGCGAGCGGCTGGCCTCGACGCGGAGCGAGTTCGAGAGAGCATCGTACGGCTGCTGGGTCACGGGATCGAGGTCGACCCATCGCCCGACGTCCGCTCGCCGGCCACGGACTCCGATCAGGAACGGCACGCCACCTACGGTATCGAACCGTCGCCCACGGCCCCGATTTACGCAGAACTGCCCGGCCGTCCGGCCCCAGGTGGGTTGAAGGTCGCGGCGTGGTTGCCGACTCCCCTGCTGCGCCGGCTGCAAGCGCGGCGCGAAATGCTCGGCAGGAAGCGGCTCGCGGCCATTCTGCCCAGGTTGTTGGCCTGCCCAGATCGCCCGGCTCTCGAGGCCCTGATCGGCCCTCCCCAGTACGCCGTGGTCCGCGATTGTGGCTTCCGAGGAGTCGATTTTCAGGGACGACGGCTCTCGCCGACGCGCGTCGAGGTCTACGAGCGTGCCGGCTGCATCGTTCGCGTGTGGTTTTATGGAGCGCACGTGGCTCAAATTACCGGCGGCGTGGCGCCTTCGACCTGGGACCTGGTTTTGGCGTTGCGAAAGGAAGCAGGCCAGGTCACGTTCGCCTCGTGACGTCGAGGGATACATCGCGGCCTCCAGAACTGGCTGAGCTTGGATGCAGCCGCACGCCGCACTAGCATGGGAGCGGGAGAAACGCTTTATGGTTGCTTGCAACACATCTGGGTTCATGCCGGGTGATCCGGTGCACATCGTCGAGGGCACGTTTCGCGGCGCCGAAGGGACGGTCGTTGGCGTTCACTGCGACGACACGGTCGTGTCGGTAAACTTCGCGAAGTTCTTCGCCGATCAGTTCGGAGTCGACCTCCCCAATTCCGGGCCCTGGCCCCAACCCGGTCGGCCGCGGTTGATGGAGTTTCGCGAGGGCGAGCTTGCGCCGCCAGACAGCGGTCCGTTTTATCCGCCAGCCGGCTCAACCTGAGGGAAAGAAGCTGCTCGAGTTTCCATCAAGGCTCGTGAAGACATGAACCTTTCCCGAGCAACCCTTCGGCTTAGCGCTTCGGGCAGTTCAGCCTATCGCCGATTAGTGGCTGCATTTGGCCAGAGAGTCGAACCCAATCTTCGACCTGAGAGCAAAACCGTGAGCGGATTCTGGGAAGGCGGGGCCAAAGCGTACGACAAAGGGCTGCGGGAGGAGCTTCGCCAACCGCTGAGCGTCGTCGAAGGCCAATTGTCCGCGGTCATCAGTGAGGTCGAGCGGGAGGGCCTATTGGCGGCGATCGAAAGCCTGAAAAGGGAATACTCGGCAAGGATTAAGACAGCCGCAACTTCGCTCTTCTAACGCCGTGCTCCAAGCGACTTTTGGAGGGCGTTGCCAGTGGGATCTCCAAGAACCTCCCCGAAACGAGGTCCGCCATGCCGCGGAAACGCCGGAGAGCTTTGCCTCGGCGTTCCGTCAGCGTGTTGGTGAGCAATGCCGTCCGAAAAACAGAATGGTGAATGAAAATGGCCGGGCAGCCGCTGAACGTCTCCGACATTCGAGATCGACTCTTAGCCGACATCCAGCTTGCATTCCGCGGTGTTCAGCGCGGCGACGGGCCGACGTTGCATGAAGCGGACTTGGAAGGCGTCGGCTCCGCGGAAGAAGCTCGGGCGGCACGGGAACGCGATACCGACTCTGACTGGCAGGAGGTTCCCGCGCAAGTCATCGAGCGGCTCTCATGGGCGCTCTGTTTTGTGGACCCGCAAGGCTTCCGCTACTACGTGCCCGCCTACATGTCGTTCGCGTTGCGGCACGCTGAGAGCGACTCTAATTCCGTCGACTTCACGATTTACGCCTTCGACACGCAGCCAAACAGCGCCTTGTCGGAGTTCCAGGCGTCGCGATTCTCTCAGTTCGATGATGGTCAGGCCCGAGTCATTTGTCGTTTTTTGCGGTTCATGGCCGAGTATGCAGGAGCCGACGAAATCGTGGCTCAAAGAGCCCTTGCCAATTACTGGGGGCGTTTTTGCCACACTGCCGATGACCGTCTTATCCAAACGAAGCGCGAAGCCTCTACTTTGCCCCCGGTGTCCCATGAATAATGTTAGTCTGTTGCTCTTGTCTCTTCCTTTCATCGTGGGCGGGTCGATCAATTTCTTTTTCCCTGACTTTGCAATTGCCGCGTCGCGCGATCTGGCTTCCACGCTTCAGACCGACAAAGCCATGCCCAGCATTTTCTATTCGCGCACGGCATGTCGCCTCGTGGGAGCATTCGCCCTTGGTTTGGGGTCCTTGCTAGTCATCGTGTGGCTGATTTCAGCCCGGCGCGGGTAAGGGACCATGCAATCCGAACGCCGCCTCACGCTACAAGACTTGTTGGCTGCGATCGCGTGCTTAGCGGTCGCCGCCGGCACGGTTCGGATTGTGAGCCCGGATTTTGCCCGGCAGCTTCGCCCAAACTTTTGGCTCAGCGTTGTTGGTTGGATGTTGATCGTGCCCGGCGCGATCGGCGCGGCAATTGGTTGCTTGGCGATCGGCTGGCGTCGGGCATGGCAGCCAGCGCTCTGGGGACCGGTGATTGTGGTCCTGGTCTTTCTGGCGACGGGGCTGACCGCATTCCTGTCTGGCCGGCGGGTACAAGTTCCCAACGCTCCGGCGACCGCAGCACCGCATTCCCATCGACATTAGTCCCAAGTCAGCCCCATGAAACGCAGAGCCCTGTGGATGGCCGCGATGCTGGTCGGCGGGTTTCTCCTGCTGGCCGCGGCCTTGCTGCCGGGGTGGTATCACCGGGCCCTGGTGTCGATCGCCGCGGCGATGTACCTCTGCTATGGCACGGTCTGGGCCATGCGTCACAATGTGGTGAGGTAGGCAGGCAGGTCCCCGGCCAGCAACCTTTAGGAGCACGGCCGATGGTGTTCGAACAAGATCCCGGTGGGTTCGGATTCGGACCGAACATGGTCGATACGCAGGTTCGCCAGGCACTGCAGGCTTGTTGGATGATGCTGCCGGCTAGCAAGAAGTCGCTCGACGGCCTGGAGACCGAGTTCCGCCGCCTGGTCGACCGTGCGCTCCGCGATGCCCGCGAAGATGGGGAGGCGTTTGGGCTGGGTGGGAAATGAACGGTACAGAAGACTCGCCGCGACAAGCGGGCGGCTGGCGGTACGTGATCGCAACTCCTGGCTCCCTTACAAAGACGCTGTCCGTCAATCTTTCGCGAACGGACTCCACCAGCCTGGCGAGGCAATGCCCATGAATCATCCCATCCGTCCTACGGCCGCGGCCCTGTTGTTCCTGGTCGCCGGCTTGGCGATGCTACCCCTGGTGTTCGATGAACTGGGCCTGATCGCCGCCATGTCCGCCTTTCTGGGATTGCTTGGGGCTGCGGTAGCTTTCCCCAAGCCGGCCAAGAACGACCGGTCCAGGCTGCGCTCCACCGTTGTTCTCTCGATGATCGTGGCATCGTCCGCAGGTTTTCTAATGGGGGTGCTCCTGTGGTTCGATGTGGTCGGGGCGTTGCTGCCACTGACGTTGTTCGGAGGCGTTGGCTTTGCCGTGGCGGGCGGCTTGGCGATCGCGGACAATATGTGGCCGAAGAAGCGCGGCGTATCGAACGGCGCGGAAGCGCCCACCGTGTCCTAGGCACACCCAACAAGGAAGCCCCCGATGAGGGCCGGTGGCTGAAAGGTACGCATCCTCGAAAGACGACAATGCTCGCAACTGGCTGGTTCCTGGGCGTCCTACTCAAGATCTTGCTGGCGCTTGGCGTGGCAGCGGCGGTCACCGCAAGCGTCCTTGTTTGGATAGCGGTCGCCAAATAGCGCCGAGGAACCAAAATCCAACGTGGAGTGAAGCCACCTCAATGAGCACTCGAACACTCTGCTGCGTGTCTATCTGGTTGGCCGCCTTTGCCGGCTCGTCCGCGGTGGCAGCCGACCAGGAATGGGGAACGCTCACCGGGCGGTTCGTGCTGGCGGGGCCCGTGCCGGCGCGGCGCATGGTTGGCTTCGGTGTGCCTGCCGACGATCTGGTGGTTCACCCACAGAACCGTGGCGTCGCCAACGTGGTGGTGTCCTTGCGGACGAGGAAGGGAGTCGAACTGCCAATGCATCCCGACGACGATCTTGCGAAGGTCAGACAGACCGAAGTCAAGATCGAACAGCGGGGCTATCGGTTCGTGCCCCACGTGACGATCGCTCAAGTGGGCCAACCGGTGATCATCACGAACGCCGACCCGGACAGCCACAATCTGAACCTGACATCGGTGAGCGGCCAGAATCCGCCCTTCAACCAGATCATGCCGCTCGGGGATCGAGTCGAGTATCGGTTTCGAGCCCCCGAGGGCATTCCCGCCCTGCTCTCGGACAACATTTATCCTTGGATGAAGGGGTTCGTGTACGTGCGCGACAACCCGTACGTGGCTGTCTCCGACACCAATGGCAAATTCGAGATCAAGAACCTGCCTGTCGGCGAGCTCGAGTTCCAGATTCGCCACGACAGCGGCTACGTCACCAAGGCGACCTTGCGTGGCAAGCCGGTCGAATGGACGCGGGGGGTGGCAAAGTTCACGATCAAGCCGGGAGAGAATGACCTCGGCGAGATCATGGTCAAGCTTCCTTGAGCTGCGGCAAGCGCAGCCCGTGGGCGCTTTGAAGGCTCGCTTCATGCTTAACGGCGAACGCCACTAGGGGAGGAGGCTACTGCGCTCGGATCAACGCCAGGATCGCCGCCTTGATCGGCTCGGGAAGGGTCGGCCAGGCGGCCACGACGGCGGCCAGGATCGGGTCGATCGGGGCGCGGGACGTTATGGCCGGAAGCTCGAAGCGGTTTGGAGGCACGGGACCGTGTGCGAGAACTTCTTGAACCTCGCGGCCGACCTCGCGCGCCGTGACGCCGAGTTCGGACAGCATCCGACCCGCCCGCCCTGTTGCGTCTCCTAACAGGCCAAGCAACAAGTGCTCAGTTCCCACATAACCGTGGTTGAGCGCCCGCGACTCCGCCATCGCCAGCATGATTACTTGCTTCGCCGCGAGCGTCTGAGGCAATTTGCTAGGTGCTCCTGCTACCGGTTGGGCCAAGTTTTCGATCTCCGATTTGAGCTTATCGAAGTCGATGCCCAATCGGACGAGTACGTGGGCGGCCACACACTCCCGCTCAGAGATGATTCCCAGCAGTACGTGCTCGGAATCGATTCGGTCCGACTCAAGTTGATGAGCCGCACGATCGGCCGCCCTGATGACATCGCGGGAACGGGAGGTAAAGCGTTCGTACATGAGGGTGGCACGAGAGAAGGAGAGCGCATCTCGGTCGATCGACATCTTACTACTTTCACGACAGGCTTGGTATGGTCCTGCCGCCTTGACGGACTGTGCGACCGCTTGTTGATGTGCAGCTGACTGGCCTGAGCCCTTAGCTACCGGCAACCGGCGGTCAATTGCCGGCCGACGACCGAAGATGTACACTGCGACTACCACAACTGGGTCGTCGAAGCCTGCCGCGCTCATGACATCGTCAGCGGCACATCGTGTTATTGAACGCCCTCCGGCTTCGCAAGCTGTCCGAAACTCACTTTTGCCGGTGGATCAAGCCCACGAATTGCTGTCTCGAATGTGCCGGCCGCAGGATTAGCTACTTTAACAGTCAACAGCTCCTTCGGACCAACCAGGGGACTGTTTCGAGCGGTGAAACGCACAGCGTCACCCTCCGTTGGCCAGGCCCAGTACAGAACTCGGTCGGCCGACGGAGCCGCGATGATGTAACTGTATAGGCCGAGAAGCCGCACCTCCTTCGCCGTCTGATCCGCGAGTGAAACGACCGCCCACTTCATGATGTTGTCCGCCCAACGGCCGACATAGACCGCCGATCCATCCCCCTGCATGACCGCTCGCTGGCCGACGCAAACCAGTTCGTTCTTCCCGGACTCAATGTCTAGGATCCTCGCAACCGGCAATTTTGGCCATGGCTTCGTGGTGTCTGCGTCGAACTCTCTAAGTCCCAAGGCCGTTTCTGGAACGTCGGCCCTCGTCTGCAACACCGTATAGACGAGCCGCATCCGTCTGGGAACCAAGCAACAGGCTCATCGAGAGCGCGGACGCCCACTCTCCTTCCCTTCGCCTGCTGAATGTCCCA
Organism: Pirellulales bacterium; assembly: GCA_044221365.1. Taxonomy (GTDB): domain Bacteria; phylum Planctomycetota; class Planctomycetia; order Pirellulales; family JBGAPH01; genus JBGAPH01. Next base: position 70,922 of record JBGAPH010000007.1, read on the forward strand.
CAATTCGATCTCGCCCATGGACAAGCGGGCGCCGGGCATCTGCTGAGGTGACGTATCGGTGAGCATCGCAATCTGACCGCCGATCGGCGAGAGCGACAAAGACTCGCCGACTGCTCCAGGGCCAGGCTGCGAACCCGCCCACATCGCTGCTCCGGGACGCGTGAACAACTTAGTGTCAGTGTCTGCGCCGACCTTCATCCACTTCAAGGAGTGGCGCCGCTGACTCTCCGGGGCGACAAAAAAGTGATCCTCGATGAAGGCGATGCGTCCCAAGCTGTCAGGGCCGCTGAGCGCATGAATGGTCGGCAGGTCTGGCACGTTGGGACTGCTGGCTGCCTTGATGGTCGTTTTCTCCGTAGTTGGGATAGAGACCCCAGCAATGCCGCCTTGGGCGTCGGAGACGACGATTTGCCCAGCCGCCCCAGACAGCAGTCCCGCCGTCTCAGGACCTTTTACGGTCGACCCACTCTGCGCACCACATCCAACCGCACCCAGGAAGATCGTTTGAACGCACACAAATGTCGCGTATCGCGCGGCGGAGTTCATGGCATTTCTTTCAAGGCTTAGGAAGGAGGGAGAATAGGAGGCATTTAGAGTCGGCTCGGTGACGGTGGCCGTAGGCATCGATGCTCATTGTCGCCCCGGCGGCAGTGGTCCGCAATTGCGACGAGTTCGCTGGCTCCCGCGCGAGGTCCGCCAGAGCGAGTCGGCCCGAAGATGCTCAGGGCGACAGCACGAGCTCGCCCTTGAAGCCGTCGACCGTGCCGTCGAAGTCTGCGAAGTCGTCGCCGGCGATAAGAACTCTGTCGCCGGGACCGAAGGACGGCGAATTAGAGCCGGCCATATGGTCACCTGAGCACAATCAGAGAGCTTGGGGACTGTTGCGGACACTCGCTGATCACGAGGATGCCCGGCCGCTGATCCGCCGAAACGCATAGCAGGCGGCCCAACCAGCCGCAATCGAAACGACGAGGGGAATGTTTCCGGCTACGTCGTGAAGATCCCTCCGGCTGAAGCCCATGGCCTTCGCGACGGCCTCGATCGAAAGCCAACATGCGATGCCCGCGGACGTGTAGCAGAAATGCTCGCGCGTGTTCGGGATCTGGCCAGTTCGCCGCATGGCCCAGATGAGCGGGAGGACCAGGCACACGGCGAAAACGAGCATGCCTACCGACCCGGCTTGAGCGGACATCAGGGCCCCCCAGACAAGAAGGGGGCCGTACAAGAGCATTGCGTCGAGAAGCATACGCGATCTCCGGCAAGTCGCGCGTTCTACGGGCGTGCCGGCGGGATTGTTCGCGTGCAGGCAACTGCTCGCCGTCCCGACACGCGGTCTGCCTACCCTTCAAGATCAGAGCCTATGGTAGGAGATGAACGAGGCGCCGGGTTCCTGGTTCTTGCGAAACGACTGCAGCAGGATCTCTTCCGCCCCCGGTTCGAACTGCATCTGGAAGTGCCATGCGTCGCTTCTCCCGACCATGTAGACTAGCGATGCTCCGCTCAGAAGCCTGGCTGCCTCGACTGTGAGCGTGCCACCGCCCACACGGAGAACGCAACCGTGGCGATCGGACTCGAGGGTCATCTTTTCGTAGGGGAACGACTCGCGCAGCTTATCGACGGCCGCCTGCACGGCCTGCTCCGCGGGGTCGGAGCTGTGCCGATACTGATGGAGCCCGCGCATGATCTCGTGGGCCAAGACTGCGTTGGTCACTCCTGCGGTGTTGAAGGCCAGATCATACCGCTCGACCAAATCGAGCGTTCGCTGCGAAAGAGTGCAATTCTCGACCTCGAGGCTGGTCGAATCAATGACCTGGCATCCGTTGGCAATCAGACTGTCGATCAGTACTCGGTGGATGTATCGACGTCGGACCTGAACGCCGGCATACGCCGCAAGTAACCCGGCGACCGCAACCAGGATCAGGAGCGTTCGGATCGAAAAGCGGAATCGGGGCATCAGGCGGAGCCTTGAAGAATAGCGCCAGGCCTAGGGAAGGGTACAAATCGGATATGTCCTGTGATGGCGGACGATGCGCCAAGGGCTATGGGGTTGAGCGTGAGCACGATGGAGGTAGACGAAATCCCCCGCCCCACTCTCGCCGGTCCGATAGGCGGTCGCCAAGATGGATCGCGCCTCTTCCGTCATGGTGGCATTCGTCGTGATCGAGTCGACTTGCTCGGCAGAGACGAGGGCGAGGGCAGCCTCGGGCGTGATCGTGCCTTCAGTCAGCCAAAAGTGGTAGAAGCTGGCTTCGCCATACCACGCCCCCGAGGAACGGGAATGCGCTCCCGCCAAGTCGGTGGCGTGCTCCCGCAGGCGCAACTGTTTGCGCTCCTCCGCCCACCGCGCGGTCCAACCCCACATGCCCAGGGTTGCCAACGTGCAGACCACGAAGAGGGTGCGAAGGGTGAAGCAAAAACGATTCATTGAGTCGGCACCTTACTTTGAAGGCGAACTCCGATGGAGCGTTGCGGCGAAAAAATCGATCACTCGATCTTCAGGTCTTCGATCGCGATCTCGATGGCGCCAAGCGCGTTATCGCCCGCATGCACCTCAATCGGAAGCAGGCTCCCTCGCAGCTCGGTCGCCGTTCCATTCATCCAGACCTTGGGCAGGTTCATGTTTCGCTCGTGGGCGAGTCGAAGATTCCATTTTCCCACGGGGATCTCTGAGAGCGCGAACCGCCCTTCAGCGTCACTGACGGCCGCAAACCCATGGTCTGTGACCAGAACGACGCTTCGCGGCCACGGACGGGTGTGACCATCCAGGATCACCGCCGGGCCGTGTCGTCGTGAGCCCATGATGACTCGCGTTGTTTCTCCGGCCCGCAAACGAACAAACCCCGGAGCGGTGTTCTCCGGGAATTCGAGTACTCGATTCACACCGTCTTCATTGCGGACATCTAAGGCCTCTCCCCGTTGCACACAAAGGACCCGCGGAACGAGCCCGCTCTTGCGAATCACCAGCGTCCGCACGTTTTCAGGCTGCTTCTTCGGCTCGATGTTTTTCCCGACCAGCAGCACCATCATGTTTGCCAGGCTGTGGTCTTTGCTGTTCACGATCCAAGAGTCGTCCACCGTTCCCGGAGGGGCGGCCCCTCCTGCAGGTAGGAAAGCGGGCGGAGGAACCTTTCCCCGCACGACGAACCGTCCTGTGATCGTTCCAGTCTTTGCCGGCTTCGCCGGGGCCTCGACGACGTCTCCCAGAAGCTCAGCAAAGGGCATCGCCATCAGCACGACAGCAATGGCGGCGGCGCTGCAGGAGTGCTTGGTCCCCGAAGGGAGCAGGGCCCGATAGCTAACGTGCATGAAATCACCCTAACGAACTTCGCCTACTCGATCCGCAGGTCTTCAACTGCGATCGCGATGGTGCCGAGCGAGTTGTCGCCGGCATGCACCTCAATCGGAAGCCGGCTGCCTTTTAGTTCGGTCTCCGTACCATTGACCCACACTTTGGTTAGGTTCATGTTTCGCTCGTGTGCAAGTCGAAGAGTCCACTTTCCGACGGGGATGTCTGAGATCTTGAACCGACCCTCAGCGTCGCTCACCGCCGCAAACCCGTGGTCGGTGACGAGTACGATGCTCCTGAGCCAACGGTTGTTGCCGTGCGCAATCAGCTCAGGCTCCCGCCAGCCCGAGCCCACAATCACGCGAGTCGACTCTCCGCTCCGCAGGGCAAAGGACAGCGGAACAGAGTTGGGCGGAAAGCGTAGAAAACGCCGCACCGTGTCTTCGTTGCGAACCTCAATGGCCTCGCCACCACGCGCACAGAACGTGCGAGGGACGAGTCGATCATTCCGAATTACCAACGTTTGTGACGGCCCCGGCACTTTAGGCTCAAGTCCTTTCCCGAGCAGCCGCACCGTCATGTTTTCAAGGCTCTGGTCTTTCCCGTTCACGATCCAAGAGTCGTCCAGAGTTGCTGGAGGTGCGCCAACCGACGCGGGCAGGAAAAACGGCGGGGGAACCTTTCCACGAACGAGGAACCGCCCAGAAACGCTACCGGTCTTCGCCGGCGTCGCCGGAGCCTCAACAACCTCCGCCAGCAAATTGTGAAAGGGGGCCCACATCAGCACAAAAGCGGCTAGCCCGCTTAGTGCAGTCATGACTTTCGGTCGAAAAGAACACGCGGCTCGGTTGCTTGAAAACACGATCGAGGGTCCAGACCGTTGTCGTGGAGGCTTTGTGACGGCTCAGGTCTCCATTATTGTACCGGGATCAGTCTGCCACAATCGCGGCGCATTTCTGGCGGCAGATTAACCTTATGCCTCGCACGCACAGGTTCGTTCGCAGGCGAACGACTCGAATGAGCGAACCAGCCAGCTTGTTCGCCGCGGACGAACTCTCAAGGTCCCTACGAGTCGATCGCCAAACCAGCCAATCCTGCAGGGTACGTTCTTGGCGAACGAAACTGATCCTGAAGCCGACGGAGTCTCTCATCTGTTGGCTCAGTCATATCGAGCATGACCACTCGGACCGTCTGATAGTGGATCATGTGCATGGCGGCCAGGCCCTTCAAGTCGTCGGTCGATAATGCCCGACTGGCGCCGTCGCCGAACAGTAGGCGAATGTCGTCCGCCAAAAGCTTCAGTTGGCTAATCGTCTGCATTCTGGCTCAGGTGCGCTGATCGGCCCGCCGAAGCTTCTCCAGACGCTTGATAGAGACGATGAGGATCGCTGCCCACACCACCGGAAACCACCAGCCGTACGGCACGCGGCCAAGAGGCCATAGCATGAGCACGCAGACGGCAAGGGCGATGAGGAATAGGTAAGGGAAGCCCCTCGTGGCCCGCTCAAGTCTGCTGTTCGGATCAGTGAGCTTCACGAGGACCAGCCTGGCAGGTTTAAGTCGCGGTGTGGCTACGAACTCGGCGCGTTCATCGCGCGATTGCGACTGACCATTTTCCAGATGAAAATCATGAGCGTCCCCAAGGCCAGCCAGGCCGGCATGACCCAAGACACTTTGTCTAGGTCGAAGAGCCCAAGCAGGACGAATCCCCAGATCCAGGCCACCGCAAACAGGGCCCACGCAAGCGGTGTGTCAGAGACCTTCATCTCCGCATTCTCCGAGGCAGTGGGCTTGCCACGAACAACAGACCAAATGCACCACCCGGCCCAGGCCAACCAGAAAAGCGCCCACCAAGGGATGGCCACCGGACAAATTGGTTGCCACGATGAAGGCGGCACAAGGCAGAACGATAAATAGGTTCGGTTTTCTCATTCCTTCTTCTGGCAGCCCGAACAACCGGGCGGTCTTTCCCGTTCATTTGGCCCACGCTGGCAGGCGCTGCCTGCACTCCGACGACGGTGTCGTAGAGGCGCGTGAGTTGTGCCGACTTCCCCTATGCTAACGCGGCGAACCGTCGCACGTCTATCTGACGCAAGGCCATTCAAGCCCACGGCAGGTGGTTCGCAAGCAAACGATCGCGGGCTGCATTCGCGTTCGCGTCCGACGAGCGCGGACATTAGAATTGGGAAAGCATCGTCTCGAGGAGCAGCTCGCGCTAGCATCCGCCAATGAAGCCATCTCGCTTGGCCGCAAGACGAGCGGCACCATTCTGGCCGTTTGATCGAGGCTTGCCGGCTCCCTCACCGTACTTTCACTCCGGCAAAGTCGACTACCTTCCCGGATCATTGTTGTGGCCCTTCGCCGACGCCGCTGGTTCACGTTCAGCCTTCGCTCGGTGCTGGTGCTGACGACGCTGATTTGCGTCTGGCTGGGCCGAGAGGTCAACCAGGCCGTGCGGCAGCAGCAGGCTGTGGAACTTCTTGGGAAACTGGACGCGGACTACCTTTTTGCGCACCAGACCTCCGAATCGTTGGAGGCGCCCGCGGATTGGTCTGATCTCCAGTATCCGCCTTACCCAGATCTCGAAGTGCCGCCGGCGCCGGAATGGTTGCTTCGAACGATCGGCGAGGACCACTTTCGGCAACTAGCCTATGTCGGCCTCGACACCTACGATCCGAGAACCACTGCCGCGGCCCTGCGCGCCATTGCCAGCCTGCGAGGAATCGTGCGCGTGGACATCGACGGGGAACTTACGCCCGAGCACATCCGGCAATTGGCTTCGCTCCCCGGTTTGCGGACTCTAAGCCGGTGGGACTGCGAACTAGAACTTTCCCCTGCAACTCTCGCCGAGCTGCCGGCGCTCACACGGCTGGAGTCGCTGGCCCTCGGTCAATATGCGGGAAATCCTGGGCCGTGGCTGTCGAAGCTACCGCGACTTCAGGTTCTGGACCTGAGTTACACGGGGATCGACGATGAAGGAGTGCGAAGCCTTGCGACGCTTTCTCGACTGCGCTTTCTCAACCTGCAGGGCACACAGGTCAAGGGTAGCGGCCTGACCGCCTTGAGCGCCTGCCCACTGGAGCGGCTCGACTTCTCGGATTGCGCTCTTGAAGCCGACGAACTAAGCGGGCTGAGTGATCTCGTTTCGCTTCGCGAGTTGGCGATCGGCGGCAGCGACGGCGGCAAGCTGATTAAGGTCAGCGAGAGCGAGCTTGCCTTTGTCGCACAACTCGCGAACCTTGAGTCGCTCGATCTAAGCGGGTCTGACATTACGCCCGCGGGGGCCGAGTTGCTCGCCCAATTGCCGAAGCTCTCGCGATTGCGTCTAACGATTGCGTCAGCCTTGCGCGTCCTCCCACAGCTCGTCGCGATTTGCAACCTGAAAGACCTCGAGCTGGACGGGTGGGACGCCCAGGCAGCTTCGACACTAGGCAGCGCGCTGCCGAGCTGCAAGCTCTGGAACATGACCGGCGGGTCTCATTTCTGAACTATTGGCGAAGAGTTTGCAGCGGACAGACCATCCGCCTGATCTAGCGGGCCGGCTTGCGCTTGACGGCTCGCCAATTCATGTTCCGGCGAACGGCCGAGGGTAAGCCGGCTGACCGAAGCGGTGTACCGGTGGCCGTGCTCGCTTTGTATACTGCGAGTGGGCTAGGCTCAGACCCGCCGTCCCGCTCGAATCGCAGCCTCGTTCTGGTTAATCGCGGCTGCAAATTCGATTCGGGTTCGCCGAGCTAGCGACGAACGCCTTCGAAGCAGCTTGGATGGCCAGTGCGTTCAGCCGGAAGGGACATCAATGACTGCAACCGACCGCTTCAATCTTGGGGAGTGGCGTTCTCGCCTAGGGGTAACTGGGCCCATCAACTTTCGCGGCAACGACCATGGTCAAAGTGACCAGCTCTACGGCGACGAGGATCTCTGCGCTCATAGCATCACAAGCCCAATACATCTCGTCGCGCTCGAAGATTTGCGATACCAGATCGTCGAACGAGCGTCACTCAGCAATGGCGTTCCTGCCGATGTGTTTGCGTTCGCGTTGGGAGAACCAACGAAGCCATACGTAACGAAGATTGGTGGGCTGCCCTATCGGCCGGCCGGAACTGCCTGGCCGACGTTTCGACCGAGAGAGGTGGACATCAAGTGGTCGCTGAACGAACGGTTGAAGCAGTGGCCGCCGGATTGGCCGGCCCCGCCTGCAGACGAGACCGACCTAGACGCCTGGCCAGAGCTGCCTCTAACATTCCTAGCCCAGTTTTGGCTCGGCGATTCTCAGGGCCTAGTGTCAGACGTGCCTGGAAGCGTGCTGCTTGTGTTTGTCAGCGACCTCACGTCGCTTGGTGAGCCCGGCGCCTATCATTTTGAGTGGCGAAACGTCGACATTTCTGAGCTAGTACAGCCTGAACAAGTCCCTTCGCGGGCTTGGGCAAGCCCCGTGTTTCATGGGTACCCGCATCGTACGTTCGACTATGATCCGGCGGTATTTCCACCGGTCGACGACTTTGTCACAGGTGGCATCAAGCCAAACGAGGTTGCAGTCTTGGGGGCGACCAAGATCGGCGGAATCAGTAACGCGCCCAAAGAATCTCCTCACGCCGAGTTCCTCTGCCAACTGGCTTCCGTGTGCCCAGCCTTCGATCGACCGTACCCGTGGGTCAACGTGCCCGAACCATTACAATTCGACCCGTTCGGCAGGGCTCCACAACTCAATCTATGGGACGCAGGGTTCGTTTCTTTCTTTCTCGGTCCCGACGGACAAGTGCAGCCCGTGTTCCGATGCGGGTGAGAAAAGGGCTATTGTCAGTGTGACGAACAATCAGCAGAAGGGACCGTGATGCTCTGCCACCGCTGCCAGCAAGAGTTCGCCGATTCCCGCGCCAAGACCTGGGAAAACGCCTGTCCGCGCTGCGGCGCCCTGGCGTGGCTCCGCTGCAAAGAGGTTGTCCAGGTCGTCGTCGAGTCGCCCCGCGCGTTCACGGGCGGATACGGTTTCGAATGCGTCCTGGGAGATGGTGTGGCCGCCTTCGTGCAATCCAAGTCTCCGCTGGTGGCCGGGCAAACCGTTTCCGCCGTCGTGCTTCAGGTCGACCATGAGCAACGATGGGTCGGCCTCGAAGCACGGGGTTAAGTTCGGTCATTCATGAGCGAAGCCGCGATCGACTGCTGCCACTGATTATGATGTGCTGCCGTCGGATCGAAACATGAAACGACTCCGTCACTGCCAAACCCTCGTCACGGCCCTGGCTCTCGCAGTCGCCCTGGCAGCCCTTTGGGCGAGCCAGGAGTATCGGCAACGGCGGCAGCACTGGGCACTGGCTGCCGCAGTAAAGCTGCTCTCCGACGAACGATCGCTGGTCCACGTTCGCAGCCTGGACGGGCCGACGGAATTGTTCCTGCGGTCGAACCTTTCCGTGGAAGGCGCCAAAGCATTGTGCGCGGCCCCGTGGGCCTGTCTCTTGTTCTTGGAGGAGCCTCCTTCGCCTGAGGCGCGAGCAGCGTTGCTCACGCAATACAGGCCCGTGAGTTCCTATCCGACGGAAGCCACCCTGGTGGCGCACCCTCGTGCCGTCGCGTTGGCGCGACGAAATGTTCGGCTGATCGATGAAGAGGAGTAGCTGAATGGCCGGCGCACAGTCGCGTCATTCGTTCGCATGCAAACTAATCTGGGGCTTTGGCGAACCAGTCCGATCACCAGTCAGCCGCGCGGTTTCTACTTCGTCGCCGAAGCCGTTGCCGAACTAATTCAGTGCCTCCCCATCCGGCCCCGCCAGCGACTCCTCAGGAATCTCCTGCAGCCGTCGAGCCAGCAGCTCGAGCGCCGCTCGCACCTTGCGGTCGACTTCGGCTGCGATTTCATCGGCATGCTCCCGCGGCAAGCACGGCCGCAGATCGACGCTGATCCGCATCAGAATGTCCCGCGTCCGCGAAGCCGCTTCGCCGAAGAGCAGCCGCACGCGCTCGAGGTTGCAGAGCTTTTTCTGCCGCAGCGACAGGCGGAACTCCTTGATGGCGGCCTCGGCCTGGAGCTTGCGAACGATGGCCGCCTGGCGGGCGCTGTTGGCGTCGTTCTCCGCGGAGCCCAAGCCGTAACGATGCGCGAGCCACTGGGCGATCTCGTGGGCCGAGTAGGCGCCCGGCTCACCCGGCATCCCACGCGACCGCCAGCCGCGAGCCAGGGTGTCGTGGGCTACGCCGAACCAGCGGGCCGCCTCCTGCTGCGTAGCGAACATCAGGTCCGGCTCGTCGTCGGCGGCTTCTGCCAGGCCGTGCTCGACCAACCAGCGGGTTACAGCCTCAGCATCGAACCAACGCTCGTGCTCGTGTTCCTCGTAAGGCAGGCCGCCTTCAAGCCAGCCCTCGAGCTCGGCCGGCTCAATCTCCAGGCTGTCGCACAGCTCGTCCGCCGTCATGGCGTTGCCTGGTTGCGGACCACTCGCAGGCCGGATAGCGGGTTGGGCTTGGCGTCGGCTTTGTTTCCCTTCCCCAGCCGCTTGCGGGCTGCCGGCGTCAGCCCCAGCTCGATGGCAAAGGCCCGCATCTTGTCGAGCATCTTGCAGGCGATTGTGTGCTGAGGCGCAGGGACGGCGCTCTTCACCTCCCCCTTGTCGTTGCGGAGCACCACCACCGAGCCATGCTCGGCCAAGAACTGCTCGGCCGCCTGCCAGTGGGCGAAGCACTGGCAGTACGCCGCTAGCGCCGCCCGATCGAGCGTGGCCAGCCGGCCGGCCTTGGCCAGCTCCGGCAGCACCCGCTGCCATTCGAGCTTGGCCGGCTCGGTCAGCCAGTCAGGACAATCAGGCAGTGCTTCCATGGCAAGAGTCTCTAGAGGTAGCTGATGCCGGAGCGGCGGACGTCGGTGTCGAAGGGCCCGCTGCCGAGATACTTGGCGGCCTCGGCGGCGTGCTTCTGCATCACCTCGGCATCGGGCAGCTCCTGCGCCCCAAAGGCCCGCTCGAAGTCAGCCGCGTGGTCAGCGGGCCGCTTGTCGAACGCTTGGTCGGCCGGCGGGTTCGCGAACAGCTCGGCCACCACCTAAGGTAGAGCTCGAACCAGGCAAGAAGACTCTTGTGGCTGCCCGCCGCCGAAAACGCGGCGCCTGCTTCGTCGAAAACGTGGTACCGTTCCTCTCCTCTGCCAGCCCTTCCGGCCTCAACTCCTCATTTTCCTTCGTTTGCCCGACGACCAGCCACTTCGCGCCCAACTCTCGCTGAACCAGGACAGTGCGGCAAGGGATTCGCGCCCCGCAATTCGCGGCTAAGATAGCAGCAATGCCCCCCCCCGACGGTCGAAGTGCTTGCAAGTCGCGGATCATATTGGGCACACATTGCATCGAGGATTCTGTGACCGACCGATTCACGGGCCCTGAAGGACGTCGCTTAGTTCGACAGTCGATCCTCGACCAGCAATGCGTGGCTCACAACGAATCAGTCGCAGACGCGCTGCTGACCGTCCAGGAGCTCGCGGTTTTCCGAGAAGGAGACTGTATCATCAAGCAGGGCGGCCATGACAACGACCTTTATCTGATCCTCGCTGGAACCGCCTCAGTTCAAGTGAACGGACGCGAAGTCGCACGTCGTTACCCCGGCAGCCATGTGGGAGAGATGGGGCTTATCGAGCCGGCTGCTCCGCGCTGTGCCACCGTGATCGCCCAGGAAATGTTAGTGACCGCAAAGATCTCAGAACCGGCGTTTTCGGCAATCGCCGAGCAGCACCCCTCACTCTGGCGGCGGCTGGCGATGGAGCTGGGCATGCGGCTTCGCGAACGCAACAAACTCGTGCGGGAGCCAAATCGGCGACCCATGCTGTTCGTTGGCTCGTCCGTGGAAGGACTCGTGGTTGCGAAGCAACTGCAATCCTGCCTTGCTCATCTCGACGCGGTGGTCCACGTGTGGACCAACAACCTATTCGTTCCCGGCCACTACACGATGGAGGATCTCGAATCCACAATTCGCGACGCGGACTTCGGGATCATCGTCTGTACGCAAGACGATGAAGTGTTCAACGAGGGGCGTCACGTCGACGCCCTTGCTCCCCGCGACAATTGCATTCTAGAACTGGGGATGTGCATCGGGCAGCTCGGCCGAGAGCGGACCGCTATGGTGCGGCCGCGCACCAAGAGCATCAAGATTCCCACCGACCTTCTGGGTATCACCGCGGCCGAGTATACACTGGACGAGGACCTCAGAAATCTTGCTGCTCATCTGGGCCCGGTCTGCACGGCCATCGAACAGCTGGTCAAGCAACGAGGCGTGAGGTAGGCGCAGCGATGGCGCTAGTGGATGACATTACGGCGGAAGTTCGCGAAATCTTCTGCAGCCGCTGGTCTGAACGGGACGGACAGACTGTTCCCGAGCCCGAAGACCTCAAGCTGGGAAACGATGCGGTCAACCTCGAGGCGACCGTGCTGTACGCGGACTTGGCAGAGTCCACCCAGATGGTCAAGACGCGCAGCCACACGCTTGCCGCCGAGGGCTACAAGGCTTATCTAAAAAGCGCATGTCGCGTCATTCGCTTCAACGGCGGCGAAATCACCGCTTTTGACGGCGATCGCGTGATGGCGGTGTTCCTGGGCGGCCGCAAGAACACTCAAGCGGCGAAGACCGCGCTGCAAATCAATTGGGTCGTATCAAACATCGTGAACCCCGAGTTGCGGAGCGTATACAAGCACTCGGACTTTGTGGTGAAGCAAGCAGTGGGCATCGATACCGGCAAGCTGCTCGTGGCGCGGACCGGGATTCGAGGCGCTAACGACTTGGTCTGGGTCGGGCAAGCTGCCAACTACGCGGCTAAGCTCTGCTCGCTGCGCGACGGAGCCTATGTTTCCTGGATCACTCAGACGGTGTTCAACTCGCTGCTGGACGAGGCCAAATACGGAGGGACGAGCCGCGAGCTGATGTGGACTCAAAGCTGGTGGAAGGAGTTCGGAATCTGGGTGCATGGGTCGTCGTGGACATGGAATCCGTCGGTGTGAGCGGATGAGCGTCGAGTCGGACCTGCGTGGCAAGCTTGCCGAGATCTTCGGCGCGGCGTTGGTGGTGCGCGACGGGCAACAAGTGCCCGAGGCGGAGGACGTGACGCTCGGTAAGTACGGGGTGGCTGGCAGAAACCAGCCTTCTCCAGTGAGCGATATTCCCTATGTCGCCTCTGTCGGTTTCGCGTCTGGTCGTGATCAGCAAGCGGCCGGAGCCGGTTTCGGCTTGTTACACGCGCCGCCACCGGCACCTGGTTTCGGCTTGCTACGGCCGGCAGTGTTCGGTCCGAAGCCCACGTTTCTCGATGCCCTATCACATGCCGGAGGATGGGGCTGGTGTTTTGCGCGCCTCAGTGGGTCGCTGAACGCCGCGCTTGGAACCAACGCGCTGCCCCGCACGATTACGCCTCTTGCTAAATCGGCCGCCGGACGAGGCGGCTCGATCTGATGGCTCAATGGCTCAGGCGTTCCCGACATGCCAACATCGCCGCTGGCCTGCACACCGACACTTGGCGAACCCAACTACACTTCACCGACGGCCCAGCTGTTCGTCCGGTTGTTTGCAACGCCGCGCAGCCGCTCCTATATTAAGGGACTAGGCGTTCTTTGGGGGACAGGCGACGTCTGCTCGGCCCCTGGCGCCAGCTCTCTCGAAGGGACTTCTCACGATGGCGAAAGCCGTGTTGTCGGGACCTGAGCGGCTGGAGCTGTTTGCCTCCCGACTAGCCGCCATCCGACAGAATCTGCACCAGGTCGTCGTCGGCCAAGACGAGGCGATCGACCAGCTCTTGATTTGCGCTCTCACGGGTTCGAACGCGCTGCTCGTCGGCGTTCCCGGACTGGCCAAGACGCTCATGGTGAAGGCCTTGGCGGCGGCATTCGCTTGGAAGTTTGCCCGCATCCAGTTCACTCCGGATTTGATGCCCGCCGACATCACGGGGTACGAACTGCTCGGCCGCCACGAAGACGGTTCACCGCAAATGGTGTTTCGACCGGGACCGGTCTTCGCCAATCTCGTGCTTGCCGACGAGATCAATCGCGCGGCTCCGAAGACGCAATCGGCCCTGCTCGAGGCCATGGCCGAGCGGCACGTCACCGTGGGTGGCAAGACCTACGACTTGGATGAGCCGTTTCTTGTCGTCGCCACGCAGAATCCGATCGAGCAAGAGGGAACGTACCCGCTCCCGGAGGCCCAGCTCGACCGCTTCATGATGGAGATCCGCATCGGCTACCCGAGCCCCCAGCAGGAGCAAGAAATCGTGATGAAGACTACGGCCGGACGCAGTCCGCTGCCGAAGGCGGCCTTCGAGCGCGAGCAGTTTTTAGAATTGCGCGACCTGGTGCATGCGGTCCCGCTGCCGGAGAATGTCGCGGCCTATGCGGTTCACCTGTGCGGCGCAAGCCGCCCTGAGGACGGCCGGGCGACCAAGCTCGCCCGCAATTACTTGGCTTGGGGCGCGGGGCCGCGCGGTTCGCAGTGCCTGGCGCTGGCGGCCAAGGCCAAGGCGCTGCTGCTGGGCCGAACTGCGCCGATCGCCGACGACGTGCGGGCGGTCGCGCTGCCGATCCTCCGTCACCGGCTGATCGTCAACCACCGGGCCGTCGGCGACTCGATTACGCCGCCGCAAGTCGTCGAAGACTTATTGAAAGAAATCGCCGCATGACGACCGCGATTCGTTCTCGGTTCCTCGATCTGCGGGGCTTGGCCGCGCTCGAGCACATGCGTTTCACGACACGTCAGCGGAACGACGGGCAGTTCGGCGGCCGACATCGCTCTCTGCGCCACGGGGGAGCGGGGGAGTTCGTCGACTTTCGCGAATACTCCGGCGGCGAAGACCTCCGGCGACTCGACTGGAAAGTGTTCGCGCGCACCGGCAAGGCCTTCGTGCGGCTGCACCAAGACGAAACGAACCTGCGGGTGCTGCTGGCGATCGACGCCAGCGGATCGATGAACTATGGGCGGCGCGGCGGCACAAAGCTCGAGTATGCGCAATTCCTCACGACGGCGCTCAGCCACGTCATTAGCCGCACGCAAGACCAGGTGGGCGTAGCGGTGCTGGACGACGGCGTCCGCGAGTACCTGCCTCCCGGCGGCACGCCGATGCACATTTCGCGCGTGCAAGAGTCGATCGAAGCGATCGAAGCTGCTTGCTCGCCCCACATGGGCCGGGCGCTGCGTGATTTGTTCGCCATCAGCCCGCGCCGCGGAGTGTTGTTGGCGGTGAGCGATTACCTGATGGACGACTTGGACGAGGTGACCACTGCCTGGCGGCTCTTCCGGCACCGAAACTGGGACGTCGTGGTGCTGCATGTCGTGCATCCGGAGGAAGAGCGGCTGCCGCTGGGAACGGCCCTACGGTTCCTCGATATGGAAGCGGATGGCCAGATCGACTGTTCGCCCGCGGAACTCGCCGCAGCCTACGAACAGAAGTTCGCCGCTCATCTGGCGTCGGTGCGGCACTCGGCGCTGGCGTGCGGGTGCGACTATCGACTCCTGTCGACCGCGGTTCCTTACTTGCGAACGTTGCAAACCTTTCTCGTGGAGCGGGCAGGCTAGGCCATGTTCCTGCACCCTTGGGCGCTAGCGGCCTTGGCGGCGGTTGGATTGCCGCTCGCGATCCATTGGCTCACGCGCCCGCGCCCGCAACCGGCGCCGCTCTCGACTCTGCGGTTCGTCCGCGAGCTGGTGCGGCAGCGTCGCGCGCGGCATCGCCTGCGAGACGCCCTCGTCCTCGGCTTGCGGATGCTGGCCATTGCGGCCGTTGCCTTCGCGGTCGCGCGCCCACGCTGGGGAGAGCGGCCGCTCGTGGGCGACGACGACATTGACGCGGCCGTGCGCGTCGTTGTGCTCGACACCAGCCAGAGCATGTGGGCGCTGCAGCACGGCGCCGCGAACTTCGAGCGCGCACGGGTGATCGCCGCAGGACACTTGAAGTATCGTCCGGGGTTGCGGGGCGACCTGATCCTGGCCGGGGCGCGCCCGCGGAGCGTCTTCGCCGCCGCATCGCAGAACTTCGAGGCCTTGCGCGAGGCGCTCGACAAGGCCACTGTTTCGGGCGAAGCGCTCGATGTCAATCGAGCGCTCGAAGCGGCTGCCAAGACGCTGGCCCCGGAATCCGAGTCCGACCATCGCCGGCGCGAGCTCGTAATCGTCAGCGACTTTCAACGCACGAATTGGGCCCGCGCCGATTTTGGGCCCTTGCCGGCGGATACTTTGATCCAGCTCGAGTCGGTCGCGCCACAAGAGCCGCCGGCGAACCTGGCGATTCTCGCGACCCGCTTGCGCGGCCGGGCAGCCCCGAATACGCCGGCCCAGTTCGAGGTGGAGGTCGGCAACTATGCCCCAACGGCCCAGCGCGCGGCCGTTGATGTGACGCTGGGCGACGCCGCAGTGCGGCTCGAAGGCCTTTGCCCCCCCGGCCGGGCAACGGTTCTGACGCAGGACATAACGTTGCCCACTGCCGGCTGGCATGTCGGCGCAGCGCGACTTGCCGGTTCGTCCGACGCGCTCTCCGCCGATGACCAACGCCCGATTGCAATCCGGGTGGCCAACGCCCCGCGCTACGCGCTAATCACGCGGCAGCGGGACACGCAGCGGCCCTCGTCGAGCCATTTCTTGGAGTGTGCCCTGTCTCCCGAAGCGCGCAGGGCCGAGGCCACGTCGCCGCAGTGCCTCCGCGTCGATCCCGCGGCACTCGACCGGCAGCAGATCGTCGACAGCGACTTGATCGTGCTCGACCACCCCGGCACGCTGAATCCCGAGAACACCGTGTTCCTTGCCGGCTTGCTGGAACGAGGGTGGCCGATGCTCTACGTCGCCGCCGAGGCCTCGGACGCCCGCAATCTGACCGCGCTCACGCAAAGCGCCGGTGCGGCAAAGCTGCCGGTGCAGTTCGCAGCACTCGCGAGCGGCCAGCCGCGGAGCGCCGTTTCGGTGGCCGCGCTGCGCGCCGACGCAGCCCCTTTTCGGGTGTTGGGCGAGAACGCGTTGCCGTTGGCCCGCCAGTTGAGGTTCAGCGGAGGTTTGGCGACGCGGCGTCAAGCGGACGCACTGGACGACGACGTGCTGGCCACCTATAGCGACGGCAGCGCCTGCTTGGTGACGAGCGCTTCCAAGGCGGCCTCGCTGGCCGTTCTGAATGCCGACCTGACGGAGTCGACGTTGCCGCGGAGCGAAGCGTTCGTCCCCCTGCTCGACGAATTGGTCGGCGAGCTGCTGCAGCGCGGGCGCAGCCAGCCCGAAGGCATTGTGGGTGAACCTCTTGCGGCCCGCGTACCGAATTCCGCCGCCGAGGCGCCCCTCGAAGTCCGGGGGCCCACGGACAGCCAGACCGACCTCGGGGTCTTGGATCCGGAAGCGAGCGGCGTTGTCTGGCGCTGGGCGGCTCCCACGGCGCCCGGAGTATATCGCGTCGAACAAGAAGGCGTGACGAAGCTGGCGATGGCGGTGAGCTTGCCCCCCGGCGAGAGCCAGCTCGAGAGCCTGCCCGCCGACGTATTGACCAGTCGCTTGGCGGCGGGGCGTTCGGTTCACTACCGCGCGGCCGCGAGCGGCGAACATCGTCAAGACACGCTGTGGAGTTGGATCCTGGTGAGCTGCGTGGCCTGCCTGCTTGGAGAATTGGGCGCCCTGTTGGCTTTTCGGAGCTAAGATCGCGTGTCACTGGCCTTCGACCCCTACGTTCCACTCGCCTTGTGGCTGCCGCTGGCCGCGGCGGCCGCGGCGCTGCTGGGGCTGTATGCGGTGCGCAGCCGGGGCCGAATTGCCGGCCGGCGGGCCGCCGTGACGTGGGGGCTCATGGCGCTGGCGGTCGCGCTGCCCTTAGGGATCCTGTTGAATCCCACCTGGGTCGAAACGCTGCCGCCGCCGCCCGGCAAACCCTTACTGACCGTGTTGCTCGACGACTCGTCGAGCATGGCCACCCGCGACGTCGACGGGAAGCCAAGGCTCGAGAGGGGGCGGGAGTTGGCCGCGCAGGTGTGGCAGCGGTTAGGCCAGCGATACGACGTGGCATTACGCACTTTTTCCGACGGCACGCAGGCAGCTTCGGTCGAGTCCTTCGGCGCGCTCGAACCCGATGGCGCTGCCACCGATCTGGCCAGCGCGATCGGCGAGTCGCTCGAAGACCGCGTGAACGGACAGGCCCTGCTCGTGTTGAGCGACGGAGCGCACAACGCCGGGCCTGTTTCGCGAGTTCGCGAAGTTCTGGAACAAACTCGCACCTTCGCCACGCCGGTATTCACCGTGCCGCTGGGCGGGGCCGGCGACGTGCGCGATCTCGAGGTGCGCGTCAACGTGCCGCAAGAGGTCGCCTTCGTCCGCCAGGAAACGCCGATCAGCGTGGTCTTGCAGCAGCGCGGCGCGCTGGCCGATCGCGTGCAACTCACGCTCATGCTGGGCGACGAGCGCATCAGCCGCCAAGAGGTTGCCTTGGCGGCCAACGAAATTCGCGAAATCGCCGTGCCGCTGCGGCGCGATCACAAGGGCCTTTATCGCTTCGAGGTGCATGTCGATCCAATCGAAGGGGAAGCGACGGTCTTGAACAACTCGGCCCCGCTCGTGTTGCGGGTAATCGACGAACCGGTGCAGGTCCTGCTGCTCGAGGGCAAGCCCTATTGGGACTCGAAGTTCCTCGTGCGAACGCTTGCGAACGACGAGTCGATCGAGCTGACCAGCGTTGTGCGGCTTACCGACACCCGCTTCTGGCGCCGCAAGATCGCTCGGCAAGCCGGCGCAGGCGGCGACGACCGGCCGTTGCGGAGCGAAGAGTCGTCGCTCGAGCCGAGCGGTGACAAGCTGTTGGAAAAGCCCGAGACGCTGGCTCGGTTCCAAGTGGTGTTGCTCGGGCGCGACGCCGAGGTCTTTCTCGGTGAGCGGGCGGTCGAGGCCCTACGGACCTGGCTCACCGAGCGCGGGGGCGCTTTGGTCTGCGCGCGCGGGGCGCCGGTTTCGCAGCTCAGCAAGCGACTGGCAGGGCTGATGCCGGTGCGTTGGGCTCCGGGAGCAGTGCATCGCTATCGAGTGCAGTTGACGAAGTCGGGCGAGTCGTTGCCCTGGCTCGCCGCCGGCGCGTCGCAAGACGCTTTGGAGAATCTGCCCTCGCTGGCCGGCGCCGAACAACCGGAGAAGCCTCAGCCACTGGCTGTGGTGCTCGCCAGTTCCGCGGGGGCGCCGGAGGGACAAACTCCCGTGCTCTCCTATCAGCCGGTCGGCAGCGGCCGTGTGGTCGTGGTGGAGGGCTCGGGCATGTGGCGCTGGGCCTTCCTGCCTCCGCAGCATCAGTCGCACGACGAAACGTATCGCGCGTTCTGGCGCAATCTCGTCCGTTGGCTGGTGTCGAGCGCCGAATTACTGCCGTCGCAAGCGTTGGCGTTGCGGAGTGACAAGCTCACGTTCTCGACGGCCGAACCGTGTTCGGCAACGCTGCTGCTGCGCGATCCAGGGGCCAAGCCGCCGCTGGTGGCCCTCTCGGGCGGATTGCTACCGGCGCCCCAACGGGTCGAGCCTGTTCCGAGCGGCGAGGCGGCGGGGCAGTTTCGGGTGCAGTTCGGCAGGCTCCCGGAAGGGCAATATCGAGCCGGCCTCGAAGGCGTCGACCCCGCCGAGTCCGCCGCCCAGACGATCTTCGACGTCCGTGGGCCGCTCCGCGAACGGCTCGACGTGGCAGCGCGGCCCGACTTGCTGAAAATGATTGCCGAATCGAGCGGCGGCCAGACGCTTACTGCGACGAATCTCGTCGACGAATTGGCGCGGAGCATCGACGATCATTTGGCCGCCGCCCTCCCTCGGCGGACCCAGCGGATCACCGCGTGGGACCGCTGGTGGGTGTTGACCGCGCTGCTGGCGTTGTGGAGCGGTTCCTGGGCCTGGCGGCGAAGTTCGGGCCTGATCTGAGCGAATCCGCAGCGCGGGTCTGACATCCCCTCGGCAGTCGGGTACGATGGAGTGACGAGGATTAGCCCATGCTCGAATCACACGTTCATGCCGAGATTCGCCGGGTCAAGCGCCGATACCTTCTCGTGTCGGGGGCCGCGGGGCTTTGCTGGGCGCTGTTGGCGGGCGCCTTGCTGTTATTTGCGGCGGTCTGGCTCGATTTGCTGTGGGAGTTGTCGCCTGCGGCGCGGATCGGCAGTTCCTTCGCGGCGGTCGCCCTGGCGGCGATTGCGCTCGTCGTTCTTTTGATGCGATCGAGCGTGGACCTGCGCGACGGCGGTCTCGCTCGGCGCTTCGACGAAGCGGGCGCCACCGGCGGCCTCATTACGAGCGGCTGGGATCTGGAACGGGCCGAACTTCGCGCGGCCCCCGGTCTGACCCGCGATCTGGCCGAGCGGGCGATCGCGCAGGCCGCGCACGCGGCCCGCCAGATTCCCGGGGCGCGGGTCGTTTCCGGTCGCGCGGCGGTTCACGCGGCAGGCGCCCTGGCCACGTTGCTCGCGGTCGCGGCGCTCGTCGCCCTCCTGGCGCCGAACATGGCGGGCACGCAGTGGCGTCGGTTCGCTCAACCCTGGGCCGACGTGCCTCCCTTCACTTCCCTGGAGTTCGTCGTCGAGCCGGGGGACGCGAAGGTCGTCTATGGCGATGCGATCGACGTGCACGCTTCCACTTCCGGCCCGCAGGTCGAACAACTGGAGCTGGTCTATCGCGATGGCGACATCGACGAAACGGTGCCCATGTTCCAGCAACAGGACGGCCGTTGGCGCGCCACCCTGGCGCGGGTCACCTCGCCGTCGCGGTATTTCGTGCGCAGCGGCAAAGCCCGCAGCCGGCAATACGGCATCGCAGTGATCACCGTGCCCAAGCTGTCCGCCGTGCGTCTGCGGGTTACGCCTCCCGCCTACACGCGCGACGCCCCCTACGAAGGCCCGCTGCCGCCGGAAGGCCTCGCCGGGTTGCCGGGCACGCAGGTGGAGTTTTGGGCCAGGAGCAATCGGCCGCTGGCGAGCGGCCTGGTCGCCATCTCCGGCGCGTCCGGCGCCGCGACGGCCGCTTTGGCTCCGGCGGGTCAAGCCGACGAAGTCTACGGCGGCTTCCGTCTCGACGCCGCCGGCAAGTTCGAGCTGCGCGTCACCGACGTCGATGGCCAGCAGTCGCAGGATTCGCTCGCCGGCAGCATCGTGCTGCTGGCCGACGAACGGCCGCTGGTACGGTTGCTGGAGCCGCGGCCCATGTCGCTGGCGACGCCCCATTCGCAGTTGCCGGTGGAGACGGCCGCCGAAGACGACTACGGCGTCGCGCGGGTGCATCTGTATCGCAGCGTGAACAACTCGCGGGCCACGCCGCTGGCGCTGGCGGTTGCCGCGCCGCCGCCGCGGCGTTTTCACGACCGCATCTATCTGCCTCTGTCCGCTTATGGACTGGAGCCCGGCGATGAGATCAAGCTGTTCGCTCGCGCCGAGGACAACAACCCGGGCGGGCTCGGCGGCGCCGAAAGTCAGGTCGTCACGGTCCGCATCATCGCGCAGGAAGAGTTCGAGCGGTTGGTCCGCATGCGCGAGGGGATCCAGGTTTTGATTTCGAAATACCAGCAAGCCGAGCGAAGAATGGAGGCGCTGGCCGCGAAGATCGACGAGCTGCAAAAGGAGCTCGCCGGCTTGCCTGCCGATTCGCCCCTGGCCGAGGCGCGCCGGAATGAACTCGAGGAGCTCGTGGCGGAGATGCGCAAGGAGGCGGCGGAAATCGCAGCCGCCGGCAAGCGCGAGCTTCCTTATGACATCGACGGGAAGTTGTCGGAACACCTGCAGGACTTAGCCGAAGAAATTGCCAAGGCCGCCTCGGCCCTGGAGCAGGCCCAAAGCTCGGCGAACGCCACCGCGGGGCAAGCGGCCGCCGCGCTCGCCCAGGCGGGCGCCAAGTTGCGCGGCGACCGCGAGAAGTATCGCCAGCAAACCACCGAGCCCCTCGCGCACTTGGAGAAAGTCTTCCCCCTGCTCCAAGACCAGGCCAAGTTCATTCAATTGGCCGCCGACCAGCGCGACTTGGCCGAACGTCTGGCTGCGGTCAAGAACGAACAGAGCGTTTCGGACCCTGCCGTTCGGGCACGGATGCGCGATCTCGAGGAGGAACAAGGCCGGCTCAACGAGCGCCTCACTCAGTTGATCCGCGATATCGAGAGCCACGTCGCCGTGTTGCCGCCCGCCCCTGAGTTCGACAAGCTGCGGTCCACGGCGGAGAGTTTCGTGCGCGAACTTGGTCAGAGCGGCGCCGGCGAGGCGATGACCGAGGCGAAGGAGGCCTTGGAACAATTCTCCGGGGCGCAGGCTCATTCGGCGGCCACCAAAGCGGCTGAGATCTTGGAATCGTTCATCTCCACGGGGAAATGCGAGGGTCTGGGGAACGACGGCAAAGCGTGCTTGGCGTTCCAACCTTCGCTGAAGCAATGCCTGGGCAACTCCGTTTCCCAACTGCTCGCCGAGATGGGGCTGGGCGCCAAGAGTGGCAGCGGCTTCGGTCCCGGCTCAGGCGGAGGCTATAGCGCCATGCGGGGAGGACAGGACTATGGTCTTTATGGCGGACTGCCTGGCGTGGCCGGCCCCTCGGGCAGTGGCTTCGGCAACTCTCGGGCGGGCAACGACGGCCCCGGCGGAGCGCTGGGCGCGAGCGGCCCGCGCGAAGCGGCCGTATTTGCTCCCGCTGACAATGGCGGCGCGGTCGTCGGCGCGCAAGCGGCCGTCCCGGCCAAGTACAGGCGGCGAATCGGCGAATACTTTCGGCGGATCAACGAGGAAACGGAGTAGCACGTCATGAGAAGCCTGCTGTTGCTGGTTGGGATGGCCGTTTGTGCATTGGCAGTTGGATCGTTCGACACGCGCGCGGCCGACGACGCGGCCTTGCGCGTGCCTGACCCTAAGGACGCGGGCGGCGAACCCGAAAGCGTGGTCCAGGTCGCGAACCTGGTGTATGCCGGGGTGAAGAGCAGCCAGTGCTTCGCCGACCACTTTCTCGTCCAGGCCGAAAAGGAAACCGCAATCTCCACGAGCCGGCGGTTCCATGCCGTAAAGCTGGCCGGGGAAGACCTGTTCAGCTTTCCGCTGGTCATCATGACGGGCGAAGGGGAGTTTACCTTGCCGCAGCCGGAGCGGGACGCCCTCAAACGCTACGTCGAGCGGGGTGGCTTCCTGTTAGCCTCGGCCGGCTGTTCCTCGCAGGAATGGGACCGCTCCTTCCGCCGCGAGATGGCCGCCATCTTCCCCGACAATCGGCTGCAGACGCTAGGCATGGACCACGCGGTGTTCCACACGGTGAGCGACATTCACGAACTGCAAGCCAAACACGGCACTCCCCGGCCGCTGGAGGGCATTTCCCAGGAAGGGCGGCTGGCGGTGCTCTACTCTCAGGACGGACTGAACGACACCGCGCACACCCAAGGTTGCTGTTGTTGCGGCGGCAACGAAATCACGAACTGCGTCGAGATCAACGTCAACGTGCTGGCCTACGCGCTCATGCATTGAGTGCGCGTCAACGCCACGAGCAACTCATGAGCCTCCCGCCTGCGAGCTTCCGTTTCCGTGCTACGGCGATGTTGGCTTGCTTGTCGGCGCTGCTGACCGGCTGCGCAAACGGCGGCGCGAGCGATGAGCGTCCGCTCGTGCTCATCGCCAGTGGCGACACGGCCGGTTGGATCGTCCCCTGCGGCTGCGCGGCGAACCAGTCCGGCGGCTTGCTATGGCGCGGCGCGTTTCTCGAGAAACTACGCAAAACCGCCGAACCCATCTACGTGGATGTCGGAGGCGCCCCCGCAGGCGCCACTCCCTACGATCGCGCCAAGTTCGCGGCGATCCTTCGCGGCGAACTCGCTATGGGGCTGGCGGCGCACAACGTGGGCGAGGCCGAAGCTCGGCTGGGCGCAGACGAGTTGCGTTCGCTTGCCAAGTCGCTCGGCGTTCGCTGGCTGTCGGCCAACACGCGCACGAGCGCCGGCGAACCGCTGGGCCAGCCGACGTTGGTCGTCAGCCGTTCCGGCAAGCGGCTGGCGATCGTCGGCGTGCTCGACGACCAGCTCGACATTCCGGGACTCGAGCTTGCTCCGCCACGCGAAGCGGTCCTGGCCGCCCTCGACGCAGTCCGCGGACCGTTTGACGCGGCCGCGGTGCTTGCCTACCTGCCCGAAGACCGCCTGATGGAGTTGGCGGGAAGCCTGCCCGAAGTCGACGTTGTCATCGGGGGGCCAACCGGGCAAAGCATCTCCCCGCGCCGGTTAGGGCCAACGCTTGTGCTCTCCGCCACCAACAAAGGCAAGTTCCTGGCGCGGCTGCAGGCGAAGGGCCGGGGGAAGTTGGAGTGGAGCGGTGAGATCGTCGAAGTGAAATCCGACCTGATCGATTCCCTGGCGCAGCAGCACAACTTGGCGCGCTTTCGCGACGAGCTTGCCCGGCGCGACTTTGCGCCGCTCGACACCCCTTTCGCGCTCCCCGCCGACGACCGTCTGAGGATCGCCGGCACGGAGAGCTGCCGCGCCTGCCATGCCGCCGAGTGCGCCGCCTGGCAGTCCTCGGCGCATGGTCATTCTTGGGAGTCGTTACGAGCCCGCGGGGCCCATGTCGACCCATACTGTCAGCAGTGCCACACCAATGCTTATGGTCAGAGCGGCGGCTTTCGCTCGCTCGCGGATGCAGATGCTCTCAAGTCAGTAGGTTGCGAAAGCTGCCACGGCCCCTCGGCAGCGCACGTCACAGACCCTCGAACGCCCACGACGTTCGCGGGGCAGGCGGCCGATCGTTGCCTCCACTGCCACGATCGCGAGAATAGCCCCCAGTTTTCTTACGAGGCCTACTGGACGCGGATCCGACACGGGAACTCGCCATGAACGATCGCTCTCGATGGAATCTACCAGTGGCGTCGCAATCCTGCGGTGGGCTGCGCTGCCTGGTTGCGGTGTTCCTCTGCTGGGCCGCCGGCGCCGCCTCCCTGGGCGCCGAGGAGCAGACGCCCGTTCCCTGGAACTCCGACTTCGAGACAGCCCGCCGCGAGGCGATCGCCGCGAAGCGCCCCATCTTCGTGCGCGTGGTCGGGCCCGCATGCCCTTGGTGCCGTAAGCTCGACCAAGAAATCAAGCTCGAGTCAGTGCAGGCCGAGTTGGGGCGTTGGACCTGCCTGGAGCTCGACGTCGAAATCGACTCCCGGGAGGCGCGCCAGCTTCAGGTCGGACCCATTCCGGCGCTGCGGGTGCTGTCGCCTCAGGGGCGGCTGACAGCGTCGCACGACGGCTTCTTGGAGGCCACGGAGCTCATCAAATGGCTCGGCGAACAATTCGACGCAGCGCTCGAGACGGCCGACGAGTTGCTGCTGGCGGACTCGGAGCCAACGCTCGTTGAGGTGCTCCAGATCGCCAAACTCCTCGGACATCGCGACGCGACCGTACGCGAGGCGGCCCTCGCGCGACTGCGGCCGTATCCCAAGGCGGCCGGTCCGGCCATGTTCAAGTTGCTACGGCAGGGACCGCTCGTCGCCCAGCTGACGGCGGTCGATCTGTTGGCCCAGTGGGAAGCGCCGATTGACGAGCTCGACCCTTGGCAACCCGAAACCCTCTCGCCCGACCGGCTCGCCAAGCTCGCAGCTTGGCTGGCGGAAGTATCGCCCGAGGGAGCTGCGGCGGTGCGGGAGACGATCACCGACGCCGAGCTGCGTCAGGCGGCCGACGAGATCGATCGCATGCTCGCCGGCGACGAAGCCGGAGCCGTCGCCGGCCGCGAGCAATTGGCTCGTTTCGGTCCGGCGTTGCTCCCGGAGGTCTATGGGCGAATCAAGAACGCGACCGAAGACCGTGCACGTCAGCGTTTGGTGGCGCTCCGCTATCGACTGGTGGCGCCGTCCGCCCTGACCTTGCGATGGCCGGAGGGGCTCGAGCGATTGGCCGACGGCGACGTCAAGGTGCGGCACAAGGCGGTGGAGGAACTCGTCGGCCAAGCCAGCGCCGAGCACGAGCGATTGTTGCTCGAACTGTTCAGCGATCCCGATCCATTGGTGCGTGAGCTCGCGCTCCGCGGCTTGGAAGCGGTGAGCGGCAGTCGAGCCGCCTCGGCGCTGGTCAAGTTGCTCGACGATCCCGATCCTAATGTCCGCGCGGCGGTGCTCAAGCAACTTACGAGCAACCCATCGCCTCGACTGATGGACGCGATCTCGGCCTACATCGCCAAAGAGTCCGATCCCGACCTGGTCGTGCATGCCGTGCGGTACTTTGGCACGCAACAGGGAGCATCGATCCTCGAGCCGCTCGAGCCGCTGCTCGCTCATCCGAGTTGGCAAGTGCGATCCGAAGTCGCCCGGGCTCTTTCCGAGCGCGCCCGCGAGGCGCGCTTCGCCGATCCTGATGAGGCTGTCGGGCTCGCTCGGGCGCTCGCCAAGGCGCTGGGGGACGAAGATGCCTACGTCGTGGCGCGGGCCCTGGAAGGACTGGAATACGTTGGCACCTCGTCGGCCGTCGAGCCGCTGGCCAAAGCGGTCGAGCGCGATCCCTCACTCGCGGGCCCCGTGCTCAAAGTTCTGGTCCGCAGCGAAAAAATGCGGGAAAAAGCGACCCCCTATCTCCGCCAGTATTTGACACACGAACAACCCGGCGTGCGGGCCGCGGCGATCGGCGGGCTGGCCGAGTTCGATTCGGAATCGTTTGCCGACGAGCTAATGCAATCGCTGAGTGATCCCGAACGCTCGGTGCGCGTGGCAGGCGCGACGGCGCTGCTCGACTTGCTCGACCGACGGCGGCAGCAGAGTTCGCTACGCCTCTCCAGCACTTTCCAGGCGTCCAGCGTTCCACCCGCGACCCTGGGTATTCTGGGCGCGCTCGCTCGGCTGATCGGCGGGAGGCCCGTGGTCGCAGAGCCGGCGGAAGTTGCGTCTCCGCCCGCGGCAGAGCCCGCCGCGCCCGCGGCCGAGGAGATCGCCGCGCAGAAGCCCGTCGACGACAAGGCTGAGGCCGAGATCGCCGCGGACGAGTCTTCCTTAGAGGAAGATTCCGGCTCTCAATTCGACGCTTGGCTGGAAGAGGTCTATCAGGGAAAGCATCGGCCAGAGTGGACACGCAACCTGGTCGAACCGCTTACTCAGCTTGCACAATCGACCGACGCCGAAGAACGCTCGGTGGCCCTCGTCGCTCTGCTGCCACTCGGGAAGGCGGAGCTGGCCGCGCCCCGTTTGCTCAACGAGGCCAAGTCCGATGCTGCTGAAGGCAAGTGGATCGTGCGGGCATTGCCCTGGCTCACCTGGCCTCCCCGCGAGATCCTGGCGCGCGAGCTGGCGGCCGCAGCGCGCGGCGAAGCGGAGCGCACGCAATTGGCGGCGGCGCTGGCGCAAGCGCCCGACGAGCGCTCCGCGCCGCTCCTCTGGGAGTTGCTCGGGCGGACGGGAGTGTCTCAGAGCGAGGCCGAGATGCTGCAGTCTTTTCTCACTGCATCGTATCTCGGCCAGCGCTACTATGATGCCTCCGCGGTGTCCGTCCGCGCCAAGCGCGGAGTGCTTGCGGCGTGCAAGCAGGAGGCTGCGAAAGGCACGCCGGTCAAGCGACTCGTGGCCCTAAACTTGATCCTCCAGTATGCGCCCGACGAAGCGCCGGCCTTGGCCAAGGTGTTCGCAGACGATGAAGCAGTGCGCAAGGAACTGGGGGGAGGGGGATTTCAGCTCTACTTAGCGGCCCTCCCCAACGACGAGCGCGCCGAGCAGGCTCTGGCCGCCATGCGGGGCGACGACCTCGACCGGCGGCGGGTCGCCCTAGCCTACCTGGCGACCGGCGCTGAGGCACTCGGGCGGCTGGCCGGCGGCTATCCCCTGCACGTCGCCGGCCACGTCGAGCGGGACTATTTTTACACGCGTGACGAAACTCCCTCCCTGCCTAAGCCTCCGGCCGGCGTCACCGTCGAGCAGGTGCGGCCGCTCGTGGAAGACGCCGATTTGCAGGTCGCGGCTTGCGCAGGCTATCTGCTGGCGCTGTTTGGCGAACCGGAGGGGCTCGAGGCGGTTATGAAGTACTGGCGCGAACGGTCCCTGAACAAGCCCGACATCGAGGTCGATCGGATGGCCTATCGCGCCATCGCAGCGCTCGACGACGCCGAACACTTCGACGTGCTGCGGCAAATCGCCGCCCGCCTCGACCAGCACCAGGCTTCCGAATTCTACTGGACGATCCGCATCCTGACGGGCCCCGAGGCGCTCAAACTGCGCAAGGAGATTCGCGACAAGTTCGGCATGGAGAACTTGCGCTGAGCGTCCGCACCTCAACCCTTGCTTTGGAGAACTCACACATGCACCGCACCCTGAAGCGAGTCTTTCTCGCGCTGACTTTGAGCCTGCTGGTTCCCGTGTGCGCCTGGGCGCAAAGCTTGGGCCAGCCAGGCACCGTTTCGGCAAGTGGAATCAAGGTCGTCAAGGAAAAGCCCCATGAAATGCGGATGACGGTGCGGCTGACAGAAAAGGCGCCGACGCTGAAGGAGGCGTTGGCGAAGCTGGAAGCGCGTACGGAGGCTGCCAAGGTTCAGCTCGAGCAAGCGGGCGCAAGCAAGGAAGGCCTGGAGGTAACTGATCCGGTGTCTTCGACCGAAGCAAGCCCGCAGGAACAACGGATGCGGCAGATGATGATGATGCGGGCCCGCGGCGGCGGCGGGCGCAAACCCAAGCAGCCCCCCAAGTCGGTGACCGTGTCCTCCACAATTACGGCTCGCTGGCCGCTCGAGGAAAAGAAAGGCATCGAGCTCCTCGAGTTCTGCCACATCACGCAAGAAAAGGTAAACGCCGCCGACTTGGCAGGCCTCAACGAGAAGAAGACGCTCACGCCTGAAGAAGAGGAACTGGCCGAAGAGGCTGCGGAGATGATGGGCGGCTACGATGGGGAAGCCAATCCGGCGGAGCCCACGTTCTACTTCGTCGGCAGGATCAGCAAGGAAGCCCGCCACGAAGCGACGAAGGAGGCGTTCGCCAAGGCGAGATCTGCCGCCGAAACGCTGGCCGCGGCAGCCGGCGCCAAACTAGGCAAGCTGTCATCGCTCGGTGAGTCGGCCAGCCCCGGCGTCCGCCCTTCCTACGGCTATTCGGCGTACGGCTACAACGCACGCTTCCAGGCCCTCCAACAAGCCATGCTGGGGGAAGATGGCGAGGAACAACCGTCCGACGAAGCAATTTCCCCCTCTCCCGAGGCCGTGGGAGTGCAGGTGATGGTTTATGCGACCTTCGCTCTAGAGTGAGCTCGTTTCCGCGAGGATCATCGGACACCGAGCGCCCCAGGCTACCCCAGCCGAGCTTGATCCCCACCTCTTGGTGGCGCAGCGCTATGAGTTGAGCGGAATTGGATGCTTGGCCGGCACACCGTGCAAGTAGGAGCGTGTACTCCAAGCCGGACCGAACTATTGGACGAATCGAGGCACGGTTCGGAGGGCTCAGAAGCTGCTTGCGGGCTTAATGCTCAGTTCCTTTGCCGCGTGGTACGCGCGCAGGCACCGCATGCGTCCAAAGCGGCGGTCGCTGTCGCCCTCGTAGGCCGGCACGGGCAAGCGACCGTCCTTCGCCGCAAGCCGGCTTTCGATTGCGTCCGACACCTTGCGCCAGGACAGGTCGCGCTCGTCGCGCAGCCAGACGATGTGAGCCATGATGGCGCGCTCCTCGTAGTCCGGCTGGGGTGTCGTGGCATTGCTGCTGAGCTTCCAACCCATGGCCTTGCGGCCGTTGAGTGAGCGACCCTGGCGGCGGGCCTGCGCGGCGACTTCGCGCATTCGCTCGCTGTGCAGGGCGGAGCTGAACTCCGCCCAGACCGCGCTCATCTGAAGAAATGCCCGCCCGTGGGCCGTGCTCAGGTCCACCTGCGGATCGAGGAAATGGATGCCGATGTTGCGGCGCTGCCAAATCTCGATGGTGGTCAGGGCATCGCGCACGTTGCGGAAAGCCCGGTCGAGCCGGCTAAAGACGACGTGGTCGCCGGTTGTGAGCACCGCGCTCAAGCGCCGTCCGGCGGGGCGGACCAGAAACGCCTTTTTGTAAGCCGACGTATCTCGATCCACGTAGAATCCGTCGTCGGTATCCTCCCCCTGTTCTCGCACGCCGATCCAGCCCTGGCCGCCGAACCAGGCGTCGGGGAATGTCCCGCAAGCCTGCTGGTAGGCGACGTAGGACAGGATGCGTTGCCGTTGTGTGTCGATCGAGACACCGCGGGCCGCTTGATCGGGATCGTCTTCCAGGAACGAAATCCGCGCATAGCCGTAGATGCAGCCGGCGGCATGCGGCTTACTGGCGCGGGGCATTGCTGACCTCCCGCGAAGCGCCGTCATCCAGCGGCGTCGGCAACTCCGTGTCGTGGCCGATCAGGCAGTCGAGCAAATAACACCGATCGCCGGCGACGTCGACGCACTGGCCGGGCTCGTCGCGTCCGTCGACGTCGTAGTCCAGCACGACTACGTCGATCGGGCCCAGCTCCGGCGACATGTTGACGGCTTGCACCACCCCGCCTGCGAGCGTGATGACGATTTTGGGCTTCGGCGACGGCTGGACCTGCGCAGCATGCTCGTCTTGGGAGAACCAGGCGTGGAACGACGGGCAGACCAAGCCGATGCGTCCCCGCTCGTCGGTGACGGTCTCTGATCCATCCCAATAGTCCGTGGTTCCGTTCCAGTCAGCCAGGCCGTCTTCCTCGACGTGCAATTCGGCGCAGGCTTCGATGCCGCGCTCGTGTGTTCCGAGGGCGAGTTCGCCGCACTCTGGACAACGGGGCGTCTTGAGTTTCATGGGGAATCCTCTGATGGTGATTGGGTGCAGCCGCCAGCCGGGCGAAGCGACTCGCGCGGCTGTGCTTGCGCTCACACGTTTCCGGGCAGCGCCTCGCCCTGGCCGTTGTAGACGGTCACGCCAGACACGGCCTCCACGGCGTTCAGCAGCGGGCAAGCTCCCTCCCCGTCGCCGATGGCTTCGAGGACGTGGAATTCTGTGTCGGTTCCCATCTCGGTATCCGTACACCAGCGGTAAGCGGTCTCGGCGGCCTCGGGCGGGCTGTCGGCCTCGACGATCAGGATCAATGCGACGTGGTAGGTCATGGCGAATTCCCATTGGAAAACGGGGGCGATGGTTGGCAGCGCTCACACGATGGGTTTGCCCAAGATGAAGCCGCCTGCGGGCGGCGGGCTGGCGTCGTAATCCTCGCGGTCGATCGAGCGGGCCCACTTGGCGTCGTCGACGCCGATCGCTTCCTCGATGGCTTCGGCCTCGCTACGGGCCTCGATGAACAGGCTTTCGAGCACGGTGCGGGTGACAAGCCATTGCATGGGCTTGTTGGCGTCGGCCGCCTGCTCGGGCGTGAGTTCGACCCACGATGCGGCCGTGATGTCGCACTCGCCGCACTCGGGGCATTCGCTGTCGCAAGCGCACTCGTACACCTCTTTCCAGGCGTGACCGCACGTCGGGCATCGGTAGCTGCTTTCGAGCATTGTTGGGCGTTCCTTTCTCGTGGGGCTTGGGGGTTCAGGCGGCCAGTAGGTCGGCGCGCTCGGCACGGTGGTACACGGCCGCGCCATCGCGGTACCCGGCGGTAAACAGGTTGCTGCGTTGCGTGGTGTCGTGGCAGCCGACATTCGGGCTGGCCGTGTAATCGAAGCCGGCCATAAAGCCCGTGAGGTAGCTCAGGCCATAGCGGCCGATCCCCCACGATTCGACGCACTCGGTCTCCGGCTCCCATTTCGTGCCTGACTCGTCGAGCGCGACCGGATAGCCGTAGCGGGCCACGTAGAGCACGGCCAACGGGCAACCGCAGTTGCTCGGGCGGCCGTCGTCGCCTTGGTCAAGGTAGGTTTGCGCTTGCAGGCGCATGCCATTGTGCAGGCAGGCGCGGCGCACCGATGCAAAGCGAATGCGCGGCTGATCGGTCACGCGCATTACTTCGGGGTTCGGCCGGGGGATTCGTTCGCGGGTCGTGTCCATGGGTTCCTCGTGCGGATTGAGTAGGGGGCCAACGGTCGGCCGCCCGTGGCGTAAGCCATCGGCGGCCTCAGTGGGCCCGCTACGCTGCCGCGGTCTCGGACTGTTGCTGTGCTGCCAGTTGCTCGGCGGTGTCGAGGATGAGCGCCACGGCGTCGCAAGTGCGCTTCAAGCAACGCTGGCAGGCCGTGATGGGCTCGATGCCGGCGGCGTCGGCGTAGGCCCTCACGTAGGACCAGCAGCCGCCACGATCGGCGGCCTCGCTCTCGCCGATGATCTCAAGCAGGATAGCGCCCCCCAGCTCGGCCACGGTCTCGCTGCGCCAGTGCTGGCCGCTCTCCTTCAGCTCGCCCAGGCGGAAGTCGGCGGCGTGCATCAGCTCGTGCGCCCACGTTGAAAGGTTTTCGACGCCCAGGGCGATGCTGTGGCCGTGGCGGTATTTGCCCTGCGGTGCGTTCGGCCGGCCGCTGTAAGCGGTGACCTTGAGCCCCCAGCTCCGGGCCACGTCGAGCAGCGGCAAGGTTTCAATCCAGGCAGCAAGCGCAGGATCGGCCGGCGGCAGTTCCGCCCCCTCGGTCTGTTCGAGGCCGAAAACGACGGTATGCGAGAAGCCCCGCACGTACTTGGCTTCGATGGTCTCGCCGGTCTCGGCGTCAGTCTTGTCGCGCTTGCCGACCATGGGGACCATGATCGGAAAGCCCTTCTCCCCCTTCTTTACAATGCGGCCGACGGCCTGCCATTGGCGGAAGCCACGGGCATCAGAGTAGCCCATCAGCGCCGTAAGCAACTGGTTTGACCAGGACCATTGCCGGCAGGGCACGTCGTCCTTCCGGCGGATGAAAACTGGGGCCAGGGCCTGGGGCAGGTTGCCGGCTTCGAACGCGGCCAGGATACGGTTGGCCGCTTCTTCAGCGCGGCCGTGGTAGCGAAAGCCAGAATTGGCGCGTGGGAGCGCGCCGGTTAGGGTGGACATGTTCGGACCTTTCTCGTGAGGGTTCGGGCCAAGCCCCTCGGCGCTCCAACGCCGCAGGGCACTTTCTTGTCGGCGTCCGGACTGTCGGCCGCCGGATGATCGCCGCGGGTCTCGCGGTATTCCCGCGGCGATCGACTGGGGCCTTTAGCGAGCGGCGGCCGGGAAGACCCCGGCCAGGCCGTCATAGTCGGTGAGCCCCTCGAATGTCGCGCCGCACGCGCCGCACGCTTCCATATCTTGCTGGCAACGTGAGCCGCGCTCGTTGCGGAACAGGGGGCCATAGGTGCGCGTGAACGTGCGGTGCGTCTTGCACGTCGGGCAATACTGGCGATGAGTGAGCTGCTGGCCGGCGGCGGGGATCTTCATTGTTGAGACACCGGGGAAACGAGAGAGGGAAAGGGTTCAAGCCACGCCGCGGCCGGGCTGCGCCGTAACAACGCGATAGCCAGCGGCGGCGAGCGCAGCGTCGCGGCCGGGCACGGAAGACGGCGTCATAGGCGACGTTGGGCAAGCCGCCGTAGTCCTGGCGTTGGTGAACGCGTGCAGCAGCGCGGCCGCCAGCGATTGCGGCCGATAGGTGGCGCGCAGTACTGCCACGTGCGCAGGTCGGCGCTGACGTTGAGATAGCGCCGGGTCATGCCGTGCTTGTAGAGCACGATCAGCGTTCCATCGGGCGCGGTGGCTTCGCCCATCGCCATGAACTGGCCGATCAGCGCTGGGCCCAGCAGCAATTCGAGGGGCCGCCAGTCGGGCGCAGACGGGACAGCGGGCAGGCTGGCGGCCGCGCGATCAACGGCGGCCTCGACGTGCTCGAAATGAGGGACGTTCACGGAACAAGCTCCAAACAAGGGTGAAACGGGACCGCGTTGGCAACTAGCGCCAGCGGCCGACACGGGGCCGCCCTGCGATTCCGTCGTGATGGCCGCAACTACGTGGGCCGATCGTCTTGGAACGCAGGGCGGCACGGTCTGGGCCGCTAGCCGACCAGCTCGCCGGCCTCGATGGCCTGGAGCATGGCGCGGAGATTGTTGCGGCAGCGCTGGGCCAGCTTGACGTAGGCTTCGATGGGCTTTCCATCCAAGCCGGCTGCCTGCGCGACTGCGCGGGCCCGTTCGGCGAAGGGCTTGGCCAAGTCGCGCCGCGCTAGATCCAGGCGTACGCAACGGGACAGCAGTGGGGCGCTGTCGTCGTAGTCCTCGAAGAGCGATTCTTGGCCTTCGCAAGTCGTCGTAAACACCCAAACAACGTGGGCCGGCAGGCGCTCGAGCATGACCAAGAGCTGGCGAATTGTGTCGCGCCGCAGGCCGTGGGCCTCGTTCACGATGAACGCGCGGCCCCCTGGCCCGAACCCGCGCGTGGACTGGAAGCGCTCGATTTCCCGCAGGCGCGCAGGGGTTAGATCGGTGGCGTCGATTTCTTCGGTGCAGAATTCGTCGGCCACTTCGGCGGCAATCAGCCGCGCGATCGTCGTTTTGCCGGTCCCGCTTTGGCCGCTGATCCAGTAGCTGCGGCCGGCCAGCGAGCGCTTGCGCAGCAGGGCCAGCTTGTCGAGGGCCTTGTCTTGGCCGACGACGTCGGACCACTGGGCCGGCCGGAATTCGTCGTGGAGCTGGGGCATTGCTTAGTTCCCCCACTTCGTGGCCACGAACGAACGCAGCGAAGCGAACGCGCCCAGGCCATACTCCTGGGCCGCGGCGCCAATCAGCGTGGCCGCGTCGAAGCCCTGCTTGGTGGCGATCGCCCGGAAGTCGGCCAGCTCTTGCCGGCCGTTGGCCATGGCCTTTGCTTCGCGTTCGGCGGCCAGCTCCGCGGCCTCGAATCCGCGGGCTACGCAATGCGCGGCTACGCGTTCGTTCGCCGCATTGAGTCGAGCGACCAAGCGCCGCAGATAGTCGGCCACGCTCGGCGGGAGTGCGGCCAGTGGATTGGCGCTCGCGGCGCAGGCGGGTACGGTGGACATCATTCGGACCTTTCGTAGAGGTTCGGAGTCGCGCCCCCGGACGTTTGCCGCGTCGCGGGGGCATTTTCTTTGGGCCTTGCTGGGCCCATGTTCGGCCGCTCTTTTGGCCGACTGCGGGGAACTATTCGCAGCGCGCCGGCCAATCCCAAGAGCTACTCGCGTCCCGCAATGCAGCGCAACCCGTTAGGCACTAAACGCGTTGTACACGCTAAAAAGAATTCCGCGCGCGGCTAGTAATCGCGCTGGACACTTAGTTGACGTGTCGCATTGACAACGCACTTAACTTGTTGCCATTACACAAGCTGACCCGCATGGCAACGTTGTCACATTGGCCGTTTAGAAACGCGGCGCGAAACAGGCAAACGCGCGGGGCCGGCGCTGGCGTGCAGCTCGAGTCGAACGGGGCGGAGTTGTTGAAGTGCTGTTTGAGGCCTGTTTGACGGCTGTTTGAGGGCAGGTGCTTTTGCGCGTGAGAGTGTGGACGCACCAGCGAACGAGGGGTGCGCTAAGTGCGGCGCAACGTCATGGCATGCCTGTGTTTGCGTCAGGGAAACAAGGGGCCGGCGGGGTGGAGGGGAGGGCCCCAACCGCTCGGCCTGGTCGCCTGGATAAGTCGATCCCGGTGTTTCGCCCAAAAACACGTGGCAAGATAGGTAACCCGGCGCGAGTGGTCCGAGGCGTACGGCGGCTGGTCCAAGCGCCCATGAAACGCAAGGCGCTTGACCCCCGTGATACGCATTCGCGGTGGTTGGCAGGGTGAGTGTCCGGACCCGCGAATCTCGTCGAGATGAAGAACCCGACGCCTGTTTTCCCCAGCGCGCAGGGCGACCATGGCCGGGGCCAGAGAGCCTGAATGGGAGTGCCTTCTGCGAAATGTTGGCTTCGGTGCGGATGCCAAGACGCTTGCGCATTAACCCTTGCTGCGGTTTGCGTTTGTCAGGCCGAAAGGGCTGGCTGGAGAAGTCGCCCAGACCGTCTAGTCTCTCAGTTCGGCAGCCAGAACGGCGGAAGGTACGGAAGGTACGGTTCGTCTCCGCCCGTCAGATGCCAGCATGTGCATTCTCTCCCTCTCCAAAAATCATTCCTTCTTCACGTAGCGAGGGAAACGAATCGGAACTTCCGGACCTTCCGCCTTGCTCCTGGCTGTGGCAGATCCGCCAGGCGACCAGCTTACCCCTGTCGCGACAGGCCAGATACCGGCCGTCGACCACGCGTTGCTCGAATCGCCTTAGTCGTTGGCTGATGCTTTTGGGAAGCAACGCGGCGCCGGGCGCCACCCCGACCAGCGTTTCGAGCGCCCGGCACAACCGGTCGTGAACGCGGATTTCGGAATCGAGGTTCCGCTCGGCGTCGATCGCATGGACCGCATCAGCAACGCTGGCCTCACTCTGGCCGAGTTTAGCCAAGAGGTGCTCCCAGCCGTCGAGTAGGGCGATGTGGTCGGCCCGATCGTTGGCGGTCCGGGTGGGCAGCTCGGATCGGATCTCGGCCGGGTCGGGCAGGCCGAGCCAAACTAGCGGTTGCCGAATCAAAGCCGACCACGCTTCATAACTGCCCCACGGGCGAATCTTCTTGGTGGGTCGACCGGCAGCCACCCACGCGCGCAGGATCGTCAGCCCGGCCACGACCAACCGCAGGCGCTCATGCTCCGCCCACTCCAATAGTTCGAGGTGCTTGAAGCCTGTCCGCTCTTCCGGCCGCTCTTCCAAGCAAAGAAGTCGTGCCAGTAGCACGCGACGCGAAGTATCGCCCACGATTTCTAGCTGGTTGCCAGTGACGAACCAGACGGCATCGAGCGGCACGCCAGAGACGAACTTGTTGTGCCCCAGGAGACGACCGGACCAGGTGGTTGCGGTGAGTGCGGCGTCCAGGGCTTTATTGCCGAAGTCACCATCCACGTTATCGAATAGGATGAGCCGCTCACCCGACAATGCAACACTCAGGATCGTCTTGACCCATTCTTCGGCCGTTTCTGGGGCAGCCATGCGCGACGCCTTTCGGCCGGTGGCAATGATCGAAACTGAATCGACGAGCATGCCCTTCCCCGAGCCGGGGGCGTTGGCGCCGAAGGAGAACAACGGGCAGGGACCGGCGATGGCATGTCGGATCAGCATGGTGAGCGTGGCGGCCAGGGGCGCGACGGCATGGGCTGCACTTTCGAAGGGAAAATCTTCCCAGACTTCGATCAGTTCGCCGACGGCGCGGAGGGCGTCTTGTCGGGTCGGCGACGCGGGGATCTGCGAAAACGCTTGTGAGAGCATGACTATGAGGCCGGTGTCTTCGTCATAACCAGGTTCTTCCAGGATCGAACCATCGGGACGGAGAGTGGGGCACTCGACAATGCCCATAAGCGGCCGCACGCCCGGCCATTGGCCGTTGGCTTCGACGATGGCGACGATACGTTCGGGAACGGCGGTCTGCACTAAGTTCTCGCCGTTCTCGCGCATCCAGGTTGCTCGTTCCGACAGCTCTTTGCAGAGTCGTGGCTTCGCGATGGGCGCGATCGTGGGGAGATTGGGCGGCCGCTTTACTCCTTTTGGAGGCTTGGCGTCCCTGACAATCTGCACCAGGGCCTGGCCACGTTGGTAAATCGTCGTCGAGGTGGCCAAAGCCGCGATCGCTTCGTCGGCAACCCGGTGCTCATCCGGGCCGCACATGATGATGCGATCCCCCGACGCTGCACGGTCGTGGCTGTCGGCGCGACGCTTAACCTCCTGCTGCACGCGGTCGTAGGTCTTCTCACGCGTGCGGGCCGCCGCCGCTTCCCAGGTGCGCCGAAAGTAGTCTTCACCGCGTTCCCTGAACTTGCCCACCGACTGCGCGTCTGCCCAAACCAAGTCGCGGGAGATCCTGTTTTCGATAGCCCAGCAGCAAAGGCTGAAATCGGCTTCGGAACGGCCTCCTACCGCAACGCTGTCACAGAGCAGGATCAGTTCGCCGAGCTTGTCCTGCCGCTTGGGAGAAGGCTTGCGGGTCCTGGGGAGCGGGACCTTGGCGACGGCTTCACGACGCGCCTTGCTCGGCGAGGATTCCGCAATCGCAACGAACTGGTCGAAGGAATAGCGCAGTTCGGCGTCGAGGCTGTGCAGTAGGCAAGGGATTGGCTGGCGTCCGTTCCGCTGATGCTTGCGGTTCAGCGTGCCGGGGACGCGGAGAATCCGTGATACGTCGGTCGTGTGGTCACCGCCGATCTTGGCCGCAATGCCGGCCAGCGTGTCTTGAAACAGGATCGCCTTGGGAGAGAGCGGCGGCGCAGTGTGGCCGCCGGGGAGTAGGTCGACTCGCTCGCCAGTCACGGGATCGTGGAACCAGCGAACGACTTTCTTCTCTTCCCCCGGCCGCCCGTCGAGGAATTCGCGCTTGATCGCGGGTGGATCGCAAACGTCATCGATTAGATAGGGCGTTTCGAGAAGCCAATAGACATGCGCGCCGTTGCCACTGGCGACGACGATCGAGGCAGGGGGCAGCCCGGCCTTCGCGATACGCTCGATCACGTCTTCGGGCGTGGCATTGTCGACGTCCGACCAGAGCGCCGTCAGCCGGCGAATCTGCCACGCTTCGTCGAACTTCCGCGCCCCGAACCGTGGAGCAACGCCGAAGAAGACGTTAGTTTGCTCCGATTCGGAGCGAGCGCACTGCACGGCGATCACGCGCTCGGCTACGTCGGGTTGACCGACGCTCGCGTACGTGCATCCTTTGTAGTCTACCCGCGACCGCTTTCGTCGCTGGCCGTCCAGTTCCTCTACCCAAATTTCGATGGGTCGAAAGCAGACCAGATCATCGGGGCCGAATAGCGCCCGCAGAAAACGCGCCGCGTCGTTTACCGGCATGTGCGCGAGGGAATTAGATTCAACCATAGCGTTTTTGTCCTAGGCGGTTGCGCCCTACTGCCGCGCGAGCGCCGCCGGCGTTTTTTTCAATAAGAAACCCTAGACGCCAGCGGCCGGGACTGTTCTCGTCGATCAGACCGCTGGCCCGCAGCTCTGCCAGGTGTTGCGGTAGCACCGTCTTGCCATTCGCGAGAACGAGCCGGTCAGCGAAAACGCGCGCCGCGGACACGGGCCAGCCGGGTGCCTCCTCCGTTCTGCCCGCTGGGGGTCCGCGTTCGTCGGACAACTCCGCGTCGGTGGGGACAGAGACGTCGTTCAGCTCGGACATGGTTCGTTCCGATCGGGTTGTGCCCGAAGAGGGCTTTGCGATGCGAGACGGTCATTGGACGTAGGTCCAATCAACTCGGGCGTGCGGCACTCTGAGCTCCCAGCCGTCAGCGGAAAACACCCACAGCGGGCCTTCGGCGTAGTCGTAGCATTCGAAAAGAATCCTGCGCGTCGTCGTGTGGTCCCGCCAATCGATCTCGCCGACGCGCCGGATGCAGCAGGGAACTCCTGCTGGCACGATGTAGCGGGGCGTCTTGCGATGCGGTGCGTGCGATTGGTGGGTCATGGCTGCAGTCAGGGGAAGGTTCGGCTTCGGGGTTGGGCTACGTTGCGGCTGCCATCGGGCCAAACGCCCGGCGTCGTGTTGATCGCGGTCTTGGTAGATTCATTCGCCCTCGAGCTCCGTTGCGCCAGCGCTGCCGCCGCGTTCGCCGTTGGCGAGAACCGTACAAGCCACGAGATCACTATCCGCGACCCGCACGAGCCTGGGGCGACTGACCGAAGCCGGCCGCCCCAGGTCGCGTAGGGAACCGCTCGGAAGCTCCGAGAAGACCCGGCGGTGGATCACAAGAGCCCTCCGCGGCCTCGGCATGCCTTGTTTTCGCAAGCCCGTCCAGGTCAAAAGCGGCCAACTGCCGCAAGGCCGTCTTCGCCGTGTCGCGATCAAGTCCCTGGAGAAGGTGGCGACCGGTTGCGACATGTACAACCGCCCAGCCGTACGGCGAGTAATAGGAGTCGTACATCACGACGCCCTTGCATCCCTCCACCCTGATCGTCGGCCAAGGATTAAGCGTCGCCTCGGATTCCAAGTTCCTGGACAGAGTCACCATCACGACCGACTCCTCGGGAGACGTGGTTTCAGGCCAACACCGCAACAAGACGGAGTACTCATCGAGCCACCTGACCAGCGTCTCCACCTCGGCCATGGTTTTCAGCGTGGAGTGGCCCGTACCGCCGACCGCCTCAGCGATGCAGGGCGGCAACCATTTGCCGTAGTCGGCCGTCGCTTTCACCAACATCTTCACCGCGGAAGCGCAAACAACACTAGTCGGGCCGTCGGGTGCGCGGAGTGGGTCGGCCAGTTGGGCATCAGGGCGCGGCCGGTTAATGTGCTGGTCAATCTCCTCGGCGCACATCTCCGCAAGTTGAACACAGAATTCTCGATCGAGATCGCGTTTCATGAAAACCTCTCCTTTGTGAGATCCCCAGCCCCGTGAACCAATGGGTGACACCCTGCTGGCTATCGTCGCGGCGAGCGGCCCCAAAAATCACCGCCGGCCGGGTTGGCGGTGGGGCTAGGGTTCGATGCGAGCTTGCCGCAGCACCGTTTCGGCCGCAGCGATCTGGCTTTGCCGCACGGACCGAATCGGTCTTTCTGGCTGAGGCGGCTCAGAACGGGCGTGGTTCAGCGCATCCAAAAACCGCTGGATCGCTTGGCGCGTCGTGAATGTGCGGCCGCCAACGGAGATGGCTTCGAGGCGGTGGCCTTTCACGCCGCGGCGGACCCAGCGCCAGATGGAACTACAGTGGGGGCGTCCAGGAATGAGCTGGGCGGCACGAGCAAGGGGAACGAAGTCTTCTTCCAAACCGATTGGCATGCGATCACCTGCGATGCTTGGACTTGGTTGCGCCGAGGTGCGGTAAATTGAGCAAGCCAAACTGAGGCGAGGCTGAGTTAGAGGGAAAATGCCCGAAATTGCGTGTTCACAATAAGTTAGGGGACCGACTTTTCTTTCAGCCTCGCGGAAAACGTGAAGCTCTTGCGCTTCGGCAGGCTCCTCGGGCGGGGAGTTTCGGTTGGGAGCGCATCAAGAATTGGAAGGGCCGGAAATGCGAAATTCACGCGTGGCCGGGCCCGAGGCGGGCCAAATTCGACGGCTGGGCCGGCCGCATCCCCGAGGAGCAGGGTGAGAGAAGGGCAGAGTCTGCTCGATGACCAGTGTGCCACCAATCGTCGGAGTGCCGCATTCACGATGCACGCCGCGCGATGCCAGCTTGTGCCCTTGGTGCCCATACGCCATCATCGCGCTGGGGCGTCCGCCGCACGACCAGGACCCGGCCGTTGCGGGCTCGCGACGCGGGCGTGCAACCGTGGCGAAACTGCTGAGAAGCCGGGGCTGCGGACCCAACGACCCGTGCCGCGCAGTCTAAAGAGAACGGGACTCCCCCTAAGCCACGCGGCGAGCTGCTCTCGGATTCCGATCGGATGACCCAGGCGGGAGCCGGCTGAGTACCCTAAGCGGGCTTATCAGCACGCAACCCTTGCCAGTAGACAGGCTAGAGCGCAGTCCTGCGGTCGTCGTTACCGCGGTCTCCGCGCTCGGCCTGGCGGAGTGATTCTGCGGCTCTTCGACCGCGGACTTTGGCGCCTCTTCGCGCGTTTCCTGCCAGGGCCATCGGAACTGGGTGGTTCCAGCAGTTCCAGGCGGTAGCCGGTGAGCCTTTTGTTTCGCACCGTAATCCCCAGGTGGCGAAGGCGATTTCTCAACGTCGAGATTGCTTTCTCAAGCGCATTCCGCGTGGGCCTGGAATCCCACAGCCGTTCGAGTTCATCGGCGGCCTGCCAGGTATCGCGACGTTTCATGAAATGCACGAATAGGCTCCAAAGTTGTTCCTCGTCACATGGGGCAATGTTCGTTCCCCGCCGAACGGTGCGGCGGCCCTCGTCAAACTTCAAGTCAAGGTAGTTAGCGGGCTTCCATAGGCTGGGAATACACTCCACCACCTCGCAGCCCACCACGGCCGCAAGCACCGCCACGTGCGTCCCAGCAGTGCGCGGGTTCCCTTCCACGCAAACTTCCCAGCTCCCAACGCCGGCCCCTCCTGCGATAGCGCTGGTCTTCTGGGCGAACGAGAGCCTCGCAAGCTCGCCTGCCCAAGCTTGTTCCCGCCTCAAGCCGTGCAGAGCCGCATGGATATCGATCGCGACCACGCGACTCAAGACCGCGCGCTGTTCGTCCCACTGCGCTATGGCCTTGCGAACCGCCTTGTCCTCGGGGTCGACCGAACGCGGAAACGCCGTCCCCTTCCAGAGAATCCGGCGAACGGCCGTTGACCAACGCGCGGCACTCAGAAAGTAGCATTCAGGCCCCGCGAGCTGACCCCATTCCACGACAGCCGAATCAGAGCGGCGCAGTTCGACAGCATGAACTGAAAAGAAATGGCGAACTAGCAGCTCAGGGAGTGAAAGGGGCTCCTCGCCATCCCGGCGATGCTCGCGCCCTTGCCTCAGCTCGTAGAGAAGCCATGCATCGGTCATGCAAGTCCGAACTAAGTCGTAGTACGCGGACAGGCGTTCCGCGCTGGACAATGGGAACGACCGACCAGTCGATCGATCAAGGTGCGGTGGTTTTTCCATTAGCCAATCTCTCGCATCACGCGGGCTGCCAATCCAAAGTCTCGCTCCGCATAGACCTGCGTCACATCCGCCTTCGCATGGCCCAAGATCACCTGGGCCGCTTCCAGGCCAAATCGCCGCCGCAGCTCGGTGGCAGCCGAATGCCGGAGCTGGTTCGGATGAAAACGAGGCACCAGCCGTTGCTCGGCCGGCGCCTCGGGGTTCAGTTTCCTTGCCGCCGCATCTGCCCGATCACACGCGCGACGGATCGCACGGTTGTAGCTGTCCTTGGTGTAGGCGGTGCGGGGTTTTCGCTTGGGGTTCAGCTTACTCCGGTCAGCTTGCGAGGGCTGCACCTTGGTTTTTCGGGCGGCCCGCTGCCGCGCTCGATGGCCGTGCATGGAGTCTACGGGTCGGAAGATGAATTCCTCGGCCGGCCGGGCGACGTAGCAGCCCAGAATGGCCTGCGCGCGGGGGCCGATGCAGATAACGCGTTCCCGGCCGTGATGCTGAGTCTTGTGGGAGCGCGGGCGGTAGATCCAGACGGTATCTGACCGGTCGATCTCGCAGAGCCGCA
Organism: Pirellulales bacterium; assembly: GCA_044221365.1. Classification (GTDB taxonomy): domain Bacteria; phylum Planctomycetota; class Planctomycetia; order Pirellulales; family JBGAPH01; genus JBGAPH01. Next base: position 113,060 of record JBGAPH010000007.1, read on the forward strand.
TTTGGCACACTTCACCGGGCCGGCAGCCAAGAAGCCGCTGCACACGGACCATGTCCGCAATCAAGGGTGGGAGGTGCGGCAGGACTGCTCCCACGACCTCGTCGGACACCGGCGCCACCGGTGACGGCTCGCGAGCAGCCGTCCGTCCCTTCTTCAGTCCCGGCACGGTGGTCAGCGCCTGATGCACCTGGACTGGGATCAGCTCCTGCGACACCGCCCACTTGAACGCCCGCCGAACTACGGCACAGACGTCGTTGATGTAAGTGCGCGCCTTGCCCTGCTGCACAAGTTTCTGCTGGATCGCTTGCAGGCAGCGGGGACCGAAGCTGGTCGCCGGCTGCTGACCGTAGAGTTGGCGAAGCAGCCCCAGGGCCCGCCGGACGATGTGCAGGTGGTCCGTGGGGCGCCCGTCCTTAACGTAGTAGCCCTCGGCATACTGCCAATAGGCGGCGATGAGCTCGATGATCGTGAGGTCGCAGGCCGGTGCCGGTGAAGCCGCCGACGGTGCCGGGGCGAGCCGCTCGGCAATCAGCCGGCGATACTTTTCCCAGCTCTCAGGTGAGCCGTGTTTGCCGAGATAGAAGTGCCGGCCGCCGATGATGACTCGCGCTTGCCCCGTTGGCCGGTGCAAGCGGTAGGCGGGAACCCGAACGCGTGAAGAAGAAGCCGTGGCCATGTGTGCGGTTTCCTGAAAGGAGCTGCGAAAGTGGTAGTGACTACCACTTCCTTCAGGTCTTTCCGGCCGCACTGCCGACCATCGGCAGGTAACCTATGCAAAGGCTTCGGCAGAGTTTAGGGCAGGTGGGCGCACCAAGATTCGAACTTGGGACCTCGTCCTTATCAGGGACGCGCTCTAACCAACTGAGCTATGCGCCCAAGGCGTGGCTGACCATCGGGTTACGCCGTGATCAAGCACGATTCCAAGGGTCCAGTATTCTAGCCTACGGGTCCTGCCTGTCAAAGGGCCGCGGCTCGTGGCGCCTGCCCGGCCACGCGCGCCCGCGGGGCGCTCGGCCGCTTCGCGGAGGAGACAAGGGTTGGAGCGGTTTTCCGGCTCGCTGGTTCACGCGGCCGCCCCGGTTCGACGAAGCGCCCTGCACCGCCTCTTCTGCGGTATAACGGCGGCTCCACGCCCCTTTGCCTCCCGAGCCCGCCCCATGATCAAACTGCTCGTGCTCTACGGACATCCCCACGATCCGGCCGCCTTCGACAAGTATTACCAGGAGGTCCACATTCCGCTCGCTAAGCGGATGAAGGGGCTGAAAAAGTGGACCATCGGCAAAGTGCAAGGCACGCCGGACGGCTCGCCGGCGCCCTACTACTACGTGGCGGAGCTGACCATGGAAAGCCGTGCGGCGTTCGACGAGCTGTTGGCGTCACCCGAAGGGAAGGCCGCCGTGGCCGACGTGCCCAACTACGCCACGGGCGGAGTGACCTTTCTCTACTCCGAGGTGGAAGAGGTTTTGTAGCGCCTCCGCGAGACAAGCGCCGGACCGGGCGTTACCATGAGCGGCGTCGGCGCTTTGCCGCCGGCCCCGCCTCGTGCTCCCGCCTGAATGCCCCCGCCTGCCCGGAGCCAATTGCATGCGTCGTCGTGAATTCCTGGGCGCTGCCGCCGGCGCGCTCTTCGCCAGCCGCTTCACCCGCGCCGCCGACAGTCCGCGGAAGAAGATCGCCTTCCTCGGCACTGTCGTCCGCACGCACTCGCACTCGCAGCACTTCCTCGATCGCCTGACCGAAGGCTACGCCTGGGGCGGCGCCTGGCAGTGGCCGCGCGTGGAGACCGCCGGCGTGTTCGTCGATCAGTTCCCGGCGGAAGACCTGGCCCGCGAGCGCGCCAAACGGCACAAGCTGACGCTCTATCCCAGCGTGGCCGAAGCGCTGACGCTGGGGGGCTCGAAGCTGGCGGTCGACGGCGTGGTGATCATCGGCGAGCACGGCGACTACCCGCGGAACGAATTGGGGCAAACGCTCTATCCCCGTTACCGCTGGTTCAAGGAGGTCGTCAAGGTCTTCGAAGACAGCGGCCGCGCCGTGCCGGTGTTCAACGACAAGCACCTTTCGACGTCGTGGGCCGAGTGCGCCGAAATGGTGCAGGACGCGCGGCGGCTGGGGTTTCCGTTGCTGGCCGGCTCGTCGCTGCCGGTCACCTGGCGGTTGCCGGCGTTCGATCTTCCTTGGGGGGCCGATCTTAAGGAGAGCGTGTGCGCGGCCTATGGCGGCGTCGACAGCTACGACTTTCATGCCTACGAAACGGCCCAGTGCATGTCGGAGCGGCGGCGCGGCGGCGAGGTGGGCATTCAGAGCGTGCTGGCGCTCAAGGGAGACGCTCTGTGGCGCGAGTTGGAACGCGAAGACCGCCGCTCGACCCGCGACCTCTTTGCTGCGGCGCTGCGGCGCAGCCACAACCTGCCCGTGGAGGGAGGCTATCCGACGAGCGCGGTGACGTACGACTGGGCAAAGACCGCCCTGCCCGACACCACGGGCTTCTTCGTGGCCCACCGCGACGGCTTTCGCACGGCGGCGTTTCTCACCGGGATTCGCGACTTCAACTACGCCGGTTTGCTGGGGGACGGCCAGATCGTGTCGTGCCAGATGTACCTGCCCATGCCAGGCCATGGCTCGACGACGGCCGACTTCTTCACGCCGCTCGTACGCCACATCGAAGACATGGTGCTGACAGGTCAAGCTCCTTATCCGGTGGAACGGACGCTGTTGACCTCCGGCATGGTGATCGGCGGCGTCGAATCGCTGCACCGGGGGCAGACGTTGTTCGAAACGCCCGAGATGGAAGTGGCCTATCAGGCGCCGCGCGATTCGCTGTTCTGGCGGACTTAGCAGGCGCCGCGTAGGGTGGTGCGAGGCTCGGCGAGCCCCATCTTCGCAGGCAATTCGAGCGGGTGTTTGGTGGGGCTCACTTTGTTCGCCCAGCCCTACAATTCAGGAACCGGCGTCTGGTTTGATCACGCCCATGTAGAGGCTGCCGTCGGTGGTCCAGGGATCACCGCCGCCGTTGCGGCCGTGGCGGACCTTGTGGAAGTCGGGCACGACGTATTGCTCGGCCAACTCGCCCGTTTGCGCGAGGTCGCGAAAGAGCTTGTCGCGCTCGGCGTCGACGTTGGGAGCCGTGTGATGCGTGATCTGCCCCGTGGTGTGGCTGAAGCCGACGCGGCGATCGAACACCGCCGAGCCGACCCACACCGGGCGGCCGCTGTCCTCGTCGGCGGTCTTCCAGAACCGCACGTGGTGCCGTTGCCGGGGGTCGTGCCCCACCTGCTGTTCGAAGGCTAGGTCTTCCTTGCGGCCAAAGAGGTACAAGCTGCTCACAGGGGCTTGGGCGTCGGGTCGCTCGAGCACAGTAGCTTCTGCGATCTTGAGGTCGCTGCGCAAGCTGAGCGGCTTCGCCTCGGGCCAATTGGCCGCGGTCATGATCTGCACCACCTGCTCGCGCGTGCCGATCAGTCCCACGTTGAGCGGATCGCCGGGGATGCCGGTCTTCGTCTCGGTGATGCCGGGCACGTTGTCGAGCGCGGGGTGCTTGTGGACGTAGCGCTTCCAGGCGAACGGCGCAATGAGATAGGCCGCCGCAAAGTAGAACGCCGCGAGGCAAGCGCTGGTGACCGCCACCCGCTGCCAAAAGGTCCGGGTCGCCACGGGAGGTTGCAAGGGAGCGTGGTCCATGAATCAGCGAAGATCCTGGTCTTGCGTGGTTGTCGCCTGGCCATCCGCCGGCGATGCTGCCGTTCGCAAGCATCGAACGCACCATGCCGCCAGCCCCGCATGCAGCACGCAGGCAGGCCACAGCAGGAGGCTGGAAAACGCGTAGGCCAGGGCAGCATACGCCAGCAGCGCCGGCACGGCAACGTTGTAGACGAGCAGCCCCGCCAGCAGCGACTTGGCGGCGCCACCACCGGCGTTGCCTCTAGCGAGCCAGCAGTCGATGCTGATCGCCAGGAGCGCCGCCCCCAGAATGCGCTCCATCACGAAAGGAGGCGGCGATTGGTCGGCCTTGCCGAGCAGCAACTCAACGCTCAGCGCCGGCGCGAGGAGCAGGACAACGCCTACTCCGGCCTCGGCGAAGGCAGTGACCAGCAGCAGTGTTCGAGTGCTCAACATGCGGCAGTCGACCCGCAGGATCGCGCCGAACTCCCTTATTCGCTCGCCCTGTTATTGCGCTGCGACTCTTGCTGCAAGCGTTGGATGTCGGCCGGCGAGAGTTGGGGCCGATCGAGCTCGAGCGTCAGCTTTTCCAGCTTGCCGGTAAAGGCAAAGGGAATCTGATAGTCGCCGTCGTCGACGGGTGTGCCGGTGTCGGAGCCGATGTCGAAAGTCTCGTCCCATTGCAGCATCAGCGGCAAGGTGCGCTCCATCGTTTGGCGAGCGACCTCCCGGCCGTCGACCGAAAGCACGCCCGTTCCCCCGCGGCCGATGCCGCTCATGCTCTCGAAGGCCAGGGTGCCGGGGCCGAGGCCGTCGTACTTGAAAGCGAACTCGATGCGATGCTTGCCTGGCGTGAGCGGCTCGGGCGCTTCCCAGCGAATTCGCCGGAGGTCGACCAGGTTCCAGAGGAACACGGGCTTACCCTTGAGCAGATAGAAACCGTAGCCGGCGAAGCGGCCGCCCGAGGTGAGCAGCATCCCTTCGCCGCCTCCGTCAGGCACTTCGATATCTGCCGTCAGCTTGTACGAGCTGTTCAGGATCTGCGGCGAATCTCCCTGCGGAATGCCAGTGAGCGGCCGAGTGTAGAGGAACTTTGTGCGCCCGGCGGTGAGGTTGGGACGGGGCGCAATCATCCGCGGCGCCACCGAGGAGTCGAGCGGCAACACTTGGTGCTTCACCGCCTCGGCCAAGAACATCTGGCTGAGTTCGCGCACCTTGGCGGGGTTCTTGGCCGCCACGTCGTCCGACTGGGTCCAATCCTTGCTCAGGTCGTAGAGCTCCCAGGTAACGTTGTTGAGCGGATCGCGGTTCGTCGGCCCGATGACCACCCAGGGGGGCCGCGTCACCTTGGTGCTCGCGATCCAACCCTCGTGATAAAGGGCGTGGTCGCCGAACATTTCGAAGTATTGCGTCTTGTGCCGCGAGGGCGCCTGGGCGTTCTTTTCGTCGAACGTATAGGCGAAGCTCGTCCCTTCGATCGGCGCCTGCTTGATGCCGTCGACGTATTCGGGCGCGGGAATGCCGCAGACCTCGAGCAGCGTGGGCGCCACGTCGATCACATGGTGGAACTGACTACGCACGCCACCCAGGTCCTTGATGTGCCCTGGCCAGGAGACGCACATTCCTTGCCGCGTGCCGCCAAAGTGCGAGGCGATTTGCTTCGTCCAGCGGAACGGCGTGCAGAAGGCCCAGGTCCAGCCGACCGCCATGTGGTTGTAGGTGCGGTCGGTTCCCCACACGTCGTAGAACTTGAACTGCTCCTCAACCGGCACTTCGACGCCGTTGAACATGGCGACTTCGTTGGGCGTGCCCAGCAGTTGCCCTTCGGCGCTCGAGCCATTGTCGCCGCTGATGTAGATGATCAGCGTGTCGTCGAGCTTGCCGATGTCTTCGACCGCCTGGATCACGCGGCCGATCTCGTGATCGGTGTAAGCCAGAAAAGCGGCATAAACCTCGACCTGGCGGATGAACAGTTTCTGCTCGTCAGGCGTGAGGGCGTCCCACTCCTTGAGCAACTCCTTGGGCCACGGCGCGAGCTTGGCGTCGGCCGGAATGACACCGAGTTTCTTTTGGTTCTCGAAGATCGTTTCGCGGAGCTTGTTCCAGCCGCCGTCGAACAGATGCATCTCGTGGATGCGGTCGACCCATTCCTTGGTCGGATGGTGGGGCGCATGGGTGCCGCCGGGCACGTAGTAGCAGAAGAAGGGCTTACTGGGATCGATCTGATCGAGCTGGTGCAGCCAATCGACGGCGTCGTCGGCTTGCGCCGTCGTGAGGTTCCAGCCAGGCTTGCCCACGTAAGGATAGATCGCGGTCGTGTTGCGGAACAGGTTGGGCTGCCACTGGCTCGTGTCGCCGCCGACGAAGCCGTAGAAGTAGTCGAAGCCCATGCCGATCGGCCATTGATCGAAGGGACCGAGCTGGCTAGCCGAGAACGACGGCGTGTTGTGGTTCTTGCCAAACCAGCTCGTGGCGAAGCCGTTGTCCTTGAGGATCTTGCCGATCGTCGCCTTGCTCTTGGCGATGACGCTGTTGTAGCCCGGAAAGCCCGTGGACTGCTCGGAAACCACGCCGAAGCCGGCCGAATGATGGTTGCGGCCGGTGATCAGGGCTGCCCGCGTGGGGGAGCAGAGGGCTGTCGAATGGAAGTTGGTGTACCGCAAGCCGGCCTTGGCGATGCGGTCGAGCGCCGGGGTGGGAATCACGCCGCCGAAGGTGCTGGGCGCGCCGAAACCGACGTCGTCGGTCATGATCAAGAGGACGTTGGGGGCCTTCTTGGGAGGCACGATCCGCGGCGCCCACCAGGGCTTCGAGTCCTGCGCGCTGTCGCGGATCACGCCGCCGAACTTGGGATCGGGGGCGGGCAGTTGCTTGCCGGGGATCGTGGTCGTGGCGCTGGGCGTGCCCGGCGTGCCGGTCACGTCTTGGGCCAGGCTGGGGAGGGCCGTGGCGAGAAAGATCAGCCCGGCGAGTGCCGAGCGCAAACGAAAAAAGGCGTTCATCGACGAAGCGCGTCCAGCGACGACCGAAGGGGAAGGGAAATGCCTGAGACGAAGCGGGAATCGTATTCCCTCGGCCGGGGGGCCTGCAAGTACTCTGGCAGAACCGTAGATTTCGTGGGCTTCGAGCTACGACAAGGTGCGCCGATTCGCTCGGGTCGGTAGGGCGCCGAGCTTGGACTCCCGCCGAGCGCCGTGCGAACCAAACCTTGCCTCCCCCGGCTGGGGAGGGTTATCTTGGCAACCTTTCCTGCCTGGGCTACTTGCAGAGCGAGCGATTATTCGTGACGCCGTTGACCGTCAGCCTCTTCGTGCTCCTGTGCATCTTCGTCGCTTCGATCGCCGGCTTGTTCCTGCGGCCGCTCTTCCCGGAAGACCATCTGACCGCCGAAACCAAGGACGTGGTCAAGCTCGTCATCGGCATCGTCGGCACGATGACCGGCATGGTGCTGGGACTGCTGGTGGCTTCGGCCAAGAGCTCGTTCGACGCCCAGCGCGACGGCGTGGCCCAGTTGGCCGCGAATCTCATCGTGCTCGACCGCGCGCTGGCCCACTACGGACCGGAAGCGCAGCCTGCGCGCGAGGGAGTGCAAAAGTCGTTGAGCGACATGATCGAGCGGCTTTGGCCCGAGGAACAGCCGCTGCTGGCGACGCCTGCGGCGGACCCCGTCGACAAGATCCGGTACGACGACGTGTATGATCGCATCCTTTTTCTCGAACCAAAGCAGGACGCCCAGCGCACCATCAAGGAGGTGGCGCTGAAGATCGTTCACGACACGACGCAATTGCGCTGGCTCCTCTATTCCCAACGCGGCAACGCCCTGCCGAAGGCGTTCCTGATCTTGATGGTCGGCTGGCTGGCCATCACGTTTGCCTCGTACGGCCTGTTCGCGCCCCGCCACGCCACCAGTTTGGCGGTGCTGCTGCTCGGCAGCTTCGTCGTGTCGAGCGCCGTGTTTCTGATCCTCGAACTGGACCAGCCGATCGGCGGCATCATTCGCATCTCCAGCCAACCGCTGCGAAATGCGGCGACGCAGATGGAAGATGCGGCAGGAGCGGCCACACCGCGCGGTGAATGAGCGCCGGCAGACGAGATTTGCGTCAAATGCATTATTTGGCCTGCGCTTCGATGCGCACGCCGACGTCCTTGCTGCCGGGAAAGACCTCGATGTCGCCGCCAAACGGGATTTCGACCCGCTGTTCGCCGACGTTGAGCGCGGTCACGTCGACTACCGCACGGTCCCTCTTCACTGCGACGATCTTGATTTCGAGTTGCTTGCCTGCGATCCCCAGCGACAACCGGTCGGGCGGACCCACGGTGCTCATGCTCGACACGCCGCTCGACTCAACTTGCCCCGCGGCGTTCTTGCTCAAATAGGACACGCTCAATTGAGCCGCTGGCGGCCGGCCGCACCCGGCCGCCAGCAGGAGTCCCATGACGATCAAGGTGGATCGCAGTGCCGTGTCCATCGATTGCTTCCCCAGTTCACGACGGATCAGGGGCAAAACCGCGCTACTGCCCGTGGTGGGCCTTGATCATCTCGTCGATCTGCTTCTTCACGGCGTCCAAGTTGAACGACGCCGGGTCCTGCATCGGCGGGTAGTCGATCGCCGTCTTGGCCAGCTCGGCCACCTTTTGCTGCACCAGCACGAACCGCCAGAACTCGCGGGCATAGAAATCGTTCATGTAGCCGCCCCCCAGGTCGTTCAGGCTCTGCTCGCCGGTCGACGGCGTGCGCTCGAAGGGATCTTGGCGGATGTTGACGATGCCCGGCATGTCGGTGACGACCTTGGGACCGGGCCAGCCTTGGGGCTGCTGGTAGAACTGGAACTTGAAGTCGTCGAGCCGCACGGCGCCGAGCTTGGGCCCGCCGAAGTACCAGAGCTCGCGGCGCTTCGAGGGGCCTTGGCCATGCAACAGATCGAGCTGGTTGTAGCCATCGAGATGGTTCTTGTAGGTGCGGTCGCCGAGCTTCACGCCTTTGAGCAACTCGTCAGTGATGTTGGGGTTGCCGGCGGCGGCCAGCAGGGTGGGGAACCAATCGAGCCCGGAGAAGATGCCGTTTTCGACCGTGCCCGGCTTGATGTGTCCCGGCCAACGGACGAGGCAGGGGACTCGGAAGCCCCCTTCCATCACGGTGCCCTTGGTGGCCTTGAACGGGGTCATGCCGCCGTCGGGCCAGGTGAAGACTTCGGCGCCGTTGTCGGTGCTGAAGATGAGGATCGTGTTGTCGGCTTCGCCGATGTCGTCGAGGTGCTTCATGAGCGCGCCGACGGAGTCGTCGAGCTGCTTCATGCCGGCCTCTTCGAGCCCAAAGTTGGTCTCGGAGTTCATCTCCGAGGCATATTTCTTGGAGAGGAACGTCCACACGTGCATGCGCGTGGTGTTGTGCCAGATGAAGAAGGGCTTGCCCTCCTTCTTGGCCTGGTCCATGAAGCCCTTGGTGCTTTCGACGAGCACTTCGTCGAACGTGGTCATGTCGTACTTGGCCTTCTGCAGACCTTCGTGCATGTTGGGCACGTTCGACATGTCGGGATAGGGCGCGAGCGGCCCTTCGTCGACGATCCGCTGCTTGCCGACCTTGCCCCAGCGCGGCATCACCGTGGCGTCGTCGGTGTCGGTCGCCCAGCAATGCACCAGGTTGCGCGGCCCGTACTTCTGCAGGAACTCGGGATCCTTGGGATACGAGTACCAGTAGGGGTCCGACATCGCGTCGAGATGGTACAGGTAGCCGAAGAACTCGTCGAAGCCATGCAGCGTGGGGAGGAACTTGTTGAGGTCCCCCAGGTGGTTCTTGCCAAACTGCCCCGTCTTGTAGCCCTGAGCCTTGAGCGCGGTGGCGATGGTGCAGGCTTGCGCCGGCATGCCGACGTCGGCGCCGGCCTGGCCGACCGTGGTCAGGCCAGTTCGCAGCGGAATTTCGCCGGTGATGAAGTTGGCCCGGCCCGCCGTGCAGCTTGCCTCGGCGTAGTAGTCGGTAAACCGCATCCCCTGGGAGGCCAGCTTGTCGAGGTTGGGCGTCTTGCCTGACATGATGCCCTGGTGGTAGGCGCCAATGTTGAACCAGCCCACGTCGTCGCCCATGATGAACACGATGTTGGGCTTCTTGCCGGGGGCGGCCGGACGGCGCTGGGCCGTTTTCGTTGCCGCTTGGGCAAGCAGAGTCTCCGCGGGTGAGCTCTCGCCCACGGCGAGCTCGGCCGCCACGGGCGCGGCGTCGGCCGCCTGCGACTGTTGGGCCGGGGCGTTGCCGCTCACGGCCGCCACGTAACCGAGCGCGCTTCCCAGCGCAACGAACAGCATTGCATGGAACCGGGTGGACATCGGATGTCGCCTTGGCATCAAGGGGAAAAGGAACGCTGGTTAGTTGACCTTGGTCACCGGGGGAATCTTCCAAGTGTTGTCGAGAATCGAGGGGGCCTTCTCCCGCGGCCAATACATCCGCAGCATGAGGATGAACTTCCCCTCGGGGGCGGGCAGCCAGTTGGCTTGCTTCTCGGGCCCCGGATCGTCGCGCTGGATGAAGAGGTCGAGCGAGCCGTCGGCATTGTACTTCAGGGCGTTGCGCGGGCTCACGGTGTACTTGTTGAGCGGGTTTTCGACGAAGAAGTACTCGCCGTTGTACATGGTGATCGACCAAAAGGCATCCGCCGGCGGCGTTTGCCCTTTGGCGAAGTGAATCACGTACTTGTTGGCGCCGCTGTAGGGCTGACCTTGGCCATCAACCTCGGACGTGGGGTAGACGGCGTCTTGCGGACGGTTGGCCCCCAGGCCGATCGCCGTGATCAGCGCCCGCTGCAAGTAGTCGGTGCCATACAGGCCCGTTTGCGTGGTGAACACCCAGCCGTTTTCGGCGCGACCGGCCAAGCGGAAGTGGCCCATGATCTTGCCGAACGCCGCGGCAGGGACCTTTTCCACGCGCTCTGCGACCTCGGGCCCCAGCTTCGCGAGTTCGAACGGCTTGCCTGGCGCGATGCCGAGCTTGGCCATCTCCGCGACGATCGCGGCGTCTTCCTTGGCCGGCGGGTTGTCCTTCATCAACTTCGCCAGCAGGGCGAAGTATTCCTGGGCGCTCAGGCGGTTCACCTGCTCGCGGACGGGCGTCTTCATGTCGACGCTCGGGTCGACCTTGCCTGCCGGCGGCGTGTAGGGCTTGCCGTAGGCTGCCAGCGGCACGAGTTGATACTTGGCCTGCAAGTCATGCACGGCATCGTAGTCCTCCGGCGTGCCGGTGCAGTAGGTGCGGCCGAGAATCCAGACCAGGTTGGTGGGCGCGGCGAGCTGCTTGACGCCGGCAGGCAGCTTGCCGCTCCAGCCGGGGCCGGTGATGCCGTAGGTCTGTGCTCCGTCGCCGGTTGTCCGCTTGCCGGGCACGGTGAATACGTTTGTCCACGCGTCGAGCATCGGCATCAGGTAGTACCGGTCGCCCTGATTCGGCAAAGTGAAGACGTAGGGGCCCTTGGTCAGGTCGAGCCAGGCGGTCGAGTAGAGCGTGTCGGCGTTGGGGGCCGTGACGTCGCGGAACTCGGCGTTCGGATACGTTTCCGCCTTGTAGAACTGCCCCATCGGCGCGTGGCTGTCGCCGGGATGCTCGGCATTGGTCATCACCCGCCGGGTAAACTCCATGGTGACGAGTGGGTAGCCGTAGATGTAGGCGCGTTCGGCGATCGCGGCGGCTTCGTCGGCGGTCATGGCAGCGTGCGAGGTGGCGGCGGAAGAAACAAGCGCAAGGGCAATCGAGGCCAGGGTCGAGAGCGCCCTGCGGCAGCGGCAGGTCATGGGTGTGTACTCAGGTTGCGGAAGCGTGGTGATCTCGAGGCGATGCGGGCGTTAGCTGGCCGTCACCCACTGGCGGGCGGCCTCGACCTGCGCCTGGTCGAAGTACTTCACCGTCGCGCCGGTGAACGGCTTGCAGAAGGCAGCCATGCCCTGTTCCCACTTCGACTCGCCGACGATCGCCAGCCGCTCGATGTCCTTGCCGTGCTTGAAGTCGAACTTGATGTCCTCCCAGAGGGCGCCAGCGGTCCAACCGTGGAAGTCGTGCATGAGCACCAGGATCCGCAGCTTGCCGGCGGCTTTGATCTGGGCTTCGACGGCCGGCACGAGTTGCTCGTAGAACTCGCGGGTGAGCTTGCCGGTCAGATGGACTTCGAGCAGGTTGTCGGCGGCAGTGATTTCGACGGCGTTGGACATGGCAGGCGCTCCGCGAGGGATAGGCGTTCTCATCGACTCCCGCGCAGGCGCTGCGCGCGGAGCAGTGGGAAATCGTAATCCTCGGCGGATGACTGCACAATTAGCGATGCACCGTCAATCACACCGCCACGCGGAAAATCCTCTGCCGGCGCCTGTTCGTCGGGTACGGCCAGGTAGCGAACGCCGCAAAAAATGCTTTCCCAGGACGAAGCCTGCTCGTTGGGCTTAGCTCGCCGCAAAGGGAGCGGCGGCTGAAGCCTGCTCTGGCAGCGACAGTTGGGCCGTGACCAGGGTCAACCGCAATCCTTTCCACAAGGTGCAAGCCCGTAGGCAGTTATCGACTCGCTGCTTTGAATCGGTGCGCGGGCCGCCAACGTCGCAACACCAGGGCGAACATTCCCATTGCCAGCAGCGCTCCGGTCGCCGGCTCAGGCACAGGCGCCGCTTGGGCCCCCAACTCGCTCAACTTCGGACCGTCGCTGCGGCCGAAGTTCGCTTTGAGGATGCCAAAGTCATTGAGGTCGATCGCGCCGTCGCCATTCATGTTCCCCTGCGAGAGGCGCTGACCGGAGCCGAAATTGCTCTTGAGCAGGCCAAAATCGCTGAGGTCGATCTTGCCGTCAAGATTGGCGTCTCCTGCGAGGGCCGCAAGCAGCAGCACCTTGTTGCCTACGCCGACCGGCGTGAGGAATGTGTCGCTCGAGAGCAGGGCGCCGCCGAAGTCGAAGTTGCCCGTCCTCGAGGCGGCGGTCAGCAACTCGATCGTGTCGCCGAGTTGCATCTCCGCGAAGTTTTGCTGCATTTGAACATCCAGTCTACCGCCCAGCGCCGCCTGGCCGGCGACGGTGATGGTGTCGAACTGGCCGGCGCCGGGGCCGGCGAAGCGCACGCGCAGCCGCCCCTCGAGCTGTTGCGAGAAATCCGCGCCGAACGGCAGCACGCCGATCGGGGCCGAAGGCAAGATCGACCCGGCCGCGTTCACCAAGCTAGCGTTGAATCCGCCCGCGGTCTCGAGCGTGGAACCCCCCAGGAGCGTGACGGGGCCCCCTTGGACCTTTCCGCCCCCGTCGACCAGCATGTTCACGCTCATCAGTGCGATGCCTGTGGGGGCCACGAGCGTGGTCCCTCCGTCACGGACCCACCACCGCGAGAGATCGCCCCCGGTGTGCGTCCAACTCGCGAGGCTCGAGGCGTCGAGCACGGCGCCGGCCCCGGTGGAGCGCAGATCGGTGGCGCCCCCGTTGATCGTCGCGACCTTGCTAAGATCGACCTTGCCGCCATTGGTCGCAAACACTCGCGCGCTGCGACCATCTCCCCCCGTGAACGAGGTAATGGTTTTCAGGTCGAGCATGCTGCCGCCGCCGAACGATTCGAGCAAGCCGTTGTAGACGCTGGGCCCCGTGTAGCTGGTGACCTTGGGCAGGGCGAGTTGACCGCCGTTGAGTGCGGAGATATACGTGCGGGAGACGTCGGCCACCTTGCCCAAATCGATTTGGCTGCCGGCGCCCTCGACATGGATTTCCACGTCGACGATCGACGCCAGGTTGGGCGACAGCACTTTGCCCCCGTTTTGAGCCCACAGGCGCGAAATGTCGCCGCCGGTGTGCGTCCAAGTCTTGAGCGACGACAGGTCGACGACGCTGTCCGGGCCGTTGGCGCGCAAATCAACGGCGCCGCCGCTGAATGCCGTCGCATTCTCGAGCTCGACCTTGCCGCCTGAGCTGGCATAGACCTGAGCGCTGCGGCCGTTGCCGCCGGCGAACGAGGTGATCGCCGTGAGATCGATCAGGCTGCCGCCGCCGTTGGCCTCGAATCGGCCGTTGTACTGCGAGGGGCCGGTGTAGCTGGTCACGAGCGGCAGGGCAATCTGCCCGCCGCCGAAGGCCGACATCGGCGCTCGGCTGACGTCCGTGAGCTTTCCCAAGTCAATGTGGCTGGCGGCGCCTTCGACGCGAACGTCGACGTCGACGATCGAGGTCAGACTTGGCGTCAACACTTTGCCGCCGTTCTGTGCCCAAAGTCGCGAGATGTCTCCGCCGGTGTGCGTCCAACTCGTGAGCGCCGACAGATCGACGATGCTGCCGGCGACATTCGCCCGCACGTCCGTGGCGCCGCCGCTGATTTGGGGCACGCTCGAGAGATCGACTTTGCCGCCGCTGGTGGCAAATACCTGGGCGCTGCGGCCATTGCCGCCGGCGAACGAGGTGATCTTCGTCAGGTCGAGCACGCTCCCGCCGCCGTCGGCCGCCAGCAGACCGTTGTAGATTGTCGGGCCGGTGTAGCTCGTCACGAGCGGCAGCGCAATCTGTCCGCCGCCGGCGGCCGTGATGTTAGTTCGGTCGACGTTGGTAAGCTTGCCCAGATCGAGGTGGCTGGTCGCGCCTTCGACGCGAATGTCGACGTCAACGATCGATGTCAAGTTCGGCGTGAGCACTTTGCCACTGTTCTGGGCCCAGAACCGCGAAACGTCGCCGCCGGTGTGCGTCCAGCTCGTGAGGGACGATAGGTCGATCACGGCGTCACCGAAGTTCGCCCGCAAATCGACCGCCCCACCGCTGATCTGCGAGACCTTGCTCAGGTCGATCTTGCCGCCGCTGGTGGCAAACACCGCCGTGTTGCGGCCGTTTCCGCCGGCGAACGCCGTGACCTTCGACAGATCGAGCGATGCGCCCACTCCGTTCGCTTCGAGCAAACTGTTGTAGGCCGAGGCGCCGGTGTAGCTCGTGACCAAGGGCAAAGCGATCTGGCCGCCGTTGACCGCCGAGATGCGCGTGCGGCCGACGTTGGTCAGCTTGCCGAGATCGAGCTGACTGCCTGCGCCGTCGACGCGAATCTCCACATCGGTGAGCGACGAAAGATTGGGGGAGAGGACCTTGCCGCCGTTTAGCGCCCAGAGACGCGAGATGTCGCCGCCCGTGTGCGTCCAGGTCGTGAGCGACGAAAGGTCGACGACGCTGTTCTGTCCGTTGGCGCGCACATCGGTGGCGCCGGCGGCGATTTGCGGGATGCTGCTGACGTCGAGCTTGCCGCCGGTGGTGCCGTAGAGTTGCATCGCCCGGCCATTGCCGCCAGCGAAGGAGGTCACCGCTCCCAAATCGATCAGGCTGCCGGCGCCATCCGCCTCGAAGCGGCCGTTGAACGTGCTTGGGCCTGTAAACGCAACAGCTCCAGGCAGGTCGATATGGCCGCCCTGTTGCGCGATGAGAGTCGCGCCGTCGAGCGCCGTACTGCCGAGTACGGTGAACGCCGAGCCGCCGCCGTTGACAAACAGGTCTCCTCCGACCGCCTGCTTGAACGCGCCGGCAACCGAGACCGAGCCGCCGGCGATGCGCAAGGATTCGAAATTGGTGAGCGTGGCGATCGCATCCGCGTTCTTGGAATGGGTGATCACGCGCTGCGCATTGCCGCCGACATCAATCGTCACCGCGTCCCCTGCCTTCGGCAGCGCCGGGTTGCTCGACCAGTTTGCGGCGTCGTCCCAGGCGCCGTTGCCGTCGAGCGTCCACTGGATGTCGGCCGCTTTGAGCAGCGGCCAGCCCATGCTGAGCGCCAGAAACACTGCCACAGAAACTCGGCCCAACAGCCCAGCAGCGCGCAGACGGAACATGGATGCACCTCGAGGAATCGCGTCATCAGTGGGAGCGCCGCTAACTTAACCGCTGGCGTTCCGCCACTCAAGAAAATCCCGGCGGGGAGCCGCCGGCGCGATTTGCGGCCGGTCCCACGCGCCAACTATAATGGCCGCGCGGCGGGCCGATCTCAGGGCTTAGGGATCGCTTCGCCGCCGGCTGCCCACCTCCCGCCCTCAGGACGTCCTCCCGATGCGCTCCCCGCTGGTCCTCCTCGCTCTGTTCGCGCCGCTGCTCTCGTCCGCCCCCGCCTGGGCCCAACTCTCGCCCGACGAAGAACTGAAAGGCCTGCAAGCGGCCGACGGGGTCGAGGTGTCGCTGTTCGCCAGCGAGCCCCTGATCACCAACCCGGCGGCGATCGACGTCGACACGCACGGCCGGGTGTGGGTGGCCGAAATTCAGTGGTACCGCGGCCGGGCCAAGGAGCCGGGGGCCGACAAGCTCAAGGTCCTGGAAGACACCGACGGCGACGGCCGGGCTGACAAAGTGACCGTGTTCGCCGAGGGGCTGTTCGCCCCGATGAGCGTCTGCGTGGCCGGAGACAAGGTCTATGTGGCCACGAGCCCCGACCTGTGGGTGTACGAAGACAAGGACGGCGATCTCAAGGCCGACGGCCCGCCGACCAAGCTGCTCACCGGCTTCGGCGGCCACAACCACGACCACGGCGCGCACAGCATCATCTTGGGCCCCGACCACAAGTGGTGGATGGCCCACGGCGACACTGGCTTCGACGTGACCGGCAAAGACGGCTCGCACATCAAGTTCCGCTACGGCGCCATGCTCCGCGGCGAGCTCGACGGCACGAAGCTCGAGAAGGTGGCCGAGAACTTCCGCAATCCCTATGAAATGTGCGTCAGCTCGTTCGGCGAGCCCTTCTGCAGCGACAACGACGACGACGGCAACGAGAGCGTGCGCATTTGCTGGATCATGGAGGGGGGCAACTACGGCTGGTTTGGTCGGCCGCCCTTCCCCCGTCAACAGCTCGATCTCAAGGTTCCGCCTGGCACGCCGTTTCGCGAAGGCTGGCACTTCCGCGCCTTTCAGCCTGGCTTCGTGCCCGGCACGGTCGTCACCGGCTTCGGCTCTCCTTGCGGCATCTGCTACTACGAAGGCGACGCCTTTGAGCAGTTCAAGAACTCGCCGCTGCACGCCGACGCCGGCCCGCGCGAGGTTCGCCAGTACCCGCACAAGCCCAATGGCTTCGGCTTCCGCGGTACGAGCAAAGTGGTGCTCGGCAGCGAGAAGGACGCCTACTTCCGCCCCGACGATGTGTGCGTCGCCCCCGACGGCAGCCTGCTCGTTTCCGATTGGTACGACGGCGGCGTCGGCGGCCACGGCTACAACGACCCCGACCGCGGCCGCATCTTCTTGCTGAAGCCGAAGGGCAAGAAGCTGGCTCGAGCCGACAAGCCAGGGCCCTACGCCGACATTCCCTCGGCGATCGCCGGGCTCAAGAGCCCGAACCTGGCCACGCAGTACTTGGCCCGCGTCAAGCTGCTCGAGTCGGGCACGGCCGGGGCTGAGGCCGGGGCCAAATTGCTTAGCGATTCCGAGCCCAACGTGCGCGCCCGCGCCCTGTGGCTGCTCGACCGCATGGGGGGCGATGCCCGCAAGCACGTGACGGCCGAGCTCGAGAACCCCGATCCGACCTGGCGGGCCCTGGCCGTACGGATTCTGCGCCGCCACGGCGGCGAATATGCCGACGCGATTCTCGCCCGCGCGGGCGACGCTTCTCCCGAGGTCCGGCGCGAGGTGTTGCTGGCGATTCCCAAGATCCCCGGCCCACAGGCGCTCGCCGCGCTCGTGAAGCTGGCGAAGGCCTATGAAGGGAGCGACCGCTACGAACTCGAGGCGCTCTACATCGCCGCCAAGGGGCGCGAGGCCGAGGTCTTCGCCGCGCTCACGGCCGGCGACGTTGGGCTCGATCACTATGCCTTGCTGGCGCTGCTCGACGCCCCCGCGGCGTTTGCGCGGCTGCAGCGCGACCGCGCCCAGCATCCCAACGACGAAGCAGTGGCCGAAGTCGTGCTCACGATGTCGGCGCATCTCAAGACCAAAGAGATGAACCAGGCGCTCGCCGAAATCGCCACCTCCGGCACGGTCGCCGGCAAGCTCCGCCGCCAGGCCGCCGATCGGTTGATCGCGGGACTGCAGGGCAACGACTCGAGCGACGCAGCCGACCCGGAGTTCGTGGCGCGCATGAAGCAGCTCTTTGCCGACCCGGCCCTGCAGCCGACGCTGCTCGACGGGCTGGCCGCCTCGGGGCTGACCGCGCTGGGGCCCGACGTGTTGGCGGTCGCGGCCAATTCGGCCGGCGAATTGGAAACTCGGCGCCAGGCGCTCCGCGTCTATGCCCAATTGCTGGGGACCGGCGCGGCCGAAGGGCTGCGCGGGCTGTCAAGCGACAGCGCCCCCGAGATCAGCGAGCTGGCGACGGATTCGCTCATCGAACTGCAGGATCCGACCACGCTGCGGCAGTTTCTGACCGACGACGGCCGGACGGCGCCCGAGCGGCGACGGTGGATTCGCCGCTTGATGGGAACCGGGGGCGGCCCCTGGCTGGCGTTCCGGTTGCTCGAACAAAAGCAACTGCCTGACGACGTGCGCGAGCGCGTGATCGCGGCGGCGGCCGAACACCCTGACGCCGCGGTCCGGGCCCTCTACGAGCAGTTCATCCCGGAAGACAAGCGCCCCGTGCGCTTGGGGGCCGCGATCAAGCCCGAGGAAATCCTCGCGCTCCAGGGAGACGACCGCCGCGGGGCCGAGATCTTCGAGAAGAGTTCGGCCGCGCAGTGCAAGAGCTGCCACGCCGTGCAGAACTTCGGCGGCCGCATCGGCCCCGAGCTCACGACGATCGGCAAGAAGTACGAACGGGCGGCGCTCTTGGAAACGATCCTCGAGCCCTCGAAGGCGATCGCGCCCGAGTACGTGCCCTACCTGGTGGAGACGGCCGACGGCCGCGTGCTGCTGGGTTTCCTGGCCGAAAAAACCGACCAGCACGTGGTGCTCAAGGACGCCAAGGGAGACACGGTGCGGCTGGCCGCCGGCGATGTGGAAAACATGCAGCCGCAGCGGACCTCGCTGATGCCGGAACTCGTGCTCCGCGACATCACGGCCCAAGACGCGGCGGATCTGCTGGCGTTTTTGATGACGCTGAAGTAGACGGGAACAAGCCGCGGAGGGGCCTAAGGAGGTGGCCGGTTGCCGCCGTGACGCCTCGCGCTTCGATTCGTTCGCCGACGAAGCAACTCGCGTTGATGCGTCGCTCGTTTTTCTCGGCAAACTCCTTAGCGCTTCCCAACCTGCCGCCGAGGCGGTCGGTGCGTCTTGCGGGCTGGGTAGACCGTTCGTTGCCGATACAACACGACGCGTTCTGCATAGGGTTTTGGTCGAAAAGCGAGGCAGAGACTTCGACCGCTGATGCTGCACCAATGACATGCGACGAGACTCGGGCCTGTTCTTTTTCGCGCTCTTGTGGCTCGGGTTCTCGAGCCCTGCCCCGGCGGCGACGTTCACCGTCACCAACACCGCCAACTCGGGCGCCGGGTCGCTGCGGCAGGCGGTGATCGACGCCAACGCCTCGCCGGGCGCCGACACCATCAATGTCAACGCAACCGGCACGGTCACCCTCTCCACCTCGCTGCCGGCGCTGACCGGCGACATCGATCTGAACGGCCCCGCCTCCGGCAGTTTCACCGTGACCGGCGGCGCCAGCGTGGCCATTTTTGCTGGCGCAGCGGCCGTGGGCAAAAGCGCCGCCGGCACGGTCGTGCTGTCGGCCGCGAGCAGCAACACCGGCGGCACCAGAGTCTCGGGCGGCGTCCTGCAGGGAAGCACCACCAGCCTCCAAGGAGACATCGCCAACAACGCGAACGTCACGCTCAGCCAGACGACCACGGGGACCTATGCCGGCAACATGAGCGGCACAGGCAGTCTGACGAAAGCCGGCACGGGCACGGTCACCCTCAGCGGCACGAACACCTATTCAGGCGGCACGACGATTTCGGCCGGCACGCTGCAAGGCGACACGACGAGCTTGCAAGGCAACATCGTCGACAACGCCACCGTGAACTTCAACCAAACGACGGCGGGCACGTACACGGGAAACATCAGCGGCACAGGCGCCATCGTCAAGCAAGGCGCAGGCACGCTCACGCTCACGGGCACCAACACCAATACCGGCACGACCACGGTTTCCGCGGGCACGCTGCAAGGCAACACCGCAAACCTGCGGAACAACATCACCAACAACGCGGCGATCATCTTCGACCAAGGGAGCGCAGGCACGTACTCCGGCGCGATGAGCGGCACGGGGAGCCTGACTAAACAAGGCGCAGGCACGCTCACGCTCACGGGCGCGAACACGTACTCGGGCGGCACCACGGTTTCGGCGGGAACGCTGCAAGGGAGCGTCACCGCCGTCCGCGGCAACATCACGAACAACGCGGCCGTCGTCTTCGACCAACCGACAAGCGCCACGTACAGCGGCGTGATGTCCGGCTCCGGCAGCCTCACCAAGCAAGGCGCCGGCACGCTCACCCTCTCCGGCGCCAACACCTACTCCGGCGGCACCACCGTTTCGGCCGGCGCGCTGCAAGGCAGCACTACGAACCTGCAAGGGAACATCACCAACGACGCCTCGGTGATCTTCAACCAAGGCTCCGCGGGAACCTACTCCGGCGTCATGAGCGGCGCCGGCAGCCTCACGAAAAGCGGCACAGGCACGCTCACCCTGACCGGCGCGAACACGTACTCGGGCGGCACCACGATCTCGGCCGGCACGTTGCAGGGCGACACTACGAGCTTGCAAGGAAACATCGTCGACAACGCCACCGTGAACTTCAACCAGGCGACGGCGGGCACCTACACGGCGAACATCAGCGGCACGGGCGCCATCGTCAAACAAGGCGCCGGCACGCTCACGCTCACAGGCACGAACACCAACACCGGCACGACCACGGTCTCCGCCGGCACCCTCCAGGGGAGCACGGCGAACCTAAGGAACAACATCACGAACAACGCGGCCGTGGTCTTCGACCAGGGGAGCGCCGGCACCTACTCCGGCGTGATGAGCGGCACCGGCAGCCTCACGAAACAAGGCGCAGGCACGCTCACACTCACGGGGGCGAACACCTACTCGGGAGGAACCACGGTCTCGGCCGGAACCCTGCAAGGCACGGTCACGGCCGTGCGCGGCAACATCGCCAACGACGCCACGGTCGTCTTCGATCAGACGGCGGCCGGAACCTATTCTGGCGTGATGACCGGCAGCGGCGCGCTCGTGAAGCAAGGCGCCGGCACACTGACCCTCTCGGGGGCCAACACCTACTCCGGCGGAACCACCGTCTCGGCCGGGACTCTCCAAGGCACGACCACGAGCTTGCAGGGGAACATCACCAACAACGCCAACGTCACGATCAGCCAGACCACCGCCGGAACCTACGCCGGCGCGATCAGCGGTACAGGCAGCCTCACGAAGGCCGGCTCCGGCACGGTCACGCTCAGCGGCGCGAACACCTACTCAGGCGGCACGACGATTTCGGCCGGTACTTTGCAGGGGGACACCACCAGCCTGCAGGGGAACATCGTCGACAACGCCACGGTGAACTTCAACCAGACGGCCGCTGGAACCTACGCCGGCAACATCAGCGGCACAGGCGCCATCGTCAAACAAGGCGCCGGCACGCTCACGCTCACGGGCACGAACACCAACACGACCAGGGGAGCGCCGGCACCTACTCCGGCGTGATGAGCGGAACCGGCAGCCTCACGAAACAAGGCGCAGGCACGCTCACGCTCACCGGCGCGAACACTTACTCGGGCGGCACCACGGTTTCGGCGGGAACGCTGCAAGGGAGCGTCACCGCCGTTCGCGGCAACATCACGAACAACGCGGCCGTCGTCTTCAATCAGCCGACCAGCGCCACCTACAGCGGCGTGATGACCGGCTCGGGCAGCCTCACCAAACAAGGCGCCGGCACGCTCACCCTTTCCGGCGCGAACACCTACTCCGGAGGAACCACCGTTTCCGCGGGAGCTCTCCAAGGCACCACCACGAGCCTGCAGGGCAACATCGCCAACAACGCCAACGTCACGTTCAATCAGACCACCACCGGTACTCACAGCGGCAACATCAGCGGGACGGGCAGCCTCACGAAGAGCGGTTCCGGAACGGTGACCCTCAGCGGCACGAACAGCTACTCCGGCGGCACCACGGTCTCCGCCGGAACGCTCCAAGGGAACTCCGACAGCCTACAGGGGAACATCGTCGACAACGCAACCCTGCGCTTCAATCAAACGACCGATGGCACATACGCCGGCAACATCAGCGGCTCGGGGCAACTGAGCAAGCAGGGCGCGGGACGGCTCAACCTGACGGGCAACGTTTCGGTAGCGGGTCAGACCACGGTTTCCGCCGGCAACTTGGCCGTCAATGGCGCTCTGAGCGGGCCGGTGCAGGTGCAAGCCGCCGGTACCCTCAGCGGCAATGGCAGCGTGGGCGCCGTTGTGAATCAGGGGACGATCGCGCCCGGCAACTCGATTGGCACGCTCACCGTCAACGGAAACTATCAGCAGGCCGCTAGCGGCACGTATCAGGTCGAGGTGAACAGCGCCGGACAAAGCGACCTGCTGGCCGTCTCGGGCACCGCCGCGCTCGCCGGCGCGGTCGACGTGGTCGCCGAGCCGGGCAGCTATGTCGCCGGCACGAGCTTCACCATCCTTACCGCCGGCGGCGTGAGCGGGCAGTTCTCGGTGCTGAACTACAACTTCCTGAACATGCAGCCGATGCTGGTCTACGAGAGCAATCTCGTGCGGATCGTGCTCGTGCGCCCGCCAACCCACTTCGCGGCGATCGCCGACACGTTCAACCAGCGCAGCGTGGGAACCGAGCTCGACGCGCTCAATCCGCTGGCCACCGGGCAAATGGCCTTCACGATCGACCAGCTCGTGGCACTGTCGCCCGCCGGGCAGCGGATCGGGCTCGATCAGCTCAGCGGCGAGTTGCACGCCACGGCCGCGACCGTGGCCCTCGACAACACGGGCTACCTGCTGCAGCTCGTTTCCGACCGCATTCGGCTCGGCCCGCTGCCGGAAGACGGCTGCGGCGATGGCCGCTCGGAAAGCCGCTGGCGCACCTGGTTCCTCGGGGTGGGCCAAGGGGGGCTGCTCCATTCCGATGGCAACGCCGGGCTCGTGAACTACACGTTCGCGGCGACGACGCTGGGCGTGGAGACGACTCTCGACGAAGGGCTGCGGGCCGGAGTGTGGCTGGCCTACGGACCGGCCGCGGCCAATCGCAACGGCGACCGCCTGGATCTCGACACCGGGTACGCCGGCCTGTATGGCGTCCGGCAAATCGGGCCCAGCTACCTCATGGGCACGGTGTCCTACTGGCACGGCGACTTTAGCACCCGGCGCCACATTGCCTTCGGCGACGTGGCCGAAGCGCCGCGGGCCAGCTACGGCGGCGACGGCCTGGCGGCTTACCTGGAGCAGGGCTATGCCTTCGACTTCGGCGATTGGTCGGTGCGTCCGCTCATCGGCCTGCAATACATGAACTTGGCACAGTCGGGCTATCACGAACACGGGGGCGGCGAGCTCGACCTGATCGGCCCCGGCCGGTCGCTCGATTCGCTGCGCAGCGTCTGCGGCGCCCGCCTCGTTCGCTCTCTGGGTCCCGCGAGCGCCTGCACGCTGCTCGAGCTCCGTGCCCGCTGGACGCACGAGTTCTTCGACCAAGCGCCCGGCATCACGCAACTCTTCGACGCGCCGGGGGCGACCCCCTTCAACATCCGCGGCCTCACCCCCAGCCAAGACGCGCTCTTGCTCGGCGCCGGCCTACGCGTGCCGGTGAGCCAGCGGGCCGACGTCTTCTTTGGCTACGACGCCAACTTGGCGACACGCCAAACGGCCCACGGCGGCAACGTGGGGTTCCAGGTGGTGTGGTAGCTCTTACGCGTTAGCGAAAGCGAACCGCAGGGGTGGAGGGAGTAGTCAGCGATCGCCAAGCCTCATTTGCTCGCGAGAGCACCCGTTCGCCCGCGTAATTTGACTGACCTACCCAAGGTCGAAAAAATAGGGGTCGATACATTCCTTGAGAATCCGGTGAGACTGCGCCTCGAGTCGCGTATCCACCTTGTCCCAGCACCAAACTCTTCTGGTCACACTGACGCTGAGCCAAATCGTTTCTGGCTCGTAGTCGTCGACGCGCCCCCGCACCTGAATTCGAGGCGACTCGAAGAAGCAGTAACGCTTCTCCCTGACTTGGTCCGCGATCGAGTCGGAAAAGACGCGCTCGATCTCGGACGGATCAAATCGCACGCCGAGAAGAAGTTCCAGGTTCGACAGGCACTGTCGGAGTCGCTCGTTAATATCGAGTAGCTCCGTAACCATCAGTCACCCGGTTTAGGCCCACGCATCGCCTACGCCCAAACCACACCCTTCGGCCCAGCCCGCACCTGGCCGATCGGCCAGTTCTGGTAGCCCGCGTCGGTGAGCTGGGCGCTCACGCTGTCGGCGAAGTAGGAGCTGACGACGAGCGCGAGGCCGATGCCTTGGTTGAACACGCGGTCCATCTCGTCGTCCGCCACTTCGCCCAGCCTTTGCAGCCAGGGGAACACCGGCGGCACGGGCCAACTGCCGCGCTCGATGGCCACTTGAGCGCCCTCCGGCAAGATGCGTCCCAGGTTTTCGTGCAGGCCGCCGCCGGTGATGTGGGCGATGCCGTGGACGACTTGCTTTACGCGATAGTTGGCAAGCACCTTGCGGACCGCGCGGGCATAGAGCCGCGTGGGCACGAGCAACTCATCGGCCACGGTGCGGCCGAGTTCCGGCACGTGGTCGTGGATGCCCAGCTTCGCCAGGTCGAACACGATCCGCCGCACCAGGCTGTAGCCGTTGCTGTGCAGGCCGCTCGAGGCCAGGCCTAGCACGACGTCTCCGGGGCCGATGGCGCGGCCGTCGATCACCCGCCGCCGCTCGGCCACGCCGACGCAGAAGCCGGCCAGGTCGTAGTCGCCGGGGGAATAAAGGTCAGACATGATGGCCGTTTCGCCGCCGAGCAGGGCGCAGTCGCTCTCCACGCAGCCGGCCGAAATGCCGGAGACGATCTGCTCGAGCAGGACCGGGTCGTCGGCGTGCATGGCCACGTAGTCGAGGAAAAACAGCGGCTCGGCCCCGCAGCAGAGGGCGTCGTTCACGCTCATGGCCACCAGGTCGATGCCCACCGTGTCGTGGCGGTTGGCGGCGATGGCGACCTTGATCTTCGTGCCTACGCCGTCGGTGCAGGAAACCAGCACCGGGTCTTGGTAGTTGCGGGCGAAGAGCGAGCTGGGGAAGTCGAGCTGAAACAGGCCGGCGAAACCGCCATCGAGCCGCATCACGCGGGGGCTGAAGGTGCGGTGCAGCAGCCGCGGCAGCCGCGCCATGCTCTCGGCATAGACTTCCAGGTCGACGCCGGCGTCTTTGTAGGTCGCTTTCGCCATCGCAGCTCGGAGGGCCCCAACAAGCAGCCTTTGGGGAGGCCGCGAAAAGCTGCGATTCTAGGGGGGGCCTCGGCGAAGTGTCAAACTGCCGCGCAAACGCGGCGAGGAGTCGCGTGCGAGCAGCCTTGTCTGCGCGAGGGTATGCATGCGCTGGTTGCACGTGCGCCGAAATGCTTGATCGTGCCTGCCCCAGTCTATGCCCAACTCGCTGGACCGACTCATAAGGCCAAACGGCGGCCGGAGACCAAGGACGGTTTGGGCGCCGCTTAACGGTCGCCGCCTGCATCGTCGGCCGGCTTACGCCGGGCCGCTCGCCCTTTTGCGGTGCGCCCAAACCCCCGGCAGATGCGTAAAGTAAGGTAAGCTAACCACTAGGGGCGTCAGGCGGCGCCGGCGAAACGATCTTGCCGGTTACGGGGCCGGGAACCGATAACTCACTTCCCAGGAACAGGTTAGGACCGCACCTCGGGCTAGCGTTCGCCATCCCGGTAACGGTGCATGCGGACGGAACCTCCGCGCGGTCCCATTTCGCGGCTTTCCACGGAGCGTCGACAGCCCATGTGCGGAATCGTTGGATACGTCGGACCCCGGCAAGCGTCGGGCTTCTTGTTGCAGGGCCTGCGCCGGTTGGAGTATCGGGGATACGACAGCTCCGGCGTGGTGACGATCGACGCCGCCGGCCAGCTCGACGTGGTCAAGGCCGCCGGCCGCATCGACACCCTGGCCGAAATGCTCCGCGAAACGCCGGCCGCAGGCCACATCGGCATCGGTCACACACGCTGGGCCACGCACGGCGCCGCGACCAACGTCAACGCCCACCCGCACGTGGGCGGCGACCGCGCCCTGGCCCTCGTTCACAACGGCGTGATCGAAAACTACCGCCCGCTCAAGGAACGCCTCGAAGGCGAGGGCTACCAGTTCCGCTCCGCTACCGACAGCGAAATCATTGCCCACCTCGTGGCAAGCTGCCTGGACGATGCAGGCCTGCTCAAACCCAACCCCGCGGAGCGGGAGCCGGTGATCGCCGCCGGCTACGAGCCGCTGGCCCAGGCGGTGAAGAGCGCGCTCGTGCAACTGCACGGCACCTACGGCCTGGCGATCCTCTTCCGCGACTACCCCGAAGTGATCATCGCCGCCCGCCTGGGCAGCCCGCTGGTGGTGGGCGTGGGCGAAGGCGAGCACTTCGTGGCCAGCGACGCCTCGCCCCTGGTGGGGCACACGGCCAAGATCGTCTACCTGGCCGATCACGAAATGGCCATCGTCACCGCCGAGAAGCTGCGGGTCATCCACCGCGACCAAGGGAACGTCCACCACAACGTGCAGGTGCTCGACCTCGAGCTCGACGACGTCGGGCTCGAAGGCTACCCGCACTACATGCTCAAGGAGATCTTCGAGCAGCCGGAAAGCCTGCGGAACGCGATGCGGGGGCGTTTGAGCCTGGACGAAGCGACGGCCGTGTTCGGCGGCCTGAATCTCACGCCGCAGCAGTTGCGCTCGGTCAACCGCTTCGTGCTCACCGCCTGCGGCACGAGCTGGCACGCGGCGCTGGTGGGGGAGTACCTGATCGAAGAGTTCGCCCGCATTCCGGTGGAGATCGAATACGCCAGCGAGCTGCGCTACCGGAACCCGCCGCTCGACAACAACACGCTGCTGTTCGCGATCACGCAAAGCGGTGAAACCGCCGATACCCTGGCCGCCTTGCGCGAAATGAAGCGCAAGGGGCACCCGACGCTCGCCATCTGCAATGTGGTGGGCAGCTCGATCGCCCAAGAGGCGGACGGCGGCGTGTATCTGCATGCCGGGCCCGAGATCGGCGTCGCCTCGACCAAGGCTTTCACGTCGCAGTGCGTGGTGCTGGCGATGCTGGCCCTCTACTTCGGCCGGCTCCGGCACCTGAGCTACGGCGCCGGGCAGCGGATCATCGACGAGCTGCTGCGGCTGCCCGACCAGGTGAGCAAGGCGCTCGAGTGCAACGCCAAGGTCCGCCAGGTGGCCGAGAAATACGCCGGCGCGAACAACTTCCTCTACCTGGGGCGGCAGTACAACTTCCCCACGGCGCTCGAGGGGGCGCTCAAGCTCAAGGAAATCAGCTACATCCACGCCGAGGGCTACCCCGCGGCCGAGATGAAGCATGGTCCGATCGCACTCGTGGACGAGAACACCCCCAGCGTGTTCCTGGTCCCCCACGGCCAGGTGTACGACAAGGTGATGTCGAACCTGGAGGAGATCAAAGCCCGCGGCGGACCGGTGATCGCCATCGTCACCCACGGCGACACGCGGGTAGCGGAACTGGCCGACGACGTGATCCACGTCCCGGCGGTCGAAGATTACCTGCAGCCGATCGTGGCGGCGATTCCGCTGCAGCTCCTGGCCTACCACATCGCGGTCCTCCGCGGCTGCGACGTCGACAAGCCGCGGAACCTGGCGAAGAGCGTGACGGTGGAATAAGAGAAGCCCGTCCAAGGTTGTTGGACGGGCTTCGGAGTTCTCAAACGTCGCGTACGTCCAGGGCTAATCCTTCGGATCCAAGTTCTGCTTGAGATCCTCCGGCGTCACGTCGCACTGCACGCCGTCGGCCGGCACTTCGCCGCCGGCCGTCCACACGAGCGCGTTGAGCACGAGCGCGCGGAAGCTGGGGTTCCCCCAGTTGACGTGGTGGTGGGCGCCCGTGAAGCCGAAGCCGCGGCCCCCCGACGGCCGCTCATAAGCCCAGGCGACGTGCTGCGGCTTGCCCGCCTCGGCCCGCACGAAGGGGTTGCCGCTGTGGGGGCCGTTGGGGCGCTCGAGCGTACTCGCCGGCGGCACCGCCGTGAGCAGCGGGGTGACGCCCTTCATGTCGGGCTGGAACCGCATGTGGTAGTACCACTCATCGTTCACCTCGAACGGCTTCACGCCGCGGGTGATCGGGTGATCGGGAAGCGAGGCGAAGTTCGCCGTCCAGTGCGGGTTCACGCTCCAGTGCATCTCGAAGTAGCCGCCGATCCCGCGGAGAAACTCGGCGCCGCCGCGCTCCTTGGGCACTTCCACGCCGTAGTGGATGCAGGCCATGCCGACGCCGCGGTCGAGCAGCTTGTCGAGCGTGGCCAGGCGATCGCCTTGAATGGCCGGGTGGCCGTCGCCGCCGTCGGCGAAGAACACGATCGAGTCGGCGCTGTCGAGCACGCTCTCGTCCTTCGGCCAGCCGTCGCGGTAGACCTCGGCCGTGATGCCAGGCACGTGGTTCAGGCAGCGGGCCAACAGCAAGCAGCCGGCGTTATGCTCGTGGTCGCCGCGGCCGTGGCTGGGGCGGCCGGCCAGCAGCACGATCTTCTTCTTGGCCTCGGCCGATTTGGCGCCGTCGCCCTTAAGCCGTTTGAGCCGCACGTTCTTGAACTCCACCGTCATCGGCGGACCAGCGTGAAGCTGCAGGGCCAGAATGCCGGAGCGGCGCTGCTTGTCGAGCGGTCGGTCGTCGACGACTTCGGCCGTCGTCTGGCCGTTGATCTGGTGCTTGTACTTGTTCCCCTGGACGGTGACGACGTAGTCGTTCCAGTCCTCCTTCTTGATCTTCTTCTGGATCTCGGCCGAGTTGCCGAGCTTGGCGACGACATTCTTCTGGCCGTCGGGGCCGATCACCACGCTCGTGCCGCGCTCGGCCACGATGCCCAGGTCGCCGCGCTCGTCGTAGAGGATGCCGGAGTAGGTGTCGCCGGCCTCGAAGTCGGCCTGGAAGCCGCCGGCCACCCAGTCGCCGAAGTCGCGGCTGCGATACTGAATGCCCGAGTTGCCGTTCTTGATGCGGTAGGAGAGCCGCAACTCGAAGTCGTCGACTTCGCCGTCCTTCCAGATGAGGAAGGTGTTCCCCTTGGTCGGGTTGTCGGCGGTGGTCTGCCCGGTGACGACGCCGTCTTTGACCGACCAGAACTTGGGATTGCCGTCCCAGCCGTCGAGGTTCGTGCCGTTGAACAGGGGCTTGAAGCCGGCCTCGTCGTCGGCCGCCAGGGCGGGCGCGGCCAGCACGCACAGCGCGAGCGCAAGCGGGGCAAACAGTTTCATCGGGGTCCTCGCAGCAGGGGTGGGTCTTGGGAGGGCGGAAAGCCGGCGCGGGCCACAGGGGCGCCGGCGGAAGTGCGGGTGCGAACTCCCGGAAAGTGTAACCTGCCGAGGCGGCGGCTGCACCCCGCTTGGCGCGAGGCGACCGTGCCAACCGCCCGCTTCCCGGTATACTTGGCAATCCGGCACGTGGCGGCGGAATCGCGCGGCCG
The DNA here is from genome assembly GCA_044221365.1 of Pirellulales bacterium. Taxonomy (GTDB): domain Bacteria; phylum Planctomycetota; class Planctomycetia; order Pirellulales; family JBGAPH01; genus JBGAPH01. The sequence continues at coordinate 142,271 of JBGAPH010000007.1, forward strand.
GATTCGCTCGGCCTACGTCGCCTCTTGTCCGGAGTCTGCCCCTTGAATCTGCACCGCTCGCTTGGATCCGCCGCCCTCTGCCTTGCGCTCGCCGCCGCTGCTTCAGCCGCAGAAGAAGCCTCCAGCCTCCAGGCGGCACTGAGTTCGGTCACCGAGGCCGATCTGCGCAAGCACGTAGGCGCCCTGGCCGACGACACGTTCGAGGGGCGCGAGGCCGGCAGCAGCGGCGGGCGGGCGGCTAGCATCTACCTGGGCAAGGAGTTCCAGCGGTTCGGCCTCCGCGGCGCGGGAGACCGCGGCGGCTACTACCAGGTGTTCGGCGCCGGCTACCGCAACATTCTGGGCTGGATCGAGGGGAGCGATCCGCAGCTCAAGAAGGAGTACGTCCTCGTCGGCGCGCACTACGACCACGTGGGCTACGGCAGTTCGCAGAACAGCTACGGCCCCACCGGCTACATCCACAACGGGGCCGACGACAACGCCAGCGGCTCGGCCGCCCTGCTCGAAATCGCCGAAGGCATCGCCACCAGCGGGCTCAAGCCGCGGCGGAGCATTCTCTTCGCTCTGTGGGATGCCGAAGAGAAGGGGCTGCTCGGCAGCAAGCACTGGGTGGGCGCCCCCACGATTCCCTTCGGACAAATTCGGCTGGTCATCAACACCGACATGCTGGGCCGCATGCGCCGCAATCGGCTCGAGGTGGCCGGCACCCGTTCGGCGGCCGGCCTGCGCCGGGCGATCAGCAGCCAGAACGAGGGGACCGACCTTTGGCTCGACTTCACTTGGGAGCTCAAGGACAACAGCGACCACTGGCCCTTCTACGAGCGGCGGATTCCGATCCTGATGATGCACACCGGGCTGCACGACGACTACCACCGCCCCAGCGATGACGCAGAGAAAGTGAACGTCGACGGCCTGCGGCAGGCCTCGCAGTTCATGGTGCGGGTGGTGATGGCTCTGGCCGACGCCAACGAACTCCCAAAGTTCCGCCCCGCAGCCACCGCAGAGAATGAACACCGGCAGCGCGAAGTCGAGCAGCCTGCCGCGCCGCTCCCAGGACGGCTGGGGCTTCGCTGGGACGAGCAGGAGAAGGACGGTCAGGGCGTGAGAGTGGCTGCCGTCACGCCCGGCGCCGCGGCGGCCCAGGCGGGCCTTCGCGCCGGCGACCGCATTCTCACCTGGAACGATCTCCCCGTGTTGAATGGCGATCAGCTCCGTTCGCTCGCGCTCTCGTCCGAGAACCCGGTGATCGTCGGCGTCGCCCGCGCGGGGCAGGAGCAGCCGCAGCCGGTGACGGTGAACCTGGGGGGCAAGCCAGTGCGCGTCGGCATCGCCTGGCGGACCGACGACGCCGAGCCCGGCGCGGTGATCCTCAACCGCGTGGCGCCGGGCTCCCCTGCCGACAAAGCCGGCCTGCGGGTACACGACCGCATTTACCAACTGGCCGGCAACAACTTCGCCGACGAGCGGGAGTTCATTACCCGGCTGCAGGAGGCGGCGGGACCCGTGGAAGTGGTGTACGAGCGGTTTGGCAAGTTGGGAACGGTTACCATGCAGTTGCCGGGAGCGGGACCGCAGTAGCGGATTGGCGACAGACCCCTTTTCCGCCAAACTGGGTTGCTTCCCCGCACCCCATCTCGGCCTCGCCGGAGCGTCACCCTTGCTCAGTTTTTCCGATCGCCTTGCAGCCGCCGTGCGCCGCTGCCAAACGCCCGCGCTCGTCGGCCTCGATCCGCGGGCAGACTCGCTCCCTGCGCCGGTGGCTGCTGCGTCGTCGTCCGCTGCGGATGTCGCCCAGGCCTACGTGCGTTTCTGCCAGGGCGTGGTCGACGTCGTCGCCCCGCTCGTGCCGGCGGTCAAACCGCAGGCGGCTTTCTTCGAAGCGCTCGGCGTGCCTGGCATGGCGGCGCTTAAGCAAGTAATCGACTACGCGGCCAGCAAGGGCTTGCTCGTGATCGTCGACGGCAAGCGGAACGACATCGATTCGACCGCGCTCGCCTACGCCCAGGCGTACCTGGGCCCCGGCGACGCGAGTCCCTGGGGCGCCGACGCCTTGACCGTCAGCCCGTACTTGGGGGACGACAGCCTGACGCCGTTTGAAGCCGCCTCGCGCGAGCGCGGGGCTGGCATCTTCGTGCTGGTGAAGACTTCGAACAAAGGGGGCAAACGCTTTCAGGACCTCAACTGCGACGGGCGGCCCCTCTACCTGCACGTGGCCGAGTACGTCGAGTCGCTGGCGGCGGGGACTCGCGGGGAGTGCGGCTATGGCGCGGTCGGGGCCGTGGTGGGCGCGACTTACCCGCAGCAGCTTGTCGAATTGCGCGCGGCGATGCCCAGCGCCTGGCTGCTCGTGCCGGGCTATGGCAGCCAAGGGGGCACGGCGGCCGACGTGGCGGGCGGGTTCGACGCCCAGGGGCTGGGGGCGATCGTGAACAATTCGCGGGGGATCATCTTTGCCCATGCCAAGAGCGAGTACGCCAAATTCGGCGCCGCCCGTTGGCAGGCGGCCGTGGAGGCGGCGACGCGGCGGATGATCGACGAGCTGGCGGCCGGCACGCCAGCGGGCCGGCTGCGAACATGAGCGCCGTGTGAGCGGGGCGGTTTCGTCGCGGACCGGCGGCAACTAGACTCGATGTCTTCGGAACAGACCTGCCCAGTTCTCCTGCCTCGAGAGATGCTTCCCGTGATGCTCCCTCGCCTGCTCCGCCTGCAGCGCGGACTCGCCGTCGCCAGCTTTGCCGTGTTCTTGGTCAGCCTGGCGTTCGGCGTCCCTCTCCAAGCTCAGACGCCCCAAGGTTCGCGCAAGACCGAGAACGTTTTGCTCATCACTTTCGACGGCCTGCGCTGGCAGGAGCTGTTCCACGGGGCCGATCGGCGGCTGATGAACAAGGAGCAGGGGGGCGTCGAGGCCGAGGCGCCCCTCAAGGCGGCCTTCGACCGCGCCACGCCTGCCGAACGCCGGAAGGCCGTGTTCCCTTGGTTCTGGGGCGTGGTGGCCAAAGAGGGGCAAGTCTTTGGCGATCCCGAGCACAACTCGGCCGCCCGCGTGACCAACACGCAGCATTTTTCCTACCCAGGCTACAACGAGCTGCTCTCCGGCTTCGGCGATCCGCGGATCGATTCGAACGACAAGAAGCCCAACCCCAACGTCACGGTGCTCGAGTTCCTCAACCGCCGCCCTGGCTATGAAGGGCGGGTGGGGGCGGTGACGAGTTGGGACGTATTTCCCTGGATCATCAACACCGAGCGCAGCGGCGTGCCGGTAAACGCCGGCTGGGCGAAGCCTGATCTCGAGGGGCCGGAGATGGCCCGGCTCGAGGAACTCGCCCGCGAGGTGCCCAAGAGTTGGGCCGGCGTGCGCTACGACTACTGGACGTCGCGGATTGCGGAGGAGTGGCTCAAGCAAAAGCGGCCCAAGGTGTTCTACGTGTCGTTCGGCGAGACCGATGATTGGGCCCACGCCGGACGCTACGATCTGGTGCTCGACTCCGCCCGCCGCACCGACGAGTATATCCGCCGGCTGTGGGAGCAGGTGCAAGCTGACCCCGAGTACGCCGGCAAGACCTCGCTCGTGCTGACGACCGACCATGGCCGCGGCGACGATCGCGACGGCTGGAAGAGCCACAAGGCCGACGTGCCTGGCTCGGACCGCATCTGGATGGCCGTGCTGGGGCCCGACACGCCGGCTCTGGGGGTCCGCTCCGACGTCGATGTGACGCAGAGCCAGGTGGCGGCCACCGTGGCGGCGCTCCTGGGAGAGGACTTTCAGCAGGCGAACCCGCAAGCGGCGGCGCCGCTGCCGGGGGTGGTGGAGTAGATTAGGGGCTAGGCTCTTCGGGACTGACCCTGCACACGGCGCCAAATCGTTGCGGATATTGCGGAGGCCGCCGATAATCGCCGTGGCATGCCGAAGGTCATGAAATGAACCGCGTTCTCCTCACCGGATTCTTTCTCGCGATCTTTGCAGCAACCAGTTTTGCCCAACAGCTCGCCTGGTATCAGAATGGCGAGTTGATCAACGGCCCACAGTTTCCAACATCCCCAGGTCGGGACGCCGACCTCATTGTTCCCCGAGGATTCGGCCTAGAACTGCTCGATGATCTCGAGGTCGACTCGCTTAAAATCCAGGGCCGCACGACGCCCCAAACCTGGGTCCAGGGCAACTCGCATTCGATCACCGGCGCCCTCTCAGTTCAGGGCGGCGGCAGCGTCGCACTCTCTGATCTCAAGTCGGTTGCGCCAGATGGGGGCCGATCGGTCCTGCAGATGCCCACGCCAGGGGCGCTACTCCTCGATGGAGATATTTCGTTCGACCAAATCGTCGTAGGGGGCAGTACCGAGTTCAGCGTGGGAGATTTGGGCGAAGTTGGGAATGTGACCCTGCGTCCGTCAGATGGACCCCGTTTGCCCAACGAGCCGCTCTTTGTGCTGAAGGACAACTTCGCTCAAAACGCTACCGACTGGCCCGTCGACGTTCGTCTCGACGGCGGCGCCGTTGTCGTCGACACGATTGACGTTAAGGGCCTCGTTGACCTCGATACGCGGTTGAAAGTTTGGCCTTCTTTCCGAGCTGCGGCCGCGTTCGGCGGACGTGTGACAATCTTGACCGCGGTGGCATTCACTCCAACGTCTCGCTTTTCCGGAGCGCGGTCTTTGGGCGATGGCTCCTACCTCGCGCCGTTTCTGCGTGGCAACTCGTTGGTGCTTCAGCGAGTCATCCCGGGTGACGCGGACGGCAGCGGCAAGGTCGATCTTTCAGACTTCGGCGCTCTCAAAGCAGCGTCTGGAAAAGACTGGGACTCGTACAGAGGATCGGCATGGCAGAACGGCCATTTTTCTGAGTGGGGCCGGACAGTCGACTGGCTCGATTTCGCCATCCTTAAGGAGAACTTTGGTAAGACCGGACCAGCACCGCAACCAGATCCTACTCAGCAGAAGCTCGAACTTTTGGTTTATCCCGATGGAGCTTCGTATCTCCACAATCCCACGAGCCAAGCGGTTGAGTTCGACGGCTACGGCATTGAATCAACAGTGGGCGGCTTGAACCCCGAAGGATGGAGCAGCATCGGTGACCGAGTGAATTCGGACGTACTTGGAATCCTGGGAAGCATTGGAGCTGGAGGGCTCACATTCCGTGAAGTGGATGCCAAATCTGACAGCCTTTCTGAGGCAGGGTCAAACGCAAATCCAGAGTCTTTCTACAGTGCAATGCTCGCACCCAGCGGCAGCTTCGCCATTGGTAAGCCATTCAGGTCTGTTCCATCTGCACTGCTCGACTCCGCGTTTCACTTCAAGCTGGAGAGTCAGGCAGCTCCAATTCAAGGGGAGATCAAGTACGTTCCAGAGCCGCCCACTCGGCTGCTCGCGGTCTTGGCGCTGACTTACTGCGCTCTTTGGAGATCTCGAAGGCAGAGACCGACCTTCGCCTTCTTGCGATCGGCTGCTAAGCAACCTTTTGGCCCATTACCACGCGCGCCAGCCCCGCGCTGTCCTTCCGCGTCGGCAATGAGCGCAGCTCCGCCCGGCCCACGATCATTCGCACGACTTGCGGCTCGATCATCGGGCTCACCTCGAGCAGCAGCCATCCGCCCGGCTTCAAGCGTTCAACCGCTTGCGGAATAAGCCGCTCGATCACTTCCGTGCCGGCTGGTCCGGCCTCGAGGGCTTGGCGCGGCTCGAAATCGCGCACGCCGGGGGCGAGCGCCTGCCATTCAGCCGAGCTCACGTAGGGCGGGTTGCTCGCGATCAGGTCAAACGTTGGCGCGGCGGGAAGCGCGGCCAGCAAATCGCTTTCGAGGAACGTCAATCGTTCCGCCACACCGTGCGCCGCCGCGTTCTCGCCCGCCACCGCCAGCGCCGACGGGCTCAGGTCGATGGCCGTCACCGAGGCCTGCGGCAGGTGTTTGGCGAGCGCGATCGCAATCGCGCCGCTGCCTGTGCCGATATCGGCCAGCGTCAGCCCCGCGCCCTCGGGAGCGCGGCTGCGAGCCAGGTCGAGCGCGGCGATCACCAGGTGCTCGGTCTCCGGGCGTGGAATGAGCACGTCGGGCGTCACCTTGAGTGGCAGCGAGAAGAATTCCCGCTGGCCGAGCAGGTAGGCCACCGGGGCGCCCTCGGCCCGGCGCTTCACGAGCTCGCGAAAGGCGGTGCGCACCGCGTCAGGCGGCGTTTCGTCGAAGGCCGTGTAGAGCTCGATCCGCTGGCAGCCGCGGGCGGCGGCCAAGAGCAGCTCGGCCTCGAGCCGCGGGCTGTCAGCCCCGTGCTGTCCCAGATAGTCGGCCGTCCATTTGAGCAGCCGGCCGATCGTCCAAGCGTCACTCATGGGTCGGCGCGGCTCGCAGGGGGTGAGGATCGGCCGAAGGAGAGCAGCGCTTATTCGAGCGCGCCCATCGCCGAGCGCTGCTGCTGGCGATCGTAGTCGAGCAGCGCGTCGGTCACCGGCTGCAGGTTGCCGGCCAAAATCTGATCGAGCTTGTACAACGTCAGGTTGATGCGGTGGTCGGTTACCCGGTTGTCGGGAAAGTTGTAGGTGCGAATGCGCTCGCTGCGGTCGCCTGAGCCGACCAGGGACTTCCGCTGATCGGCCCGCTTCTTGTGCTCTTCCTGCCGCTTCGCCTCGTAGAGCCGCGTTTTCAGCACGCGCAGCGCCTTGGCGAAGTTCTTGTGTTGGCTCTTCTCGTCCTGGCAGGAGACGACGATGTTCGTCTCGTAGTGCGTCAGGCGGATGGCCGAGGCCGTCTTGTTGACGTGCTGGCCGCCGGGGCCGCTCGCGCAGAAGATGTCTTTGCGGTAGTCGTCGGGCTTGAGTTCGATTTCCACGTCTTCGGGTTCGGCCATCACCGCCACGGTGGCGGCCGAGGTGTGGATACGGCCCTTGGTTTCGGTCTCCGGCACCCGCTGCACGCGGTGCCCGCCGCTTTCATACTGCAGCTCGCGGTAGGCGCCGTCTCCCTCGATGCCGAGGATCACTTCTTTGAAGCCCCCCAGCTCGGTGCCGGAAAGTTCGAGCACCTCGACCTTCCAGCCGCGCGATTCGCAGTGATGCTTGTACATCTCGTAGAGATCGCGGGCGAACAGGGCGGCTTCGTCGCCGCCGGTGCCGGCGCGGATTTCCATCACGCAGCGCGCCCGGGTGGAGTCTTCGCCGCCGACGGTGGCGTCGAGCAGTTCGTCCCAATAGGCCTCGCGCTGGCGGCGGAGTTCCGGCAGCTCGGCCTCGGCCAACTCGCGGAGGTCGGAGTCGTGGCCCTGGACCATGGTCACCGCCTCGGCGATCTCACGGTTGAGATCCTTGAAGCGGCGATACTTGGTGGCCAGTTTGGCCAGCGAGCCGTGCTCGCGCGCAGCGGCGGCCATGCGGCCCGAATCGGAGAGGACCGTGGGATCGACGAGTTGCTTTTCCAGCTCCTCGAATCGCGTCAGCTTTTGTTCGAGCAGGTCGCGCATGGGAATCGCTCAGGGCTTCGGCCAAGAATCCTGACAGCCGGCGCAGCTTGCCAACAGGGCAACCAGGCTCCGGCGACGGCCAGAGCGCCGTCAGCGGCCGACGTGCCTGTGGAACGACCACCGAGCGCAGGCAGGGCGCACGGGCGATCCCGCAGGCGCCGCCCGACAAAAACGGCGCGCGAAGTGCGCCGCTAGGAGGCCTCGGCAGGCTTCTTGCCCTTCTTGAGGCTCGAGTAGCCGGACTGGGCGAACTTGGTCTTGAACTTCTCGATGCGGCCGGCGGTGTCGATGAACTTGAGCTTGCCGGTGAAGAAGGGGTGGCAAGCGCTGCAAATATCGACCTTCAACTCCGGGCGTGTGCCGCCCGTGGTGAAGCTGTTGCCGCAGCCACACTTGACCACGGTCTCGAAGTACTTGGGATGAATGTCTTTTTGCATGGTCTCGGCTCTCCGTAAACCATTAATCTTAGAGCCCGCGGAGCACGGAGGCAATGCCGGCGATTCCAGGATCCGACGCAGCGGCGGGGGCGGCCTCGCAATCCTAAACGCCGCTTGCCCTTACCGATCGGCCGGCGGCCGCCGCTAGGGGGCTTCGGCGCGGGCTTGGGTCGCCGCAGCCGCGGCCAGCGCCAGCCAGCCGACGATGAACGCCACTCCGCCGATCGGCACGATCGCTCCGAGGACTTTGATCTGCGTAAACGCCAGCGCGTAGAGCAGGCCGGAGAAGATCACGCTGCCGAACAGGAAACAGGCGCCCGCCGCAGTCGCGAAACGCGAGGGCCGGCGTTCGGCCCACAGGCCGACGGCGATCAGCGCGAGCGCATGGTACATCTGATACCGCACCGCCACCTCGAAGATCTCGAGCTGCCGTACGTCCCAGGCGCCGCTCGACACGCGGTCGCGCAGGAAATGCGCTCCAAAGGCGCCCAGCGCAACTCCCAGCGCGCCCAAGCCCGCGCCAATGGCGATCCAGCGGCTCCCCGTCAATGCAGCGTCTCCCTGCAGGAATTCGGAGCGGACTAGCGCTCGAACACGAACACCGGCATCGCCAGCAACACGCGCTCGCGCCCCAGCATGTCGAGCTGCACGAGGGCGGCGCGAATCGCCTTGGTGCGGGCCGGATCGAGCCCGGTCAGGAGCGGCAGGGCCGCTTCGAGCAGCGGGCTCGTGCGCACCGCCGGCGAAGCCAACTCGATGTCGACGCCTTCTTCGCGCTCACCTCCGATGTCCTCGAACAGCACCTCGAGGAAGTTTTTCGGCTGCGGCTCGATCCGCACTTCGTAGTCGGTCAGCTTGGCTTCGCCTGCCACGTGGGCCAGGGCGTCGGACAAGGTGCCGATGCGATCGACCAGGCCGAGTTCGAGGGCCTGCTGCCCGGTGTACACGCGGCCGCCCGCCAGATCGTCGAGATCCTTCTTGAGCCGGTTGCCGCGGATGGCGAGCACGTGTCCCTTGAAAACGCCGTAGATCTCGTCCATCCAGCGCTGCATCTTTTGCCGTTCGGAGTCGCTGAAGCCGTTGTCGCCTCCCAGCAGGCCGGCGTTCGTGCCGCGGGCATACGACTTCCAGCCGACACCAATCTTGTTCCAGAGCTCGGTGGTGGCGAACTTGCCCCCCACCACGCCGATCGAGCCGGTGATCGTGCTCTTGTCGGCGAAGATCGTGTCGGAAGCGCAGGCCACGTAGTAGCCGCCGCTGCCGGCCACGTCGCCCATCGAAACCACGAACGGCTTCTTGGCCTTCACGCGCCGCGTGGCGTCAAGAATGATCTCGCTCGCCGTGGCGGAACCGCCGGGGGAGTTCACCCGCAGGACGACGGCCTTCACCTTGTCGTCGGCGGCCACCTTGTCGAGCGCCTTGCGAAGCGGCGTGCTGTAGGCGCCTTCGGAGCCGCCGAAGGGGCTGACCACCGCGTCGCCGAGCGAAATCGCGCCATCGACATAGACGATGGCGATCGAGTCTTTGCCGGAGGCCTTCTTCTTGGGGCCTTGGAGGATCTCGGCCCAGAGCTTGAAGCCGGCGAACGGGCTCGAAAGGTCGAGCTCAGGCCCCTTCTTCTTGGCGTACTTGGTGTCGAGCTTGGCGTCTTCACCGAACTTGGCTTTCAGATCAGCCACGAAGTCTTGGCGGAACTGCACGGCGTCGATCAGTCCCAGCTCCTTAGCCGCGGCCGCAGTGTAGGGGCCGCCGTCGATCCAGAGCCGCGCTTCGGCGGCCGACTTGCCGCGCCCCTTGGCAATCAACTCGATGTCCGTCTGGTAAAGGCTGTCGAGCAGCCAGTTCTGCATCTCCTCGGCCTCAGCGCTCGGGGCGCTGCGCATGAACATTTCGGCGGCGCTCTTGTACTTGCCGCAGGTCAAAAAGTCGGGCCGCACTCCCACGCGGTCGAGCAGGCCGCGGAGATAGGGGGACGAGCCGAAGAGCCCCGTAAGCCAGAGGTCGCCAGTGGGCACCAGGCTGATCTTGTTGGCCCCGGCCACGAGCACGTAGCCGCCAGTTTGCAGGCCGTCGGCGTGGACGTGAATTTCCTTGCCTGCGGCCTTAAAGGCGTCGAGCGCCTGACGGACCTCCTCGAGCTGCGCAGGGCCCATGCCTGGGCTCTCGAGCAAGAGCGCGATCGCCTTGACCTGCGGGTCCTTGCGGGCTTTGTCGAGCCGCTCGATCAGGGTCTTGAGCGATTCACCGGCCGCGCCGCTGAACAGGTCCTCGCCGCGCGGGGCTTCGCCCACCGCGCCGTCGAGGCGAAAGACCGGGATCACCACCTTGTCGGCCGCCTTCTTCTCGGCGGCCTTCTTGGCTTCTTCCTTCTGCTTCGCGTCCGCTTGCTTGGCCGAGTCCCTCGGCTCGTCTTTCTTCTCAGGCTCCTGCTTCTGGTCCGGCTTCGGCTCGTCGGACTTTTTCTGTTCCGCTTGGGCCGCGGCCGGTTCTTCGGCCCGAAGGGCGAACGCGGGGAACACGAGACCCAGGGTCAGCAACAGCGCGGCGGCGCGACGTACCCACACAGACATGGCTCAGCGTTCTCCGAACAAGGTTGGCACGGGGGGCAGGAAAGGAACCGGGCAAGAGAGCATTCGCTCGGCGGGCGATAAATCTTATTCGACCGCTCAGGTCCACCACAATCAAGCGATAGGCCGAAGGCCGACCTGGTGCGCGGACCCGGCTGTGGAAAGGCTTGCGTTCGAGCCGGGTTCGCACGAATCTTATGCACAGCATGCTGGCATCGTGGGCAAGCGACTGGGACTTCCCCCGGTTGTCGATCGGCAAGGAATCCGTAAGACTATTGCGCAAAAGAGCTTGCGCGATTCTCGCGGAATTCTGGCATATTTCGTGCAATTCACTCAAGTTTATGCACCCCCGCGTTGGGGGGCTACAGGCGATTTTGTTCAGGAGCTTTCCCTTGAGCGGTAGTACTGCGCGTCTTCAGGCGGTGTCGGCGGTTACGAACTATAAGCCGATTTCCGAGCCGTTGAACTTCGTCGACACCCCGGCCAACGAGCTGTTCGGGGCCAATGTCTTCAACCTGACCGAAATGCAGGCCCGCCTGCCCAAGCCGGTCTTCAAGTCGCTCAAGCGGACGATCGAGACGGGTGAGAAGCTGGATGCTTCGGTGGCCGACATCGTGGCTTCGGCCATGAAGGATTGGGCCATCGAGAAGGGGGCCACCCACTATGCCCACGTCTTCTATCCCCTGACGGGCCTGACCGCCGAGAAGCACGACAGCTTCCTGGTGCCGGAGAGCGCCGGCGGCGCGGTCGCAGAATTCTCGGGCAAGCAGCTCATTCAGGGCGAGCCCGATGCGTCGAGCTTTCCCTCAGGCGGCATCCGGGCCACGTTCGAAGCCCGCGGCTACACCGCCTGGGACGTCACGAGCCCGGCCTACATTCTCGAGAATCCCAATGGCACCACGCTGTGCATCCCCACGGCGTTCGTCTCTTGGACGGGCGAGGCGCTCGACAAGAAAACGCCTGTGTTGCGTTCGATGCAGGCCTTGAATAAGCAGGCCCAGCGGATCCTCAAGCTGTTCGGCCATGCCGATCCGGGGGCGATCTTCGCCACGGCCGGCGCCGAGCAGGAATACTTTCTGATCGACCGCAACTTCTTCTTCGCACGGCCCGACCTGCTCAACGCGGGGCGCACCCTGTTCGGCGCGAAGCCCCCCAAGGGCCAGGAGTTCGAGGACCACTACTTCGGCGCCATCCCCGATCGCGTGCTGGCGTGCATGCTCGATTCCGAGCGCGAGCTCTATAAGCTCGGCATTCCGGTGAAGACCCGGCACAACGAAGTGGCCCCCGCGCAATACGAGATCGCCCCGATCTACGAGAGCGCGAACATCGCCACCGACCATCAGCAGCTCGTGATGCTCACCCTCAAGAAGGTGGCGCAGAAGTACGGCATGGAATGTCTGCTGCACGAGAAGCCCTTCGCCGGCGTCAACGGCTCGGGCAAGCACCTGAACTGGGCCCTGGGCGGGTCCAAGGTGGGCAACCTGCTCGACCCGGGCGACACCCCGCATGAGAACGCTCAGTTCCTGGTGTTCTGCGCCGCGGTGATCCGCGCGGTCCACAAGAACGCCGCCCTGCTGCGAGCCGTGGTGGCCTCGGCAGGCAATGATCATCGCCTGGGCGCGAACGAGGCCCCGCCGGCGATCATCTCGATCTTCTTGGGCGATCAGCTCACGGGCGTCTTCGAGCAGCTCAAGAAGGGCGCCAAGGCCACGACTTCGGACCCCGGCTACCTGACCGTCGGCGTCGACACGTTGCCTGCCTTGCCCAAGGACGCAGGCGACCGCAACCGCACGAGCCCGTTTGCCTTCACCGGCAACAAGTTCGAGTACCGAGCGGTATCGTCGAACCAGTCGATCGCCGGGCCGCTCGTGGCCCTCAACACGATCGTAGCCGAGTCGCTCGATTACATTGCGACCGAACTGGAAAAGGCCACCGGCGGCGATGCCGGGAAACTGAACGCCGCGGTGCAGAAGCTGCTCATGCAGATCATCACCGATCACGGCGCGATCATCTTCAACGGCAACAACTACTCGGAGGAGTGGCACAAGGAGGCCGAATCGCGCGGCCTGCCCAACCTGCGAACCACGATCGACGCCTTGCCGGTGCTCGCCAGCAAGGAATACGAGTCGATGTTCGAGAAGTACGGCGTGCTCACTCCCCGCGAGCTGCACAGCCGGCAGGAGATCTACCTGGAGCAGTACTGCAAGGTGATCAACACCGAGGCGCTGCTCACCGTCGAGATCGCCAAGACGCTCATCTACCCGGCCGCCATCCGCTACCAAGGGGAGTTGGCCGGCACCTGCGCGAACCTGAAGGCGATCGGCCGCCAGCCCGACACCAAGACCCTTGATAAGGTGACGAACCTGATTGAGGGGCTCGAAAACGGCATCATCGACCTCGAACGTTGCCTGGGCCACGAAGGAGGCCACGGCGCCCTGGCCGAGGCCAAGCACTTCTGCCAGAAGGTGGTGCCGGCCATGTTGCTGGTGCGCAAGTACGCCGACGAGCTGGAAGGGATCGTGGCCGACGACCTGTGGCCGCTGCCCACCTACCAGGAGATGCTGTTCATCAAATAGGTCTGCCCCAGCGGACGATGAGCCAGGCTCGGCCCCGTGACCGGCCTGGCGCACCGCTATTGCTCCGCCGACCCCTGGCTCGTGCTCCTGCGGGCCAGGGGTTTTTTGCGCGAGTGGCGAGCGGGGGACGATAGTCCCCCGAGCAACGCTCAATTCGCGCAGCAAGCGCAATTGAACTAAACACCGCGCACGGCGAGCGGCCCGGCGTCAGCTGGCCGACTAATGCGGTGGATGTATGTTGACCGGTAGTGGCTAAATAAAGCGGGTTGCTCGGGGGACTTTCGTCCCCCGCTCACCAAAGGCCTAGCCCAACTGCCAGAGCGCCATCTTCAGCGAATCGCCCAGCCGCTTGTTGACCCCCAGCACCGCCGCCGGCTCGAAGCCGCAGTGGACCATGCAGTGCTCACAGCGGGGGTCTTTGCCACGGCCCAGCTTGTCCCAGTCGGTGAGCTGCACCAGATCGTCGTACGTTTTATGGTGCTTGTCGGTGATTAGGTAGCAGGGGCCCTTCCAGCCGCGCACGTTGCGCGTCGGGTTCGCCCAGGCGGCGCACTTCAGATCGCGCTCGCCGCGGAGGAACTCTTGGTAGATCGGCGACAGGCTGAGCTTGAAGCCGCGGAGCAGCTTCTTGGCCTCCTGGAACTTGGCATGCACGTCGTCGCGCGTCATGAAGAGCTGCTGCGCGCCGAGCGGGTTCGTGTCTTGCACGGCCTGGTAGCCGTAGGCCGGCGAAATCATGAAGCCGTCGACGCCCAGTTCCGTGAGGTAGGCCAACAGCACGGCGATTTCGTGCATGTCGGTCTCTTTGTAGATCGTCGTGTTCGTGCAGACCAAGAAGCCGGCGGCCTTGGCGGCCTTGATCCCCTCGATCGCCTCGGCGAACACGCCTTCGCGCTCGACGGCCAGGTCGTGGCTCTTTTCCATGCCGTCGAGATGCACGTTCCAGAAGAAGCTGCTCGTGGGTCGAAATTCGGCCAGCTTCTTGCGGGTGAACATGCCGTTGGTGCAGAGGTAGATGTGCTTGCCGCGCTCGAGGATCTTGGCCACCAGCTCCTCGATGCCGGGGTAGATCATCGGCTCGCCGCCGCAAATGCTCACCACCGGCGCGCCGCACTCGTCGACCGCCGCCAGGCACTCCTCGATCGAGAGCTTCGTCTTGATCGTTTGGGCATATTCGCGAATCCGGCCGCAGCCGGTGCAGGTGAGATTGCAGGCGTGCAGCGGCTCGAGCATCAGCACCAACGGGAACCGCCGTTCGCCGCGGAGCTTCTTCTTGAGCAAATAGCCGGCCATCTTGCTGGTCAGCGAGATCGGAAAACGCATGGAAACTCCTTTTCCAGTTTGGCCGGCGAGCGGCTCGGCGTAAGCCGGCCGACTGGGTCGCGGTCCGGCGGTCGGGTCAGCCGGCTTACGCCGGCCGCTCGCCGAAGCGCATCCGGCCTGCCAGGCAATTCTCAGCGTCGAGGGAAAGCCACTTCGGCCAAGCTCCGCGCGGTCTCGTCGGCCTCGTCGAGCGCAGCGCCCACGGCCGTGGCCCAGCGCGACAGCGCCATCAGGGGGAAATAAATGCGATACCAGTGGTACTTCAAGTAGAACACGCGCGGGAAGCCCGTGCCGGTGAACTCGGGCTCGTCCCACGAACCGTCGCTCTTCTGGCGGCTCAGCAGGAAGCGAATGCCGCGGGCGGTGGCCGGGTGCTTGTGCAGCCCCGCGGCGGTGAGTCCCATCACGGCCCAGGCCGTTTGCGAGGCCGTGGGATTGCCCTGGCCGCGGAGGGTGGGGTCGTCGTAGCTGGCGGGCGTTTCGCCCCAGCCGCCGCACGGTTGCTGATAAGCCAACAGCCAGTTGGCCCCGGCCACGATCGCCGGATCGTCGGCCGGCACGCCGACCGCCGTGAGCCCCAGGATCACTTCCCAGGTGCCGTAGATGTAGTTCACGCCCCAGCGGCCAAACCAACTGCCGTCGGCCTCCTGCGTGCGCCGCAGGTAGGCGACCGCCCGGTCGATCACCGGATCGCCCAGTCGGCGCCCTGCGTCGCCCAGCGCTTCGAGCACGCGCCCCGTAAGGTCGGGCGAGCTCGGGTCGATCATCGCGTTGTGATCGGCAAAGGGGACGTGGCAGAGGAACTCGGCCGTGTTGTCCTTGTCGAAGGCGCCCCAGCCGCCGTCGCGATTCTGCATCGCTTCCATCCAGCGGCTGCCGCGCTCCACCGCCGCGGCCGCGCGATCGGCCAAATCGGCCTTGCCGCGGGCCTGGGGCACGGTTGCGGCCGTGGTGTCGGCGACCAAGCGGAAGCCCGGCGGCAGCGCCTTGTCGCGCCGCGCGCCATGAAAGTGCGCGTGCAGCGCCATGCTCACCATGGCCGTGTCGTCGAGATCGGGGTAGAAGTCGTTGGCGTGTTCGAAGCACCAGCCGCCTGGCTCGGCCTTCACGTTGTGCGACCAGTCGCCGCGGCGGCGCACTTCCTTGCCCACCAGCCACTGGGCGGCCTTGCCGAGAGCCGGATGATCGGCCGCCAGACCGCTTTCGGCCAATGCCCTCACCGTGATGGCGGTGTCCCAGACCGGGCTTTTGCAGGGCTGCAGGCGAGCGGTTTCCTCGTCTTCGATCACCAGCCCCTGCAACCGCTCGTGGCAGTATTGCATTTCAGGGCTATCGTCGCGGTAGCCCAGGCAGCGCAGCGCCACGATGCTCCAAACCATGGGAGGAAAGATCGCGCCCAGGCCATCGCTCCCGTCGAAGCGTTCGACCATCCAGTCGCGCGCCGTCCGCAGGGCGCGCTCCCGCAGCGGTGTGAGCCGGTGGTTCTGCGCGAACTTGAACGCGCGGTCCATGAAGCGGAAGAAGCGGTCCCAAGCGCGCGGGCCGAGGCCCGAGGCCAGGCCGGGGCAGCGAGTGGGCCGCCACTCGTGCGGCGGCTTGAGAAACAACTCGCTGATGCCGAGTCGCGGATCGATCTGCGTGACGGGCCGGTGGGCCGACATGATCGACAGCGGCACCAGGATCGTGCGCGACCAGGAACTGATCGAGTACAGGTTCACCGGCGCCCACTTGGGGAGCAGCAGGAACTCCGGCGGCACCGCGGGGCATTGGTCGTAGGAAATCTGGCCGAGCAGCGCCAGATAGAAGCGCGTGAAGCTGTTTACCGCGTCGGCCCCGCCGTGCCGCAAAATCGCCTTGCGAGCCCGCTCCATCGGCTCGCTGCTGGGATCGTGCCCCGTGAGCTTGAGGGCGAAGTACCCCTTCACGCTCGCGCTGATCTCCACGGGGCCGCCGGGGTAAATCGACCAGCCTCCATCCGCGCGCTGCTGCTCGAGCAGGTAGCGGGCGCACTTCATGCCGAGCGGACTGCGATGCTGGCCGAGATAGGCCAAAAGGAGCAGATATTCGCTCTCGAGGATCGTGTCTCCCTCGAGCTCCCCTTCCCAGTGACCGTCAGCGTGCTGCTCGGCGAGCAACCACTGCCTGGTGAGCAAGATCGAACGCCGCAAGGGGCCGGCCAGGCGATGGTAGGTCGGAAAGCCGCTGGCGGGCGACGCGGGCGAATCTTCGGCCGGCCCTTCCAAGGGCGCCACGCGGACGTGCCGGATCGACTTCATGAGGTCATATCCCTAAGCGGTTGCCGCCGTCTTCCCTGACGGCCGACGCTCGACTCGCGCGGGAACGAGTTCGAGGGCCAAAGCTTATGCAAACTGCCAGCGCCGGGCAACCTCAGTCAGTTTGCACATGGGTGGACGGACCGTGAGACTGCGCTGGCCAGGAAGAACACGCGGTCGAGGTGAACTCTCCGGCTGCAGAAACGGGCCGCCGAATCGCTCAGCCCGGCAGCAACAGGCGTGCTAGCACGCCACGCGGCAGATCGGGCGCGAGAAACCGCCGCGGCTGCCCTAGCGCATCGCAAACCGCTTCGGCCGCGAGATAGCCGCTGCGGACGGCGCCTTCCATGGTCGCCGGCCAACCGGTGGCCGTCCAGTCGCCGGCCACGAACACGCCCGGCGCTGCGGTGCGCTGTGTCGGGCGCAGCGTTTCGCAGCCCGGCGCGGTGGAGAACACCGCCTCGGGTTCGGTGACGACGCGCCCGCGCAGCAGCTTGGCTGCGGCGGCCGCGGGGAACACTGCGCGGAGGTCGGCGGCGACCTCCGCGAGAATGTCTTCCTTGCTGCGCCCGGCAAGCGCCTGCGACGCGCTGATCACCACCTGGTGGTAGCACTCGCACGCCGCATTTTCACCGGGAGACGAGTTTTCGTCGCTCCGGTTGAACAGCCACTGGCTGAGCCGGCCGAGAATTACCGCGTGCGGCAAATCGGTGAGTGGCCGGTCGAACCACAGGTGGACCCCGGTGATCGGCGCCGCCGGCCAATCGGCAAGCGCCGTCGTCCAGGGCAACTGATTCGCGAGATCGGCGTCGAAGAGAGTCGCCGCTTTCCGCCAAGGGACTGCCACGATTACGGCGTCGAACGTCTCGCTGCCCCCGTCGGCCAGCTTCAGAGTCGGACGCCCTTGATCGCACGTCACCTGCGCCACGCGATCTCCATAGCGCAGTTCAACGCCGCGCGCTCCGAGCCAGGCGGCCAACCGCGTGCCGAAGAGCTCCGCCAGCGGCCGCAGCGGCACCCGCACGCGGTAGGCGCTGCGGGCAGCCATGAAGCCATCAACGAACACCTTGCGCGCCGGCGACACGGCTACGCGATCGAGCGTGTCTCCCAGGGCGCTCACCAGCACCGGGCTCCAGAAGAGCTCGATCGCCAGCGGCGACTGACCGCGAGCTTGCAGCCAGGCGAGCATGGTTGGCTCGACGACCGTTTCGTTGGAGCGCCAGCGCGCCAACCGCCACAGGGCGCTCGCGATGCCGAGCCGCTCTCGCCACGACAAATAATCGAGCTGCAGCAGGGCCCGCCCCAGGTGCAGCGGCGCCGGCAGCCAGCGGCTGGCCCGCAGCGCGCGCATGGGCCCGGTCGGCGGGAAGAAGTAGAGCGTATCGTCGAGCCGGAACTCGCCGGCGAGCCCCGCGCGGCGGCAGACGTCGTCGAGATTCGTGCAGCAACCCAGGCTGACATGCTGGCAGTGGTCGATCAGCTCGTCGCTGGCCGGATCGCGATAGGAGGCCGCGCGGCCGCCAAGCTGCCGCCGGGCTTCGAACAGCGTGACCTGAGCCTGCGTGTCGCACAGCACAGCCGCCGCCGCAGAGCCGGCCAATCCGCCGCCGACGATGGCCACTCTGGGGCGTTCTCGGCTCGTAGAGGTCAAGCGCTCCGCTCCGTTCGGGCTTGCCGTTCGGCGAGGTAGGCCTCGACGAACGCTTCGTCGCGGAGCTCTTGGGCCACGTCATCGGCCAATGCCCTGAACAGCTCGCCGTAGGCCGCCCGCGTCGATGCCGGATCACGCTCGGCCGCGCCGCAGACCGGCAGCCGCTGCCGCCAGCGGAGCGAGTGGAGCAGCTTCGACCGCAGGAAATCGAAGGCGTCGAGCGCCGGGGGGAACATCACGCCGATCGCGAGCGAGATCGAGGCCTCGCGCGAGGCGGCTTTGTGCCAGTAGCCGGCCGGAATGTAGAGCCAGTCCCCCGCCGACAGCTCGCACCGCGAAAGCGGCATGATCTCGCGCTCGTAGGCCATGTCGGCCGGCAGCGTTTCTTCGAGCGGCCAGGGGTTCACCGTGTTCTTCCGCAGCGAATACTCCTTGCGTCCCGCCGTCTGCACGATGAACACGTCCTCGGCGTCGTAGTGCCAATCGAAGCCGAACTGATCGGCTGGCGTGCAGTAGAGATGGACATCGACCGGCGCCGCGAAGTCGCGCGCGAAACCTGCGGCCAGGGCGGCGAGCTCGGGGTGATGCCGCTCGGCGTGGCGCACAAGCAGCGTGTAGCCGTCGTCGCGCAGGGCCCGCCACTCGGCGGCGGCCGCGGGGCGTGGCCCCTCCCAGCGGCGGCCTTGTCGCACAATCAGCGCGTCAGCCGAAGGCTCAGCCAGGATCCGCCACGCCGTCTCCCAGTCGGCCAAAGGCACGAGCGAGCGCGCACCGCCCGCCTGCGCGTAGGGGAGCCGAAACAAGTGCCCCTCCGAGAACTCAGCCGCAGAAAGATCGCCCAAAAGCTGCTCGAGAGCCATGCGCGGGCCAGAAGGACGAAGGCTTGGGTTCGATCAGGGAGGGCAGGAGCGCGGGCACAGCTCGAAGTCAAAGATCGCCGCAGGCCGACCCGGCGCGGCCGACGACAACGCGTCCCATCGCACGCGTTCGCCGCGGGCGGCCCCGCCTGCCCACTCGGCAAGCTGCGCCGCCGACAGGCCCCAATCATAGGACTTCGGACCGCTTTCGCCCACTACCGCGCTTGCGAACAGCTCGCGTGCCCGCTCGGCATGCCGGTGCAGTCCGGTGGGCCGCCCTTCGCGCAGCTTGACGCCGGCGGCCGCCAGCTTGATCAGCCCCTTGAGAAAGTCGGCGGCGGGGCCCGTTCGTCCGGCGGCGTGCCAAAGCGCCTCCCAAACCTCGTGCGCTTCCCAATAGCAGCCGGCGTTGAAGAGATCGACGCCCCAAAGGAATGACTGCTGAGACGTCGAAGCCTCTAGCTCCGACTCCGCCGGCCGCGGGCTTTGCCCCGGCACATGCGTGTGCGCAGGCAACGGGCGGTCTGGGGTGTAGCGCGGCATGGAGGGGAGAGCGTGCGCCCTGTTGAGTCTCTGACGCCCTCGTTGAACGCTAGGCCGAGGGCCGAGGGCTACTCGGCGACGGTGATTCCTCCGTGCCGACGGGCCGAATTGCGCTTGGCGGCCGTCACGTTGATCTCAACGTGCTGGCCGAGCGCATTCAGAAAGCGAAACAGGCGTTCCAAGCTGTAGCCCTCGACGCGCCCGCGCACGAGCGCCGATACCTTGGGCTGATCGAGGGAAAGCAATTGGGCGGCGCGGGCCTGCGTGAGCTTGCGATCGCCGATCAAGTCGCGAATTCGCTGCACCAACTCCGCCTTGGCGAGCGCCAAATCCGGGTTGGGGATCGAGAGGTCGGCGAAAACGTTGCCGCTACTCGGCTCCGCCGAGACCCTGGTCGTTTTCCGCGTGCTGTTGCTCCTTCCACCGGGCATAATGCGCCTCCGCAACTTTCAAACGACTGCGTATCCTCGCCATTTCCTCGACGGGCGTCTTGGCGCCGGTCTTCGACTTCTTCTGGAACGCGTGCAACACATACACAAAGTCGGCAAACGTGACCGTATAGACCGCCCGGAAGGCGTTTCCTTGGTCGCTGTCGACGATCTCGAGAACGCCTGCTCCATGGAACCCCCGGAGTGGTTTAGCATCCGGGTGCTTAGCGCCTTGCTGGGCGTCGAACAGGGCCTGACCGAAAACAACGCGAACTGCCTTCGGAAACCGCCGTAGGTCTCGCAAACTGGATCCGACCCAGACAAGCGGCTTCGCTTTTTTCCGCTCGTCATCCGTCGTCATAACCATTATGCCTTTTTTGGCATGCAAGGGCAAGCTGTTCGACAGATTCCGTCACGCGTTGTCCGGCCTCGCAACCCGCCAGCCCAGGAAGTGCTCGGTGTCGTCCGCAGCCGACCAAGCGTGGCCTCGCACGTGGTCGCTTTCGTCCAGAAAGGCCGCCTCGATGATGGGCTTCACGATGGATTCGTCGAGCTGTCCAAATCGCCAGGCGCAGTAGCCGAACGAGAGAATCGCATTGCCGCGAACGAACTCGTCAGCGTGCCGAGACAGTTCCAGGCACGTTGCGAGGACCAAGTCCTTCTCGTCGTGATAGAGCGAGAGCTCGATTGCAACGAGGCGAAGCTGGTCGACATCTGCGCGGAGCAAGATTTCGGCAACTTCGTCGGAAGTATGGATGGGAACATCCTCGTAAAACCGATTTTCCATAGACTGCCGACGCTTGCCCTCGCTCGAGGGTTGGATTTCTGGTTGGCCTATTCTAAGTCCTCAGGCGGAAAGCGTCGTGGGCCGTTTATGCCCCTTCCCCGCGCGGCACGATCAGCACGCTGCCGCCGTAGTCCTGCTCCTGGCCTTCCTCTTCCTCGAGGATCGGCTGCCCGTTCTCGTCGAACCGCACGTCGGCCTGGGCCGTCTTGCGGCGTGCCAGTTCCACCAGGTGGTCGTACACCCGCTTGCGGTCGGCCTCGTTCAGGGCGCTCACGGCCGTGGCCACTTCGCCCAGGTAACGTAGGAACGTGTTGCGGCGTTCCCCTTCCTGCTTCACCTTGAGCCGCTTCCGCAGGTACATGCCCAGCTTGCGGCCAACGGCCTGCAGGCCCAGCCGGATCTCCTTTTGAATCTCCGGATAACTGGCCACCGCCTCCTTCGACTCGCTGGTGAACGGCACCCACACGCTGGCCACGTGCACGAGCACGGTGATCGGCCCCGAGGGCAAGCCGCCGCGGCTCTGCTGCAGGCCATAGGCTCGCCAGTTGGTGGCGGCCACGGTTTGCGTGATCACGCAGGCGCCTGGCTGAAACTGCAGCGGCACGCGGTTGGCGTATCGGAGCATGGTCATCGTTTGACCGTCTTCTAAGTTGACGCTCTTCATCGCGGCGTGCAGGGCGGTTGCCTCCGCTCCCTTCACACGCGCCGGCGACGTTCGCGGGCCGATGCCGGCCTCCTTGATGATCTTGTCGGCGGCGTCCGGCCCCAGACCGGCGAAGGTCGTCGTCAGGAACTGCCGCAGCGTGCGGGCATCGCTTTCGCCGAGCAATTCGTTGAGCGTGTCGAGCGGCACCTTGTGGCTGGCGGGCGCGCCGCCCCAGGCGAGCGCCGTTTCGATTTGAAACGGATTGCCGCGATAGACCGAAGGCGGGCGCGTGGCCGCGGCGTAGAACTCGCCGGGCACCACCTGGTGCAGCCCCTTGAGCAGCAGCTCCTCGCCGATCGGCACGATGCAGTCGGTGGCCGGCGGCGGAATCTTGGTCTGCTGAATCGCCTGATAGATGGCGTCGGCCTCGCGCTGGCCGATCTTCCGCACGCTCGCCCGCGTGCTCACATTCGCCGTTTCGCAAATCTTGCGGGCCGCCGCCGAACTGGTGCGCGAGAAGCTGGAGGTGAGGAACTGCGAGATCGTGGGCGCGTCGGAATCCTTGAGCATGGTGACGAGCCGGCCGAGCTCGACGCCGTAGGGGTGCGGCTTGATCTCTTGCGGCTCAGGCGGCAGCGTCTCGGCCGAACGCGTGTAGTCGAAGCTGCCCCCCTCGGGATCGAGGTAGTGGATCGTAACGTGGGGGTTGGCGATCGCCGTTTGCTGCAAGTATTCGTCGACGCTGCCGCGGCCGCGCTGGTACTTGGCCTCGAGCTCGATCGTCACGCGGGTGCCGTGGTCGACCTCGGTCCACTCGATGCCGTGCTTGGCGATGTAGTCGCGCCCCGCCTGGCTCGGCGGGATGTCGACCCCTTCGCCGCGGCCGTTCAGAATCTCAGGCTTGTTCTTCTTGGTGTCGATCTGGATTTCGTAGTAGTGCGTCGGCTTGCCGCGCGAGATCTTCGAGAGGATCTTCACCGGCTTGCCGGTGGTCAGCACGCCGTACATGCCGGCGGCGCTGATGCCGATGCCTTGCTGGCCACGGCTCATCCGCAGACGGTGGAACTTGGAGCCGTAGAGCAGCTTGCCGAAGATCAGCGGAATCTGCTTCTTGACGATGCCGGGGCCGTTGTCTTGGATGCCCACCTTGAAGCGGTTGGGGCCCGTGGCTTCGATGTGAACCCAAATCTCGGGAAGGATGCCGGCTTCTTCGCAGGCGTCGAGCGAGTTGTCGACCGCTTCCTTCACCGTGGTGAGCAGGGCCTTGCGGGGGTTGTCGAAGCCCAGCAGGTGGCGGTTCTTGGCAAAGAATTCGCTGACCGAAATGTCGCGCTGGCTGGCCGCCATGCTCTGCGCGTTGGCGCGGCGGCGGCCGGCAGGCTTGCCGTTGGCGGCGGCGTCCATGGAGGGGTCCTCGTCGTCCGCGGCGGTTTCGTCGGCCGCCGACTCCGCCTGCGAGGCGAGCTCGGTTTCGTCCGGCGGGGGAGCGGATTTCTTCTTCGAGGCCTCGGCAACACTCAAGGTCGTCGCTCCTGGGGGAAGGCTACTGCGGTGATGGGCGCCGCGCGGCGAGAATTTGGTCCGCACAGAGGTTGGTCGGCGGACGCCCGCGGGGAAAGCACTTCCCGCGACCGCGGCCGCCTTGCCAGGGGAGTCGCGGGCGAAGCTACGCGAACCTGCCGCGCGCTCCGATCCCAAGACCTCGGGCGATTGTAGCGGTTCTAAGGCCGCCGGCCCAGGCGGATTGGGGCGGTAAGTCGTGCCTATTCCGCGAGTTGTTCTTGACATGCGGCCCTCCGCTCACCCCGGCCGGCCGGCTGCGCCGAACAGTCTCACGAGGGAGAATCTTGCGCCTGCCGGTGGCTGGCCAAGGCTTCGCCCGAGCGTGCTGCGCCGGCCGCTGAGCGGTCGTACGCGGCAGGCGCCGTGGCCCACACTTAGGGTGACGCCGCATCCCCCCTTCCCGCGCGGAGACACGATCCATGCACCGCTTCGTTTCGACGGCCCTGATGGCCGTGGCCGCCCTCGCCGGGCTGGCCACCGCGGCCGAGGCTCAAAACCAGGTCTACGACCCCTACGGCCCCCGCATCGTCAACTACAACCTCTACGCCAACGCCCAGAGCGACATCGTGGCGCGGGCGTACCCCTCGCCGCGGCCGACGCCCGAGTACGTGGGGCACACGTACATCACGTACGAGCCGCTTGCGCCGCACGAGTTCCTCTACCGGCACCAGCGCCGCTACGTGCGTCCTCACAGCGACGGCCGCTCGACGGTCACCCGCGTCTTCTGGTGGTAGCGCCGGACCCGAAAGATCTCACCGCGGAGGACGCGGAGGACGCTGAGCAGACAAATCGAACCACGAAGACACGAAGACACCAAGCATTTCGACTCTTTGTGACTTTGTGTCTTCGTGTTTCAAGCTCTCGGCTCCTCTCTGTGTCCTCCGCGTCCTCTGCGGTAAAAAACGTCCCCCTATTGGAGCGACTGGTCATGAAACTTCGTGGACTCTTGATCGCCGCGGCCACGCTCGCGGCCTTTGTCGCCGGCGAGCGCGGCGCCAAGGCGCAGGGCCCCTGGCACGGCTCGTACTACCACATTTCGTACGGCGCGCCGTTGGCCCTAATCACGCCCCCCACCGCCCGCACGCAGGCCCACTACGCCTGGGGCGTGGGCAACAACCGCACGACGACGATTCCGGCGCAGTTCCAACGGAGTTGGCCGGGCTTCAGCAGCAACGGGATGGGCTTCCGCGGCACGCCGCGCTGGCCGAGCAGCACCGACCAGTTCGGCGTGTACTACGTGCGCGGACCTTGGTAAGGGCTCTCGACGCTGCGCCACACACCAACCCGCAGCGCTAGCAAGGGACGCGAGCGCGGTTTGGCGCGCTGGCCGAGAATGTCGCCCGACTCGTGAAAGGGGTGCGGCCGCTACGTGCGCACGAGCCGCACGCCGGCCCGTCGCAGCCCGATGAACAACACGGTGACGAGCGCCATCAACGCCCAGAGGTTGGCGCCGAAGAAGTCGCGCGCGACGGGCGCGCCCCGTTGCGACAGATACACGAGCAACAGCAGGTTCAAGCTGGACACGGCGATCCAGGCGAACGCCAGCCGTCCAAAGACGCGGCCGACCGTGAGCACGGCCCAGGCGTTCGCCGCCACGATCACGGCGGAGAACAGCACGAGCGCAATTCCGCGCTCCACCTCACCGGGATCGCGGTCGCGAACAAGTTGGCCGAGCCAAACGCCCAAGGCCATACCCAGCAACAGAGTGAACGTCGAGCGGAGCGGAACCTGCATCCGCGCCGCGCTATCGTCCCACTGCTCTCGCCGCTCGAGTCGCCAAGACATAAGGCTGCACCTCTGAAGTCGCAGACCTGTGGCTGGACCTCCCTTGTTCTACGAGGGCCCGACCTGCCGGGCAACAGGAGACTGGTGTGTTGGCCGCCGCCCCGAGCCGGGGAGCGGTACTACCCGAGTTTCGCCCATCGCCGCAGCCTGAGCGTCAGCAGTCCCACGCCAATCGCTGCCAATGTCCACGCGGGTGGCTCCGGCGCCGGCTGCGTGGCCGGCAGTCGCGTGCCGAAGTTGTCTTTGAGAAGCCCGAAGTCGGATAGGTCGACCCGGTGGTCACCGTTTAGATCGCCTTGATAGCGAAACACGCCGACGCCGAAGTTGGCCTTGAGAATTCCGAAGTCGCTAAGGTCGACCGTTGAGTCGACATTGATGTCCCCCATCAGCAGTTCGGCCGGCCAATAGTCATCGAGCCGAATGCCCCAGGCCCAACTGGCAAGGTTCGTTTGCGTGCCGTAGATCAGCCGTCCATCCTGCGAAATGAATTGAGCGCCGGGAATCGATGTCTGCATGACCAGACCTTGGGACTGCACGAAATGGTCGATGCGGCGCGGACCGAAAATAGGGTCCCACAGGTACTCGGAACTCGCGGCCCCTGCGTTGAGCAAGACGATTCGGCCGTCGGCCGACGCCGCATAGGCAGCGCCGTAGTTTGCTCCCGATGGCGATGCGGTCTCCGGCGGGGTGATGTCTACCATGCCCGTGTCGCTCGTCCAACGATAGGCGCGGCCGTTTGATTGCCCAACGATCACGTTTCCATCGGCCGACACCGCCGATGCCCCGCCGTACTCCCCAGGATGGTCCAGATAGCCCAGGCCCACCATGCCGGTCTCTTCCGTCCACCGAAAGGGCTGAAAGCGAACAAGATTCCCGCTGGGCTCGGCGACTCGACGAATGTTCGCGATGCCAACGATGACCTGCCCGTCTGCGGAGACATCAATGGCATGACTCCATTGCCCCTCGCCTGCCAAGTCGCCGAGCGAGTGAATGCCCGAGGCTTGGGTCCAGCGGAATGCTTCACGGCCTAGGTATGAGTCGATCCCGAAATCGTCTACGTTGCTGCCCCCGACGACCACGGCGGCGTTATCGGAGATGCTCGACGCGCTCGTGAATGCCGCTCCGCCGGGTAGGTCGCCCAAATCGGCATCCAGGTAGAAACCGGGTGAATTCTCGCTTGCGGGCAACAGAATGCGGCGCAGAGTGCGACCTCCAACAACGAACTGTCCGTCGTCAGACGCCGCATAGAAACGCCCGGGGACCCGCTGCGATCCCTTGGCCTCAGACCACAGAAACGTGTCGTCGGGGTTCGAGTCGTTCCTACCGAGGAGCAGCGAACCGTCCGCCGAAACGTCGAAGATCGAATTCAGCGGAACATCGACATATTCACCCGCCGACATCGCCCGCCGCGGAGCCGCAAGCAGGCAACTCAACGCTGCAAGCCCGATCAAGAGACGCCGCATAAGTCCACCCCCTTTGAAAGTTCGCAATCCCTTCGGCATGCTAACTCGGGGCGGCAATTCTGGCAATCAATTGGCTTTGGGCAGGCGCAACTTGCGATCAGCCCGACCCTCGACTAGCGTGCAGGTCCTTTGTTTCCCCTCCCTAAGGA
This sequence comes from Pirellulales bacterium, assembly GCA_044221365.1. GTDB lineage: Bacteria > Planctomycetota > Planctomycetia > Pirellulales > JBGAPH01 > JBGAPH01. The sequence continues at coordinate 168,762 of JBGAPH010000007.1, forward strand.
CCCTGCCGCCGTGAGCTCGCCTCTGTCCCAGGAAGTCAGCGTGCTCGTCGCCGGCGCGGGGCCCACCGGGCTGCTTTTGGCCGCCGAGCTTTGCCGCCGAGGCGTCGACTGCCTGGTGATCGACGCGCACGATGCGCCGCTCCACTGGGACCGGGCGACCGTGGTGCATCCGCGTTCGCTCGAGATCTTCGAGTCGCTCGGCATCGTCAAACCGCTGCTGGCCGCCGGCGTCAAGCAACGCGTGGCGCGGGTTCACTCCGCCGGAACATTGCTGGGCGAGATTGATCTGGCCCTCTGCGGCGGCCGCTACCCCTTCAATATTGGCATCTCCGAGGAGGTGACCGAGTCGATCCTGAACGATTACCTGGAAAGCCAAGGCGGAAGCGTCGTCCGCTCGTCGCGGCTTATGGGGCTCGAGCAGCGCGAGGTCGACGTGTTGGCGACCATTCAGCACGGCGACAAGACGGAGCAAGTCGTCGCTCGTTGGGTGGTGGGCTGTGACGGCGTGCGCAGCGCCACGCGCGAGCTCGTGGGCATCGAGTTGGCCGGCCACGACATCGCGGCCCCCTGGGCCGTGTTCGACGCCACCGTGCCAGGCTGGGCCGAAACTTTCGAGGCGAACTACGCCTATCTCGACGCGATTCCGGTGATCTTGACGTCGTTGCCGCAAGAGCGCTGGCGAGTTTACTTGCGCCCCAGCTCCGCCGAGTCCGACCTGGTGGCCGATGCGCTGACGACGCTCCGCGGCTACTTCCCCACCTTGTCCTTCGACAACGTGACGCACCCCACGCGGTTTCACTGCCACACCCGCGTGGCGGCGCGTTACCGCGCAGGCCGCGTGCTGTTGGCCGGCGATGCGGCGCACGTTTGCTCGCCGTCGCAAGGGCATGGCATGAATAGCGGCCTGCAGGACGCCTATAACCTGGCCTGGAAACTCGCGCTCGTCTGCCAGGGTCGCTGCGCGTCGAAGCTGCTCGAGAGCTACGAAGCGGAGCGGCGCCCGGTGGCCGAAATGATTACTGCCTCGGGCGACGCCTTCGAGGCGGCTCAAGATCTGACCGACCCAGCGGCGCGCCAAGCACGCGACAAGTCGCTGAAGGCAATCTTCGCCGATCCGCAGACGCGGCGCCATGAGTCGATCGCCGAGGCGGAGCTCGACATCGATTACTCGAACTCCCCCATCGTGATGGGCGACGCCCACGAACGGCTTGCGCCCGGGCAGCGGCTGCCGAACGGGATCGAAGTCCGCCTGGCCGAGGGCCGGCCTTGTTTACTGCACGAGCTAGCGCATCGCGCGGGGCATACCGCGCTGCTGATCGCGGGGAATAAGGCTCCCCTCGACGAATGGGCCACGCTGCGCTACTGGCTGCTTCGGCTCGAAGGCGCTTCGCTGCTCGAGGCCGCCTACGCGCAGGCGCCGGAGCCTCCGAGCGTGGCCGGCCACTTTCGACTCGGGCCGGCCGGCGCAGGGGAGTTGGGCGTCGAGCGACTTACGCTCCTCGTGATTCGTCCCGACGGGCACGTTGGCCTCCGCGCCGACCGCAATCACCTGGCGGCGCTGGCAGCTTACGAAGCGCTGCTCCGAGGGGATTAACGACGCACCTCGAGTCGCTCGAGCGACGGCAGGAGGCCTTAGGGGCTTGGCATCATGGGCCCGTGGGCGTTATCTTCCTGCGTTGCCGCCGGTTGCGGCGGGGGCACCTCCTCGGGCGGCGTCGCGGCCGGAGCCGCGCTGTCCGGCGCGGGGAAGGGATTCCCCGGCAGACCCTCCGGGGGAGTTTGGATCGGACTGCCGACGTAGCGCCAACCGCCGCCAAGCGCCTGATAGGCATTGACGATGCCAGCCAGTTGCTCCTGCTTGGTTTCGATGAGCACGATGCGGGCTTCGTTGCGGTCGCGCTGCGCGAACAGCACGTCCATGTACTCGACGCGGGCGTTCTGAAACAGCTTGCCTGCGACGTCGACCGCGGCTTCGAGCGAGGCCAACTGCTGCCGCTTGATGGCGATGCTCTGGCTGTAGTTCTGCACCTTCGTGATCTGGTTGACCACCTCGGTAAAGGCATTCAGGATCGTCCGCTGATAGTCGTACAGCGCTTGCAGTTGCCGGGCATCGGCGTTCAGGTACTCGGCCTTGATGGCCGAGCGATTGATCAGCGGCGCGACCAGGTTGCCGGCGACGCCGTAGATCAGCGACTCGGGGGTGTAGAACAAGAACTTGGGGTCGAACGCCTCGTAGCCCACGCCGGCCGTGATGATCATCTTGGGGAAGAAGTTCGCTCTCGCAACCCGCACGTCGAGCCCGGCGGCCGCCAGCGTGCGCTCGGCCTGGACGACGTCGGGGCGATTCTGCAGCAACTGCGAAGGCACCCCGACCTGGAGCGCCTGCAAGTGCAGCTCGATGAAGTTCGCCGAGTCGCGGTCAACCGGCTGCGGGTAGCGGCCGCAGAGGAAGTTGATGCGGTTTTCCGTCTCGACGATCGCCTGCCGGATGATCAGCTTCTGACTTTGGTTCTTCTGAACTTCAGCCAGGAAACGCTGAACGCCCAACTCGGTGCCGCGGGCCGCCTCCATTTGGGCTCGGGCCATCGTCAGGCTTTGCTCCTGCAGCGCGATGGTGGCGTCCAAGGTTGCAAGCTGATTGTCGTAGGCCATCAGCTTGTAGTAGTTTTGGGCGATCTCGGCGACCATGCGAGTCACCACGAAGTTTCGTCCATCGACGGTTCCGAGATAGCGCAGGCTGGCGGCGTCGCGGGCGTTGCGCAACTGGCGCCAGATGTCAACCTGCCAACTGACGTTTGCCCCGATCAAGTAGTCGGGGAGCGGATTGGGGAACAGTCCGCCGCCCGGCTTCACGATTTGGTTCAGGTCGCTGCCGAACGGCGTGTAATCGCTGTACTTGTTGTACGAGATGTTGGTCAGGCCGCCGGTGAGGAACGGGAGGTACGCCCCGCGCCGCCTCATCACCTCGTTGTTGGCGATCGCGATGTCTTGGGCCAGGATGCGCAGTTCCTGGTTGCCCACGAGCGCCTGGTCGATCAGGCTGGTGAGCCGCGGATCTTGGAAGAACTCCGGAGGCGCGAGCTCTGCCGAGTTGTCTGGCGAGGTCGCTCCATTGAAGCTGGCTGGCGTCACGGGGCCGGGTTGCGGCGCGCAAAGTTGCGGGATTCCACAGCCCGGCAGAAACGCGAGCAGGCCGCCTGCGATCGCGATGGCGAGGGAGCTTTTCCCCTTCCTCGCGTGTACAGAGTTCGCAGTCTTCATCCGTCTTCGTCCCTGAAGAAGTTGCGCGGCGGGGTCGTCCGGCGGTGGCGCCCCTTTCTGTTCGCGGCGAAGTCCGTCCAAGAACTCCGTGCGAAGGGGTTGCGCGGTCGCGCTTATGGGCAAATTCGTCACAGGTGGGCGAAGGCTGCGGTAAATCCCCGAACCTTGCTACAGACTAACAACCAGGCCGAATGTGGCACTTCCGGGCTGCGTGCTCGCCTGCTCGTTCACCACCCGGATGGGGACATTCGCTGACGAACCTCCGAGAGAAGGGCTGCTAGCAGTCACGGACGGCTATTCACGCTCGCACCCCCCTGAAGGTTGGTCCGCGAACAGATTGCCGCCCTCGCGCGAGAGGCGCAAACCATGCTCCCGTGTGCGGCTTCGCCGCGGATCGATCGAAGCCGCGGGACCTCGGCGCGACGGCCAGCAATTCGCGCGTTGCTCTAGCTTTCGCGGCCGTAATTTTGTGGCGCAAAGGCGCAGCCAAGATCTAGCCGCGCGAAGAGGCACGGAACGAATAGGAATCGGTCGGGCGGCGGCAGCCAGGATGAGAAAACCGTAACTTCGGACGCCCGGCACGGCTCTCCGAAGCGCGCGAGATGCGGAAAAACTCGCGTCTTAGCCGCAGTGTGCACCCTCTACCGTGCTCTTCCGCACTGCCTATGGCGCGCTAGTTGCTTTCCTGACTCGCCAGCCGGTCAGGACCGATTCGCCGCAGCTTCGGCAGGCGGACGAACCGCAAGACCAGCTGGCAGACACACCGGAACTCGAGAAGACCTACGGGCAGCTTGTTCATCGCAGCTCGCAGATGAACGCGTGCGACGCTCCAACCGTCGGACGTCCGACTCGTCCTCCACGAGCGCTCCCACCCAGACCGCAGTTATTCCACAACAACTTCGATCGCCTGCTCGGCGTTCCTACGTCGCAGTGCGCGCATGCAGGGAACACTATGACCGGAGCTCGCATGAAACTCTCGTCGGCCTTGGGAATGACGATGCTGTTGGCGTCTTTGTCGTTGGCGGGGTGCGGCCATCGAGCAGAGCACCCGCACGAAGCCCACAAGATTCTGGCCACCAATCCGCAGTCGCAGGACGTCACTCTGACTCAGCAGTACGTTTGTCAGATCCATTCGCAGCGGCACATCATGGTCCGCGCGTTGCAGGTGGGTTACCTCGAAGCGATCTCGATCAAGGAAGGGCAGCGCGTCACGGAGGGGGACCTGCTGTTCAAAGTGCGGCCGGTGCTGTACCAGACCAAGCTCGACGCCGAAAAGGCCGAGGCTCAACTCGCGCAGTTGCAGCTTCAATACACCCAAAAGCTGTGCGACCAGAAGGTGGTGTCGAAGAATGAGGTGAGCCTCCGCGAGGCGGAGCTGGCCAAGGCCCAGGCGAAGGCCCAGTTGGCCGCCGCGGAATTGGACTTCGCGACTGTGAAAGCCCCCTTTGAGGGGATCGTCGATCGCCTCCGCCAGCAACAGGGGAGCCTCGTGCAGGAAGGCGAGGTCCTGACCACGCTGTCGGACAACCGCGTGATGTGGGTCTACTTCAACGTTCCCGAGGCCCGTTACCTCGAGTTCATGGAAGATCGCAGGAACAACAAGAAGGATCCCGAAGTCGAATTGGTCTTGGCCAATGGCGAGCGGTTTCCGCACGTCGGCAAGATCGGCGCCATCGAGGCCGACTTCAACAACACCACCGGCAACATCGCCTTCCGCGCAGACTTTCCCAATCCCGAAGGGATCCTGCGTCACGGCCAAACCGGCACGGTCTCGATCAACCGGGTGCAAGAGAACCAGGTCGTGATCCCGCAGCGGGCCACCTTCGAGGTTCTCGACAAACGCTACGTGTATGTGGTCGACGGGGACGACGTGGCGCACCAGCGGGAGATTACCGTCCGGAATGAACTGGACGACATCTACGTCGTCGACGGGGTCAGCCCGTCCGACAAGATCGTGCTCGAGGGCGTCCGCGAGGTGCGCGACGGCGAGAAGGTGGCGTACGAGGACCGTAAGCCGGAGGAAGTGGCTGCCCGCCTGAAGTATCACGCGGAATAGCACACCGCCGCGTCGAGTGAAGCTGCCCTGCTGGATCCCAACATGTTCTCCAAGTTCCTCCATCGCCCTGCGCTGGCGATCGTCATCTCGATCATCATCTTGTTCTTGGGAGGGTTGTCGATCACAACCCTGCCGATCGCGCAGTTTCCGAACGTGGCGCCGCCGAGCGTCGTGGTGACCGTGGCGTTTCCCGGCGCGAGCGCCAACGTGCTGGTCGACTCGGTGCTCGTGATCCTCGAGCAGGCCATCAACGGCGTGGCGGACATGCGCTACATGGCCTCCGCCGCCACCAGCGCCGGCGAAGCCACGATCATGATCATCTTCGAGCCCGGCACGGACCCGAACGTGGCGGTCTTGAACGTTCAAAACCGCATCCAGACGGTGAAGAACCGGCTGCCGCCCTTGGTGGAGCGCGAAGGCATCATCGTCATGCAGGCCATGACGAGCATGCTGATGTACGTGAACGTCTACAGCACGGATCCCAGCCACGACCAGAACTTCCTCTACAACTACGCCAACGTAAACCTGCTCCCCGAGATCAAGCGGATTCGCGGCATCGGCAGCGCTACGATCCTCGGCAGCCGCCAATACGCCATGCGAGTGTGGTTGAATCTCGAACGGATGCGGGCCTACAGCGTGTCGGCCGACGAGGTCATGAAGGCCATCGGCGAGCAAAGCATGATCGGCTCGCCGGGGCGGCTCGGCCAGGCGACCGGCAAGACCTCGCAAACGATCGAGTATGTGCTGACGTGGGTGGGGCGCTACAACAAGCCGGAGCAGTACGAAAACATCATCATCCGGGCGAACTCCGACGGCGAGATCTTGCGTCTCAAGGACATCGCCACCGTCGAGCTAGGCCCTTCCTACTACAACATCTATTCCGACATCGATGGCCGCCCCTCCGCCGCCATCGTGCTCAAGCAACTCCCGGGCACCAACGCCGCCACCGTCATCGAGGAGGTGAAGGAGAAGCTCGCGGAGGTCAAGGAAACTTCGTTCCCCGCAGGCATGACCTACGAAGTCAGCTACGACGTGTCGAGCTTCCTGGAGGCCTCGATCGAGCAAGTGCTGCACACGCTGTTCGAGGCCTTCGTGCTGGTCTCGCTCGTGGTCTTTTTGTTTCTTGGCGATTGGCGTTCCACGCTCATTCCCACGCTCGCGGTGCCGGTGTCGCTGATCGGAACCTTCTTCTTCCTGCAAGTGCTTGGGCTGTCGATCAACTTGATCACGCTGTTCGCGCTCGTGCTGGCGATCGGCGTCGTGGTCGACGACGCCATCGTGGTCGTCGAGGCGGTCCATGCGAAGATGCACGAAAAGCACCTCTCGCCTTACCGCGCCACCAAGGAAGTCGTCAACGAGATCAGCGGCGCCATCATCGCCATTACCCTGGTGATGACGGCCGTGTTCGTGCCGGTCACGTTCATCACGGGCCCGGTGGGCACGTTCTACCGGCAGTTCGGCATCACCATGGCCACCTCCATCGTGCTCTCCGGCGTCGTCGCCCTCACGCTGACGCCGGTGCTCTGCGCGATGATCCTCAAGCCCCACACGGGGCAGAAGAAGAAGCGCGGCCCGCTGGCCTATTCGCTCCACCTGTTCGACCGCGGCGTCGAAAGGGTTACGGGCGGCTATGCCGGGTTGCTGCGCCGCATCGTCACCCTCCGCCTGCTCACGATGCTGGTGATCGGGGCTTTCGGCTTCGGCATCGTGGCGGTGAACACCGTGCTGCCGACCGGCTTCATTCCGCTCGAGGACCAAGGGATGATCTACGGGATCATCCAGACTCCGCCGGGCTCGACGATCGAATACACCAACGCCAAGTCGCACGAGCTGCAAGACATCGCCAAGACGGTCGACGGCGTGCAATCAGTCTCCTCGTTGGCCGGCTACGAAGTGCTGACCGAAGGGCGCGGCTCGAACGCCGGCACGTGCCTGATCAACCTCAAGCCGTGGGCGCAGCGCAAGCTGACCTCGAAAGAGATCATCCAAGTGCTCGAGCACGAATGCCGGAAGATGTCGAACGTGAAGCTCGAGTTCTTCGAGCCGCCGGCAGTGCCGGGGTTCGGCGCCGCCGGCGGCTTCTCGGTACGCGTGCTCGACAAGACGAACTCGATGAACTACCAGGAGCTCGGCAAGGTCACCGAAAAGTTCATGGCCGCGCTCGCGAAGCGCAAAGAAGTGAAGGGGCTCTTCACGTTCTTCGCCGCCAACTACCCCCAGTACGAGGTCGTGATCAACAACGACGTGGCGATGCAGAAGGGAGTGTCGATCGGCAAGGCGATGGACAACCTGTCGATCGTCATCGGCAGCACCTGGGAACAGGGTTTCATTCTCTTCGGGCAGTTCTATAAGGTGTTCGTGCAGGCGATGCCGGAGTTTCGCCGCTATCCGGAGGACCTGGAGAACATTTTCATCAAGAACGACGCCGGCGAGATGGTGCCCTACTCCGCGTTCACGACGATCAAGAAGCTGCAAGGGCTGAACGAAATCAACCGCTACAACCTCTATCCCTCGGCGGCGATCCAAGGCGCGCCGGCGACCGGCTATAGCAGCGGCGAAGCGATCAAGGCGATCCAGGAGGTCGCCGCCGAGACGCTGCCGCGCGGGTATGGCGTGGGCTGGGAGGGCCTTTCCTACGACGAGGCCAACAAGGGGAACATGGCCATCTTCGTGTTCGTGATCGTGGTGATCTTCGTGTACTTGGTGCTGGTCGCCCAGTACGAGAGCTTCATCTTGCCGCTGGCCGTGATCGTGTCGCTGCCGGTCGGCCTGTTCGGGTCGTTCCTCTTCCTGCAGGCGATGGGCTTGGCGAACGATGTCTACGCGCAAATCGGCCTGGTGATGCTCGTCGGTCTGCTCGGCAAGAACGCGATCCTGATCGTCGAGTTCGCCGTGCAGCGGCATCACGAAGGGGTGAGCCTCAAGGAGGCGGCCATCGAAGGCGGTAAGCTGCGGTTCCGGCCGATTCTGATGACCTCGTTCGCGTTCATCGCGGGACTCATTCCCCTAGTGCGGGCGAGCGGGCCGGGCGCCATCGGCAACCGTACGATCGGCACCACCGCCGTCGGCGGCATGCTGCTCGGCACGATCATCGGCGTCGTCGTCATTCCGGGGCTCTACTACCTCTTCGCCGTCTTGGCGGGCAAAGGCAAGTTGCTGCAGGACGAGGTGGACGAGCCCCTGAGCGAGACCCTCGAACACCACAAGGCGACGCCGCAGATCGGCACGGACCACGGCTAAAACCCATTCGCTAGGGGCTGCGGCGATCGGCTGACGCGAGTCATCGCCCAAGAACTTAGCGCGTCGCGCTCCAGAAGGAGTCGAGCGTATCGTCTTCGCCACCCGTGGGGCGCATGGCAAGGGCGAGCGCTGCGGCATCGCTCTGCACCGCCCGCGCGGCCCAGAGAGAGAAGACCAGCCCTGCCAAGCCGATCAGGGCGAACGCGCCGAAGAGTAGCTTGTCCTGAGTGCCCGAGAACACGAGCCAACAGAGCGCGACGACGAAGGCCACGAGCCCCAGGCCGACATAGAGCCAAGTGCGCAGGCTCAAGCGGGTCAACCCCGCAGCCAATTGCGGTGCGAAGGCATCGACGTCGACCAAGAGCGGCGTCACGACACGCAGCGCGCACAACGCGAGCAGGAAGAAAGACAGCGAGCCCGCAATCAGCCCACACAGCGACTGCGAGAGCGCAAATTGCGCGTAATGAAACAGCCCGACCTGGGAATCGCTTCCCGCTGCCAGGTGCAGCATCGTGGGAATGATCAGCCCGGACACGATCCACAGGCTCAGGGCGAACCAGGCCGTGATGTCGGGAATCCACAACGAGCGCACCGCGAGCGCCGTCCGCTGCGCGATCGGCACCGCCAGGCCCAGCGCCCGTCGCCGTGCCGACGAGATCACCGGCCACGCCAACCACACCAAGACCGCCAAGCCGATTGGATAGAGCGTGGCGTTGACGGTTGGCACCACCCGGTATTTGAAGACCGGCACAAGTTCAGGATCTGTCGCCTCGAGCCGTTCCACGAGCGCTCGAAAGTTGATCAGGATGTTGAGCACGCTCAAGATCACATTCGGCACCAGCCCCCCCAACACCAACGGCCACACCGGCCGCCGCCGCAGCCAGCGCCACAAGTCGCTCCGCACCCGCAGCAGGTTGCTCGCCCGCGGCTGCAGGCAGAGTTCGAGCCGGCGGGCGAACTGTCCGGCGCTGGCCGGCCGCTCCTCGCGGTCAGCGGAGAGACAGGCCAGCAGCGCCTCGGGCATGCCTGGGGGAACGTCGCGCGGCATCCGCGCGAGCGCCTCGGCCGAAACCCCCTGCTGCCGCGTCGTCGACAGCGTGTCGAGCGTTTCTGTCCAAGCGCTCTTGATGCGGTCGTCTTGGTAGGGCCGGTAGCCGGTGAGCAATTCCCAGAGCATTACCGCAAGTGAAAAGACATCGCTGCGGGCGTCGAGATCGGCGGCCGTTCGCGCGCGCTTGGGGTGGCTCGCCTCGAGTTGCTCGGGCGACATGTAGGCCAGGCTGCCGCCGAAGTAAGCCGCCGGCGTGGCGCCCACGACCGCCGAGCTGAAACTGATGTTGAAGTCGACCAGCTTGGGGCTGCCGTCGGCCGACACGAGCACGTTGGCCGGCTTGATGTCGCGGTGGAGCACGCCGCGGCCGTGCGCATAATCGAGCGCCTCGGCCAGCCGCACGCCCAGCCAGCACACTGCTTGCGGCCAGGTGAGGTTCGCCAGCCGCCGGCGGAGCAGCGAGTCGGTCGGCGGCGGCTCGCCGCGGGCGGCCAGCGCTGCGTCGACCGCCTGCACTAGCAGCTTGCCGCTGCGGGCCTCAGGGGGCGTCTGCCGCACGAGCTGCACCACCTGGGCCAGCGTGCCGCCCGACACGAACTGCATGTAGAGGAGCCGCAGCCGCCGCTCGGGCAAGAGCCGCTGATCGAACACGCGGACGATGTGCGGATGGTCGAGTTGGGCGAGCGTTTGCGGCTCGCTCCCGCGGTCAGCCGAGACCTTGAGCGCCACCATCCGCTGCATCGACCGCTGCAGCGCGAGAAACACCTTGGCGAAGGCGCCCTGCCCCAGCGGCGCGAGCAGCTCGAAATCGTCGAGCTTGTCCCCCACCTCGAGATCGGGCAGCCGATGGCTGCGGGCGAGCGACGTCGTGAGCTCTGGGTCGTCGATCTCCAAGAGCCGCCGCAGCTCGGTCGCCTGCTGAGGGAACCGGCGGAGGAAGTCGGTGGTGTCGACTTCGTCCCCGGACGAGCGGCGGATGTGATACTCCTCGTAGATCAGATCGACCGGCAGCCCGCCGATCGCCACGTCGGGCCAGGCCGCGACGTACTGCTCGAGTCGCCATGTGCGGCGGCCCGTTTGCCAGCCCAGCTCGAGGTCGAGCTTCACGAGCTCCACAAGCAGCATCCGCCGCACGGAATCGGCCTCGGCCGGCACGAAGGCCGCCAGATCGGGCGGATCCCCTGCTTGCTCCCAAGCCTGCGCGAGCAACTCGACCTGCGCGCCGAGCAGATCCCACACGCGGGTAGCGTCTTCGGGAGAGAGCGTGGGTTCGATCGAAGACGACAAAACGAGGGGCTCCTTGCCCAGGCCCAACGAAGTCTGGCGCGGCCGCGCGAACGTCGCAGTCAGCCTAGCAGAAAACGATGTCGCCGGGCAGCAGGCCCAAGGCCGTCGCTCGAGCGCATGGCCGTGCGCTCAATCCCCCACGTTCCGCGTCTCGCGCACGACCTGCACGTACTGCCGCGCCAACGATTCGATGCGGGCCATGTTGCCGGCGGCGATTGCCTCGGCTTCGACGAGCGAGCCGCCGATCCCTAAGGCGCAGGCCCCCGCCCGCAAGAAGTCGGCGGCCGTGAGCAGATTGACTCCGCCCGTAGGCATGAGGCGGATTTGCGGCAGCGGGCCGTGCAGCGCCTTGAGATAGGCGGGCCCGGTCAGGTCGGAGGGAAAGATCTTCACGATGTCGGCGCCGTGTTCCCAGGCAGTGAGCACCTCGGTGGGAGTGAGCGCTCCGGGGAGGACGAGCTTGTCGTAGCGCTGGCAGAGGCGGATGACGTCGAGATTGAGCGTGGGGGAGACAATGAATTTGGCGCCCGCCAACAGCGCCGTGCGGGCGGTCTCGGAGTCGAGCACCGTGCCGGCGCCGAGCAGGATCTTGTCCCCCAGCCGTTCGGCCAATTGCTCGAGCACGCGGTGGGCGCGGGGCACCGTGAAGGTGATCTCCACGATTTCCACGCCGCCGGCCAGCAGGGCCTCGGCCACGTCGGTCAACTGGCCGACGTGCGTGCTGCGGACCACCGCCACGATCCGGCTGTTCAGCACGCGGGCCAGATCGAACTCTTTCGACATCGCAATCCCGAGAAAAACGCGCGAGCCAAGAGAAAAAACACTCTCAGGCCAAACTAGGCTCCGGTGGCCCAGGTTGTCAAACCAAAACACCTGCGGACGGCGTCGGCCTGCATGGCGAGCATGGCTCGCGGCCGACATAATGGGCCTCGCAGCGCGGCAGCCGGTTCCTTCGTGCAGTTCAGCAAGCGGCCTTTGATGCAGGATTACTGGAAAGACAAAGCAACCCTGGTCACGGGCAGCTCGGCGGGGCTCGGGCTGGCGATCGCTACGGCGCTGGCTCAGGCCGGCGCCAAGGTCGCCCTCTGCGGCCGGCGGGCCGACGCGCTGGCCGCGGCCGCACAGCATTTGCAATCGGCCGCGCCCGGCTGCCAAACGCTCGCGATCGTGGCCGATATGATGGTCGACGCCGACGTCGAGCGGCTGGTGGGCCAAACCGTGGAACGTTTTGGGCGGCTCGATCTGCTGGTGAACAACGTCGGCCGCTCGGCCCGCGGCCTGGCGATCGACGTGACGCCCAGGCAGTATGCCGAGGAACTCGATCTGAACTTCCTGTCGGCGGTGCGCGGCACGAGGGCCGCGATGCCCCACCTGCTGGCCAGCCACGGCCACCTGGTGAATATCGGCTCGCTGGCGGCCAAGACCGCCTCGCGCTACATGGGCCCTTATGCCGTGACCAAGTTCGCGCTGGCTGCCTACAACCAGCAGCTCAGGCTGGAGCTTGGGCCACAGGGCCTCCATGTGTTGCTGGTGTGCCCCGGGCCGATCGCCCGGGAAGACTCGGGCGCCCGCTACTCCTCGGCCCAGTCGGCGGCAGGCGTGGATCGCAACGAGGGGTTGCCGGACTCGGCCCGCAAGCCAGGCGCCGGCGCAAAGGTGAAAGCGCTGCGGCCAGAAAGTGTCGCGGCCGAAATCCTTCGCGCCTGCGAACGCCGCGATGTCGAATTGATTCTGCCGCGCAAGGCCCGGCTGCTGTTCACGCTGCAGGCGTTCTCCCCGCGGCTGGGCGATTGGCTGCTCGGCAAGCTCACCTAAACAGCGGCTACTGCTCCAACTGCAGGCCGGCCGCTTCGGTCACGCGGTTGAAGAATGCCCGCGTGGTGAGAAAGTGAACGAGCTGCACGATGTCGCGGTCGCTCCAGTGCTCGCGGAGGTGAGCCACGTCGGCGTCGCTCACCAGGTCCATCGTGGCCGCCAGCTTCTTGCTGAAGCCCAAGGCTGCCTGCTCGGCGGGAGTGAACTGCGACCAGTCGCCGTCGAGGGCGAAGATCTCGTCGTCGCTCGCGCCGAGTTCGCGGAGCTTGCGCTGCGCGTGCCCCACGGCGTACCAGGCGCGGTCCTGCCGGGCGGCGATCCAACTCACTTGCGCCCGCAGCTTGGGATCGAGGTCGAGCTGCTCGTCGGCCTGCTGAATGCCGAGAATGCGGCCGCGGCCGTCGCGCGGGAAGTTGGCCAGCACGAGCACCCACTGCGGCAACGGCCCGGCGGGCCACGAGTCGGGGAGAATCGCGCGGGCCTCGGCTTCTGTCGCCACCGGCAGCCTGGGCTGCCGGGCGCGGGCGGCCGCCAGCGCTGCTTCCACCTGCTCGCGCGACTCGAGCGGAGGCCGACGGCGGAGCGACGCCTGCGCCGCCTCTTCTGACTCCGATCGCAAGGGGGCGACCTGGCTCTGGCGATCGAGGTACTTGCTCGAGGTGGGCGTGAGGAAGCTCTTGACCGGCAGCGGCCGGTCGGTCGGGGGCGGGCCGGAGAGGCGGGTGAGAAACCGCGAGGCCTCGGGCTCCTGCGGAATGCCCAGCGAATCCTTCCAGCGGTTGATCGCGTTGTTGCCGGCGATCGAGAAAACCATCTCCAGGATTTGGAGATCGGTGTAGTGCGGGCGCAGGGCGTCGAGGTCGGCGTCGGCCAGCAGATGCGGCTCGAAGGTCAGCCGCCGGGCGAACCGAAAAGCCGCCTGCTCGGCGGGGGTGAACTCGGCCCAATCGCCGTCGAGGGCCGCGATCTCGTCTTCCTTCAGGCCGGCAAGCGAGAGCTTGATCTCCTGGTGCCCCATGCAGTAGTGGCAGTTGTTCGTGCGCGAGACGATCCAGAACAGTCGCGTCTTGAATTCGTAGCTGAGCGACATGTGAGGATCGGGCTCGCGGCCGAACTCCGCGCTGCGGCCGTCGCTGGCAGGCAGGTACTTCGCACGCAACCGCGATTCGATGCCCTGGCCGCGCTCCCCTAGGCGGGCTTGCTCGTCGGCCGAAAGCTCGGGGGGCGGAATCCGCGGGCTGCGCTTCTTCAGGTCCTCGAGGGCCTGCTTCATCGCCGGGCGCGTGGCAGGCACGATCTTGGGCGCAGCAGACGGCAAAGCTTCTTCGGACCGCGCGAGCGACGGCAGAGCGAGCAACAGGAGCGCAAGCGACAGCGGCGCGCGGCGGTTCATGGCGGATTTGCCTATCAAGGTCAGTGGAGCGGCCCCTCGCTGCCCGGCGTCAGTTGGCCGACAACTGGAGCGTTTCGGTGAAGCGGTCGAACAGGTTGGCGGCGCAGAGCGTGTAGATGATCTCGGCCACCTCGTGATCCTGGAAATGCGCGCGGAGCGCGGCCACGTCGTCGTCGGTGATGCTCTGCGGACGCACCGTCAGCTTGCGGGCGAAGCGCAGGGCCTCGCGGCGGCCGGGGGGCGCGGCGTCGGGATCATCGAGACGGAAGACGTCGTCGAGCGTTTGCCCTTGCGCGAGCAGCCGGTCGCGGGCGGCGGCCAGCGCATACCATGCCCGGTTGTGGCGGGCCGAGGTCCAAGCGAGCTGCGCCCGCAGCAGCGGATCGCTGCGGCCTTCGCGCTCGATCTCTCGGAAAGCCGTGGCCTGCAGCTTGGCGACCTGGGGAAACGCGGCCAAGGCCAGGGCCCACTGGGGAATCTTGTCGGGGAACAGGTCGCCGTAGACGCCGCGGGCAACATCGACTGGCGTGAGCGCAACGAGCGGCGCCCGGCGCGCGGCGGCGGCCATCGCCTGCTCCGCGGCGCTGCGGTCTTCGAGCGCAGGGCGCTCGGGCCGGGGCTCGCCGACAACCAGCGACTTGCGGCCGTTCCATAATTCGGCGGTGGGGGTGTCGAGCTGAATCTTGTGGTCGCGGAAGTTCTCGTCCTGCGGGATGCCGGTCGAATCGGTCCAGCGGGTGACCGAGTTATAGAACGCGGCCGTGTAGACGAGCTCGATGATTTGCGCGTCGGTATAGAAGGCGCGGAGCGCTTCGACGTCGGCCGCCGTCAGCGTGTGCGGCGCGACCGTCAGCTTGCGCGTCAGGTCGAAGGCCGCCTGTTCGGCCGCCGGGTAGCGCGTCCATTCGAAGTCGAGGGCGGCGATCTCGTCGTCCTTCATTCCAGCCGACGAAAGCTTCACCTCCTGATGTCCCAGGCAGTAATGGCAGTTGTTGCCGCGGGCGGCGATCCAGAACATCCGCACCTTGAAGGTCGGATCGAGCGTCATCGCCGGGTCGGGTTTGAAGTCGGCCGCATACCAGTCGGCCGGCAGGTAGAGCGCGCGGGCCAGGCCGTTGTGCACTCGGCCGTAGGGGCCCTTGGCCGCCTGCTCGGCGGCCGGGCCCTCGAGCGGCAGGCGGCTTTGGCGGCGTTTGAGCGCCTCGAGCGCTCGCTTCAGTTCGCGGCGATCCTGGGGGATGGGCTTCGCGCCCGGCTCGGGAGTTTCAGCGCGAGGGCCCACACCAGGCAACAAGGCAACGGTGAGCAGCAAGCCCAACCAAGGGGCGCGAGGCATGGCGCGCGAGTTCCTATTTTCGGAAGATGGTGATCACGGGGCTCGTGCCCACGACGTACGACACGGCGGCTTTGCTAGACTTCTTCTTGCCGTTCAACTGCAGCTCGGCCGTGAGGTGCAGATTCGTGCCGTCGTTGAATTCCTGCGGGGCGACCTTGTAGGAGACGAGCTTCGCGCCGGACGACCAATCCTCGTCGCCCGCGATGATCGACGGCTCGAGCGCCTTGAGATCGCCGGCGGTCTTACCCTGTTTCCAGGTCTCGAGGAAGGTGTTGAAGCTCTGCCGCGCCTGGTCGGCATCGAGCGACAAGTCGCGGCCGCCGGTGCGGCCGCAGCCGGCCAAAGGCAGCAGACAGAGCAAGCTGGCGATTCCCAACGTGCGCGCAAAACGAGAAGGCAAGTGACACATGATGAGTTCAGCCGAGCAGGAGACCGAGGTGGGGGACTATTCGCGGATGACTTCCTTGCCGGCGCGCGTGCCGTAGGCTCGCCAGGCCTGCAGATTGACGGCGTCGGAAACGAAGCGCACCGAACCGTCGCACATGAGCAGATTCACTCCGCCTCCATGCGAACTGCCGGCGGTGGTCGTGACGCGGCCAGGCGGGAACATGCACGAGCGGCCATTAGGAGGAATGGCGTGCCAGTACATGGTGGTGGAGTGATAGGCCCAAATCCAGGGCACCCCCACGTTCGAGATCCGCTGTTTGCCGAGGTCGAGCACGTCGCAGGCGGCGCACTGGGCCAGGGCTTCGTCGGCGTTGTTGGGATAGGTTCCCGGTTGAAACGTGTCGCTCTCCGGCGACGACACGCCGTTGCTGCCGTCTCCCAGCCGCTTTTCGCTAAAAGCCGCGGTGTTGCTCGTGCCATCCTTGATCGAGGCGAACGTCGTTTCGCTGTTCTGGAAGAACACGCCATTGGGGGGCGGCATCGTCTCGTTGGGCGTGCCAGGCGCCGGCAAGCCGAAGATCACATTCGTCCCCTGGTTGCAGTAGTAGCTGTTCCGGCCGCCCGCTTCTTTGGGAAGCACGTCTTCCTCCGAGGGGCAGCGGAAGCTCGCCACCTGCGTCATGAGCGCAAGCTGGTTTTTGGGATCGTCGTAGGCCTTAGTGACGTCGATCAACTGGTAGACGTTTTGCTGCTCCATAAAAGGCAGCAGCCGCACGTGAACCGACATCCCCTTGAAGGCTTCGATTCCCTTGGCCGTGGCATTGCCGGGGGGCAGCTTCTTGTGGGTGGTGTGGTGATTGTGCATCGCCAACCCCAACTGCTTGAGGTTGTTCGTGCAGGCGATGCGGTTGGCGGCCTCGCGCGCCGCTTGCACCGCCGGCAGGAGCAAAGCGATGAGGATGCCAATGATGGCGATGACCACCAACAACTCAACGAGCGTGAACCCCCGACGATGCAGAACCATGTTGCGGCTCCAGAAAGCGAACGCAGAAGAATGCGCGGTAAGACGAGTAGAACGTTAGGCCTCAGCCGTTCCGCGGCAGCCTAGTCCTTAACCAAGCGTATTCCGTTCGTCGTTGTTGGGGGAGGGATTTGCGCAGCGGGGTTGGTCCGCGGCGGGTGGCGGTGGGGTGCGGTTGGTTGGGGTTGTGGGGCGGAGGCGAGGTTCCCTTCGGGGTTGGG
>JBGAPH010000075.1:0-26223 GCA_044221365.1 Pirellulales bacterium
CCTGGTAAACGACCGCCGCCGGCCGAACCACCCGCAGCCAAGCGCCAGCAACTCCTGCCTGTCAATCTGCGCAAACCCGCCCCGACCGGGCAAGCCCCAACCGTCCCGCAGAGGGAACCATGACAGCTAGAAAGGGATGGGATGGCAAGCTCTCTGAGGAGGAAGCCCCGGCCGCCCTCAAGAAGCAGTTCGGCCAACTCGACAAGGATGGCGACGGCTTCCTCGATACCGACGAGTTGAGGGCATCCCGCGGGCGGGAAGAGGGGCGTTCCCGCCGGGCGACCCGCCGGGGGCGGGAAGCTGCTGACGACGGGGCGGCGGAGCAGTAGGTCTGCGTCCGCGGTGATGCAGAAAAGCTCCGGTCCTGCCACATTTGGCAACACTGCTGCCAAATGTCTTGGCGTGCCCCGGATTTTGCACGGCGGTCACCCGAACTTTGGCCGCATTTCGCTCGTAAGCCAAAGACCCCATCCCAGCACGTTTTCCAGCGAACCCTTCGTGGGCGAACGTGTCTAGAATGGTAATGGGGCGGGGCCCTGGCACGAGATTTGTACTCTCCCCAGGGCAATGGCGCCTGCTGCTCCGTTTCGGGGCGGCCGGCGGCCACCGGAACAGGCTCTCTTAATTAGAGGCGGCTCTACCATGGAAAACACCGAGAAGCAATCTGCACTGCAAATGGCCCCTGCCCCCGTGGCTGCGGTCCTGACCCCGGCTGGCGACGAGCATTACGCCGCGTTCGGCCAGTGGATCGACGTCGAGCTCGCCAAGCTCGAGGCGCAGTGGGAGTGCTCGTTTCCCTTGCGGGGGAAAACGGTGATTCCGTGGCGCCAGGGCGCCGTCCGCCGCTAGCAGCTCGCTGCGAAAGCCTTCCAAGGCGGGGCCCGTAGGCCCCGCCTTTTTTTATGGGCCCCGGTTGTCGCGGACCCGTGTCACTTTCGCGACACGATCCACGCCGCGAGCTCGCCGACTTGGCCCAGTACCGGGGACTTCCCCGTGCCTGACGCGGCATAGGCGGCGGCGAGCACTGGCGCTGCCTCGGCCTCTCCGGCCAGCCACAGCGGCTTGCTGGCCAGCAGGGCGGCCAGGCCTGGCAGATCGCCGTACTTCACTGCCCCTGGCAGAAAGTCGGGGTGGTTCGTCCGTTCGAGTTGGGCGAAGCGGAACCCCCGGGTATCCGCCGCCACGCGGTTGACGGCGTCGCCAGCGACGGCCGCCGCGGCGATCGCGATCGGCCCCGCCCCTTCGACTCCCACCAGCACGATGCCCTGCGGTTCATGCTCGTCATGCGCCACGTACGACACGACGCTGAGGGCGTCTCGCACCCGCTGCGCGAAGAGCGTGGGGTTGTAGCCGAACGTGTAACCGGCGAACTGTTTGCCATAGTCCTCGGCCTTGCCCACTTCGCGGGTTTGCTCGAGCGGGCCGTTGTCGAGGAACTCCCCCTGATACAGCAGATCGACGCCAGCGACGGCGTAGCCTTGCTCGAGCAGCTTGGCGATCGGCGCCGCGGGGGCGCCCTGCGAATCGAACAGTCCCTGCTTGCCGCGGCCGTCGAGCCAGACGACCACCTCCTGCGTGCTCCACTGCTTGGGATGCAAGAACACAGTCGGCAGCGATTCGCCCGCCGCGGCGTGCTTGACGAGCCCTTTGAAGAACCAGTACGAACCGCGGTCCGACTTGTCGACCAGGTCGAAGGTCGCCTCGCCCGCCTTCGGCAGGCCACGGCCAATCATTGCCTCGAGAGCCCCGCCGACCACCCGGCGATACTCGGCGAGCGAGGCCGCGTCTTTGGGAGTGAGCGCCGCGAGCTGCCGGTCGGAGGCCTCGGTGAGCTGCCGCAGCAGCACGCGTTCGTAGTCGTCGCCGGCCGGCGGGACTGGATGAGCGGCGTCCCAGACGGTCATTTCGGCCACCGAGAGCGGCTCGTAGTCCTCCGCTACGATCGGCTGCTCCTGGCCCAGGCCCAGATGCTGGTTGAACCAGGTGTACATCAGGCCCCGGCTCACGTAGTTCAGGTTGTGACCGAACTGCACCAGCGGCCACGCCTGCACGTGGTCTTCGGCGCCGAACAGGGCGTAGTGCCGCTTGAGTTCCGGCAGCCCTTTGGTGGCGATCTCCTTGGTCCAGTCGTCAGCGCCGGTCATGCCGAGCGGCTTGGGGGCGAAGAGGGCCGCGAACTCCACGTTGCCGGTCTCCACGCGCAGCAGCGGCGCGTTCTCGCAGGTGCAGCCCCCCTGCATGGCGGTCGACACCATAACGGCCGGAAAGATGGCGGCCGGCCGAGGGTCGAGCGCTCCGAGGATGAAGGTTTGCGTGCCGCCGCCGCTCGCGCCCGTGACGCCGATCCTGCTCGCGTCGACATCGGGCAAACCGCACACCCAGTCGAGCGCCCGCAACGAGTTATAGGTTTGCAGTCCCATCATGTTCTGCAGCCGCAGTTCGGCCTGGGGGCTGAAGTATCCCCAGTTTTCTTTCGTGTTCATGTGCGGGCGAATTTCAGGCGCGGGGCGATGCTCGAGCTGCCGGCTGTCGGCGTAGCCGAGCATGTCGTAGTGAAACACCACGCAGCCCATCCGCGCAAGCTGCACGCAGCCCGACTGGAGCAACGTGCGGCCGCTGCGCTCGAAGCGCTCGGCCCCGTGGAAGAGCTCCTCGCGAAGCGCCTTTTCTCCCATGTCGTGAAAGCGCCCCTGGGCCCAGTGGCCGTGGGGAAACAGCACGGCGGGGCGCTTGCCTGCGTAGCCTTTGGGTCGATAGAGGCTGCCGGTCACGAAGTGCCCTGGCACGCTCTCGAAATACACGCGCTCCACGGTGTAGTCGCCGCGGTCCACCAGGCCATGCACCACGGCGTTGGCCGGGGTCTTTTCCGGCATGGGCCAGAGCCCTTGCGACACCAGGATCTGCCGCCGCACCTGTTCCGCCCGCTGCTGCCACGCTTCGCGGGAGCGGGCGGGGGTGAACGGGAAGTAGCCGTCGAGGTCTTTAAGCGCGCCGAGCCGCGCGTCCGACGGCCGCGAGCCCTCAGGCAGCACGCGCACCGGGCCGGCGGCGGGCAGCGGCGGCGCCGCGAGGAGCAACGCGAAGAGCGCAAGAATCAGGCGTGGCATGGCGGCGGCTCTCAGGATCGGGCTGAATCCAAGGCGGGGGAGCGCTCCCAAGGGTAGCGGCGGGTGCGCTTAGTGTAAATCAACCGCCGGCGCGACGCCACGCGCGGCGGGCGGGCCTGATAAACTGCTCCTTCGTCCGAATAGAGGACAAACCCGGTGGCCTGCCATTTCCGGCGCCGCCGATCCTCCGCCGTCCCCCTCACACCTAGCGAACCTTGGTCATGAAACCGCTTCTCGTCGCGCTGCTCTTGGGCCTTGGCGTTTCGATTTCGTCGGTCGCCGCGGCTACAGACTCTGATGCAGCGCCAAGTTCGGCTTCCGCGGCGAATTCTCCCGACGGCGTTGACGCCTTCGTGCTTCGCCAAATGGAGAAACGGCACGTGCCTGGCGTCTCGGTGGCTGTGGTGAAGGATGGCAAGGTGCTGCTCCTCAAGGGCTATGGCTTGGCGAACGTCGAGCTCGCCGCGCCGGCCACCGAGAGGACGGTCTACCAACTGGCGTCGGTCTCGAAGACCTTCACGGCCACAGGCGTCCTGCTGCTCGTTCGCGACGGCAAGCTCGCCCTCGACGACAAGATCGGCGAGCGACTGAGCGATCTGCCCGAGGCCTGGCGGGCCGTGACCGTGCGGCAACTGCTCAACCACACGTCAGGCATCAAGGGGTACACCTCGGTCAAAGACTTCGACAAGCTCGCCCGCAAGGACTTCGCGCAGCGCGAGATCCTCGACCTGGTGGCCAAAGAGCCGCTCGAGTTCCCTTCCGGCGAGAAATGGAACTACTCGAACACGGGCTACTTCCTGCTCGGCATGCTGATCGAGCAGGCCTCGGGAAAGCCTTACGCCGAGTTCATGGCCGAGCGGATCTTCCGTCCCCTGGGCATGGAGCAGACTCGCGTGAACGACTTGCACGCAGTGATCGCCGATCGCGCCCAAGGCTACCAGTGGGACGGCAAGGAGCTCAGGAACGGGGAGTATGTCAGCCCGAGCCAGCCGTTCGCGGCGGGGGCGCTCGTTTCCAGCGTGGCCGACCTCGTGAAGTGGGACGCGGCGCTCGCGAACCACGCGTTGCTCGACCAGGCCACGCTCGACGAGATGTGGACGCCGACGCGCCTCAAGGAAGGCGAGGCCGGCTACGGCTACGGCTGGCAAGTCGGCAAGGCGAACGACCGCCGGATGGTGTTTCACGGAGGCGGAATTCCCGGTTTCTCGACGCAGCTCTCGCGGTTCGTTGACGATGGACTCGCGGTGATCGTGCTCACCAACGCCGACTCCGGCAATGCCGAGCAGATTGCCCGCGGCATCGCCGGCTACTTCGTGCCGGCGCTCGCCGAGAAGCCGCTCGAACCGATCGCCGACACCGACCCGCACACGACAACGAAACTGCGCGAAGTCGTTGAGGCCGCGCAGCGCGGCGAGGTCGACGCCGACCGTTTCACGCCTGAGGCCAACGCGCAGCTCGTGCCGCGGATCAAAGGAGACCACGCGCGGCTGGCCGGCTTTGGCAAGCTCAGCGGCCTGCAATTGCTCGAGCGGCGCGAGAGCGATGGAGGCGTGCAGCTCGTCTATCGGGCCGCCTTCGAGCGCGAGACGCTGCGGCTGATGTTTGCGCTGGACAAAGACGGCCGAATTCAGGGGGTGGGAATCCGGCCGGAGGAGTAGACCGCTGGTGCAGCGTCACAGCTCGTTTTTCGGGTGCGCCACACTAACCCGCAGCGCAAGCAAGGGACGGGAGCGCCTGCCGGGCGCGCTGGCCGAAAATGCTGCCGGCCCGTGCAGGGGTCCGCAAGGCTCGACCAGGGAAAGGTGGCTCTTCCTTGCTTGCGCTGCGGGCTAGTATCGGAGGGCAACCCGAACTTCTCGCTGTGACGCTGCGCTAGCGATCTTCGGCCTGGATGCAGAACAGGTGCTCCTCGCCGCGGATCAGCAGGCGGCCGTCGGCGAGGGCCGGCGACGACACGATCTGCTCGCCCAGCGGGTTCTCGCCCACGAGCTTGAAGCCGTCGTCCACGTTGGCCACGAACACCAGGCCGTCTTCGCGGGCGGCGTAAAGCAGCCCGCCGGCGATCACCGGCGAGGCGTAGTAGCTAGCGCGCCCCTTGGGCAACTGCTCGCTCCAGATCGTTTCCCCGGTCGTCGGGTCGAGGCACACCACGTTGCCGCGCGGCCGCAGCAGATAAATCCGGCCGTTGTATTCGGCCAGCGAGGTGACGAACACGCCGAGGTCGTCGCGTTGCCACGCGCGGTGGGCGTCGGTGCGGTCCCCTTCGCCGTCGATCCGCACGGCGTGGATCGCGCCTTGGCCGTCGCGGTCGTCGCGGCCGACCGGAATGATCGCCAGGTTCTTGTAGATCACCGGCGAGGAAATGGCCGGCCAATAGCCGGAACCCTTCGGGTTGAACCCGCCGCCAGTCCAGAGCAGCGCGCCGTCGGCCGCGGAGTGGGCCGTGAGGTGGTCGGAGCACCAAACGAGGAAGGCGTCCTGTCCCTTGTGCTTGAAGAAGAGCGGCGTGGTGTAGCCATTGTCGTTCTCAGGCGGGACCTTGAAGTTCCGCTTTTGCTGCCAGCGCATCTCGCCCGTCTGCTTGTCGAAGCCGGCGATCCACGATTCGCCGCCGTGCAGGCGGGAGAGGATCACGTGCTGGTCGGTGACGACGGGCGAGCTCCCCTGATCCCAGAACAGCTCCTCAGGGCCATAGGTCTTGGCCAGGTCGTTGATCCAGCGGACCTTTCCATCGAGGTCGAGCGCCGCTAGGCGGCCGCTGCGAAAGTAGACGAAGATGCCTTGGCCGTCGGTGGCGGGCGACGCGTTGCAGCTCGACCCTAGCCGGTGCTTAGCCTCGCTCGCGGCGCCCAGCGGCGTGAGCCAGAGCTGCTTGCCGTCGAGGTCGAGCGCCATCACCGCGTCGCGGCCGTCGACCGGCGTCGTCAGATAGATCCGCCCGTCGAGCACGATCGGCGTGGAGCTCCCCTTGCCCGGCAGCTTGACCTTCCAGGCCACCTTGTCGGCGGTCCAGGCAGTGGGGTAGCCGCCGTCGGCGATGCTGCCGTTGGCGTTGGGGCCTCGCCAACTCGCCCATTGAGCTCGAACGGGGCTCGGCGACCAAGCGGCCGCACACAACAGCGAGAACATCAAACCAAGGCGGATCGGAAGGCGGGGCATCGTGAGTTTCCTGGCACGAGCTGAGCGAAGGCGGGAAGCGGCCGCACGGGCGGCCCGCCCTCCCAGCATACGGCAAGCAGGCGGGCCAAGAAACTATGCTGCTGGTGAATCGGGCCGCGGGAGCACGCCCAGCATCCAGAGGTCGGGCCCCACCCGCTCGACCTGGAGCTCTGTTAGCTCGACGGCCGCGGACATCTGCTCCCACCCCAGCCCCCCCAGCGGCCCTGGCGCGGCGTTCCCTCCTATGAGCTTCGGAGCGATAAACACCTGCACCTCATCGATGAGCCGGGCATCGAAGAAAGCGCCCAGCAGGCCGGCGCCTCCTTCGACAAGCAGATTCGTGAACCGGCGTCGGCCTACTTCGGCAAGCAACGCCTGCAAGCGTTCGCCGTCGCTGGCGCCAGCGCAGACGAACACTTCGCAGCCGGCCGAGCGCAGCCGCGCGATGTCTTCGGCCGAGGCTTCGGGGCCAGCCGCGACCAAGACCGGGGCTTCCCGCGCCGTGCGCACGAGTTGGCTCGTCGAGGCCAGTTTCGCCCGGCGGTCGGCCACGATCCGCACGGCCGTGCGCGGTCCGGCAGGCCGGGCGGTGAGCAGCGGGTCGTCGGCCTCGGCCGTGCCACGGCCGACAAGGATCGCGTCGACCCTGCCGCGCAACTGGTGAACGATGGCCCGCGAGGCTTCGCTCGAAATCCAGCGGCTGTCGCCCGTGCGCGTGGCGATGCGGCCGTCGAGCGTCATCGCCCACTTGGCGATCACCCACGGGCGGGCTTGGCTCAAGAGCATTAAGTAAGGCGCATTCAGCCGCTTCGCTTCAGCTTCGCAGCAGCCCACTTCCACGCGCACGCCGGCCGCGGCCAGTTCGGCCAACCCGCCGCCAGCGACTTGGGGAAAGGGATCGGCCATGGCTGCGACCACGCGCGTCACTCCGGCTTGCAAGATCGCCTGCGTGCAAGGAGGCGTCTTGCCGTGGTGGCAACACGGCTCGAGCGTGACATAGAGCTCGGCCCCGCGGCCTTGATCGCCGGCGCTAGCGAGCGCTTCGACCTCGGCATGCGGGCCGCCGAAGCGCTGGTGCCAGCCGCGCCCCACGATCCGCCCCTCGCGCACGACCACGCACCCCACCAGCGGATTCGGCTCGACATACCCGCGGCCGCGGGCAGCGAACTCGAGGGCCCGCAACATCACTTGGCGATCGAACTCGCTCATCCAGGTCGGCACTCCAACACTAACCCGCAGCGCAAGCAAGGGAGAACCACCTTGCCGTCGCGGATCGCATTCGTACCCTTCGTGTGCCTGGCCGCAAAGACCGCTCACCGCCCAAGACCGTTGTTGTTCCTTGCTTGCGCTGCGGGTTGGTATGCGACATTCGCACAACCCGACTTTAGCTGCCTGGCACCCAGAGGCTCGACTTCTCGCGGCGTGGCTCCTCGCCGCCGGGGGTCCAGAGCTTGCCCCCCGCTTCGCTCGCGCCGCCGGGCACGATCAGCCCCGCCGGTTCAGGCTCTGGCGTCATCGGTGTGGCAATCGTGCCGTCGGGGCGGAGGATGCCCATCTGCATCAACAGGCCGCTGAGCTGCCGCATCACGCCGGGCTCGCGGCCGTGCGCGGATTGAACATGCTGAAGCAGTTCGAAGAACCGTTCGCCCTCGCCGCGGCGCGCCCGCAATCCCATCTCCATGATGTCCCAGGGGGCCGACGACCGTCCCACGCGGTCGGCCGCTTGCTGGGCCTGGGCCAGGTCCTCGAGCGCCGCCTTCGAGCTGATCTCGGTCTGAGCGAGATAGCCATAGGCTTCCGCCTGCACGTCGCTCGACTCGTTGGCCGCCAGCAGTCGCGCCGCCTTGATCGCCACCTCCGGCAGGCCGGAGATCACGCTCCGTGAGAAGACGCGGGTGAGCATTTCCTCGTCGAGCGCGGCCAGGTCAAGATCGAGGTACTTGGCCAGCGGCAGCTCGTCGAACTCCTGCTCGTTGACGGTAGTCTTGGCCGCTTGCGGCAGGCTCAAACGCGTGAAGAGTTGATCAAAATCGAACTGTCCGGCCAAGTTCGAGAGGGCTGCCCGCACGTGCGAGAGGAGTGCGAGCAGCTTGACGCGCACCGACTCATCAGGTGCGGCCTGCTCGAGGGAGCGGCCGCCCAGCAGCTTGAGCGGAATCCTGGGCAGGCGTTCGAACAAGGCCCGCCGCAGCCAGCCGACGTTTTGCTCGTCGTGCTGGTCGATCGTGGTGTCCGGGGGATAGGCGGGGCGCTGCGCGATCAGGTCGTCGAATACGCCGGTGTTGCCGATGACCTCTGCATCCCCTTGCTGCGGGCCGAGCAAGTCGCCGAGCGCGGCGCGGAGCACCTCGAGCGCGGCGGGCGTTTTGTCGCGGCGGCCCATGAGCTCGAGCCGGGCCTCACGATCGGTCTGCTTGGGGAACAAGAGCGCCTCGCCCAACGTTTCAGGCAGGGCGTCGAGATCGAGCTGCGCGGAGGCGGCGACCTTCGGCCGGTCGAGCACGAACAGGAACTTCCGCGGCGGCGGGCCCATTTCGGGGTTCCAAGCCGAGGCGTCGAACGGCGTGCTCTGAAAGTGGGCGTCGGCCGCGACGCGTGCATCGACTTCGTCGAGCGAATTCAGCGTGTAAGCGGTTTTCACCAGTTCCACCGACTCGGCCATGAAGTCGCCGGAGAGGAGCTGGGCCATGGCCTCGGCCTCCACGGCCTGATCCTGCGGGATCGGCAGCGCGGCCAGATGCCGCCAAGCTTCGGCGGCGCCGTTCTCGTCGGCCAGCCAGCCGCGGAGCACGGCCAGGTCGCGCCACACGAGCGGGTCCTGCGGCGCTTTCTCGGCGACCGCGGTCAGGGCGTCCTTGGCTTTGCGCCATCGCAGTCGCTTCGCCGGCGCCACGGCGGCGCGGAGTTCGGCAGATGCTTTGCTTCCTTCTTCGACGCCACGCAGCGAGAAGACTTGTCGCAGCAGCGGCGAGACCTGCGCCGCAGACAACACCTGCGACAACCGCTGGCTGCCCATCGCCGACTCAGGGCTCTCGACGAGCGAGAGCTCGGTCGCCAAATGCTGCACTGCGGCGGGGAGGAAACCGTCGACCGCCAGATAGTTGCCGACGCCGCCGAACGCCGCCACCAGCGCCGACGGGAGCGGATCGACCCCCGACTCCACGGCCTCCTGCAACAAGCCCACCGCTTCGACGAGCTCGCCACGCTCGCCGGCCATCATCGCCTGCTCCGCGAGGGCGAGCGGGTTGCCGGGATGCTTGGCGGAGAACTCAGCTACCGTGCGGGCCATCGCCTCGCGCTGCCCTAGCGAAGCAAGGGCTGCGATCTTGAACGAGTACAAAGCCGGCCGGTCGGGATGCTTGGCCAGCAGCTGGTCTGCCCGATCGACGCAGGCGGCGTACTGCTCCGAGGCCAGCATCCGCTGCAACTTGTCGAGCTCGCCGGCCACGTCGGCGCAGCAGAACTTGATCTTCTTGCCGCTGCCGCAAGGGCACGGCTGGTAAGGATCGAGGGCCATTCGGGCATCCTGGCTTGCAGAGAGGGTAGGGCCGGGCTGGAGACGGGGTCCGCCCAAACGAGCAGGCCGAAACGACATCGGTTTCGGCCTGCCAGGCCCACCATCCTAGCAAATCGGGAGCCGGGGCGGGAGCAGCCGAACTCTGCCCCAGGTCCAGGCGGTGATGCACGATGAAATGCTCGCTCAACGCGGCTTTCCATCCACCCAATGGGCAAAGAGCAGCCCGGCAAACGCAACCATGAGGGGAATGCCAACGCAAATGAACAGACCGCGAGCCAGAATCAGCCCCACCAGAATGCCGGCGACGCCAATCGACACGACTACGGCGTCTGAAAATCGCACAGCCACTCTCGGTTTTCCGCCGACAGATGGTCGGACCGCCAGAGAACCCGCACAACCCGCGGGCACATCGCTGGCAAGGGACCGACTCTCCTGATCGACAACGCAAACCGTAGTAGGACTGAACAGGTTAACCATCAGGCGGCGACTTTCTTGGAGTCTTAAGCGAGACCCCGTCCACAATACTGGAAACGTGCGAGTATCAGGTTGCGGGGTCGGCCCGAGATGCGTCAGAATTTCCAGGACGCGTGCGCGGCCCGAGCGGGTCGCAGCGAACGAGGGGTCGCCCCGGCCATCCAGAGAAAGAGACACTCTAGTTCGCAACCGCGTTCGCCTTCCAACCTATGGAAGTGAGTCGCGTTGGAGCGGGACGGTAGAGTGCAGGATGTTTGAAGGGAGCTGATTCAATGAGTCGTCGAACTGTTGCGGCCACGTGCGCCGTCGGTCTCGGTGCCGTTGTGGGTGGTGCGTTCGCCTTGCTCTCGTTGCCGCGTCCGGCAGGAGGCATTGTTTTCTTTCCTGCTGCATTCTACGGCGCGTTAATAGCCTGCCTCGGTAGCGGTGTTGGTTGTCGCCGCGGCCGATTGCGTTTGGCTGTGGCATCAACCAGCTTCGTCCTTGCATCGCCCATGCTCGCAATTGTCGCATGGCATTTGCTTAGAGGCGCGCCCGCAGCCGTTGTCGAACGTGTCTTTTTGTCTGCGGTCGTATCAGCGTTGCTCGGTGGCGCTTCCGGTGCCATTGGGTGGTATGGCTGTACGGACCGATTTCAGTCTGCAAACTAGTTTAGGAAAGCCCGGAAACCATTCAGCCGTCGGCTCATCCGGCCACTCTCGATCGGCATGACGCTTCGAGGACATGCCTGTAAAGTTCACCGCGCTCCCGCCAGCGCCGCCCGCTTCTCCCCGATCAGCTTGAGCAGCGCCTGCTGCGGGTGGGCAAACTTCTCGATCCCCTCGGCCATCAGCGTGGACTCCAGGTGTTCCATGTCCACGAGGCGGGCGATCTCATCGAGCACGGCCGGCGGCGGCAGCTTGTCGATCTGCCGCGTGAACGTGCGCCCGCTCTTCATCACCGCCTCGTTGGTGGCCGGCGGATTGGTTTCGATGTCGCTGCCGGCGAACGCCTCGACATACTTCCAGGCCGGGTCTTCCGGCTTCTTGGTCCCCGTGCTGGCGAAGATCATTTCCTGCTGGCGGGCCAGCTTCTTGTCGGCCCAGAACTTCTGGTTCTCGGCCCAGATTTGCTTGGCATTCACAATTCCCACCAACCCCTGCGCCGCGGAAGAGAGTTTGGGGACGTGTTTCTCGGTGTACACGTCGACGCGCGACACGAAGATGCTGTAGACGCTCTTGAAGCCCTTGGTGTCCTTGCGCCGCTGCGCGCCGCGCCAGGCGGCGTCGCGGGCCGCGCGGTATTGTCGGGGACTAAAAATCAGCGTCACGTTGAGCGTGACGCCCGCGGCCACCAGGTCCTCGATCGTGTCGAGCCCGGCTGGCGTGGCGGGGATCTTGATCATGCGGTTGTCGTGCCCGGCGGCCCATTGCTTGCCAAGCTCGAGATAGCGGGCGACGCGTTGGGCATGCGGCGGGCCCGCCTGCGGGTCTTCGAGCAGCGGATCGAGCTCGAAGCTCACGTAGCCATTGTTCCCCTGGGTCTCCTGCCAGACCGGATGGAACACCTGCTGGGCCTCCGACACGAGCTGGTCGGTCAGCTTCCAGGCGACATCGTGGTCGGGCAGTCCCTGGCTAAAGAGCCGCTCCATATCTTCGTCGAAGCGGCCTGTCTTGATCAGGTCCGACACGATGATCGGGTTCGACGTGGCGCCGCTCGCGCCCCAGGCGCGGTTGGTGCGGATCAGGTCGGGGTCGATCGAATCGAGCCAGAGCTTGGTGCCGCAGGCGACGAGGGACTCGAGGGGATTCGACATGGCGTGGCGCGGCTCCCAAGAACGGGTTGCTAGCACGGCCCCGATCCGCCGGGGCCATTTGCCTGAATAATCGCGTATTGGCCGCCGCACGGCAATTGGCCCGGCGTACTGAGCTCGGGCCAAGGCGGCTGTGTATCTGGGAAGATTGCGGCCTGTTTGCCGATTTTAGCGATTATTCCTGTCGCGAAGCCTGGATTTGGTCGATTGAGGATGGGGCAAACGGCACCGCGCCCCGCGGGCGGTGCATTGAGCAAGACAACGGGCCCGACGACCTGTGAAGAAGGAGAACCTGGTGAGACTCGCCGCACAAGGATGTCTGGCATTGCTAGCCGCCGCGGCGCTCGTTTTTCCAGCCCATCTGTGGGCCCAGGAAGAGGTTGTCGGCGAGCGCGTGGTCACCGAAGCGCCCCCCATCGTGGGCGGTGCCGTCGGCGAGCCCATTTGGGACGAGGGCTTCGAGGAGGGCGAGTTCTACGAAGACGGGGGCCCGGCGCCCGTCGCCTCGAGCGAAGCCTGGGTGCAACGCGGCCTCTGGTACACCCAGCAAGACGTCGTCGTGCTCGGCCGTGCCCGCAACCTCAAGCGGTTTCTCTCCGGCAAGACGAACTCCGACGAGATCATGACCACGGCCAGCGCCACGCTCGGTTACACGCCGGGCACGCGGCTGACTCTGGGCCGCTTGCTAGGCAGCGACGACCGCAACCGCGACTACAGCATGGAGTTCACCTTCTACGGGCTGTTTCAGTTCGACGGCGCCTCGCAGCTCAACAGCACTCCCGGCAGCACCGAAAACCAGATCCGCCTAATCCCCGATGTCAACTATCCGGGCTTCAATTTCGACGAGTTCCACGCCGCCCAGTACCAGGCTGACTTCAACAGCTACGAGCTGAACTTCTTTCGCATCGATCGTTTGGGCCGCGACCGCATGCTCATGTCGCCCGATGGCTCTTGGGTCCGCGAGGCGAACCCGCGCTTCGTGAACACGTTCATGCTCGGCATGCGGTACGTTCGCGTGAACGAAGGCTACCAGTTCATCGCCCGCGGCCCGAACCCCGCGATCCTGTCGGGCGACTACCTCGTCCGCACCCACAACGATCTGGTTGGGCCCCAGTTTGGCTACGACTTCTCCAGCCAACACGGCTTCTGGCGGTTTGGCATGCTGGGCAAGATCGCCGGCCTCGTGAACTTCGCCGACCAGCGCAGCCTGGTCCACATCGTGGCGACCAACGCTCCCCCCGATCGCGACGAGCGGGCGGCCTGCCAGAATCTGACCTTCATGCTCGAGACGAACATCCACGCCGAGTACATGCTGCGAACCAACTGCAAGCTGCGCACCTCTTGGGACTTCATTTATCTGCAGGGCATCGCCACCGCCAACAGTCAGATCACGTTCAACCCGGTCACTCCGCCGCAGATCATGACTAGCGACTACGTGATCGCGACCGGCCTCTCGTTCGGTTTCGAGCTCGCCTGGTAAGCAGCCCTCTGGCGCGCCGCGTGATGGCGGCCGGCCGACGCGGCGGTACAATCGAGCGAGTCGCCGCCGCCTGATCTTTGGGCGGCCCGCAGTCGTTTCCGGCGTTCTCGACTCGCCTCGTTGCCCTGACCATGGAATCCGCGCTGGCCGCCGCCGCGCCTCGTTACCAGCCCTTAGTGGCCGTGGTCGTGGCCGTTGCCACCGGAATCGCCTTCGACGCCTACGGGCCGCAGTGGTCCCTGGGCGCGCTCGGACTGGCGGGCGGAATCGGGCTCGCGGTTTGGGCACTGGGAACTCGCAAACTTTCGACCGCCGCCGGGGCCGCGCCTCTGCTCTTGGGTTGGGCGGCTCTGGCAGCCGGTTGGCACCACACTTGGTGGAATCTCTACGCGGCCGACGAGGTCGCACGTTTTGCCCGCCCGGACCAGACGCCCGCCTGCGTGGAAGCTTTTGTCGTGGCGGCGCCGCGGCTGATCCCTGCCCCGCGCACCCCAGCGCTCGGCAGCCCGCCCCGCGGCGATCGCACCCGCGCGATCGTCGAACTCCTGGCCGTTCGCGACGGCGACCATTGGCGCTCGGCCAGCGGGCGCACGACCGTGCTCGTCGAAGGGCACCTGCTGGGCTACGGCGCGGGCGACCGGGTGCGAATCGTCGGCCAGTTGGCCCGGCCGCTTCCCCCCGACAACCCAGGCGAGTTCGACTTTGCCCGCCACCAGCGCGGCGACCGCCTGCTGACAGTGCTGCGCTGCGAAACGCCTGACTGCGTGCGCAAGCTGGCGACGGGGAACCCCTGGTCGCTGCGGCGCCTGCTCGACCAGCTTCGCGCCGCGGGCGACCGCGATCTGCGACGCTACGTGACCTCGAGCCAACTGCCCGTAGCCCAGGCTCTGCTGCTCGGCCAGCGCGAGGCGATCGAGCCCGACGAGGTCGACGCCTACATGGAAACGGGCTCGATCCACCTGCTCTCCATCTCCGGCCTGCACGTAGGCATTCTGGCCGTTGCGCTCCTTAGCCTGTTGCGGCTGGGTTGGCTGCCTCGGCGCACGGCGCTAGCCGGCGTGGCGCTGCTCACGGCCGCTTACGTGCTGGTCAGCGGGGCCGAGCCCCCCGCGGTGCGGGCGGCCGTGCTCGTCGCACTGCTGTGCGGCGGGCAGTGGCTGGGTCGGGCGAACGTGGGCTTCAATGCGCTCGCGGCCGCGGCGCTCTTGGTGCTCGCGCTCAACCCGGCCGATCTGTTTCGCGTCGGTCCGCAGCTTTCGTTCATGGCCGTGGCCACGATGGGCTGGTGGTACCGCTGGTCGCGCGCGTCCTCCAGCGAAGGCAGCGAAGCCCTCGAGCGCCTCGTGGAGCGCTCCCGCCCTTGGCCGCAGCGGGCGGCCCTGCTCGCTGGTCGCTGGTTCTGGAACCTCACGCTCGTGGGCGTGGCGATCTGGCTCGTGAGTCTGCCGCTCACGATGGCCCACTTTCATCTGCTGTCGCTCTCGTCGATCCCGCTCAACCCGTTGCTGTGGATTCCGAGCACGGTGGCGCTGCTGGCTGGATTTGGGGTGTTGCTGTTCGGCTGGTTTCTGCCGCCGCTCGCGCTCGTATGCGGCTGGAT
This sequence comes from Pirellulales bacterium, assembly GCA_044221365.1. Lineage (GTDB taxonomy): Bacteria > Planctomycetota > Planctomycetia > Pirellulales > JBGAPH01 > JBGAPH01. Next base: position 15,130 of record JBGAPH010000075.1, read on the forward strand.
CTGCTCCGCCGGCTTGAGCTTGATGGACGCCGCGATCGCTGTTGCCCGCGAGCTACCCTCGAGCCACTTCTGGGTCGCCGGACCGGCCACCTGGTGGCTGCTCGGGTTCTATGGCTTGTTGGGCGTTTGGCTGGCGTGGCCGCGGCTGCGGTTGCCGCCGCGGTGGTCGGCGGCCGTGCTCGTGCTGTGGTGCGCCGCGGGGGCCGTCGCGCCGAGTTTGGCCGGCGAGCGCGAGCCGCAGTTGCGGCTGACGTTCGTCTCCGTCGGTCACGGCTGCGGCGCACTCCTGGAACTGCCGGACGGGCAGAAGGTGCTCTACGACGCCGGGGCGCTCGGCTCGCCGCAGGGCGCGGCGCGGTCGATCGCGGACTGCCTGTGGTCGCGGGGGATCACCCACCTCGACGCGGTGATCGTGTCGCACGCCGACGCCGATCACTTCAACGCCCTGCCGGAGCTCGTCGAGCGCTTTTCGATCGGCGTTGTCTACACGACGCCCTACACGCTCGATTCCGATTCGTCGCTCGCTCAGGCGGTCTTCAAAGTGGTCCGCGAGGCGGGCGTGCCGGTGCGCGGCATGTGGTCGGGCGACAAACTACGGGTGGGGGGCGACTGCCGCGTCGAGGCGCTCCATCCTCTCGAACGCGAGGCCTACAGCACCGACAACGCCTCGAGCCTGGTGCTCTCGATCGAATACTCCGGCCGGCGGCTGTTGCTTCCCGGCGACCTCGAGGCCGAGGGGATGCGCGACCTATTGGCCGAAACGCCGCTCGATTGCGACCTGGTGATGGCCCCCCACCATGGCAGCCCCAACAGCAACCCGCCGAACTTTTTGGCCTGGAGCGACCCCGAGCACGTGGTGATCAGCGGCGGCCGCGGCCGCGACCTGGAAGGCGCCCAAACGGCCTTCCGCGGCACAACGCGGAGAGTCTGGCACACCGCCCGCGACGGCGCGGTGACGGCGGTGGTGCGGCGGTCGGGGGAGTTTAAGGTGAGCGGCTGGATGAACCAGCGGTGACGGGCTCGTGTCCTCAGGTATTGCGGTTTTCTTGCGGGGACATGCTATGTACGGTCGGATTCAACTACCGGACTTTGAGTTCCCGCCCGATATCGAGGCTCGCGTCGAAGCCTATCTGGCAGCGACGGGGGACGAGCTATACGACCTGACCTGCACCGGCGGTGCGCGCCCCGAACTCGCGGGGGATGATCACGAACTGTTGCAGATCTATGCGTTCGTCAAGCGTTACTCAGAATCCGGGTGGACGCAGGAAGTCATCGATCTGGCGTGGTTCCTTCACCAAGTCGGCCGCCGAGAGCAGTCGGCGGCTGTCTACCGAGCGATTGAGAAAGAAGTAGACGATCCTCAAGCCGAATCCGAAGGGGGTTCCTTCGATACCGACTGTGCCGCGTTCCAGCAAGGGCTCATGCACTTCGATCGCGAAGAGCCAAACGAAGCGCTCGCGCACTTCTTGCGGGCAAACGAGCGGTACGGCCATCTCGAAGGCGCGGGAGTGTTGTGGGCGTGTCTGGGCGCAACGTTTCACGATCTCGAACAATACGAGCCGGCTGTGGATTGGTACCAGAAGGCGCTGAAGGAGGCCGTGCGCGAGGATACCGAGGCGCGGGCCGCGTTGGCGAATTCGGCGTTGTCGGTCGACGATCAGGATTGGCTCGAGAGACTGGAGTGGCAAGTCGACTCCCTCCGCCACTCGATCGAACTCGCCTTGCGTCGCGAATCGCCGCGGTGCGTGCCGAGTGAGTTTGGACTCGAATGAAGGCGGTTTGCAAAATGTCTCGCCCGCAGTTCAGCCTGAAAGCGCTGTTGATCTTTATTCTGTTCGCCGCGCTTCCTTCGGCGTGCATCTACCAGTTCCGCGATTTTCGTCGCGCGGTCGATCCCTTCGAGCGCGTGCTCGGCCGCGAGATCCGCGGCGGCAGCGACGGCAAGATGGAGTTGCTGGGGCGTCGCGGCGTTCAGTACTTGTTCCTGGGCCGCTCGGACCTCGACGACGCGCAGCTCGCGAGCCTGCGCCCTCATCTGGAAGCGCTTCCGAGGCTGCGGGTGCTCAATCTCTCGAGCACGCGGATCACCGATCAGGGGTTGGCGTCGCTCGAAGGGCTGTCGCGACTCGAGCATCTCATGCTCGAGCACAACGCCCTCTCGGCGCCGGCGGTCGATCGTTTGCAGCAGAAGCTGCCAGGCTGCGTGATCCACTACGATCCCCTCACCGTCGACCAGGCGCCGCGATCAAGCACATCCAGCAACTCGGCGGCAGCGTCATGCAGGTCGAAGTCGGGGCGGACGTGGGCGTCGACGTAGACCTGTCGGGCGCCCCGATCGGCGACGGCGATCTGCCGGCGATTATCACGGCCTTGCAGTCGTTTCCCACGGTGCGAACTCTTTCCGTAAAGAGCACGAAAGTGACGCAAGCTGGCGTAGCCCAGCTCCGGCATGCGTTGCCGAGTACGGAGGTTCTGCCCTAATTGGCTTCGTTCTCCCCTGGAGTCCGCCGCGTGCTTGACCGGTCCAAACGGGCGGGGCAGGATGTTGGTTAGCCCCGCAGCAATGCGGAGTTCCGTCGTCTCCGCGGTTCAGCCAAAGGATGTATGTGAAGATTTTGCACCGTTGCTTGTTTTGCGCGCTGGCCATACTGGGGTGGGTTGACGTTTCGCGCGGCGCTGTCGTGAATTGGACGAACGGGCAGGGCGGCTCTTGGCAGGCGCCCGGCAACTGGTCGAGCGATCCGGCGTTGCCGGGGCCCGCCGACAACGTGGTCCTTGGACCTACCGAACCGCTCTACATCCACGTCGACCACACTCAGGGGGCTGACACCGTCAAGACGCTGACGAACTATCAGTTTCTCACGGTCAAAGACAGCCAGCTCAACGTTACGGGCAACGTTACTTTGGCTCGGCAGAGCCGGCTGGACGTATCTGGGTAAGGGGCGGTCTTCCAAGGTCTCGGCAGCGTGTTCTTCACCGGCGGCGCCGAGGTCAGCGCGCAGCAGGGAGGACTCGTCAGTCTGCCGGCGGCCAAGCACTATGCGGCCGACCCTTGGAACCCTACGTTTTGGGCCGATGGCGCGGGCAGCCGCATCGACTTGCCGGCGCTCGAGGACGTGACGGGTTGGGGGATCCGCCTGTGGACATCGAAGGGCGCGGTCATCGACGCGCCCCGCTTGACGAACATCCAACCTCAATCGGGCTTCGTGGCCGATGGCCCTGGCAGCAAGCTCGACCTCAGTAGTCTGCGCGACTATCAGGGGGCGCTGATCGAAGTGCGCAATGGGGGCGAAGTCGTTTTCTCCACTGAGCAGATCGAGAACGCCGATATCACGGCGATCGGGGCCGCCAGCAAGCTCAACCTGTCGCACCTTGCGAAGCTCGATTCGCTCACGCTCAAGGCATTCACCGGCGCCCAATTCGCTTTTCCGCGCGTAGATCGACTCGATCGCGGCACATTTCGCACTGGCGGCGGCAACAGCCGCATCGATCTTTCGGCCGTGCAGACGATTGGAGCGCCGCCCTTCCAGGGCTGGATCACGCCGGGATTCTATGCCGAGGCGCAGAGCACGATCGACCTGAGCGGCCTTCAACAGCTCGACGGAGTCCAACCTTGGCTGGAGGCCAAAGGCGCAGGGGCAGTGATCGATCTCAGCAATCTCGAGAGCTTCGTGGGCGTGGGCTCAGCCCAATTGCGGGTAAGTGGCGGCGGCCGCATTTTGACTCCGAAGCTCGAGCGTCTTGAAGGCGTCTATGTCGAAGCCTCCGGCTTCGGCAGCCAACTGCAACTCGAGAGGCTGACTACGATCGACTTCATCCAGGTCAATGCCCTCTCAGGCGCGCTGCTCGCGTTTCCAGCCGTGACGGGCTTGAACGTGGCGCCGGGGTCGCGCGGCAACTACATCAACGCCGACGGCGGCGTCGTCGACCTGTCGGCCGTCACCGCTTTCCGCGGAGCTTCGGCGGGGTTTTCGCTCATACAGGCGCTGCATAGCGGACGCATCGATCTGAGCTCCGTACCCAATCTGGTCGCCGGCAACGTCGAGTTCCGGTCCGAAGGTCCAGGAAGCGTCATCGATCTGAATCGGATGGCGACGCTGCTCAACAGCAACGACGTCACGCGTTTGCTGGCCAAAGACGGCGGGCGCATTCAACTGCAGGCCCTGACTGCGGCCCGCGGCGTGGAGCTGAGCTCCACAGGCCTGGGCAGCGCGGTCGGCGCGCCGAGCCTGACGATCCTGAACCATGCGCTACTCGAGGCCCGTGACGGCGCATCGCTGACGCTCCCCGCCTTGCTGCGGGTGGAAGGAACCTTGCGAGGCGAATCCGTGGGCGCCGGCTCGGTGCTGGCCCTGCCCGCCTGGACCACGGGCACGGCCAACGACACGGTGAACTTGCTGGCGCAGGCGGGCGGACAGCTCGATCTTCCGGCAGTCGAGGCGCTCGCGGCTTCGACGGTGGAGATTCGCGTCGAGGATGCTGGCAGTTTGGCCAACTTGCCGCGGCTCCAATCGCTGACGGTGGATCAGCCTGCCGGCATTCAACTGCAAATTCATGGGGGAGGGCGCTTGCATGCGCCGGCGCTCACCTCGCTCGCCAACGCAACGATCGACCTTGCGCAGCCGGGCAGCCAATTCGACACGGGCCCGCTCGCGGCGCTCGATCAAGTGACGATCGCCGTGCAAGCGGGCGCCCAAATGGAGCTCGACACGGCAGCGAAACTTACGGCCCGGGGGCTCGACCTGCGCGTTCAGCAGCCTCAAACGGTGCTTACTCTTCCGACGCTCGCCGAGTTGATCGGCCAAGGAGAGACGCCGGCCGTCTTGGCAGCCCGCGAAGGCGGCAAACTAGCCGCACCGGCGCTAACGTCGCTGACGCGCGCCGACGTATCCGCGTCGGACACGGGTTCCGAGGTGTCGTTTGGTCCGCTCTCGATGCTCGACAATACCAGGCTTGCGGCCTCCGGAGGGAAACTCGAAGTGGACGCCTCGCACCTCGATGCTCGAACGGCCGAGCTCCTGGTGAGCGGAGGAACGCTTGCGCTCCCCAATTTGGAGTCGTACCGCGACCCCACCGGCTCGAGCGCGCTCACGGTCGAACAGGGCATCGCCGATTTCGGCCAGCGGACGGTCGCGTTCGAGGGGGTGCGCGTCCAAAAGTTCCAGGACGCCGAGTTGCGAGCTGGTGAGATTAAGTTGGCGGCAGGCGCCGCCTTCGAAGGGAATGGTTTGCTGGCAGCCAGCATGACCAACGCGGGATCGCTGAAAACCCCCTTCGGAGGCACGCTTACGATCGGCGGCGACTACACGCAATTAGCGGCAGGCACGCTGCAAGTCGCCTTTCGGCCCTTCGAGACGCCCGCCCTTTACGAAGTTCAAGGGCAGGCGCACCTTGGCGGCCGGCTGGAACTCACGAACGAAGGGGGTGTGCTTCCTCCCTTGGGCGAGGCTCACGTTGTTCTGCGTGCAACTCAAATCGAGGGGGACTTCGGGAGCGGCGGCTTGCTGTTGGGCAAGGGCTGGATGCTCGCCCCCATCGTCCGTGACAACGAGGTGCTCGTCGTCACCGCGATCGCAGGCGATGCCAATCTCGACGGCCGTGTCGACCTGAACGACTACGGCGCGCTCAAACAGCATTTCGGCGGCAAAGGGCGAGTCGCCCAAGGGGATTTCGATGGCGACGGCGTCGTGACGCTCTCGGACTTCGGCGCGCTCAAGAAGAACTTCGGCCAGCAAGGCCCAGCCTTCGAGCCCCCGGCCGCTGCCGCCGTGCCGGAGGCGAACTCCGCAGTTCTCCTGGCCATGGGCGCGCTGCTCGTTTGTGCGCAGCGTCGGTGCTTTCGGCATAGTCGCCTTGGCGCCGCTCCAAGGTGCTTCACGCAGAACAGCGGCGTCGATCGGACTCGCCCCCGCGCTACCACTTCCTCGGCTCATCCTTTACCCGCTCCCCGCCGTCCGGCGTGCTGAGGGCGCGGAGCACTTGGGGGTCGATGTCGTCACTCAGGAACTTCACGCTGCCGTCGGCGAAGGAAACATTGACTCCGCCGTGGTGCGGGCTGCCAAAGCCCTCGGGGCTCCGATTGAGCCCCAGGGCAGGGTCGCGCCAGTTGGCGTGATTCCCCCAGGCAGGCACGTTCTCAATGACTTCGCCCGCCAGGATCGTCTGAGCGGCGCCATCGGGGTACGCTGTTGCTCGCGGCGGTTGATGGGGACGCACCAGCTGGGCATTGAGGCTGTAGTGAGCGATGCCATGTCCTGCGGACGTGTATTCCGGCTCGAAGAGCATCCGGTAAGGTCGAACCGGCGCGCGAAACACCTCGGCGTTCGCGCGATCGGTCCAAGGTCGTTGGAAGTCGACGCGATCGTAGAGATCTTGACGCTCAACGTGAGGGAGCAAATGGGTCAGCCAGCCGTGTTGTCCGCTGCCGTGGTCAGCGAACGCCCCTGCGAACGGCGGTTGGCCGTGAACGTCTCCGTAGGTCGCGGCGCCAGAGGTGATCTCACGGAGGCTGTTGACGGATTGAATTCGGCGCGTGGCTCTCCAGGCGCCCACCAAGAGCGGATCGGGGGACCGCGCGAGAGCCAAGGTTTGCTGTGCAATGCGCAGGGCCGCGAAACTCGAGACGGCAATCAAGACCGCGGCGGCCAACCCCAGACTCAGCGGCAGCGACGATCGCGGGGCCAAGCGCACAAGCAACCTCTGTGCGGCGAAGAGCACGAACATCGCAGCCACACCCAGCAGCAGTCGCCGCCCAATGGCTGGCTCCTCCACCAGCATGCCCATCGCGAACGGGACCCAACCCAAGAGCAGATTGAAGGCGAAATCCAACGGTGCAGGAGGAACCAGGCAAGCGAATAGCAGGAGTCCCAAGCCAATGCCGGCCGCCCAACGCAGCCGCTTTCGCGAGGTCCCACTTAGGGTGCTCATGGGCGGCGCCTAACTAAGGTCGCAAGTGGGGGCTCGAGGAATCGTCCAATCGCTCCCCGCCGTCCGGCGTGCTGAGGGCGCGGAGCACTTGGGGATCGATGTCGTCATTCAGGAACTTCACGCTGCCGTCGGCGAAGGAGAAGCTGGCCCCGCCGAAACTGGGACTGCCGAAGCCTTGGGTGCTGCGGTTGATGCCGAGGGCCGGGTCGCGCCAGTTGGCATGATAGCCCCAGGCGGGGGCGTTCTCGATTACTTCGCCCGCCAGGATCGTGTTCGCCGCGCCGTCAGGCGGGGCGATGAGTCGGATTGGCAGCCCAGGGCGGACCAGGCGGGCGTTCAGGGCGTAGTGGGCCGCGGCGTAACCATCGGGGGTTTGCTGGGGGGCCCCGGGGAATTGATAGAAGGGCACCCGAGTACCGAACGTTTCGGCATTAGCCGGGTCGGACCAAGGTCGATCGAGTTGGATACCGTCGTAGAGTTGTTGCTGCTCGAGGGAAGGCAGCAGAAAGGTCAACCAGCCATGCAAGCCGCGGCCGTGTTCGTCGAACGTGCCTGCTTGCGGCGCGTGGCCATGCTTGTCGTGATAGGCATGGAAAGCCAGCGCCTGCTGCCTCAAGTTGTTCATCGACTGCGTGCGGCGGGAGGCCTCTCGAGGGCCGGTGTCGAGCCACGGCTCGGGCGACCGCACCAGCCAGGCAAGCTGATGGGCAATGCCTACGGCGGCGATGCCGGCAACGAAGCCCAGCACAACCGTGGCGAGCAGGGCGGTGGTGTTTGCACGCTGCCAAACGGGTCGACCGGCGGCACTCGCCGCCCGGCGCAGCAGCACATGCCCCAACCCCCAGGCCAGCCCCGCCGCGAGCGCGGCCGTGGCCACCCCTTCCCACGACACTTGCAACTGCGGGCCGACTCGAGCCAGAAAGAAGATCCAGCCGAACAGCAGGCCGATCGCCAAATCGGCTGGCAGCACCAAGCCTAGGCAGGCGAGCACGAACAGGGCGAAGACGATCGCCAAGGTCCACCCCACAAAGCGTCCTGCCTTTGCGGCACGCTCGCTCATGGTCGCGCCGGCCCCGAAGTGGTTGACTGATCCCCGTCGACCTGGTCGCCAGCGTCCGGTGTGCTCAAGGCGCGCAGCACTGCGGGGTCGACCGCGTCGCAGATCGTGCGCACGCTGCCGTCGGCCATCAGAAATGTCGCTATTCCCCTGGTGACGCCGCCGAACCCAGCGGGGCTTTGGTTGATTCCTAGCTCCGGATCGCGCCAATTGGCCGGGTGCCCCCACTCCGGCACGCGCTCCACCAACTCGCCCGCCAAGATGGTGTTCGCGGCGCCGTCGGTGAAGCGACGCTGGTTCAAGGGCCGCCCTGTCCGCGCGAGATGCACGTTGAGGGCGTAGTAGGCCAGGCCGTAGCCTTGGTCGTTAGCGCTCGGCTGACGGTGCGCGGAGAAACCTGGAACCGGCGTGCCGAATACGGTTGCGTTCACCGGATCGTTCCAAGGGCGAGCGAAATCGATGCGGCTGTAAAGCTCTTGCCGCTCCAGGTGGGGCAGCAGAAATGTGAGCCAGCCATGCATCCCGCGTCCCGCTGCGTCGAATGTCCCTCCGGGCGGCAGGTTGGCCCGCTCGCGTTCGTAGGCTTGGCAAGCCAACCCGATCTGCTTGAGGTTGTTCGCGGTCTGAATGCGGATGGCGGCTGCCTTAGCCGCAGGCGTCGTATTGAACCAGCTCTCCTCGGAAGACGCCAGCCAAACGGAATGGCGCCAGAGTCCAAACGCGCTCAGGCCCGCGGCGAAGGTCAGCACGAGCGCGCCGACGACGGCAAGTGTTCCTGCCCAAGGCCAACTTGCGGCTCCTTCGCACTCCGGGGCCGATGCGAGGCGATCTGCCATCAACATTCGTCGGGCCAGGACGTGAAAAATGCCCACTGCCAAGACCGCGCAGAAGAGGCCGGTTGCAAGCCCAGCCAAGTTTGGTGTGACCGTGGGGCCAACGCGCGCGAGGAACAGGATCCATCCTACGCCCAGCGTAAAGACGAAATCGGCATACGGGAGCAGCAGGTTTCCATTGCCGGTGAGCAAGAACAAGGCCGCGAACGCGCTGCCCCACAGGATGAGACGGACAATTCGGCGACGGCCACGCGACGTCACGGGGGAGGAGGCGCTCATGGTCGGCTCGAGGGCGAAGTGTCCGGGCCGGCGGAAGGCGGCTTCGGTTCACGAGATGCTCCCTTGGCTAGCTCTGCCGCCAGGGCGTCGCTCGTAATCAGCCGCATCTGTCCGTCGGCAGAAAGCACCAGGCGTTCGGCGCCGAAGATCTCCGGCTCCGCCGCCACCGGCGTCGGCTCCCCCAGCTTGCTGCCGCCGAAGTAGACATACGGCAGCCGCGCGACGTGCGGCGTTTCCCAGAGGGCCGCGTAGAGCTTCGCCGCTTCCACGTTTTCCGGCAGCGCTCCGCCGTGTTGCGCCGCCACGCCCCAGAGCGCGGCCCGCAACGTTTCCAGCTTGGCCCGCCGCTCGGCCAGGGCCTCAGGCGGCGCCGGCTCGAGCGGCGGCGCTCGGTCGTCGGTCTTGAGCCGATAGGTGTAGCCTGCCCTCTCCCAGGCGCCCGGCGTCATGAGTTCGCGGGCGCCCGAGATCATCGTGAGCACGAGGATGAACAGCAGCCCCCAGAGCGTCAGGGCGCCCAGCGCCGCGAGATACCCCACGCGCGGCAAGCGCGGGAACTCGCGCCCCAGCCGGTTCCAGATCGCCTGCACGCCCCAGGCGGAGAGCAGGAAGCCCAGCAAGAAGAACGAAATCGTTTGCACCCGCAGCCGCGCGGGGTCGCTGAGCAGGATGGCCGGCATGCCTGCCTGGGCGACCGCGGGGGCCGAGAGCACGCCCACTCCTGAGATTACGCAAGCTCGCCGGAGCATAGCAAAACATCCCGCTCGAAGAGACTGGTCGCGAGATTGGACGCACTCAAGTATAACGCACTTCGCTTCGCGCCGCTTCGCGGACGGCTCTCTCGAGGGATCGAGCCGCCCGCGATTCCCCGTGACGTCAACGGAGCGTCCCCATCCGTCCGGCCTGATAGTCTTCGATCGCCTGGCGAATCTCCTCGCGCGTGTTCATGACGAAGGGGCCCGAGCCCACCACCGGTTCGTCGATCGGCAGACCTGCGAGCAACAGGGCCTTTGTGTCGCGCAGCGCGGTCAACTCCACATTTTCGCCGGCGGTGTCGAAGATCATGAGCTCGGCGTTCGTCGCCTGCTGGCCGCCAGCCTCGACGAGGCCGTTACGCACGAGCAGGATCGCCGTGTAGCCGGCCGGGACCGGCAAGGCCGTGCGGTGATTGGCGGCCAGCGTCAAGTCCCAAAGCGCCACAGGAGTCACGGTTTTGGCGGGGCCCTGCACTCCCTGCAATCCTCCGGCAATGACGCGGGCCGTCCCAGCGCCTCCGGGCAATTCCACTGTGGGAATCTGAGCGGCCAAGATTTCTTGATAGCGTGGCCGGCTCATCTTCTCGGCCGCCGGCAAATTGACCCATAGTTGGGCGACTTCAAACGCCCCGCCGCGACGGGTGAAAGCGTCGGAGTGCTTCTCCTCGTGCACCACGCCCGAGGCGGCCGTCATCCACTGCACGTCGCCGGGACCGATGGCGCCGCTATGGCCGCCCGAGTCACGATGTTGCAGTTCCCCTTGAAACACAATGGTCACGGTCTCGAAGCCCCGGTGCGGATGCTCGTCGACCCCGCGCGGTTCCGGGCACGGCTCGAACTCGGCCGGCCCCCCATAGTCGAGCAACAGAAACGGGCTGACGGGCACGGGCGAGTGATAAGAAAACATCGACCGGACGGGAAACCCGTCCCCCACCCAATGTCCGGGGACGTTGCGCACGACTTGTTCAAGTTTCTTCATGGACCGACACTCCGCGATTGGTCGTACAAACGGCGCTTCACCAGACGCCCGCTCGAAGCGCGGGCCGCGTCGTCGTTGATCAACCTTAGGCCTGTCGCCGCGCCCGGCAAACTGAACATCTGACCCGAGCGGCGACGGGGCCCGGAAACACGCGGCAGGATTACAGGCATCCTCACTCCCACGCCAGACACCTTCGCGCCCAGACAACAAGGATCGACCTCCTCAAAACGCAAAAGGGCCGCGTTGGCCTGCTGCAGCAGGCCA
>JBGAPH010000076.1:0-25967 GCA_044221365.1 Pirellulales bacterium
TCGCCTTCCGAGGCTTCGACGAACCGGATCGCTCCAGCCGCCGCTCGGTCGGCTATCGGACTCACGAGCAATTCTCCGAGCAAGCTCCTTTCAGCTGGCAAGATCATCCAGACTTATCCTGACGCACCAACGGACTGCTAAGTCCTCGCACTGACGCCGGCGGCTGCGGGCGACCGCGCCCGTCCGCCGGCGGCCGAACCTGCTTCCTGCTGCTCCATCGATAGGACCAGCGGCCGATTGAAGCTACCCACTAAAGGTTCGCTTGTCCAAACACCCGGCAAATCGCCTCCTGCTCCTGGTTCGGGATCAGGTGCCGATACCTGCGGACCATCTCTTCGGTCTGGTGCCCCACCCAGGCGTTGATGAGCCGCTGATCGACGCCTTGGGAAGCGGCGTTCGAGCAGAAGGAGTGGCGGAAGACGTGCCAGCCGCGAAGCCTCTCGAAGCGGCTTCCGCGAAGTGTGCGTTTGAAGTGGTCGTGGGACTCGTCCGGTGAGATGGGCAGAGGCAAGCCGCGTTCGGTCTTGCTGCGCTCGACCTCTGGTGCCTGAGAGAACGTGTGGCCGCCGCCCGGGTGAACCTTTAGCCACTCAAGTAGTGCGGCCTTTAAGAAAGGTGAGAGCGGAACACGCCTGGTCGAGAGCTTCCCTCGGACTCGCTTCTTCTCGCGGATAAGGACAGTACCTGCCTCGAAGTCGAGGTCGGAAAGCTCAGAGCGGAGCATCTCGCTCCGGCGGGCGCCGGTGTGTGCCGTAAACACGAAGAACGGGTAGACAAAGGGCTGTCGAGCCACCCTCCGAACGTGGGCCAAGAGCTCCTCGACATCCGAAAGGGTCAAAAAGGCTGAATCCCAGAGGTCGGCTTCTTGGGCCTTCGTGAACCCTCCCCTTTTCAGCCGCTTTTCGATTTCGGCAACGGTCTGAAAGGGCGGTTTCTCCGTCGTCTTTCCAAAGCGAAGCCCGCGGTTTGGGAAGGGACGCTTAAGATGCCCCATGTGAACCGCCCAGTTCCAGGCGGTGCGGAGCGTCACGAGCTCCTTTTTCACCGTGGCCGGGCTCAGCGTTCGGCCGTGGATTCCCTTTCCCTTCGAGCGCTTCTCGATATAGGCCTGAAGGTCGGACGCCTCGAGAGCGTCAACTGAGCAAGTCCTTCCAAGGTGCCGGCCGAGATGAACCTCATGAACCCGCATGCCTCCGAGCGAGGTCTCTTCCAAGGCACCTTCGGGGAGCGACTGGAAGTAAGCGTCGAAGAGATCGCCGAGATTGCGAAGGGCCGGCCGTTCTGGCCTCGTAGCAGCTCGGCCGTCGGAGAGAAGGAATGCGGCTAGATCTGCCCCTTCTGGCGCCGGGAGAAGCCCAAGCTCGAAGCGGCGAAGGTTGTCTTCGAGCCTGACCTGAGTGGCGAAGGCTTCGCGTTCACTTCGGGTCTTTAGCGAGCGGCTGAAGCGCGCACCCGCGACCCAGAAGACGATGCGGTAGCTCTTACCCCGTTTTTCGAGTGTGGCCATGAGGGAATTCTGTCCTTGGGTCCATGGAGGACCAAGCAACAGTTCCGCAACACGAGAGCACACTTCTCCCCAGTTTCTCCCCACTCAGCACTGGTCCGATACCGGACCAGCCAGCCGCCGCGATTCGCAATGAGTTGCAGCGGCTGGCCTTAGAAAGAGTGGACAGGGCCGGGATTGAACCGGCGACACCTGGATTTTCAGTCCAGTGCTCTACCAGCTGAGCTACCTGTCCAGTGAGCCGTGCGTGCGATCAGTTGCTGCCACCAGCTTCACGGGCTCGCCAAAGCTCGTGACACCGGGCCTGGCCCCCAGGTTCTGATCCCCAACACTAGCACATCGCCGCGACCAGGACACAAGGTCTAGCCCCGGTCACGAAAGGACCTAAGTTACTCCCCGATCACGGATTGGGCAAGCCCGTCGGCCAAGCCGGCGAATCGTCGACGTTGCCCAGCCCGCAAACCCCAGCCGCGCGTGCGCTTGCTCGCAAGTCGACAGCGGAACCGCCGCCGCGGAGAATCTGGGGAGCCCGTCTCCCGCCCATTGCTCCTCGCTCCAGGAAGGAACTCCGATGGCTAAGCTGCTCTTCCTCCCCGTTGTGCTGCTGTTTGCCGTGCAGGCAGGCGCCCCCGCGCAGCGTGCGCCGGCGGACGGCCGCGGCCAAGACCCAGTCTCCTGGGAGCAGCAGTACGCCCGCGCACGGCTGGCATTGGCCGAAGCCGGGCTGCGGCGCGTAGAGCAGATGAACGCCCGCGTGGCCAATGCCACCGCGGCGACCGTGGTCGCCGAGTACCGCGACGACGTGAAGTTGGCCCAGGCTCGGCTTGCCGCGGCGCAAGCGGGGACTTCGCTCGACGCCTTCAAGTTCTGGGCCGAGCGCGCGGCGGCGGCCCATCGGTCGGCTCAGGCGCAGGCCAAGGGGGCCGCCGCGGCCAACCAAACGATGCCCGGCACGGTGAAGCCGCTTGATCTGGCGCGGCTGCAGGGGCAGGCCGAGGTGTCGCGGTTGTTGGCGGATCGCGCCCGGCAACTCGTCGACCGCCCGGACGCGGAGCAACTCGCCTGGCAACTCGAGTTCCTGCAGTGGGAGAGCGAACAGTTGCACGAAGAACTGTTCCGCATCGGCCGCTCGGGCGGCATCGTGCCGGTTTGGCCGTACTAGGCGCCGGCCAACGAGCCTACCTCTCCGTCAACCGCTGTTCGCCACTCGGGGCGTTCAGGGAGAGGTCGTCGGTGGGCCGCAACCGCACGGCCGGCATCCGGCCGCTCGCAGCCGGGTTGAGGCCCGACGAGATGCCCGAGGGGGGATCGAAAGAGGCCGATCCGCCGCGCGATTTCGAGAGCGTGGCGTCTTTCTCGAGCCGCCGCAGCCAGGGCTCGATGTTCCGGCCGAGCGCGACCGGCAAGAGCCCGAGGAGCACGATTCCCGGGAGGGCCGCAGCCAAGCAAACGAGCGCGGCCAGATTGGCCCGCACCAGGCCCAGGGTGAGCTGGGTCCCCGCGATCAGCGCCGCGGCGACGCTGGCTGCCAGCAGTAGGGTCGATAAACGCCGCAGCGGCGCGTAGTGGCCAAACTCGGGGTTCGCCACGCGTTGGATCGCGAGCAACCGCCGGTAGGAATCCGTGTCGCACACCTCGCGCTTCAGCGTCGTCACGAGCATCGCCTTGATGGCGAAGAGGAACGCGCTGAGCGCCACGAACACCACGAACAGCGGCGTCCGCAGGTCCGCCGCGAACTGGGCGTGGAAGTCTTCCGCGTTGCACCAAGAAAAGAATGCGGCCACGAGATTCATGCCTTATCGCTTGCCAGCCTGGACGAGGGCGCCGGACGGCGCCGCCTTCCGACAATGCTCCACCATAAGGGTTGCACCTAGTGGGTCAACTCCGCCGCCGAAAGAGAAACTGCTCCGTCCCTTCCACCGGCCGCTGAGCCGAGCGGTCCAAATTGCGGGCGGCGGTGTTCAACCCCTGGTGCGACTAACTCGGGAGAGAGCGTCCCTCGGGTCGCTCCCCTCCCCGAGGTGCTCGTCACGGGCGCCGTGCTGGCCCAGGGTCGGCGCGGCCCCCGCGGGTGGGCGCTCCAGCGTGGGGGCGCCCCCTCAGCAAACCGGAACAGAACTCATCCAGGAGCAGTCGCCGCGTCGGCCCACAGCCGTGCGGTCAGGGAGGCATCATGCGCGCTCTTCGCCGTCAAATTGCAGCCGGATCGCTGCGCCCATTGTTGGTCGTGCTTATTCTGGCCGGCGTGTGGCTGGCCCGCGAGCGGCAAGCCGTGGTTGAGCGGCGTGCGGTCCGCGAGAAGCTCGATCGCACGTTGGCGGCGACGACTCCTCCCGCCCGCGCCCACTGGCGGCTCATCAAGGCGCCAGCAGCGCCCGGTTTCGTGTCGTCGGTGCGCAGTTGGCTGGGAGACGAGCCGCTGGGGCAAATTCGTTTTCCGCGAACCCTGTCTAAGGCCGAGCTCGAGTACTTGGGCAAGTGGTTCCCCGAGGCCACGATCGAGGTGGCTATGGAAGCAACGCCGCACTTCGGTCATGGTCCAGGGCGATTTCCTGGCGTTCCCGGACGCGGGCCCTATCCACCGCGGCGCATGAAGGCCGGTTGAACTGGCGGCTGGCGCGGCGAGCATTGCGGCGGACGCCCGTGGTCGCGGCCTGGTCGGAGCGGACGCTATCATGGGGCTGCCGCGCGCAGCCTGCGCGCGGCGGTCTCGCTCTCCGTCGCCTCCTTGTTTCCTATGGAACTCCGTCCGCTCGGCCGCTCCGGCATTTTCGTATCTCCGCTCGCGCTCGGCTGCTGGCCCATCTCCGGGATGACCACGTTTGGCCTCACCGAGGCCGACAGCCTGGCCACGATCGCCGGCTGCTTCGACCTGGGCATCAACTTCTTCGACACGGCCTACGCCTACGGCGCGAACGGCGAAAGCGAACGGCTGATCGCCCGCGCGCTGGCAGGCCGCCGGCACGAGGCGGTGATCGCCACCAAGGCCGGGATCTCCTGGGGCGAACCAGGGCAGCGGCTGCTCGACGGCGCGCCGGCCACGCTGGTGCGGCATTGCGACGAAAGCCTGCGGCGGCTCGAGACCGACTGCGTCGAATTGCTCTATCTCCACGCTCCCGACCCGAAGACGCCGCTGGCGGAGTCCGCCGGCGCCATGCGGGGCTTGCTCGAGGCCGGCAAGACGCGCTCCGTGGGGCTCTCGAACGCCACGCTCGCCCAGATCGAGGAGTTCGCCGCCGTCTGTCCGCTGTCGGCCTACCAACCTCCGTACAACATGCTGCAGCGCGACATCGAGGCCGACATCGTGCCTTGGTGCCGCGAACATCAGGTGGCGCTGTGCATCTATTGGCCGCTGATGAAGGGGCTGCTCGCCGGCAAACTCGCCCGCGATCACCAGTTCGACCCGCGCGACGGACGCGTGAAGTATCCGATGTTCCAGGGCGAGGAATGGCAGCGGAACCAGGACTTCCTCGACCGGCTCCGCGAGATCGCCGCCGAGGCGGGCCGCTCGGTCGCCCAGATCGTGTTGAATTGGACGATCCACCAGCCAGGCATCACGTCGGCCCTGTGCGGCGCAAAGCGCCCTGATCAAATTGCCGACAACGCGGGGGCGCTGGGCTGGGAGCTGAGCGCGGAGCAACGCGCGCAGATCGACGCGGCACTGCACGAGCGAGGACAGCCGGTGACGCGCGGGGCGGTGTGATTGCCTACGGCCAGCGCGTCGCCCTCCGCTGCTTGCCGGTTGAGGCCCGCGCCGGCCTTCGGTATACCTAGGTTCAGGTGTTGATGGCCCAACGATGGATCTTGCCGAGTGTTGAAGTCGAGCGTGGAAGAGCTTCGCCGCATTCTCCGCACGACCTGGGGCTTCGACGGCTTCCGCCCCCTGCAGGCCGAGGCCATGCAGGCGGTGCTCGAGGGGCGCGACTCGGTGGTCGTGCTCCCCACCGGCGGCGGCAAGTCGCTCTGCTACCAGGCCCCGGCCCTGCAGTTGCCAGGGCTGGCGGTGGTGGTGTCGCCCCTGATCTCGCTGATGATGGATCAGGTGGGGGCCCTGCTCGACAACGGCGTGCCGGCCGCCGCCGTCACGAGCGCCAGCTCGCTCGACGAGCGCCGCCAGGCCGCCCAAGACGCCCGCGCCGGGCGGCTCAAGCTGCTGTATCTGTCGCCCGAGCGGCTGATGACCGAGCGTACGCTCGACTTCCTGCAGCAAACCGAGCTGTCGTTCGTGGCGATCGACGAGGCCCATTGCATTAGCGATTGGGGGCACGACTTCCGCCCCGAATACCGGATGCTGCGGCGGCTCAAGCAAACGTTTCCTGGTCTGCCGGTGCATGCCTACACGGCCACGGCCACGGCGCGGGTGCGGCAGGACATTGCCCGCGAGCTCGAGCTCGTCGATCCCGCCATGCTGGTCGGCTCGTTCGACCGGCCCAACCTCGTCTATCGCGTGCGGCCGCGCACCGATTTGCGCCGGCAACTGCTCGACGTCCTCGAGCGGCACGCCGGCCAGGCGGGCATCGTCTATTGCATCCGCCGCCGCGACGTCGACGACGTGTGCGCGCTGCTTCAAGCCGCGGGGCACGCGGCGCTGCCGTACCACGCGGGCCTGAGCGATGAGGAGCGCCGCCGCAACCAAGAGGCCTTCAGCACCGATCAAACGCGGATCGTCGTCGCCACGGTCGCGTTCGGCATGGGCATCGACAAGTCGGACGTGCGATTCGTGGTGCATGCCGCGGCGCCCAAGTCGCTCGAAGCCTACCAGCAGGAAAGCGGCCGCGCGGGGCGCGATGGGCTCGAGGCCGAGTGTTGCCTGTTCTATTCGCCGGGCGATTTTCTCACCTGGCGCAAGCTGCAGTCCGATCTGCCGGCCGAGGCGGCCCGCGTCGCCCAAACGGTGCTGGCCGGCATCGAGAACTTCTGCCAGTCGGTCGGCTGCCGGCATCGGGCGATTCTCGAGTACTTCGGCCAGGAGCTCGAGCAAGATCGCTGCCAGGCCTGCGACGTCTGCCTGGACGAGGTCGAATGGACGCCCGACGCGCTCGTAATCGCGCAGAAGATTCTCTCGTGCGTGTTGCGGCTCGAGGAATCGTTCGGGGCCGACTACACGGCCCTCGTGCTCACCGGCTCCCGCGAGCAGCGGATCGTGAGCCGCGGCCATGACCGGTTGAGCACCTGGAATCTGCTCGGAGAGCACAGCAAGTCGACCGTGCGGGGCTGGATCGACCAGCTCGCGGGGCAGGGGCTGCTCGAGCGCGCCGGCGAGTTCGGCGTGCTGCAGGTGACCGACGAAGGCTGGCAGGTGCTGCGCGGACAAGGCGCGCCGCGGCTCTCGCAACCAGCGGCCGCGGGACCGCAGCGCGAAGCCCGCGTGGAGCGAGCCTCGTGGGAAGGAGTCGATCGGGGGTTGTTCGAGCGTCTGCGGGCGTGGCGCAAAGCCAAATCGGCCGAGCGCGGGCTGCCGCCGTTCATCATCTTGGGCGACGCCTCGCTCCGCGACCTGGCCCGCCGCCGCCCTTCGACGAGCGCCGGCCTGCACCAGGTCCACGGCATTGGCGACAAGAAGGCGGCCGACTACGGACACGAGTTGCTCGAGCTGTTGGCGGAGTACTGTCAGGAGCATGAGTTGAATCGTGACGCCGCCGGCGCTCCGCCCGTTGCGTCCCTCGAGTCGAACGAGCCTCGAACGCCGAATGCGGTCCGCTTGCGGGCCTGGAGCTTGTTTGGCGAGGGGCGGGGCGTCGACGAGGTGGCGGCCGAGCTTGGCCGGGCCCGGTCGACGACGATGCAGTACTTGGCGGAATTCATCGCCAAGGAACAGTTGGTCGATCCGCAGCCGTGGGTCGACGAAGCGACGTTTGCCCGCATCCGCTCGGCGTGGCTCGAGCAAGAGGACGCCCGGCTGCGGCCCATCTTCGAGGCCTTGGGCGAGCAGGTGGACTACGACAGCATTCGCCTGGCGGTGGGCTGCCTGAAGAATGCCGCCGCGCTTGACGGTGGCGGTCGCGGCGACTCAGAATGATTGCAAAGCCGTAAGCGGAACGGCGTTTTGCCCACCTCGGAACAAGGACAGCAGGCAAACTCATGTCGCGAAACCAGGCGCCTCGTGGCTTCACGCTCGTCGAGCTGCTGGTGGTGATCGCCATCATCGGTATTCTCATCGCCCTCTTGCTGCCGGCGGTGCAAGCGGCGCGCGAAGCGGCCCGGCGCACGCAATGCACCAACCACCTCAAGCAGCTCGCGCTCGGATTTCTGCTCCACGAGGACCAAACGAAGGCTCTTCCCTCGGGCGGTTGGGGATACATGTGGGTGTGCGATTCCGATCGCGGCCTGGGCAAGCGTCAGCCGGGCGGCTGGGGCTATGGGATCCTGCCGTTCGTGGAACAGCAAAGCTTGTTCGATCTCGGCAAGGGAGCGACCTCGGCTCAGAAGCTCACGCTGAACAAGCAGCGGATCGAAACTCCCATTTCGTTCTACCATTGCCCCAGCCGACGCAGAGCCAAGGCCTACCCGGTCGTCGTGGATATCAGCTTCGTCAAGAAACCGCTGTTCGCCGACCCTCTCACCGTAGCCGCGCGGAACGATTACGCGGCGAACGCCGGAGAGAGCATTCAGCAAGGCTTTGGCCCCGGTCCGAGCACGATCGCACAGGGGGATTCGGGCTCGTACCCTTGGCCCGATCTCTCGCTCGGCACCGGCATCATCGCCAACCGCAGCGAGTTCAGGCTCGGAGACATCACGGATGGAACGACCAACACCTACTTGATCGGCGAAAAGTACCTTAACGCCGACGAATACGAGTCGGGCGTTGGGCTGGGAGACGATCAAACGGTGTACAGCGGCGACGAGCGCGACGTGGTTCGCTTTGCAAGGGACTTTCCGCCGACTCGCGATTTCCTGGGTCTCGACAACACTTGGGGATTTGGCAGCCCGCATGCGTCGGCGTTCAATATGGCCTACTGCGATGGCTCGGTGCGAGCGGTGAACTATACGATCGCGCTCAACACGCATCGCTGGCTGGCCAATCGCGCTGACGGCAACGCCGTACAGCCTGAATGAGCCGCCGCGAACTGCGCGGCCAGCGGGCCCTCATCACCGGCGCATCGGGCGGGATTGGCGAGGCGCTTGCGCGGGAGCTGGCCTCCCGCGGCGTTCGCTTGGCCCTGATGGCGCGGCGCGGCGATCGACTTGCCAAGCTCGCTGAGGAGTTGAGGCCGGCCGCCGGCGCGGTCGAGTGCATCGTCGGAGATGTGACCTCGGCGGAGGATCGGCAACGGGCGATCGATGTCTGCCGCGACCGTCTCGGAGGACTCGATCTGCTGGTGAACAACGCTGGCGTTGGCGCCCTGGGCCGCTTCGACGAGGCCGCTCCCGAACGCTTGCGCACCGTGATGGAGGTCAACCTCTTCGCCCCCGCCGAGTTGATCCGCGCGGCCTTGCCGCTTTTAAAGTGCGGCCGGCAGCCGATGGTGGTCAACATCGGCTCGATTCTTGGCTGGCGCGGCATTCCCAATTACACGGAGTACTGCGCGAGCAAGTTCGCGCTGCGGGGATTCTCCGAGGCCCTCCGCTCCGAGCTCGCCCGCGACGGCATCGGTCTCTTGCACGTGGCGCCGGGGCGGACGCAAACAGAGTTCTTCGAGAACGTCGTCGAACAGAACGCCCCGCTGCCGCTGGCCGGTTCGGCCGGCTGGCCCGCCCCCCGAGTCGCCCAAGCAATCGTGCGGGCGATGGCCCGCGGCCAAAGTGAGTTGGTCACCGGACCAGGCGGCCGCTGGCTGGTAAGAGCGAACCGCTGGTTCCCGCGAATCACGAGCTGGTTCGTCGATCGTCTGACGGACGGGTAAACGCGGCCAGCACGGATGTTGCCTGGCGACGACGTCTGTTGCCGGAAGGCAACACGAGCGCCCCTCGCGCGGCGAGACACACGAGCGCTTAACCAGCTCACTAAACCTTAACCCATGGAGCACTTGCACCGTGGCCGCACTACGTGAGCCCCAGCCTGAGGGTTCGCGGCGCGGCGGTTGCCTTAGGAGTGCTGCACTTCTCCCCCAATTCGGGTGCGCCGGAGTGCCCTGGTCCCCTCGGGCACTCCGGCCTCCACCGGGGGGCCGAGCGCCTTAGCCCTTCTCCTGAGAATCACGGCCCTGTCGCCGTCTGACCTTCCCCTTCCCGCTCGCCCCTTCCACCGCCTATGCACTCCCGCGACCTGCTGGACTTGGCGGTGACCGTGGCGGAACATGGGCCCCTGCTGGCGCAGCATAGCCGGCGACTCTCGGCCCAGACGCTCGAGGCCTACTGGACTGCCGCCAAGAGCCGGCTCGATCGCTGGCATCGCGCTCTCAGGACGGGCGCCCCGCCTGGCCTCGTCGAACGGCGCCGCCGAACGCCAGGTCAGGGCAGCCGAGCGGAGACGATCGAAGAGATTCTGGTCAGCGAGCCTCTGACGCGCGTGTGGACCGCGTCGCTCGCGGCCCATGATCGACGCCTCGGCCTGTGCGAAGCGGAGGCCGTGGCCCGCAGCGTCTACATTGGCCATCTCGAAGCCCGCAATCGCGCCCTCTCGGCCCTCTCGCAAGGGGCCGCAGGCGACGAGCTGCAGAACGAGCGGATGGACCAGCTTCGCCGCCGCACCGAGCGCTGGGCCGACGTGCTCGTGGCGCGGCTTCTGCCGGCCGGCGGCGTGCTCGAGTTCGCCATCGATCCTCATCGCTGCCAACTCTTCGCCGACGACTTCAGCCACGACCAGCGCACCGCCGGGGGCGCGCAAGCCTGGCCGATTCTGGCAGCCTCGATTCGGGCAGGCATCTATCGCCTGGGGGTCGCCGCGAACCCCAACGCCGACTTGAACGCCCGCATCGCCATCGGCATCTTGGCCTGCTTCGAGTCGCAACTGTTCGACTACGCGGGCTGCCTGCAATCGCTGTGGCATGCCCGGCTGACGGCGGGCCTCGTGGACGTGCAGGGAATGGTCGACGAACTGCTCGCTTCCCCCCCCGCGGCGCCTTTTGTCCGCTCTCCTTGGGAAACGGCGGCCCGGCGGGCCGATGACCGCCGCCAGCGGCGATTCGACGCCGATGGGCCTGAGCGGCCCTCGCTCTAAGCTTCGTCGGTGGCCGCTCTGCGCCTCGCCGTCCGAACTTCTCCCCCTCCTTGCCTAACCGGTTGCGGCGAGATTTCTGATTGACAACGGGGGAGGTCGGCCGAAACAATGTTTTGAGCACTCAAAACATCGGCCGACTAAACCATGCACTCCTTGCTCCCCTTGCTGACCGCCGCCTTGCTCGCGGGTCATGCATTTGTGGGGTGCTGTTGGCAGGGGCATGACAGTCACTCTGCCGATTGCGTGGCCTGTGAGGTCGAGGCCTCGGCCACGCGGGGTTGCTGCCAACACGGGGCGCCTGCTTCTGCGCCGTGCCCTTGCCGGGTCGAGTGCCAAAAGCTCTGCCAGTACGTGGCGCCGGAGCGAATCGACTCGGTTGTTGAGCTCGCGCCCGTGGCGTTCGTGGCGATCTTGCCGCCCACGTGGACCGTGAGCCTCGCCTGTGAGCGGATTTCGGAGGGCCGCCCGCCCAGCGGGCTCGATCCGCAGCGCATCCAGTTGCAGCACCAGATCCTCTTGATCTGAACGTGCGCCTTCCCCCGTGCCGATGCGCAAGGCATTCGGCCGGCCGTTGACCCGCGATCGCACTTGCGCGCTCGTAACGGCCGCCCTGGCTTCGCGCTTGTGTTTCCTGGGAATCCGCCCGCGCTTTGCAAGGTTCGCAGCATGGCCCCTACCGCAATCTTGGCACAGTCCAAGCAGGCCAACCCGGTTCGCGTCGACACGACGCCGCCCGCCCCGGCCGTCCCGCCGCAGGCCCCCTTGAGGCGCGTGATCGGCGCACTGCCGACGGTCGGCGTCTTTGCCGCGCTCGGCGCCTTGGCCTGGTTCGGCCACCACAACGACTGGAAGCTCCCGGGCGGCAAGCAGCCGGCGGGCGCGCTGGCCAGCGTGGTCTGGTGTGAGGCGCACAGCGTGCCTGAGGCCGACTGCATCGAGTGCGACGCCAAGCTCTGGCCGGCGGCCAAGAACCACGGCTGGTGCGCTGTCCATGGCATCGCCCAGTGCCCCTTCGAGCATCCCGAGATCGCTCAGGTCAAGCAGCCCGTGGTAGCCACTCCTGCGGTGCTCACGCGCGCCGCCAGGGCGCTCGAGCTGCGGCCGCGCCCCGAGAACAGCAGCCGCTGCCAAACCCATCTCCGCCGCATTCAGTTCGCCTCAGTCGCCGCGCTCGAGAAGGCCGGCGTCGGGCTCGACGTGGCGTTCGAGCGGCCGGTGCTGGAGGCTGTGTCAGCCACCGGCGAGCTTCGGTTCGACGAAACCCGCATGGCCCACCTGGCCAGCCGCCTGCCCGGCGTCGTGTGGCAGGTCCGCAAGCAAGTGGGCGACCAAGTGGTAGCCGGCGAAGTACTCGCCCTCATCGACGCGGCCGAAGTCGGCCGCCTCAAGACCGAGCTCCTGCAAGCGGCCGCCAGCGTCCGCCTGCGCTCGGTCACCGCCGACCGCTTGCGCAATCTCTCGGCTACCGGCTCCGTTGCCGCGCAGCAGGTGCGGCAAGCCGAGGCCGAGTTGCAGGAAGCGCAGATCAAACTTCTTTCAGCCCAGCAAGCGCTCTCGAACCTGGGGCTCCCAGTCGCTTCGGGCGAACTGCTCAACCTGTCGCCGGAAGAAGGCGCCAGGCAGCTCCGCTACCTGGGCATTCCTGGCGGCCTGGCCGCGGAGCTCGCAGCAGCCGACTCGAGCGCAAACCTGTACCCGCTCCGCTCGCCACTGGCGGGCGTGGTCAGTGAGCGGCACGCGGTGCCGGGGGAAGGGGTCGAGCCGTCGGCCAGTTTGTTCGCCATCGTCGACCCGCAGCAGATGTGGCTGCAGCTCGAAATCCGCCAAGAAGACGCGAGCCTCGTGTCGCTGGGACAGAAGGTGTTGTTCCGCCCGCACGACTCTGGCGCCGGGCAACAGCTCGAGGGCCAAGTGACCTGGATCAGCGCTGCGGCCGATCCGCGCACTCGCACCGTGGAGGTGCGGGCGGAATTGCCGAACCCCGAGGGCAGGCTGCGTGCCCGCACGTTCGGCGCGGGGCGAATCGTGCTCCGCGAAGAGGCTCAGGCAGTGACGGTGCCGGCCGAGGCAGTGCACTGGGACGGCTGCTGCCACGTGGTCTTCGTCCGCGACAAGAACTTCCGCGATCCCAAGTCGCCCAAGTTCTTCCACGTCCGCAAGGTGCGGCCCGGCGTGAAGCAAGGCAGCCAAATGGAAATCATCGCCGGCCTCGTGCCAGGCGAACTGGTCGCGGCAAGCAACAGCGGCCTCTTGGCCGCGCAACTCCTCAAGAGCAACCTCGGCGCCGGCTGCGGCTGCACCCACTAAGGTCATGCGAACCACGGAGACACGGAGGCACTGAGAATACGGTCTTGCTCCTCTCCGTGTCTCTGTGTCTCCGTGGTTCAGAGTTTCTGCCATGCTGAACGGAATCATCGATTTTTCGCTGCGGCATCGGGCGTTGGTCATTTTGGCCACGCTCGTGCTCGTCGTGCTCGGATTGCTGTCGCTGCGATTCCTCGACATCGACGCCTTCCCCGACACCACGCCGGTGCAGGTGCAGATCAACACCATGGCGCCGGCCCTCGGGCCCGAGGAGGTCGAGCAGCGGATCACGTTTCCGCTCGAACAGGCGCTCGGCGGGCTGCCCAAGCTGCAAACGCTGCGCTCGGTGTCGAAGTTCGGTTTCTCGCAGATCGTGCTCAACTTCGAGGACGGCGTCGACATCTACTTCGCCCGCCAATTGGTGAACGAGCGGCTCTCCACCGTGGAGCTGGGCGAAGGGGTCGGCCGGCCGAAGATGGGCCCCGTGGCCACGGGGCTTGGCGAGGTGCTGCACTATGTCGTCACCGGTCGCGGCAATGACATCACCGACCTACGCACGATTCATGATTGGGTGATCAAGCCGAAGTTGCGCACGGTGCGCGGTGTGGCCGAAGTGAATAGCTGGGGGGGCTACGAGAAGCAGTACCAGGTGCAGATCGACCCGGCCAAGCTGATCGCCTATGGGCTGACCTTCGATCAGGTTGTGCAGGCGGTGCGCGACAACAACCAGAACGTCGGCGGCGGCACAGTGCGCGAGGGGACGCAGAGCGTGCTCGTCAAAGGCGTGGGTCGCACCAGCACTCCAGAGCAGATCGCCAGCATCGTGATCGCGGCCCATGAGGGCGCTCCGATCCGCGTGGGAGACGTGGCCCAAGTGGCGATCGGCTCCGAAATTCGCCGCGGCGCGGTCACCGCCGACGGCAAGGGGGAAGTCGTGCTCGGCCTCGGCTTCATGCTGATGGGCGAGAACTCGCACGAGGTGACCTGGGCGCTGAAGGACCGCCTCGATGAGATCCGCCCGCTGCTGCCGGCCAACGTGTCGCTCGAACCCGTGTACGACCGCACCGAGCTCGTGGAGCACGTGATCGACACGGTGCGGAAGAATCTGTTCGAGGGTGGCCTGCTCGTCGTCGCCGTGCTGTTCGCCTTCTTGGGCAATTTGCGGGCAGCCGCGATCGTGGCGCTGGCAATTCCGCTCTCAATGCTGTTCGCCTTCGCCGGCATGCTGCGGTTTGGCATCGCTGCCAGCCTGCTGAGCCTGGGGGCGATCGACTTCGGCATGATCGTCGACAGCTCGGTGGTGATGGTCGAGAACTGCGTGCGGCGACTTTCCCACGATGCGAGCGGGCGCTCGCGGCTCGAAATCATTCGCGACGCGGCGGTCGAAGTGCGGCGGCCCACGCTGTTCGGCGAGCTGATCATCATGATCGTCTACCTGCCGATCCTCACGCTGGAGGGGATTGAAGGCAAGCTCTTTCGGCCGATGGCGCTGACGGTGATTTTCGCTTTGGCCGGTTCGCTGGTGCTCTCGCTGACGCTGATGCCGGTGCTCGCGAGCCTGCTGCTGCCGCGGCGGATCGACGAGCGCGAGCCGTTTCTGATGCGAGTGGCGCACGCGATTCATGCCCCGGTGCTGCGGTTCTCGATGCACCACAAGGGGCTGGTCTTGGCGTTCGCCGGCTGCGTTTTGTTCGCGGCCTTTGCCCTGATCGCGCCGAACCTGGGCACGGAGTTCGTCCCCAGGTTGTCGGAGGGGGCCATCGCGGTGAGCGTGGTGCGGCTGGCCGGCACCGATCTCGACGATTCGATCCGCTACAACACGCAGATGGAGAAGACGCTGCTGGCCAACTTCCCCGACGAAGTCGAGCACGTCTGGAGCCGCATCGGCACCGCCGAAATCGCCACCGATCCGATGGGCATCGAACTGACCGACATGTTCATCGCGTTGCATCCTCGCGGGCAATGGAAGCGGGCCACGACGCAGGCCGAGCTCACCGAGAAGATGCAGCAGCACTTGCGGGAGATTCCCGGACAGCGGCTCGTTTTCTTGCAGCCGATCGAAATGCGGATGAACGAAATGTCCTCCGGCATCCGCGCCGACGTGGCCGTGCAACTCTACGGCGATGATCTCGACGTGCTGGCCGCCAAAGGGGCGGAGATCGAAGGCCTGCTCCGCCAGGTGCCTGGCAACGCTGACGTGAGCGTCGAACAACTCACCGGCCAACCCGTGCTCGAGATCAAGCTCAGGCAAGACGAGCTTGCCCGCTATGGCGTGCCCGCCCGAGCTGTGACCGACCTGATCGAGGCCGTGGGCGGATTGCCTGTGGGCGAAGTGATCGAAGGGCAACTCCGCTTTCCGCTGGCCGTGCGTTTGCCTGAGGGCTATCGTCAGGGCGCGGAGGCCCTCGGCAGCATTCTGTTGCCGGCCGCCAGCGGCGAACAATTGCCCCTCTCGCGATTGGCCGACATTCGCCTGGTGGAGGGGCCCGCGACGATCACGCGTGAATGGGGGCAGCGGCGGATCACGGTGTCGTCGAACGTCCGCGGCCGCGACCTGGGGGGTTATATCGCCGACGTCCGCAAGCTGCTCGACGAGAAGCTGAGCCTGCCTTCGGCCCGCTACTCCTACCAGTTCGCAGGGCAGTTCGAACATCTCGAGAGCGCGCGGCTGCGGCTGTTGATTGTGGTGCCGGCGGCGGTGCTCTTGATCTTAGGCCTGCTCTACGCCACCTACGGCAACATCGTCGATACGCTGCGCGTCTTTAGCGGCGTCCCCTTCGGCTGGGTCGGCGGGATCTTCGCGCTCTGGCTGCGCGACATGCCGTTTTCGATCTCGGCCGCGATCGGCTTCATCGCGCTTTCAGGCGTGGCCGTGCTCGACGACATGATCCTGGTTTCGTACGTCCGGCAACTCCGCGCCAAGGGATTGCCGCTCGACGAGGCGGTCAGTCAGGCGGCGATCACGCGGCTGCGTCCGGTGCTCATGACCACGCTCGTGGCCAGCCTCGGCTTTCTGCCAATGGCGCTCAGCACCGGCGTGGGTGCTGAAGTACAGCGGCCGCTGGCCACGGTGGTGATCGGCGGCGTCATCGGCTCGATGATTATGTCGCTGCTCGTGTTGCGGGTGTTGTACGTCGTCATTCGCTCGCCGCAAGCCAAAACGCCCGAGGCGCCGTCGCTGCCCCAGCGGCAGCCGCATTTCAAGGTGGCCTCGAGTTCCCCGTAAACAGGTCCGCGAGAGCGGACCATCATTCTCGTTCAGGAGGAGACCAACGATGTTCCCTGCAAAGCTGGCCCTTGGTGGTTTGCTCGCGATCGGCTTGACGGCCTGGGGCTGCGGCAAGCCGGCGGCCGAACCGGCCAAAGCGACGGCCACCTCCGCCAGTCACGACGATCACGAGGGCCACGACCACGCGCACGAGGGCCATGACCACGCGGGGCACGATCATGCCGACCACGCGCATGCCAACGCCGACGCCGGGCACGACCATAGCGGCTGGTGGTGCCCCGAGCATGCGGTGCCGGAGGAGGTGTGCGGGCTCTGCGATCCGAAGCTCGGGGCCAAGATGAAGGCCGACGGCGACTGGTGCAAGACCCACGATCGTCCCGACACGCAGTGCTTCGTCTGCCATCCAGAACTCGAAGCCAAGTTCGCCGCCCTCTACGAAGCGAAGTACGGCGAGCTGCCGCCGAAACGCTAGTGCTGATACTAGCCCGCAGCGCGAGCAAGGGAGAGCCACGTTTCCTGGGCGAGTTGCTGACGAAACCTGCGCCCGCGGGGCGGCATATGCGCTGGCAGCGCCCAACGCTGCTGGTGTTCCTTGCTTGCGCTGCGGGCTAGTGTGCTGGCTGTGGGCGGCCCCGCCGCGCCCACAGCCAAGCGTGTCCGAGGGCACGGAGCCCACGCAGTTTGGTCGAGCGAGCCGGCGAATCCCTGCCGGCCCACTCCAAGGCGACCCTGCGCGTTCTCCGTGCCGTTGCTGTTGGCCGCGCGTCCGTTAGAACGGCACGCGGACCGTCATGCCCCCCGAGCCCAGAAACAGGCTCGGGCCGCGGTTGTAGTAGTACGGCTGCGGATAGCCATAGACGGGCGCGGGCGCCACGTAGGGCACGTAGTAGGGCCGCGGGTAGTATGCCTGGTGAGGATAGGAGTTCCACCCTCCGTAGCTTCCGCCCCAATAGCCGCCGTGATGGTGGTGATGGCCGAAGCCTCCGTTGCCGAAACCGCCGTAGCCGTAGCCGAAGCCGCCGTGGTGGTGGCCATGGCCGTGCGGATTGGCCTGAGCCGTCGACACGGCGCCCAAGCCGAACAACGCTCCCAACATTACGCCGGCCGCCAAAATACGCTTGAACATCTGATTCCCTCCTCCAGGGCGGGCTCCTCGGGCTGAGCCCTTTGCGCGGGATTCTTGCTCGGCCCCAGCGGCCGTCGCCGCCAAGCCCTTAACGCGAGCGGTGTGCCAATAGGCGCACAGACGGCTTTTCGGCCGATTTTCGGCGAGACTTCGCCTCACGGCCGCGGAGAGCGGGGGGCGATCGCCGTCAATCCGACGGCGGGTGTCGTCAAAGTGATTTAGACGCGTTGGGCCCCGCCAGCGGCGGGCGATTACACGCTGGTGGACGTCGCGGCCGGTTCGTATCATCGGTCGAGTATGTTCCGCACCACGCCTGCCGAGCGCCGCCGCCTGGGATCGCTCTCCCGTACCGAGCTGGCCGATTACCAGCTCGCGCGGCTGAACGCGCTCTGCGACACGATCCTGCCGCACAACGCCTTCTACGCCGCCAAGCTCCAAGGCATCGCCCGGCCGCTCGCCTCGCTCGAGGCTCTGGCGGAGCTTCCCTACACGCTCAAGGACGAGTTGCTCGAAATTCCCCCCGGCGCTCTGGCGGCCAACCTCACCTATCCGCTCGAGCGGTACGTGCGCTTCCATCAGACCTCGGGCACGCGCGGGCGGCCGCTGGTGGTGCTCGACACGGCCGAAGACTGGCAGTGGTGGATGAACATCTGGCAGTACGTGTTCGACGCCGCGGGACTCGCCGCGGGGGACCGGGTCCTGATGGCCTTCTCGTTCGGGCCCTTCGTCGGCTTCTGGTCGGCATTCGACGCGGTGATCGACCGCGGCTGCCTGACCTTGCCCGGCGGCGGCATGAGCACGCTGGGGCGGCTCGAGCTGATGCGCACGGCCGGCGTCGCCGTCCTCTTCTGCACCCCCAGCTATGCCTTGCACCTGGCCGAAGTCGCGGCGCAGCACGCGATCGACCTGCCAGGAGTCGGCGTGCGGAAGATCGTGGTCGCGGGCGAGCCGGGCGGCTCGACGCCGGCGATCCGCGCGCGGATCGAGGCCGCTTGGGGGGCGGAACTGTTCGACCATGCGGGGGCCAGCGAGATCGGCCCCTGGGGCGCGCCGGCCGGCGCGGGGCGCGGGTTGCAGGTCGTCGAGAGCGAGTTCATCGCCGAATTCCGCTCGCTCGCCACCGGCGAAGCGGCTGGCGAAGGCGAACTTTCGGAACTCGTGCTGACGTGCTTGGGGCGTCCCGGGTGCCCTATGCTCCGCTATCGCACGGGCGACTTGGTGCGGCCGGTCTGGAACCACGATCTGCCGAGCCGCTTCGTGCTGCTCGAAGGAGGCGTGCTCGGGCGCGTCGACGACATGATGATCGTCCGCGGCGTGAACGTGTTTCCCAGCTCGATCGAGCAGATCGTGCGCAGCTTCCCCGAGATCGTGGAATACCGGCTCACCGTGCGCAAGGTGGCCGAAATGGATGAGCTCGAACTCGAGATCGAAGACCACCTGGAACGCCCCGACCGCGTGGCCGACGAACTCCGCACGCGGCTGAACTTGCGGGTGGAGGTGCGGTGCGCGGCGCTGGGTTCGCTGCCGCGGTACGAGGGGAAAGGGCGGCGGTTTGTGGATCTGCGAACCGCCGGTGGCGCGTGAGACTTGCGACAATCAGATCTCCTGCTTACTGAAACACGATCGGCTGCCCGCGCTGAATCGCCAGGCGGCAGAGATCCCGTAGGCGCGTTAGCAATGGTTCCCCGTCCACGTCCAGAAACGAGTCCGCCAGGGTCCGCGGAACTATTCCCAGTGACTTGGCGAGCCTCCCCTGCCAAGCGCCAGGAAGATCGCGCGGCGGCAACTCCGCAAGCTCGGAGATAATGAAGTTCAGTTCGCTTTCGAGGACGAAGCAGTCTGCCACGCTCCATTCGCCATCACAATCCGAATGGCACATCAAAGTCGGAAAGCGACTGCCGGGACGCCCCCTCTCGAGCCGCTCGCAGATGCACTTTCTCAAGAAGTCGACGTCGTACCCGCCGACGTCGACTCCATCGATGTCTTCGTCTCCGTCGAACACGCAGAGATAGAGGCCCATCTTCAAACTCGCTCGACACGAATCGATTTGCGTTCTGAGCGAACGAAGTGGCTCAGAGAGCGAGCCACGACACAATGTGACGGGACCTGAATCACCAACACGCGGCCAGATTCTGAGGCAAAGAAAGCAAGTAGACGAATCTGGTAGGTCAACCGCAGGTGAGAGACATTCTTCAGCAGATAGAGCTTCGAGTTAGTCTCCGCGTCCGGGCGGGCGGCCCGAGGAAGCTGATAGGGAGTGTATCTTAGTTCCATCTGATCTGCCTTCTACCTCGCCGGTCGCCGTTTCACCGCGTATCCATACTGAATCGGCCAAGACGGCTCTTCCCCCAGCTCCTGCTGCGCCTTAAGGGCCCAATACGGCTCCCGCAGCATCTCGCGAGCGAGGAACACGAGGTCGGCGTCGCCGCTGGTGATGATTTCGTTGGCGTGCTGCGCCTCGGTGATGAGCCCCACGGCGCCAGTGGCGATGCCGGCCTCGGCGCGGATCTGCCGCGCCAGCGGCACCTGGAACCCGCGGCCCACCGGAATCTTGGCGACCGGCACGATCGCGCCCGACGACACGTCGATCAGGTCGACCCCGAGCTCCTTGAGCCGCCGCGCGAGCGCTACCGACTGCTCGATCTCCCAGCCCCCTTCCACCCAGTCGGTCGCTGAAATCCGCACAAAGAGCGGCAACTCGGCCGGCATCAGCCCGCGCAGCGCTTTCGTCACGCGCAGCACCAGCCGCATGCGGTTCTCCAGGCTGCCGCCGTAGTCGTCGGTCCGCCGGTTCGTGAGCGGTGAGAGGAACTCGTGCAGCAGGTAGCCGTGGGCCGCGTGAATTTCGAGCACGCGGAAGCCGGCGCGGAGGGCTCGCTCGGCCGCGGCAGCGAAGGCGCCGACCAGGCTGTCGATGCCCGCTTGATCGAGCGGCGTCGGCACGGGGTCCCCTTCGCGAAAGGGGATCGCGCTCGGGCCGACTACCGGCCAGCCCCCTTGCTCAGGCGTCTTCAGGCTTTCGCCGCCGGACCAAGGGGCGTCGCAGCTTGCCTTGCGGCCGGCATGGGCAAGCTGAATCGCCGGCACGCTCCCCATCCGCTCGACGAAGCGGGCAATTCGCGCCAGAGGCTCAACGTGATCGTCGGTCCAAATGCCCATGTCGCCGGGCGAGATGCGGCCATCGCGGGTAACGGCCGTCGCCTCGACGAAGACCATGCCCGCCCCACCCACCGCACGGCTTCCCAGATGC
Organism: Pirellulales bacterium; assembly: GCA_044221365.1. Taxonomy (GTDB): domain Bacteria; phylum Planctomycetota; class Planctomycetia; order Pirellulales; family JBGAPH01; genus JBGAPH01. The sequence goes on from JBGAPH010000076.1 coordinate 20,514, forward strand.
ACCAGATGCCAATCATCGGCCAGCCCTTCGTGCGCACAGTACTGGCACATGGGAGAAACGACGATGCGGTTCCGCAGCGTGACGCCGCGGATCGTGAGCGGGCTGAGCATGTCGACCTGCGGCAGCTCGCGGTCATGGTGGGCGCCGGCGTCGCAACCGGATGCAGCAGGACGAGAAGAATCGGCGGCATGGCGCTCGGGATCGCGGGTTTCGAGGGATGGAAGCGAAGCCACCTCATCATACGGAGGGACGCGTTTTCGGCCAGCAGGCCGGGTTGTGCGTGGAAGGCGGCTCAGACAGGCAAGATGCCTGTCCCACTCAGATGCAGTTCCTCCTGCTAGTGCCCAACTTGTTTGGCCTCCTCGTGGCACAGGCTTCCAGCCTGTGCAGCCCTCACCGAACCCCGCCGCCCCCCGCGTGTCTGCTCCTAGAAGCCTGCACCCGCTAGGCGTATACTTTCGCTCTTGGTGAACCGTCTTTTTGGCACGCTAAGCGAATAGGTCAGAAGATGTTGCGAGTCGCCGTCGTGGGCGCTACGGGCTACACGGCCCTGGAGGTGATCAAGCTGCTGTTGCGGCACCCCGAGGTGCGGCTGACGGTGGCCACCAGCCGCCAGGCAGGCTCGCCCCCGCTGGCCAGCGTCCATCCGTCGCTGGCCGCCCGCACCGACTTGCAACTCGAAGACCTGGGGCCGATCGCCGTGGCCGACCGGGCCGACGCGGTGCTGTGTTGCCTACCGCATGGAGTCGTCACCGAATGGGTGCCGCAGTTGTTGGCCGCTGGGCGCAAGGTCGTCGACTTTAGCGCCGACTATCGGCTGCACGACGCCGAGGTCTACAAGCAGTGGTACGGCCTCACCCACGGCGACCCCGAGCGCCTCGGCAAGATCGCCTACGGGCTGCCGGAGTTATTCCGCGAGCAGATTCGCGGCGCTCAAATGGTGGCCAACCCCGGCTGCTACCCCACCACGGCTATCCTCGCGCTAGCCCCGCTGCTCAAGGCGGGGCTGATCGAGCCGCACGGGCTGATCATCGATTCCAAGAGCGGCGTTTCGGGGGCGGGGCGCGAGCCCAAGCTGACTACGCACTTCCCCGAGTGCAATGAGAGTCTATCGGCCTACAATGTCGGCCGCCACCGGCACATGCCGGAGATCGAGCAAGTGCTGCGCGTGGCCAGCGGCCAAGACATTGGCTTGATCTTCACGCCGCACCTGATTCCGATGGACCGCGGCATTCTGACGACTGCTTATTCGCTGCCGCGCGGCAACGTGAGCGAGGAGCAGGCGTTTGCGGCGCTGCGCGAGTTCTACGCGGGCGAGCCGTTCGTCCGCGTGGTCGATCACCTGCCTGGCACAAAGGACTCCGTCGACACGAACTTCTGCGACATCACGGTCCGCCGCGTGCGCGACCGGCTGATCACCGTGAGCTGCATCGACAACCTGATCAAGGGGGCCGCGGGCGCAGCGGTGCAGAACCTGAACTTGATGTGCGGGTTTGCAGAAACGACAGCGCTGCGCTGAATGGTCCCCTCTCCCCGTGGGAGAGGGCTAGGGTGAGGGTCGGTGCAAGTTCTTGTCCGCGCTCGAGCCCTTGTACCGCCACAATACCCAATAACTCTCCTCCCCCCACGCGACTTGGAGTCACGCCCTCTTGTCCACCGCCCCTCTTATCCCGCAAGGCTACAAGCTGGCCGGCGTTCATTGCGGCCTCAAGAAGAGCTCGCAGAACCCTGATCTGGCGCTGTTCGTGTCGGACCGGCCGGCTGCAGCGGCTGGCGTCTACACGCAGAACCTGGTGTTCGCAGCCAGCGTGGCGCACAACCGCGGGTTGACGCCGGCAGCCGATATTCGCGCAGTCGTGGTCAACTCCGGCAACGCCAACGCCGCGACAGGCGAGCGTGGCTTGGCCGATGCGCGGCGAATGGCGGCGCTCGCGGCCGAAGTCGCCGGCGCGGGGCCGGCCCAAGCCCTCGTCATGCAGACCGGCATCATCGGCGAGTTCATGGCCATGCCGAAGTTCGAGGCTGGCCTCGCGGCCGCGGCCAAGCAGTTGGCGGCAGACGCGGCCGCGCTCGACAACGCCTCGCGGGGTTTGATGACCACCGACACCGTGCCCAAGGTGTTCGGCCGGCAACTCAAGCTCGGCGGCGGCGAGGTGCGCGTGCTCGGTCTGGCTAAGGGGGCCGCGATGATCGGCCCCAACATGGCCACCATGCTGGGTCTCGTGCTCACCGACGCGGCGGTCGACGCCGGCGCGCTGCAGGAGATTCTTGCCGAAGCGGTCGACGACAGCTTCAACTGCATCAGCGTCGACGGGCACATGAGCACCAACGACACCGTGCTCTTGCTGGCCAACGGCGCCTCGGGAGTATCGCCGCAGGGGAACGCTGCGAAGGCCTTCGCCCAGGCGGTGCGCGAAGTGTGCGCCGACCTGGCCGAGGCGATCATCGCCGATGGCGAAGGCGCCACGCATCTCATTGAACTGGAGGTGCGGGGCTGCGCGGGCCGGGCCCAGGCCCATCGCATCGCCAAGACGGTCGCCGAAAGCCCGCTCGTGAAAACGGCCGTGGCGGGGGCCGACCCTAACTGGGGCCGCATCGTGTCGGCCGCCGGTTACGCCGGCGTGGCCTTCCGGCCCGAGGGGGTGCGGCTGACGGTCAACGGCTTCAAGCTCTTCGAACGCGGCGCGCCGCTGCCCTTCGACGCCGATCAGGTGTCGACTTCGATCCGCGATCAGCGGGAGACGAAGGTCGTGCTCGAGTTCAGCGAAGGGGACGCCAGCGTCCGCTTCCTCACGACCGACCTCACGGCCGAATACGTGCGGTTGAACGCGGACTACCACACGTAGCTGGGGGCCGCACACCAACCCGCTGCGCTAGCAAGGGACGAAAGCGCCCGTTCGGCGCGCTGGCCGACCATGCTGCCCGACCCGCGAAGGGGTCCGGCGAAGTTCCCAAGGGCGCGTAGCTCTCCCACGCCTGCCGGGGCGGGTTGGTGCATCTCGATGGCGTCGCGCGCGACGATTGCTAGCGGCCCTTTTGACGCCGCAACCGGCAAGGTCTTCCACGTCTGCCTAGTTGCGACTCGCGAAGCAGCCCGCTCAGCACGGCCCAAGCAGGCCATAACTGGCCACTGCTAAGTCAGTTGCGCCACGCGCCGGCACACGTCAGACCGCCTGCCCGCAGCATCGCTAACTCAGGAGTTTTCGTTTCAACCCCTACAGCCGGCACGGCCGAAAAAGCCTTTGGAGGCCGGAAGGCCCCTACAACCGCTCGCGGCATCCCGCGCCCTAGTGCGAGCGCAATCGACCGACCTTTTCAGATTTGGGGGGAACACGATGTTGGTGCGTCGAATCTCGGCGGCCCTTGCGCTGCTGGTTGCCTCGGTTTGGCCCGCGGTTTCGCCGGCCCAAACCCCGATCGCCATGGGCTCCGGCCTCGACGGCGGCTTCGCCCTGGCCAGCGACTCTGCCCCCATGGAAGACCTGTCGCTCTCCGGCTGCGCCGACGGCTCGTGCGGCGAGATGGGTTGCGAGGGAGACTGTGGCGGCGATTGCGGAAGCGGTTGCGGCGGCTGTGGAAGCTGCGGCGGCTGCGGCTCACGCGTGTGGGCTCGCGCCGAGTACATCTTCTGGTGGGTCCAGGGGGCGAATCTGCCGCCGCTCGTGACCACCAGCCCCCCAGGCACGCCCCAAGGGCAGGCCGGCGTACTTACGGCCGACTTCCGTCCTAGCGAAACCACGAGCATCCTTTATGGCGGTGATCGCCAGGGCGCCGCGCCCCGATCGGGCGGCCGCATTCAGGCGGGTTATTGGCTCGACAACTGCCAGACGACCATGGTCGCCGGCGACTTCTTCGCCCTGGGAGACGGCACCACGAGTTACACCGCCACGACCGATAGTTCTCCGATCTTGGCCCGGCCGTTCTTCAACGTGCAGCCCGACCAGGGGCCGCCCCGCCAAGACGCCGCGCTCGTCTCCTTCCCCGACATCGTGCAGGGCGGAATCAATGTTCGCACCGAGAGCGAAATCTTGGGCGCCGGCGCCTACCTTCGGCATGCGTTGCACCGCAACTGCGGCCGCCGCCTCGATCTGCTCGTGGGCTACCGCTACCTGCGCGTCGACGACTACCTGCAGGTGATCGACGGTTTCGAGTCGATCGACCAAGGCAGCCAGGTGCCGGTGGGTACGACGTTCGACTCGTTCGACGCCTTCAATGTGAAGAACGACTTCCACGGGGCGGAGATCGGCGGCGTGTGGGATGTCGACCGCGGACCGTGGGGCCTGTCGCTGCTCGGCCGCGTCGCCTTGGGCAACGTGCATCAGCGCGTCGGCATCCGCGGCAGCACGATCGTCACCGTGCCGAACGTCGATCCGGTGCTGACCGCCGGCGGCCTGCTGGCGCAGCCCACCAACATCGGCAACTACTCGCGCAATCAGTTCGGCGTCTTGCCTGAGGTCCAGGCGACGCTCAGCTACCGTATCAATTGCCGGCTGCGGGCAACGGTGGGGTACACCTTTATGTACCTGAGCAACGTGGCTCGGGCCGCCAACCAGGTGGACCTCAATCTCAATCCCACGCAGTTCAATGGCGGAACGCTGTCGGGCCCGGCCCAACCGGCCTTCGCCTTCCACAGCACCGACATCTGGCTGCACGGGTTCAACGTGGGCGCCGAGTACAAGTACTAAGCGGCGTGGCCCCCGCTGCGGGAACTCGGCGGGGAGTGCCATGGGGCAGGCCTACCGACTGGGCGACCGGCGAACTAGGGCGCCGGCGCCTGGCGGACGACGATCTCGACGCCCGGCAAAGCGGCACGAAGCTGTGCCAGGGCGCCGGGAGCAGGCGGGCTGCTAGCGCTGCGTCACGCCTTGGTTTTCGGGTGCGCCACACTAACCCTCTGCGCAAGCAAGGGACGGGAGCGCCCGACGGGCGCGCTGGCGAAGAATGCTGCCCGGCCCGTGCAGGGGTCCGCGAGACTTGACCAGGGACGCGTGGCTCTCCCTTGCTCGCGCTGCGGGCTAGTAATCGATCGGGCAACCCGAACTTCTAGCAGTGACGCTGCACTCGTACGATCGGCTCGAGCTGGCTCAACCGCAGACAATCGAGTCGAGCAACTGCCGCGCGCAAAGTTGCCCGCTGTGCCGCATGGCGGCCACCGCGCAAACGGCCACGACGAGCGCAGCAACAATCCCACCGCTACCGAGGGTAGCGCTCGCCTGACGTGCCTCGCATGCACGGTTCCTCGCTCCGGCCCGAGCAGACCGGAATCTGCTCCTAGTGCTGCGTCACAGCTAGAAGTTCGGGTTGCCCCTCCGATACTAGCCCGCAGCGCAAGTTTTGAAGTTGCGCTTTTGGTGGTGTTTTTTAGGCGGCGGTGCGGAATTCTGGGGGTATGGCTTGTCGGAGCAGGCGTTGCAGTCGGGCGATGCCTCCGGGGGTTTTTAGGCGTTGGGCGAG
>JBGAPH010000077.1:0-25872 GCA_044221365.1 Pirellulales bacterium
CGAACTCGACTTCCTCGCCCAACGCCTAAAAACCCCCGGAGGCATCGCCCGACTGCAACGCCTGCTCCGACAAGCCATACCCCCAGAATTCCGCACCGCCGCCTAAAAAACACCACCAAAAGCGCAACTTCAAAAAGCGCGAGCAAGGGAGAGCTACGCGTCCGTTGCCAAACAAGTCGGACCCCTTCACGGGCGGGGCAGCGTTTTCAGCTGCGCGCCAAACTGACGCCCGCGTCCCTTGCTTGCGCCGCGGGTTGGTGTGCCGAGCACGAATTTCGAGCGGTTTTCCCGCTGAAAGCGCATCGCCTTTGACAGCGGCCCGCAGCGGGCGATACTTCTCTTGGGAAGCGTGTCTTTGGCAAGGAAATGAAGGCTGTCGGCGGCCGGCGCCCCTTAGGGCGACGCCGGACCAGGCCAGGCGGGACCGCTTCGAGCTTCCTTACGACCGACGATTTGGCGGCGCCGCACACTCATGCCCAATACGCTCTACCTGCCTGAACTCCGCGAGATGCTGGCCGAGAACGACTCGGAGCAGTTGCGCGAGTTCTGCGCCGCGCTGCACGCCGCGCGGACCGCCGAGTTCATGGAGGGGCTCACGGCCGGCGAAAGCTGGGCGGTGCTGCAGCATGCCGAGCCGGGCCGCCGTGGCGAGATTTTCGGCTACTTCGACTTCGACAAGCAAGTTGAGCTGATCGAGTCGGCCGACCGCTCGGAAATGGGCCGGCTCATCGCCTCGCTGCCGGCCGACGATCGCGTCGACATTCTCAAGGACTGCCGCCCCGAAATCGTCGAACAACTCCTGCCGCTGATCCCGGTGGGCGAGCGGCGCGACATCCTGCGGCTTACCAGCTATCACGAAGGCACGGCCGGCGCGATGATGACTTCGCAGTTCGCGCGGCTCAGCGCCGACTGCACCGTGCGGCAAGCCTTGCAGGAGATCACCCGACAAGCCGAAACGCTCGAGACCATCTACTACCTTTACGTTGTCGACGGCGAGAACCACCTGCAGGGGGCTGTGTCGGCTCGGCAGCTCGTGTCGACGATGGGCCGCCCGGAAACGCCCATCCGCGACATCATGGAGCGGGGCATGGTCACGGTCGACGTTCACGACGACCAGGACCACGTGGCCGAAGAGGTGGCCCGCTACGACTTGCTCGCCATCCCCGTCGTCGACGAAGAGCGGCACATGCTGGGCATCATCACGCACGACGACGTGATCGACCTGGTGCGCGAAGAGGCCGCCCGCGACGTGCAGAAGATCGCCGCCGTGCAGCCGCTCGAATCGAGCTATCTCGAAACGCGCCTGCTGACGCTGACACGGAAGCGTGGCCTGTGGCTCACGGTGCTGTTCTTCGCGGGGCTGCTGACGACGTTCACGCTCCGCTCGATGGGGCACGAAATCTCGAGCATCGAGTGGCTCGTGGCCTTCATCCCGCTGATCATTTCCAGCGGCGGCAACTCCGGCAGCCAGTCGGCCACGCTGATCATCACGGCGCTCAATAGCGACAATCTGCGGCTCGCCGACTGGGGCCGCGTCGTGCGCCGCGAGTTGGTGATGGGCCTGATGCTGGGCGGGTTCCTGGGCACGATCGGCTACCTCGCCGCGGTGACCGCCCACCCCGAGCACCATTTCTATCAGGCACTCGTCGTGCCGCTGACGCTCTTGCTCGTGATTACCGCTGGCACGCTCGTGGGGGCCAGCCTGCCGCTGGTCTTCCATGGTCTGGGCCTCGATCCCGCGCTGATGAGCAATCCGTGCGTGGCGGGCATCATCGACATCCTGGGAATCATCATCTATCTGAATGTGGCGGCTTGGCTCATGGGGCCCTTCGGAGGCTCCGCTTAGGGGTTGCCCGCAGGGCCAGCGACCTGGGCGGGCATCTCCTAAGGTGTTGTCAGGACGAGCCTTATCGGCGACACGAAGTATTTCGTAAAATCTTGCGAACCAATCGAACTCGAGATGCGTAATGGCCGTACTCCGTCCTTCGGTAAGGGCGGTTCCCCGTTCGCAGCGGACGCGGCAGGCAGTTCGAACACTCTCTCTGTGTCACTTTAGGAGACCTGGGAACTATGAAGGCATTTCTTGGTTTGGCGTTGGCCGTGGCGGTGATGGCTGGCACGGCGACCGCCGGCGAGCTCAAGAGCGGACCGCAGCCCGGCGACGGCGTCGGCGCGTTCCACGTCAAGAAGGTGGCCGGGGCCAAGGAAGACGGCGTCAAGACCGGCGCCGAGCTTTGCTATCGCTGCAAGCTGGGCGATCGCCCGGTGGTGATGGTCTTCGCCCGCACCCCCGACGAAAAGCTGGCTGGCCTGCTCAAGGCCCTCGACAAGCAGGTTGGCAAGCACAAGGAAGAGAAGCTCTCCTCCTTCGTGAACCTGATCGGCAAGGACGAGAAGAAGCTCGGCAGCGCCGGCGAGAAGCTGGCTGAAGAGGCCGAACTCGAGAACGTGGCCGTCGTGGTCCCCGTTGATCAGCCGAACGGCCCCGAAGACTACAAGATCAATCCCGAAGCCGACCTGACGGTCCTCATCTACCGTGAAGGCAAGGTCAAGCAGAGCCATGCCTTTGCCAAGGACGAGCTCGAGAAGGAGCACGTCGAGAAGATCCTCGAGGAATCGGCCGAGTTGCTGAACTAAGTTCTCCCCGCTCAAGGGCGAGGAAGTTCCTCCCGACAGGCCGCGGCGTCCCCCAGGACACCGCGGCCTTTTTTTGTGCGCCGCGCATTGGCGACCTGGCCAGCGGTTTCCCCGGCTTGTTCTTTCGCGGCAACGTGCGTCGCTTTTTCGCCGGACCTAGGCGTGGCCTTTCCGCGCAGCCGCGTCGTTCGATCGGTCGTAAGTTGTTGCCACGCAAAGCGCTGTCGAATCCTTACTGTTTTGTATGGTTCGATTCGGGCCAGGGGCGCCTTGGTTGCGATTCGTCACTCCGCTCCTGAGTTGGCGAACTCTGCACCAGGCATTGGCCCAGGTTTCCCTTGAACACCGTCGCTCGCGCCGCCGCCAAGTATCCCGCCAAGGCTGCCCGCTATGAGTCGCTCGACCACTGGCGGGGCGCAGCCTGCCTGGGTGTGGTGGTGTTCCACGCCACGATGCAGGTGGCGGGCCCGGTGGCCGCGCCGGCCGGCGAAGGGTTCTGGGCTTCGCTCGGGGCGGCGCTCCTGGCCGTGACCTCGAGGTTCTGGATCGGCGTGCCGGCCTTCTTCGTCATCAGCGGCTACTGCATCATGGCGACGCTCGACTCCCGGCGTCGCCGCGGCGACGGCCTGGGCGAGTACCTGCGTCGCCGTGTCTGGCGGATCTACCCGCCCTACTGGATCGCGCTCTCGGCCTCGGTGCTGATCGTGGCGCTGTTCGAGTCGACTGCGCTCCGCGAGTTGTTCGCCGACGGCATCTTCACCGTGCCGCATCTCGCCACCCTCAGCCCCTGGCAATGGCTGGGCAATCTCTCGCTCACCGAAACCTGGCGGGCCCCGCTCGCCGGCGGCCACGGCGTGAATTTCTTGCCGAACACCTGGACCCTCAACTACGAGGAGCAGTTCTACCTCGTGGCAGGGCTCATTCTGCTGCTCGCGCCCGGGCGGATGTTCTTCGCGGCGGCCGTGATCACCGGGCTGGTGGTCGTGGCCAAGGTTGCCTCGCACTTGGCGGGCGTAAGCCTCGATGGCACTTTCGCCGATGGCCGCTGGCTGCTCATCGCCGCCGGCATCTTGGTCTACTACAAGATCAACTACGCGACCGCCCGGCAGTCGTATCTCATCTACGGCCTGCTCGCCTGCGGCCTGCTCGTGGCCGACAAGAACCCGCGGGCATTGCTCGACGCCACCCCCAACCACGGCATCGAGCGGTTCGTGGCCTGCGGCTTCGCGCTGTTCTTGGCGTGGGCCTATCGCCACGACGCCTGGATCGCCGCGGCGCGGCTCTTCGCCCCACTGCGTTCGGTGGGCAAAATCAGCTACAGCGTCTACCTGGCCCATCCGCTCGTGGCCAAGGGGATCGGCCTAGGCATGTTGCGGCTGGGCTATCACGGCCCGTGGGAAACGCTGCTGATCACCGTGCCGCTCGCGCTCGTCGGTTCGCTGCTCGCGGCCTGGGGCTTCCATCGCCTGGTCGAGCGGCACTTCCTGCCGGGAGATGGCGAGCGTCCGCAGGAGCTTGCTCCGCAGCAGGTCGTGGAACCGACGGCGCCGGCACTGGGCGGACTGGCGGGGGCGGCCTGAGGCGCGTCTCCAAAGCACTTGCTTGCTGTCGCGGAGCGACTAGCGAGAATAGGCCCGCAGTTCACTGCGGGGGTTGCGGCCGGCCGAGGTCCGTCGCGTGCCGGCCGGCACGCGACGCGGCGTTGACTCACTGGCGCCGCACGTTGAAACGTGGGGCCATTCTCGAATCATGCCTCCGGCATGAAAGTGCGGCGAACGATCGCTACTCGCCAGGCACTCACCGGTACTGCTGCTGCATCACCACGAAGCGGTAGCCGCCCGAGCCGTCGTCGACCACGCCGAACCGCGTGCGGCGGATGCGGCCCACCGGGCGCTTCGCGTATTCGAGCTCGAGCACTGCCAACTGGTTCTCGATCTCGGGATCGTAGAACTGCAGCACCATCTTGCCGGTCGAATCCACGCCGGCGCGGCGCACCAGATCGCGGTCGGCCTGCTCGAGCGAGCCCCGCCGCCAAGTCATGTAGAGCCGCCGCTCCGAAGACGACGTGCCGCGGCGAACCTGTGGCTGCGGTTTGGAGAAGCCTGAAACGTACTGCACCTGATCCCCGGGGCCCAATACCGCCAGTTCGATCTTGAAGAAATCGAGCTGCTTGCCGTAGGTGGACAGGGTGTTGCCGGCCGGAAAGTGGACCTCCCAGCGTTCGTGGCGCGGAATGCCGTCGCCGCGGCCTTCGCCCAAGGGGCCCGGCGGCCGCGAATCGCCCAGGCCGCTGCCGGAGCCGATGATCGTGCTGTCGCTCCCGGCGAGCGCAAGCTGCCCCGCTTGGGCCGAGGCCTCGGCCACGAAGGCCAGCGTGCGGGCGAACTCGGGCTCGCCCGCTTCCGGCAGCTCACCGTCTCCCAGCGGTTTGTCGTCGCGGCCGATGCCGGGAGGATGATCGCCGCGGCCGCCGAACGACTCGATGATCACGGGATAGGTGCGCTGCGCCTGGGCATTTCGCCGCGGCAGCCAAATGGCGAGCAAGCAACCCACGATCGTGCCGACGAAGATCAACAGCGCAATGAGCCAGCTCGCCACCTTTTCGTACGACGACACGTTCATCCGCGGGCCCAAGCCCGGGGGCGGAGCGGCAGTCGCAGGGGGAGCGGCGGTCTTCATGGGCACGGCGAGTATTGGCTAGAGCGTTATTCTTCGTGGTCGAGTGCTACGTGCAGGTCGCTGAAGCCCACGTGCTGGGCGGCGTCGAGCACGGTCACGGCGGCGCCGTGGGTAGCGTCGCCGGCGCAGAGCACTTCGAGGCGGCTGGGGGGCGCCGGACCGTCGTGCAGTTCGCGGAGCTTGATCGTCACCTCTTGCGCGCCCCGGCACTCGGCGCCGTCGATCCAAATGGCATCGAAGCGGTCGATGCGGACGATCGACGAATCGTCTTCCACGGCCGTTGTCTCCGCTGCGGCCGCCTTGCCTTGGCCGGCGGCCTTCTGCGGATCGGGGGCCGGCGCCTTGATCGCCGATTGCAGCCCCTCGAGCGAGGTGACGAGAAAGAAGATCAGCAGGAAGAACACGATGTCGACCATGGCTGTCATGTCGACCAGCTCGTCCATGTCGCTCTGCACAAGCGCCGGCAGCACCGGCGCGGCGGACTCCTCGGGCGGCTTCGGGGGGGGCGGGGCGGGCTCGGGGGGCGCCGCCGCAGGGTCAGGCACGAACAGCCGCGCGTGGCAGTTGGTGCATTTGCCCAACCGTCCCGCGAGCGACGAGCGCACTTGCAACAGATAGCCGCACGCGGGACAGGGAAAGCGAATCATGGCCGGCTACTCCTGCTCGATGACGGCTAGGTGAAGCTGCGCGCCCTCGACCGACGCCGCGTTCGACAGGCGCACGATCTCGCGCATGGGGACGCTCTTTTCGGCTTTGAGCAGCACGGTGGGCTTGCCGGTGGCCACACCTGCTTCGCAGGCAGCGCGGATCCGCTGCTCCTGCTCCTCGGCGCTGCGGAGCGCTTCGCCCGAGGCGCCGTCGCCCAGGTAGACGAGCGTCGGGCGGCCCGCGCCGCCGGTGACGCTGACCACGACCGATTCGTCGAGCTGGGCCGCCACCGCGTGGCGTGCGGCCGGCAGATCGAGCTCGGCGAGCGCGGCGCCGACCGTGGTGACCAGAAAGAAGATGTTCATCATGAACACCAGGTCGATCATGGCCGTGATGTCGAAGTGGGCCTGATGGGCCGGGCCGCTGTTAGGGAGCAGCAAATCGTCCTCGCCGCCGAAGAGCGAGGGAAGCTGGCTCACGCTGGGGCCGCCGCCGGCCATGGGCAATCCCCCTAGGCCGACAGCTTCTTGAGCTGATCGAGCAATTGCAGCAGCGCGAATCCCAGCGTCTCGTGCAACATCCGCACGCGGATCTGCATTGACGCCAGGGCGTAGCTGAAGGGAATGGCCGTAGCCAGCCCCATCGCCGTGCAAATGAGCGCGATGCTGATTTCGTCGGCAATCTGCGAAGGCTGCACCTTCTCCCCCAGTCCGATGCGGCCGAAAGCCGCCATCATGCCGAGGACCGTGCCGAACAGACCCAAGAGAGGGCCACTCTTGATGACCGTGGCCACCCAGCTCAGCCGGTACTCGATGTCAGCAAAGACGTCGCGCTGCACTACGTGGGCCACAAGCTGCCGGAGCTGCGGGAGATCGAGCTTGCGGTTGGCGATCGCGATGCTCGCCAGCCGCGGCAGCGCCCGCTCATCGTTCTCGCACTGGGTAAGCGCCCCGCGCACATCGCCTGCGCTTAGCCGCTGTTGCAACTCTTCCTGGAAGGCCGCCTGGGCCGGTTCGCTGGCGAACCGCAATTGCCGGAGCCGCCGCCGCACCAACACGATGCAGTAGAGCCCCCAGAGAAAATTGATGGCGAGCAGCACATAGCACGAATCGCCGAGCGCTTTCGCCAGATCGTTGACGTTCATCAGACAAGCCCGTCGCCCAAGACCGCCCGCGCGCAAGCCCACCGAAGGCTGGCGGCAGAATCGGCCAGAACAGCGGCGAGCCCATGGCGCTCTCGCCTGAATTCAATCGTAAGACGGCCACGCGTGGGGTGTCAAGAAAAGCCGTCGTTGGCGGGTGATTCGCACCCGCCTATAGATGCTGCGACTCCATCCGCCGATTCTCGGCCTCTTGGTAGCGGCGATAGACCACCGGCAGCAGCGTGGGGAAGAGGATCACCCCCAACAGCCCCGGCAGCCCCAGGCTGTACCACACCAGGTACGGCTGCCCGGTGGCCAGGCCGATCAGGCTGCCGGCCAGCAGCACGAGCGCCACTCCGAAGAAGGCCCAACCCGAGCCGATCACCAGCTTTCGCGCGCGTCCCTGCGGCGCAAGCACACCGACCAACGAGCCCCACAAGCCTCCCAACGTGCCGAAGACCGTGCCAGGCAGCCAGGCCCAGGCGACGGTGAACCAGGGCTCGTTCATTTCGACCTTCCCTTCAAAGACTCTTGGTGGGCGGAAAGCAGCTCGCGGGCGAGCGCCGGGGAAATCTGGCCGCCGGCCACCATTACCCGCAACTTGCGCTCGAGCGGATCGCGGGCCGCCGGCGACTCGGCGGCTTGGACCTTAGCGATCAGCCGGTCGAGCCGCGACCGCACCGTGGGGTAGGAAACTCCGTACTGCTCGGCCATGGCCTTGAGCGAACCCGAGGCGAGTACGAAGCGGCGCACGAAGTGCCAGTCGTCGTCATCAAGGGCGTCGGCCCAGCCGGGGCGCGCGGAGGTCAGCTCGGTCGTCATGGTTGCTCCGGGCACTTGCTCCGGCGGCCTGCAATAAGATGAATGTACGGATGAATAATATTAAAGTCAACAATATGCATTCGCTTTTGAATAAAACTTAGCCTGTGCGGGTGCAGGCAGCCTCATCGGGCGTCGCACGCGCGGAGCGAGCGCTCAGAACACTTTCCGAAGGAGTCTGCGGTCTCGCGTCAGTGACTAGACAGCGCGCGCTGCGGCTATGCGCAGCGACTCGAGGCGCAGATTCGAAGCGGGTAGGGCGTTGGAGAAAACACCGCCGGGCGACTGGTGTTCGGCTGCCCTCGCCCAACACCAGCCCGCAGCGCGAGCAAGGGACGCGTGCGCCCGCCGGGCGCGCTGGCCGAAAATGCTGCCCGGCCCGTGCAGGGTCCGCATGGCTCGACCAGGGAAACGTGGCTCTTCCTTGCTAGCGCTGCGGGCTAGTAGCGAAGGGCAACCCGAACTTCTAGCGGTGACGCGGCACTTAGGCGCGCTGGCCGCCGACTACGCGATCCTCTGGCAGATACAGCAGGCGCCCGCAACTCTTGCAGAAGACGCTGCGGCTCATTCTCAGATCGTTGTGAACGTTCAGCGTGAGCTGCTGGTAGCAGCCGCCGCACGATTCCCCTTCGACCATGGCCAGGGCGTCCTCTCCCTTGGCTTTGACCACGCGGTCGTAGTCCTGGCGGAAGTCAGCCGGCAGGGCGTCTTCGGCCGCGCGGAGCTCGCCTTCGAGCCGGCGGACGTCGGCTTCGAGCATCTCCTGTTGATCGCGCACGGCCGCCTGCGCCTTGGCCAGCTCTTGCTTGGCGGTGGCCACCAGGCCCTCGGCTTCGGTGACCTGGAGCTTGATTTTGTCGGTCTGCTCCATGCCTTCCAGGATTTCGTCGGCCAGCACGCTGCCGGCCATTTCATCGGCGGCGATCTGGTCTTTGAGGGCCTGGTATTCGCGGTTGCTGCCGCAAGCGTTGAGCTTGGCCTTGAGGTCCTTGATCTTGGTCTCGCTCGACTTGAGCGAGAGCTGCTTTTGGTCGACGGCCACGCGGGCGGCCTTATGGTCGTTTTGCAGCTTCGTCAGATTGGCTTCGGCGGCGGCCAATTGGGCTTCGCGGGCTGCCGATGAAGGCGGTGCAAATCCCGCAACGCGGCGGCGGTGACGCTCATTCCCGTTTTCTTTTCCTTTCCCGGTCGGGCGGCAGGCTTGCGGCCGCGCGCCGACCAACGACAAAAAAAGGCCGCCGGTCACGAGGACCGACGGCCGTTGCTTCTAACACTGATCAAGGCGGGCGCTAACCCGCCAGGCCCGAAAGGAATCCTTCGAGCTGTTTGCAGCGGACCGGGTGCTGCAGCTTGCGGACCGCCTTGGCTTCGATCTGCCGCACCCGCTCGCGGGTGACCTTGAAGATCCGGCCCACCTCTTCCAGGGTGTAGGTGTAGCCGTCTCCCAGACCATAGCGGAGGCGAATGATTTCGCGCTCGCGATAGGTGAGGGTCTTGAGCAGGCCCTCGATCTTGTCGCGCAGCATGCTCTGGCCGGCCGACACGATCGGGCTTTCGTAGCTGTTGTCTTCGATGAACTCGCCAAAGCTGCTGTCCTCGCTCTCGCCCACCGGCCGGTCGAGGCTAACCGGATGCCGCCCGATGTTCAATACCCGGCGGGTTTCCTCGAGGCTGATGTCGGCCGCGGCGGCCGTCTCTTCCGTTGTCGGCTCCCGGCCCAATTCCTGCAAGAGCCGCTTCGACACGTTCCGCAACTTCGAGAGCACGTCAATCATATGCACCGGGATGCGAATCGTCCGCGCCTGGTCGGCGATCGCCCGGGTGATGGCCTGGCGGATCCACCAGGTGGCGTAGGTCGAGAACTTGAATCCCCGGCGGTACTCGTACTTGTCGACCGCCCGCATCAGGCCGGAGTTCCCCTCCTGGATCAGGTCGAGGAAGCTCAGCCCGCGGTTGCGGTACTTCTTGGCGATCGAGACCACCAGCCGCAAATTGCCGCTCGAGAGCTGCCGCTTGACCTGCTCGTAGTCCTGGAACTGCCGCCGCAGCGAATGGCAGCGACGCCGCAGGCTGGTAGGCGTTTCGTGGGTCAGCAACATCAGGTCGCGGAGCTCGTGCCGCAGGTTGGCCCGCAGCTCCTTGGCCGAGCCGTCGTGGGGCAGGCTGGCCAGCTTAGCGCGAATCTGGTCCATCCGCCGCGACATCTCCTCGAGTTGCCGCACCAAGGGTTGCACCCGGCGGGTCCGCAGACTGAGCTCCTCGACGAGCGTCAGGGCCTTGCGGCGGCGGCGAAGGAACTGCCGCTTGAGCTCGCTCCGCTCTTCGCGGGTGGCCCGCTTGCTGATCAGCCGGCGAAAATCGGCGGAATTCTGCTCGGTCAGGTGGTCCAGCGTCCGCAGGTTGTGCGGCATGCGGGCCAGGATCTGCTCCTTGGTCAACTGCTCGGTGAGCGACACCTTGATCGTGCGGTCGAAGGGAAGCACCCCCTGATGCACCTTCTTCAAGGTCTCCATCGTGGCCTGCATCGAATAGTTGCACCCCAGCACCGAGCGGCGGAAGCGCTTGCGGGTGACCTCGATCTTCTTGGCCAGGGCGATCTCTTCGGCCCGCGAGAGGAGCGGAATCTCGGCCATCTGCGAGAGATAGAGCCGGATCGGGTCGTCGCTCAGCTTGCCCACCGGCGGCAAGGCCGGGGCTGGCGCTTCGCCCGGCTGCATGGGGGCCGCCGTTACGGCCGCAGCGCGCGGGGCCACGGCTTCCTCTTCCGCCGGCGCCTCGTTCAACAGCTCGATGCCGGCCTCCTCCAAGGCCACGAGCAGGTTGTCGAGCTTCTCCGGCGAAACCGCCTCGTCGGGCAGGTAGTCGTTGACCTCGTCGTAGGTCAGGTAGCCTTGGCTCTTGCCTTTGACCAACAGTTCCTGCAGTTCCTGGTCGATCACTTCCTTTTCCTCCCACGCCTGCGGGGGCGTGCTAGGGGGGTCACAACGGGTCTGCCGCCGCAGGCGAGACTTCGTGTCGCGCCACGACCGCAGCCTTGCTCACCAGGCCTCCTACCCGTCCGTGGGCGTGGAGATCCCTTGCCTGGCGCGCTCTTGTTCGATCAATTGCCGCAGCACGGCGAGCTGCTCGGGTTCCTCGAGCCGCTGCTCCTGCAGCACGGCGGTCTGGGCCCGCCGGTGGGGTTCGACGCTGCGTCGGCGGAAACTGGCGATGAGCTCCTCCATTCGGCCCTCCGCCTGCAGCGCCGACTTCTTTTGTCCCTGCTCGTCGAGTTCGACGAGCAGGCTCTGCATTTCGGGTTCGTCCACCTCCAACAGTAGCCGCTCGAACAACTGGGGCGATGGTCCCAGCCGGCAGCAGCGAATGTACAGCTCGCGACAACGCCCGGCGCGCAGCCACTCGGGGGGCACTTGCTGGGCGACATCGCTCACGCGTTCGGGGGCGCGGAGCAGCAACTCGAGCAGTTCGCGCTCCCAGCGCTCGTCCTCCGGACGAGCTTCGGGCAGTGGTTCAGCTCGGGGCGCCGATTTGGAAGAGCGACGCAGGTCGCCCAGGCGAGTTCGCAGAGAATCCTCAGGCACACGAGCAGCGCGGGCCAAGCGGGCCACGATCTGCTGCTCGCGCAGGCGCACCGCGCTGTCGGCCTGATCGGCCAACCGCGGCGCCTTGGCCAAGGTCGACAAGATTTCTTCGACGGCCCGGCTCACCTGGTGCATCCCTGCTTGCGGTGTCCATGCCTGACGGACGCTCTGGAGCTTGTGCTCCAGGGCGTCGACAGCTCGTTCGAGCAAGGCTCGAAACGGTTCGGCTCCATGCCGACGCATAAAATCGCACGGATCGAGTCCGTCGGGCAAGGTCAATATCCGCAGGTCGAACTGCTGGGCCACGAACAGGTCGAGAATCTCGTTGGTGCGGCGCTGCCCTGCCTCGTCGCCATCGAGCACCAGCGTGACCCGTTCGGTGAAGCGGCGCAAGAGCTTGATGTGCCGCTCGTTAAGGGCCGTTCCCAGCACCGCCACCGTGTGTTCCAGGCCGCATTGGCGGGCCATTAGGCAGTCGGTATAGCCCTCCATGACGACCACGTCTTTGGCTTTGCCGACCGCGTCGCGGGCCGAATCGAGGCCGTAGAGCGTGTCGCTCTTGGAAAACAGCCGCGTTTCCGGGGAATTCACGTACTTGGGGCTGTCGGGCGGGGCGCCCGGCAGCACTCGGCCGCCAAAGGCCACCGTGCGGCCCTGCACGTCGCGAATCGAAAACAGCAGCCGGCCGCGGAAGCGGTCGTAGTAGCCTGGGCCACGCTGGCGCCGGGCGACAAGTCCCACCTTGTCGAGGGCGCCGACCGTGTGCGGCGTGCCGTGCGACCGCTTGACCAGCCAGTCCCATTCGTCGGGCGAAAAGCCTAGCCGGTAGCGGCGGATTGTCTCGTCCGTCAGCCCCCGCTCGACCAAGTACTTGCGGGCCTCGGCGGCTGCAGGATCGGTGAGCAGGCAATCGTGAAACTGCTGTTCGGCCCAGGTCAGGGCCTGGAAGAGCTGCCGCTTCTCGTCGGCCACGGCGGCTGACACGCCGGGGGGGAGGCGGTTGAGCTGCACGCCGGCGCGCTCGGCCAGCATTTCGAGCGCCTCGGGAAAGCTGATGTTCTCCATCTTCATGATGAAGCTGAAGACGTCGCCGCCGATGTCGCAAACCCAGCACTTGAACGACTGACGTTCGGGATTTACCTGCAGGCTGGGGCGGCGATCGTCGTGCCAGGGGCAAACGGCCTTGTAGCCCCGCCCCTCGCGGCGCAACTGTACGTAGCTGCCGACCAGGTCGACGATGTCGACGGCCTGGCGGACTTGCTCTTTGGCGTCGCGAAGGGAATCGAGGGACACGGGCAACCGCCGCCGGCAACGTGGGAGCGAAAGGCGACCGACGCCTTTCACCGAAGCGGTGCATTATAGCGGCGTCGCTGCGCGGGGCGGGACGAAAGAGCGCGTCGGCCGGATTCGCACAGGCTGGAAGCCTGTGCCACCAAGGACAGCGACCCGCTGGCGCCGAGAGCTGGACGGCTACTTCCGCTGTTCCAGCGTCCGCCGTCCGACCAGCACTTTGGCCGTTTGGGGCCGCTTGTTGCGAATGAGGCTGACCTCGACTTCGCTTTCGGCCGGAGTGTCGGCGATCGCCAGCATGAGTTCGATCCGCGACTTGACGGCTGTGCCCGCCCAAGAGGTCACAATATCGCCGTTGCGCAAGCCGGCCTGAGCTGCCGGCGTGTTCTGCTTGACGTCCAACAAGACCACGCCGCTGCCCGGTTCGAGCGACAGCTTGCGGGCGACCTCGTGCGAGAGATCGGCCAGCGACACGCCGAGCCAGCCGCGCTCCACGCTGCCGTGTTCCTTGATCTGCTCGTAGATCTTGCGGGCCACGCGGCTGGGAATGGCGAAGCTCACCCCCTGGTAGGCCGAGCCCACGATCGCGGTGTTGATGCCTACCACCTGGCCGCGGACATCGATCAGCGGACCGCCGCTGTTGCCGGGGTTCACGGCCACGTCGGTTTGCAGGTAGTCCTGGTAGGCGCTCCCCACCAATTCGCGGCGTCCTTTGGCGCTGACGATGCCAAAGGTCACGCTGTGGTCGAGGCCGAAGGGGCTGCCCAATGCCCAGACGAAGTCGCCGGGGGCCAGGTCGTCGCTCGCGCCCCAGGGGGCCGGCACGAGCTTGCTCGCGCTGATCTTCAAGACCGCGAGGTCGGTGAGCGGATCACGGCCTACCACCGTGGCCCGTTCCCGCCGCCCGTCGGAGAGCTGAACTTCGATCTCGGGCTGCGGACCCTGGGGTTCGGCGCTCTTGATGACGTGCTCGTTGGTGACGATGTAGCCCGCCTCGTCGACGATCACGCCCGATCCCTGCCCCTGCATGGCGTAGATGGCCCCCGAGCCGAACGGGTGTTCCTCCGGCCCTACGCTGGCGGGCGGCCCTACGCTGGCGGGCGCCGTGGTGCGGATATGGACGACGCTGGGGGCCACGCTGTCGGACACCCGGCGGAACGTTTGCGAAAGCTCGTCGAGCCGAGCGTGCTGCAGGTATTCGCGGGCAACCTCAACGCGGGCCTTCTCCCGGCCGTAAGTCCAGGCGTACTGGGCCCGTTCGACGAACCAAGGGGTCACCACGGCCAAGGTGAGCAAGAACAGCGTGGCCTGCAGGCGCCCAGAAATGAACGACTCGCGAACGACCTGCATCGGAACAGCGGCTGGCGCTGGCCGAGACACGGGCGCGGGCTGCACCTGGTCGTCTGGGCCGAAGGAATTCCCGTCGAAGGAGTTGGCGTCGAACAAAGGCTCGGACATCGGCTCAGGCCTCCGGAGCAGCCCCGCCCCCAGTCATTCGCCGGGGCACGCGGTTTCTCGTTGGCACCATTCTACGCTGGCCGCGCGGGAATGGTCCAAAGGCGGGGCCGAAAACAAGCCGCGCGGACGACCCCGCCGCCGCTACGGGCCGGCGAATCGCCCCATCTTCGCGTCCTCCGGGTTTGCTCGTCCGGCATGGCGACGCTTCCCGAGAAAGCGCTCCGGCGGCCGATCGCTCTAGGCATTCGCGGCCCCGCTGGAGTACCATTACCAGCTTGACTTTCCGGCCTTCCTCCCGCTGAGCGATCGGCCGGCCGCGTCTACCAAAACCGCGCCGCGTTCCGCACCGCCCCCTACGTGCCACGATGAAAACCGAACGTCGCCACGAGCTGCAACACAACGAGCTGTCGGACCACATGGGGGTCTTGCTCGAACGTATTCGTCCCTACTCGGCCACCATCGCGTTCTCGATCATCCTCATCGTCGCGGCGCTGCTGCTCTACAGCTTCTGGCAAGGGCAGCAGCAGACTCAGAACGCCGAGGCGTGGGAGGCCTATTTCGCCGCCACGCAGTCGATTGTGCCCGATCTCGAGAAGCTCGAGCAGGTGTCGACTCAGTTCCCCCGGGAAGACGTGGGGCTGTGGGCGCGCATCATGCTGGCCGATCATCAATTGGGCGAAGGCACGGAAGACCTCTTCCGCGACCGCGCCAAAGCGCGCCCGAACTTGGCGAAGGCGGTCGAAAACTACGAGCACGTGCATAGCAACACCCGTGACGATGCCCTCCGCGAGCGGGCCGACATTGGCCTGGCGCGTGCCTACGAGGCCCAAGGCGACCTCGAGAAAGCCCGCCAGCGCTACCAGGTGTTGCTGCAGAATTCCCCCAACGGCCCGTTCGGCATGCTGGCCCGCGAGCGTCTCGACGACTTAGAAAAAGAGCCGGCGAAGGAGTTCTACGACTGGTTCGCCAAGGAAGAGCCCAAGCCGGCCACGTCGGGCGCGCCGGCCACGGGCGATCCGCTTGACTTTGATTTCAGCAAGCTGCCGGAAGCGCCTAAGGGCTCGGATGGCAGCATGCTGCGACTCCCCGGGTTTCCGATCGACGGAGGGACAACCACTCCGACGCAGCCCGCCCCCGGCGAAACTCCGGCAACGGGCACGGCCGAAGGACCGGCAGCGCCGGTGGACAAAGCCGCTCCCGCGGACGCCGTAGCCCCTGCGGCCGAACCCCCCGCCGAAGCGTCGCCGCCCCCCGCGGAAACGCCCAAGGCCGAGGCCCCCTCAGCCGGTGAGTCGACGCCCCCCGCGCCGCAGTAGCCAACCTTGCGGTTGAACTGAGCGGTTGCACATCAGCGTCCAGCCGCGTCATCGGCTTCGCGTGCGGTGCGTGCCAAGGCTTTGCGCTCTAAATCCTTTACGCATGGGCGGATCGCTCGCGGTAGTGGCGTCTGGGCGCCGCGCACTTGCCTGGACACCCATCGGCGGATTCTTATATAATGAGGGGGTCCCGCCAGCAGCGCCGGCTCGTGCGGCCGCTGTTCCTACCCCGCCTTCACGAGCTCCCTGCCCGATTCCCCCTTCGGTGCTGTCGATGCGCTTGGCCGTTGCTCGAACCGCCGTGCTGTCGCTCGCGCTGGCGGTTTTTGCCGCCAGTCGCGCCGTAGCCGACGAGCCGACCGCGGCGCCGCTGCAGCCGATCGCTGTCGAGGCGTTCGACGCGAAGGTGGGACCCTATCTGCGGAACTACTGCTTCTCCTGTCACGGCGAAGGGGAGACGACGGGCGACATCTCGTTGGACCGCTTCGCCTCGGCCGACGATGTCCGCGGCGACCACGTCACTTGGGAACGCGTGCTGCGGGCCCTGGGCAACCACGAAATGCCCCCGCCCGACGAGGAGCAGCCCTCTGCCGAGGACACAGCCCACGTCGTCGCCTGGGTGCAGGCCGAGTTGGCTAAGATCGACTGTTCGGGTCCGCCGAACCCCGGCCGCGTGACGATGCGGCGGCTCAACCGCTTCGAATACAACAACACGATCCGCGACCTGGTGGGGGTTGACTTCCGCCCGGCAGACGACTTCCCGGCCGACGACGTCGGCTACGGCTTCGACCATATCGGCGACGTGCTGTCCCTACCCCCCCTGCTGATGGAAAAATACCTGCGGGCAGCCGAGCAAATCGCCACGCGGGCGATCATCGCCTACGATCTACCGACGGCCCCGCGGAAGCGGATTCCGGTCGACGAACTCAAGGTCGCCGGCGGCGACGGCGACAAGGTAGACGGCTTCCGCCTGCTCGCGAGCGCCGAGGAAACCTTTCGCTACCAGCGGTTCTTCAAGGACGGCCAATACATCGTGCGGGCAAGGGCCTTTCAAACCCCCGCCGGCGACGAGCCCGCCCAGCTGGCCCTGCGGCTGGATGGCCAAGACCTGAAGGTCTTCGACGTGGAGGCCACCGAGAACGACCCGGCGATCTTCGAGGTGCAGGTCGAAATTAAGGAAGGCCGCCGCCGTTTGGGCGCCGCCTTCCTCAACGACTTCTACCAGCCCGACAACCCCGACCCCAATCGCCGCGACCGCAACCTGCTGGTCGAATACCTGGAGTTGGAAGGGCCGCTGGGGCTGCCTGAGTACGAGCTGCCGGAGTCGCATCGGCGGATCATCTTCGTCGAGCCCAAGGGGGGCGACGAGGCCGACTGTGCCCGGCGGATCTTCGAGCGGTTCGCCTCTCGGGCATTCCGCCGCCCCGCGACCGCCGCTGAGCTCGATCGGCTGGTGGGCATCAGCGAGATGGTGCGGGCCGACACCGGCAACTTCGCGGAGGGCATTCAGGTGGCGATGCAGGCGGTGCTGGCGTCGCCCCACTTCTTGTTCCGCGTCGAACAAGACGCCCGCCCCGGCGAAGGCCCGCGCACACTCAATGACTATGAGCTGGCCACCCGCTTGTCGTACTTCCTCTGGAGCTCGCTCCCCGACGACGAGCTGACCAGCCTGGCCGCCCGCGGAGAATTGCGGCCTCAGCTCGATGCCCAGATCGCGCGCATGCTGGCCGATGCGAAATCGCAGGCTCTGATCGAGAACTTCGGCAGCCAGTGGCTGCAGACGCGGCGGCTCGAGGGAGTCACGCCGGACGTGGCCCAGTTCCCCGCATTCACCGCCGAGCTGCGCGAGGCGATGCGGCAGGAGACGGCGAAGTTCTTCGAACATATCGTGCGAGAGGACCGCAGCCTCTTCGAACTGATCGACGCCGACTACACGTTCGTCAACGACGTGCTGGCCAAGCACTATGGGCTGAGCGGCGTCGAGGGCCCGCAGTTTCGCCAGGTGTCGCTGGCCGGCACGCAGCGCGGCGGCCTGCTCACCCAGGCCAGCATTCTCACGATCACCTCGAATCCCACCCGCACCAGCCCCGTGAAACGCGGCAAGTGGATTCTCGAGCAGATCCTCGGCACGCCGCCCCCGCCTCCACCGCCAGGCGCTGGGGAATTGAGTGAGGAGCGCGAAGCGATCCTCTCCGGCAGCGTGCGGCAGCGGCTCGAGCGGCATCGCGCCGATCCGAACTGCGCCACGTGCCACCAGCGCATGGATCCCTTGGGTTTCGCGTTCGAGAACTTCGACGCCGTCGGCGGTTGGCGAACCAAGGATGGCGAATTCGACATCGACCCAGCCGGCACGCTGCCTGACGGCCGCAACTTTGCCGGGGCGCCGGAGCTGCGCAAGATCCTGCTTAGCGAGCCGGGGCCCTTTCGCCGCAACATGGTCGAGAAGCTGCTAACCTACGCCCTGGGGCGCGGACTCGAGAACTACGACCGCTGCTCAGTAACGGCGATCGAAAGCGAGCTCGAGCACAACGGCGATCGCTTCTCGGCGCTCGTGCGTGGGATCGTCCACAGCGCCCCCTTTCAGAAACGACAAGCCCCCGTGGAGGTGAAGCCATGACGAGCCCCAAGATTTCCCGCCGCGCCGTGCTGCGCGGCCTGGGCACGATGGTGGCGCTGCCGGCGCTCGAAAGCCTCACGCCGGCGCGGGCCTTTGCTTCCACCGCCGCCCCAACGCCTAGCCCGCTGCGGATGGCGTTCTACTACGTTCCCAACGGCGCTCACATGGCGGCCTGGACTCCGGCGGCCGAAGGGGCCGAGTTCACGCTGCCGGCCACGCTCGAGCCGCTGGCCCCTTATCGCGACAAGCTGCTCGTGCTCAGCGGCCTGACGCACGATAAGGCCCGCCCCAACGGCGATGGCCCCGGCGACCATGCCCGCGCCCTGGCCGCCTTCCTCACCGCTAGCCAGCCCTACAAAACGAGCGGCGCGAACATTCGCCTGGGCATCTCGGTCGATCAACTCGCCGCCCAGCGCGTGGGGCACGAAACGCGTTTCCCCTCGCTCGAGCTTGGCCTCGAGAAGGGCGCGCAGGCAGGCAACTGCGACTCCGGCTATAGCTGCGCCTACTCCTCGAACGTTTCCTGGAAGAGCCCGACCACTCCTGTTGCCAAAGAGGTCGATCCGCGGCTGGTGTTCGAGCGGCTGTTCGCGGGCGACGAGGCCGGCGCCACCAACGAAGCCCGCGCCCGCCGGCAGAAGTATCAGAAGAGCATTCTCGACTTCGTGCTCGCAGACGCCCGCAGCCTGCAAGGCGGCCTCGGCGCCGCCGATCAGCGCAAGCTCGACGAGTATCTTTCGAGCGTCCGCGAGATCGAGCAGCGAATCGGCCGGGCCGAGCAGGTGGCGAAGGTCGAGCTGCCCAAAATCGCCCAGCCCGAAGGCATTCCCCAAGAGTATCAGGACCACGCCCGGCTGATGCTCGACCTGCAGGTGCTGGCCTTCCAGGGAGACGTGACGCGGATTTCCACGTTCATGTTCGCCAACGACGGCAGCAACAAGAACTACCCGCAGATCGGCGTCAGCGACGGGCACCACGACCTGTCGCACCACGGCCGTGACGCCGAGAAGCAGGCCAAGATTGCCAAGATCAACCGCTTCCACATGGAGCAGTTCGCCTACCTCGTGGGCAAGCTCAAGAGCATTCCCGAAGGCGACGGCACGCTGCTCGACCACGTAATGCTGTGCTACGGCAGCGGCCTTTCCGACGGTGACGCTCACAACCACAACGATCTGCCGGTGCTGCTAGTCGGCGGCGGCAACGGCACGCTGCAGCCGGGCCGCCACGTACGCTACGCCGACAACACGCCGATGGCCAACCTGTTCCTCTCCCTGCTCGAGCGGATGGGCGCGAGCGTGGAGCGCTTCGGCGACAGCACGGGTCGGCTGAAGGGGCTCGAGGGCTAAGCGAGGTTGCCTCGACTTTCAGCGGCAGCGGCGCGGTTTCGCCCGCCGCCCAGGGCAGCTAAGCTGGCCCCTATCGGAACCGGCTCCGGCAATGCTGCGTTCGACGGTAGCCGTGCGAACCGTTGTGCAGCCAGAACGTAGAGTTTCCAGCGGAACATTTGGGTCCCTTTCCCAGTGGTAGCGGGCTAGGGTGAGGGCTGGTGAACACGGGAGCTTCGTCGACAGATAACCCTGTTGGCCACGACGGCCTGGCGATGCCGTCATGGTCCGCAATTCAAACGTCCCTCACCCCCGGCCCCTCTCCCACAGGGAGAGGGGAGTTTTTCTCCGGCCGCCGCCGGGCCGCCTTACTCCTTCCCAGCATTCGCGGGGGACCCAATGAATCTGCGTAAATCGGCCCGGTGGACTTTCTTTGCGGCGGTTCTCGGGCTGGCGGCGCCCGTGTGGGGGGCCGAGAACGACGCCGATGCCGAAGCCCGCTTGCGGCGCGACGTCACCCTGCTCGCCTCCGACGAGTGGGGCGGACGCGGGCTGGGCACGCCGGAGCTCGAGCGGGCCGCCGAGTACTTGGCCGAGCAGTTTCGTTCGCTCGGCCTCAAGACCGAGGTCTTCGGCGGCCAGCCGTTTCAGCCCTTCTCGGTGAACATCGCCAGCGAACTCGGGCCGGCCGAACGCAATCACCTGACGCTCGCTGACCCGGCCGCCGCCGACGGCAAGCATCAGGCACACGACCTCATATTGAGCGGCGACTTCACGCCGCTGGGCATGAGCGGGTCGGGGCAGATCGATTTGCCCTTGGTGTTCGCGGGCTACGGCATCACCGCCAAGGACGAAGGCTACGACGACTACGCTGGCCTCGACGTCAAAGGCAAGGCCGTTGTCGTCCTCCGCCATGAGCCGCAGCAAGACAACCCGCACAGCGCCTTCGCCGGCACGCGCGACAGCGCGTATGCTCCGCTGCGCCGCAAGGTGTCGAACGCCTACGAACATGGCGCGGCGGCCGTGATCTTCGTCAGCGACGAGGTCGCGCTCCGCAAGCGGCTGAACGAACGCTGGACGCGGCTGCAGACTTCGGTCGACGACCTGGCCGGCAAGGCCAAGGCCCCGCTCGCCGCCGACGCCCCGCTCGGCGACCTCGAGCGCCGCTGGCGCGAACTCGACCAACCGGTGAAGGAAGTTCGCGAGCAGTGGACCAAGTGGGGCGAAGAGCTCGACCCGCTGCTCGACTTCGGCCGCACGAGCGACGACGCGGCCGCCCGCACGTTTCCCGTGATCCACGTAAAGCGCCAGGCGCTAGCCGCGCTGGGTCTCGACCTGGCCGCGCTCGAACGCGAGATCGACCAAGGCCCCACGCCCCACAGCCGCGAGATTCCCGGTTGGCGGCTGCAGGGGGAGGTGAACGTCAACCGCCGCGAGGCCACGGTGCGCAACGTCCTCGCCGTGCTGGAAGGAGAAGGGCCCCAGGCCGATGAAACGATCGTCATCGGCGCGCACTACGACCACTTGGGCCGCGGCGGCGCGAACTCCGCTTCGCCCGGCAGCCAAGAAATCCACAACGGGGCCGACGACAACGCCAGTGGCACGGCCGCCTTGCTCGAGGTCGCCCGCCGGCTGGCCGGCAAGAAGCTGCCGCGCCGTGTGGTGTTCATCGCCTTCACCGGCGAGGAGCAAGGCTTGCTCGGGAGCGCCGAATATGTGAAGCACCCGGCGTTTCCGCTCGAGAAGACGGTCGCCATGCTCAACATGGACATGGTCGGCCGGCTGCAGGACAACAAGGTGATCATCGAGGGGACCGACACCGCCAAGGAGTTCGACCCGCTGCTCGACCGCCTGAACGAGGTCTACGGCTTCGAACTCGTGCGCAAGCCCGGCGGCTTCGGCCCGAGCGACCACGCGTCGTTCTATCCCAAACAAATCCCGGTGATGCACTTCTTCACCGGCACGCACGAAGACTATCACCGTCCGAGCGACGACGTGGAGAAGCTCAACCTGGCAGGCATGCGCCGCGTGGCCGGCCTGGTGGCCGACGCCGCGCAGCAACTGGCCGAAGCGCCCGCCCGCACGACCTACCAAGAAAGCAAACGCCCGGCGACCGCTGGCGGCGGGGGGGACCGCCCCTACTTCGGCAGCATCCCCGACTTCGGCCAGACCGAGCCTGGCTACGGCATCTCAGGCGTCAGCAAGGGAAGCCCGGCCGACAAGGGAGGCCTCAAGGGGGGCGATCTCATCATCCAGCTCGGCGAGAGCAAGGTCGGCAACCTGGAAGACTTCGACAGCGCGCTGCGGAAGTTCAAGGCCGGCGATAAAGCCCTGGTGGTGGTGAAGCGCGGCGGGCAGGAAGTGAAGCTCGAGGTGACGCTGGACCCACCGCGGTAACATAAGTGGTCGATTCCAACGGCAACTGCACTTTGCGCCATGACCGCCCCCGAACCACCCCGCCCAGTGCGGCGATTTCGTCGGTTCCTGAAATACGTCGCCACGGCGGTCCTCCTCCTCTGCGGCATTCCGATCCTGCTGGTCCGCGTCTACTCGGCGGCAGGCTGGGACCAGGGACCGGGCAAGCCCACCGTGGGCAAGGAGACCACGTATCTCACCGAGCCGGTCGACGAGGAGGGCTTCGTCGACTATGCGGCGGCTTTGAACGCGGAGCTGGGCGCCGACGTGGGCGTCAAAGACAACGCGGCCGTCGACGTCTTGCGGGCAGTCGGACCGAGTGCGGTGCCTGAGGAGATTCGCGACGAGTACTTCGCCGAACTTGGCATCGAGCCGCTTCCCGACGAGGGCGATTACTTCGTCGACTTCGCCGAATTCTCCGGAGAGGAAGACGCCGAGGCGATCGACGCGCTGAGGGAACAGCACGAAATCGCTCGGCGTAGACCATGGTCGCGGGAGGAGTTTCCCGACGTTGCCCGCTGGCTCGAGGCGAACGAGCGGCCACTCGAGCTGGCGGTGTCGGCCAGTCAGAAGCCGCGGTTCTACTCGCCCTTGCTAACAACGATCGCAGACCCGCTCCAGACTGCCCCGCTGCCGGCAACGGAAGCCGCCCGCCATCTGAGCCGCGCATTGCTGACCCGGGCGCTGCTGCGGATCAAGGAGGGCAGCTTCTCGGCAGCGCGCGACGACTTGTTGGCCGTTCGTCGCATTGCGTTGCTGGTCGATCAGGAATCGCAATTCATCTCCGCGCTCGTGGCGATCGCCCTCGAATCGAGTGTCGTGCAGGCGGAGTTCCTCCTCGCTGCAGACTCGCGATTCGACGACCAAGAGTTTGGCGAGTTTCGAAAAGCGGTGATGGCGCGTCCGGCACTACGGTCGATGCAGAGTCGCCTCGACCGCAGCGAGCGCCTTGCGCTGCTCGATGCTGTTGCTCACATTGCCCGTTTCGGCCCCAAGGCCGCCGAAGCCCCGGAAAGTGACGACTGGCGTCCGGAGGCCATTGACTGGGATATCGTCGGCCGAGCGCTCAACGACTGGTGCGATCGCGTTGCGCAAGTCGCCGGCGATTCGGATCCGCAACGACGTCTCGCCCAGCTCAAGGCCCTTGACGACGAGGCAAGCTCACGAGGCCACGCGATCAAAAGTCCCTGGAATCTGGTGGCCTTGCTGCCATTTGCACGCTCGCTGCGCAGCAAGCTCATGGCAGACGTCTTTCTGGCGACGCTCGTTCCACCGACTGCAGCGGCCGCTGCGGCCGAGCTGCGCGGCCTCACCAACCGGTCGCTAACTGACGTCGCCTTCGCCCTCGCGGCCGCACACCGCGCCGATGGCAGATTCCCTCGGCAGCTCGCCGACCTCGTGCCCACGCACCTGCCCAGGCTTCCGCAGGACGGATTTGGACAAAGCCTGGTCTACGCCCCCTCGGAAAACGGCTTCCGGCTCTATAGCCTGGGCCAGAACGGCATCGACGAGACCGCCGCGACCGTCTTAGGCGACAAGACGGGTGACGACCTAGGGCTGGGCTACCCGCTCGAGTAACTGCGCCCGCGGCAATATCTTGGCGGCATTCCAGTCCCTTTCGTCCCCGAACCTTGCCCAACGAGCGCGACTCCCTGGGTTAGTGGCGTATACTTTTCCGTCGTTCTAGCCAGCCCGAGAGCCTTGGGAGTCGACCGTTTCATGTTCGGCATCCGCTATCTCAAAGTGCCCCCGACGACGTATGTCATGCACTACAAGGACGGCCGGGTCGCCCGCGAAGGGGCCGGCTTGTCGTTCTTCTATTTCGGCCCCACGGCTGAGATCGTGCAGGTGCCCCTGGCCAGTGTCGACGTGCCGTTCGTGTTCAACGAGGTGACGGCCGATCACCAGGACGCCGCGATTCAGGGGGACCTGACGTATCGCGTGGTCGACCCGAAAAAGCTGGCCGCGGTGCTCGACTACAGCGTCGATGGCCGCGGCCGCTTCCGCTCCGACGATCCCCAGAAGCTCAGCGACCGGCTGTCGCACGCCGCGCAAACGGCGGCCCGCTCCTTCACCGAATCGCGTCCGCTGCGCGACGTGCTTACGAGCTCCGAGGCCCTGGTGACCACGGTGCTCGCCGGGCTGCGTCAGTCGGCGGCGGTCGAAATGTTGGGCATCGAAGTGCTTGGGCTCTCGATCCTCTCCATCCGCCCCACGCCCGAGATCGTCAAGGCGATGCAGGCCGAAGCCCGCGAGAATCTGCTGCGGCAGGCCGACGAAGCGGTCTACGCGCGCCGCAACAACGCCGTGCAGCTCGAACGGATGATCAAGGAGAACGAGTTCAACACCGAGATCGCGGTCGAAGAGAAACGCCGGCAAGTGCGCGAAACGCAAATGGCCGCCGAGATGGCCATCGAAGAAAAACGCCGCCAGGTGCGCGAGATTCAGATGGCCGCCGACGTGGCCATCGAGCAGCAGCGGGCCAGCTTGGTCGATCAGAAAGCGCAGAACGATCGCATCGAAGCCGACGTCCGCGCGTATGCGTTGCGCGCGTCGCTCGAACCTCTCAAGGATGTGGATTGGAAAACGCTGCTGGCGGCTTCCGCAGGCGCCGGCGACCCCAAGCTCAACATCGCGGTGGCGTTTCGCGAATTGGCGGAGAACGCCGGCAAGATCGGGGAACTGAACATCTCGCCTGATCTGCTGAACACACTCCTGGCACACAAGGTCGACGTAGCACAATAGGCGAACGCAACTCGCGGCAGCATTGCGCCGGAGCCCGAGCCATGGGTTTTCGTCCCAACATCGTCGTTGTCACGCGACCCACGCGACTGCAAGGTCTGCGCGAGCGGTGGGGCACGGTCGGGTTCGCCAAGTTTCGCCTGGCGGCGGCCCACGCACAGACTGAGCCGCAGCAGCAAGGGGGCGCCGACGAGGCGGACTTCCAAGTCTATGCCCAGGAAGACGACGTCTATCGTCACACGCTCGAGCGTCTCGAGCGGGCGCTCGACTTCGATCTGCCGATCAAGCTGCTCGATCGCTCGTTCGTGCCCAACTTTGATTTTTCGCGCACGGCCGTGGTGGTCGTCGTGGGCCAAGATGGCCTGGTCGCGAACACCGCCAAGTATGTCGGCGGCCTGCCGATCGTGGGGGTAAACCCCGATCCGGCGCGGATCGACGGAGTATTGTTGCCCTTTACGCCCTCGGCGGCGCGCCGCGCCGTGGGCGGCGTGCTCGAAAGGCGCTATCGCGCCCGCAGCGTGACGATGGCCCAGGTGCAGCTCAACGACGGCCAGCGGCTGCTTGCCTTCAACGACTTCTTTCTTGGCGCCGCGAGCCATGTGTCGGCCCGCTATCTGCTCGAGGTCGACAGACGTTCGGAGCCGCAGTCGTCGAGCGGGCTGCTCGTCTCGACCGGCGCCGGCTCCACCGGCTGGCTCTCGAGCGTCTTCAATATGACCGCCGGCATCGAAGCGTTGTTCGGCGAGCAGCTCACGCAGCGCATGCAATTGAGTTGGGAAGATCGCCGCCTGGCGTGGACGGTCCGCGAGCCGTTTGTGAGCAAGAGCTCCCGAGCGAACTTGGTGGCCGGTTTGCTCGAGCCAGGGCAGGCCTTGCGCGTGGAGTCGCTGATGCCGGCCGGCGGCGTCATCTTTTCCGATGGCGTTGAGGCAGACTTCTTGCCGTTCAACTCCGGAACTACGGCCGAGATCATGGCGGCCGAAGAGCAGGCGCAGCTCGTGGCCCCCTAGCGTCGGGCGTAGTTGCGGAAACAAGCGTTCCGGCCGTGCGTCTCGACGAGGGCGGGCCTGAGCCTCCGCCCGATGGCGCCGCGACTGCTCCGGCGTCGGCCGTCGACCGGCGGAATCGTGCGCCGCCCGGCCCCCGCGCCGCCTCCGCCGGGGAGTTGCCGCGGCGTGGGCTGGGTCGGCCGGCTTACGCCGGG
>JBGAPH010000008.1:0-176064 GCA_044221365.1 Pirellulales bacterium
GTCCTCGAGGTCGAAGAGGAATTCGAGGTTCGCCTCGAACGGGCCGACTGGCCTACGGACGTGAGCGTGGGCGACCTCTACAAGGCGGTCCTACGGGCAGCGCGAGAGCAGCGCCCCGAACGCTTCGTCGATCCCACCTATCCCGACAAGGTCTGGGAGCAACTGAAGAGCCTGCTGGTCACGCAACTCCTCGAACCAAGCGAGGTCCTGCCAGGCGCCCGTTTCTATTACGAACTCGGCTTGAGCTAGCAACAAAAGTGGCCCGCACAGGTTCTCTGTGCGGGCCACATCTCAAGTTGCGTGACAGTACTAGAACTAGACGTCTACAGCCTGCCGGTCGACGGCACGCCCAACCGCGGCCGGGGCGGCGGGAGGGTGCCGCTGTTTGCCGGGGCCGTTGGCGCAGCGGCCTTCGAGAACAGCTCGGTCAGCCGCTGGGCTGCCTGGTCGTCCGGCGCGGCCTTCTGCACTTGGGCCAATTGGGCCAGTGCGGCCTGGCGTTGGCCACGGAAGCCCAGTTGGTAAGCCAGCAAGAAGCGCTCGGCCGGCTTGGCATCGCTGCCGCTCACGGCCTTTTCGAGGGCCGCGATCTGGTCGTCGTAGGTCGTCTGCGAGGAGTAGAGCTCCTGCACGTTCGACGGCACGACGCCCCACTGCTCCTGCGGCAGCATCATGAGCGACTGCTGCACGGCCCCGGCGGCTTCCTCGTAGTTGCCGCTGGCGAACAGCGACTGGGCGAGCAACTGGACGAGCACTCCATTCTGGGGGTCCTCGACCAAAGCGTGTCGAAATGACTGCGCTGCGTCACCAAATTGACGCGCCCGGAACTGGGTTTCGCCCTGATCGGCGAACTGGTTCCCGCTGGCCGACGCGCTAGCGTCGGTCGGCGCCGCTGCCTGGTCGGCCGCGACCTGCGACTGGTCGTAGGTCGGAGCGTAGGTATCCGCGTACTGGTTGTAGTAGAGCGGGTCTGCGCAAGCGGTCTGGTAGGAGTAGGTCGGGTAGCCGTAGTAGCCACCGTACCCATAGCCGCCGTACCCGTACCCCGCATACCCGCCGTAGCCGTACCCATAGTAGGGCCAATAGCGCAGACCGGGGATCCACAGCCGCCACCAGGGCCACCAGCGATTCCAGCCCCAGCCCCAGCGGTTCCAGCCGTACGCGAACGGACGGTAATAAGGCCGCCAGAAGCGGAAGCCGGCCCGGTTCCAAACGCCGCCGTAACGGTTCCAGAACGAGTTGCGGCCCAGGCTACCCCACGCGCCGGGTCGACCGCGGAAGCCGAGATTGTTCCAGCCGTTCAGGCCGAATCGGTTGCCGGCCAACCCGAGGCGATTCGCATTCGCGAAGCGGGCCGAGGTCGCAGCGCCCAGCCGAGCGGTGCGAATCGCTGAAGGTCCTCGCACGCCAAGAGCATTGCGTCCCACCGCGGAGTTAATGCCGCCGCGCCCGAGACCAAAGTTGTTGCGCGCGGCAAATCCGGGATTGGCCCCTGCGCCCAGTCGCGGCCCGAACCCGTTACGCGCCCCCGCTCCCGCGCCCAATCGGCCCCCAGCCGCAGCCTGCGTGGCACGAGAAATGGCGCTCGGCTGAGACAGCCGCGGTCCAGCGCCACGGGCAGCAATGCCCGCGCGATTTGCGACGCCGCCGGGATTAAATCCGCGAATGCCGCCTTGAACGCCGGGCATCGCCAAGCGTGGCTGGGAACGAGCGGCGCCGCCGAGCCCGCCAACTCTCGGGCCCGAGAAACCGCCGTAAGCGCGCGGCGCGGAAAAGCTCCGTGCGACGGGCGCCCGCGGGGCGCTCATGCGCGGCATGGCGCGAGCGCCACCGAAGCTACGAGCGCCGCCACCAAAGCTACGGCCGCCGCCGAAGCTTCGCCCGCCTCCAAAGCTGCGGCCCCCGCCACCAAAGCTTCGGCCGCCGCCGCCGCCAAAGCCTCCGCGACCTCCTCCACCCCCTCCGCGCCCACCGCCGCCGCCGCCTCGAGCACTCGCGGCCTGCGGCCAGGCAACGGCCAAAACCAGCAACAGCAACAGCAATCCGAATACACCGCGTCGCATAATGCGCCTCCTCGGCACGAACTACCGCATTGGGGACGCGGCTGAGCATCTTGGCCCGCGCGTTTCCCCCCAACGGAATTTGTAGGAATCTCGCCGGCCCATCGTCAAATCAGCCGGCGAGCAAAGGACGAAAGCGCCGCGAACAACGGCGCTGCGGTTGCGCAGCAGGCGAAGCGTTCTAAACCGCCTGCCCCGCACTACCGCGGCAAGAAGGGGTTGCAAAAAGAGTGCCCGGCCGCGTCATGAAGAAAAGCACAGCCTGCCGGCGCCCCCCCGTTAGCCGTGGGCCACGAGCGTCGAGGGACGAAAGACCGAAGCCTCGCTGGGAGACATTCCCGCTAGCACGCAGCCCCGCAGGCACGCGCCTCCCTGCCGCAGGCGGCGGGCGGCCTTACGGGCGTCTTCGCGGCCCGTGACCCCCAACTCGATCATCAGGTACACGGCGTCTGCGACCTGCGACAGCATGTCGTCCAGGGGCGCAGCCGCTCCCGTCTCGACAATCACGAATCGATAGGTGCGCTTGAGTTCCGCCAGCAGCGAACGGAGCGATTCACACGTCGTGCGCGTTTTCCGCCCGCCGGTAGGTAGGAAATCGAGGCCCTCGAAGTCGGTCGGAATCGTCAGCCGCGTGCCGCGCGCTTGGCCTAGGAGGTCGAACAAGCCGGGGGCGCGGGTGAGCCCCAGGCGGCGCGTGATCTCACGCTGGGCGGCGTCGGCGTCGACAATCAACACCTTGCCTTCGTCTCGTTCCGCGAGCGCGCGAGCCAATCCTAACACGGCAGGAAGCCGCACGCCGTTGCGCCCAGCGCCGATCATCATCAGGCTGGCCGGCAGACTGCGCGGCAGTTGATCGACCACGTGGCGCGCCAATCGATCGTGATCTTCCCGCTGGAGCGGAGTTTCCACAAACGGCCAATGCACCTCGGAGGGCACGGCCGGCGCCGCCGCCGGAGGGATGCTGACTTGAATTGGAGAGACCGCTGGCATGCTCGGTTCAGAATCCACAGACGGGGTGGACTCTTGGTGCGCCATCGGGGCAGGCGGCTCTTCCGCGGGCTCGCCGGGAAACATCACGAACGACGACGGCTCTTCCGCTTCGCCGCGCTGCGACGCTTGCTCGAGCAGCGCGGCGTGCATCCAATCGGTTTCCGCGTCGTCGAGCTTGAGCAGCGGCTCCTCCGGCAACCCATCGCTCAGGGGCCAGGCCGTGGTGTGGGGCGATTCGCCGGCGCGTTCCGCGGGATCGTGCGCCAGGCCATCTCCGGCGGGAGGTTGGTAGGCCTCGGTCGGATAGGTCGGAGCTTGGCGCAGGCCGAGCGGATCGGCGTCGAGCCGCACGGGCAATTCGGTTGCCCGCTCGGCCGAAAGCAGGTTCTCGAGCTCGCGCATCTCCTGCTCGAGATCGTCGACGGTGCGGGGAGCCGGCTGGTCGCCCCCCAGGGCCGCGATCTCTTCGCCCGTAAGCCAGCTCGAAGGAGCCGCCTCGGCCGGCGGAGCGGCTGGATCGACCGCTTGCGCGTCGGCGATCTGCTCGGGCGTCGGCATTGGCTGCGTCATCCGCGCCGAGTCCGCTTCCGTCTTTCCGCGCTTCTGGTCGATCTGCTTGAACGCGTCGAGCATCCTGCCCATGGCGATGTTCCTCCCTGGTTTCCGCGGCAAAGGCGCGAATAGGCCCCGGCCTAGCCGTGGCGCAGGCGGGCGAAGAGCTGTCCGAATTGGTTCTGGCGCACGGGCTGCGCTTTCGGGAGCGGCGGCGCGAGCGGAATCGTGCTGGCGTCGTCAACGACGATCAGGTCCTCGTCGGCCGGCTCCTTGGCGGCATACCCTCCCGAAAGGCCTGCGCCGTGCTGTCGATCGTGCTCGGCAATCAGCTCGCGAATCCGCGACTGGATGAGGTCGAGCGGCAGCACGGGATCCGAAATGTCTTCAGACACCACGATGCTGGCCGCCAGGTGCTCGGCGGCCCCCTCGGGTTCGAGCTGAGCCGCCGGGCCAGCCAGCGGCAGGCCCGGCGCATTGGGCTGCGGCCGCGTGACGGTCCACTCGCCCGGCGCCGCCTGCATGCGCCGCAGGCTTTCGGCCTGCAAACGCGCGCAGCGGTCGATGATCAGTTCTTCCTCGGCAAAGGGCTCGCGGAAGGGATCGGAGGCCGGGTCGATCACGAGCTCGACCTCGGGGCCGATCGAACCCGCCGGTTCGAAATCGTCTTCGCGTCTTGCCGCCGCGCTCTCGGCGTTGTGCGACGGGAGGCGGAAGGGGACCGACGAGGGC
This sequence comes from Pirellulales bacterium, assembly GCA_044221365.1. Classification (GTDB taxonomy): domain Bacteria; phylum Planctomycetota; class Planctomycetia; order Pirellulales; family JBGAPH01; genus JBGAPH01. The sequence continues at coordinate 4,335 of JBGAPH010000008.1, forward strand.
TCGCTGGAAAAGTCTTCGAGCTGGCCAAACTCGACGACGCCCGAGCGCTCTTCGCCGTCGGCGCCGCGCTGCCGCGACCAGGGAGAAGGAAGCTGCTGCAAGTCGGCCCACGCTTCTTCAATGGTTCCCGCGTCGACCAGCCGGCTGCCAGAAACGCAGGCCAGCAGCAAGGCATGATCGCACACTTGGTTCACGAGCCGCGGCACGCCGTCGGAGGCCTGATACACGCTCTGCACGGCGCCAGGGGCGAAGATGTGTTCGCTGCTCCCGCCCGCCAGTTCGATGCGGCGGCGCACGTAGTGCTCGGTTTCCTGGCGATTGAGCGGAGTCAGGTAGCAACGGGCGGCCAACCGCTGGCTGAACAACTCGAGCCGGCCGCTGGCGAAGCGCTCTTCGAGCGCAGCGGTGCCGGCCAGCGCCACGCGCACTCGCGGCTCGCCGCCGCGGGCCAGGTTGGAGATCAGGCGAATCTCTTCGAGCAGCCGCAGCGGCAGCACGTGGGCCTCGTCCACCAAGAGCGCCATGCCATTGGGGCAGCCGGGGTGACTCGTCAGGTAGTCGATCAGCGCGAGCCGCAGCTCTCCTTCGTCGAGTTCACGAAAGGGCTGTCCCAATTCGAACAGCACCGACTGCAGCAGCGCGCGGCGCGTCGACAGCCGGCCCCCTTCGATCAGGGCCACGCGGTAGTCGGCGCGCAACCCGGCGGCCAGGACCTCGAGCAGCAGCGACTTCCCCGTGCCGGCTGGGCCGATCACGAGCCCCGCCCCCGACCCGCGCTGCAAACAGCGCGACAGGCTCTGGCGGGCGTCTTCGAGCGCCGTGGTGGGCACGTAGCGAGCTGCCTGCGGGGCGGCCGCGAAGGGGGGCGAGTTCAGGCCAAAGAAAGCCTCGTACATTGCTGCGTACTTCCTCTGCTGTCGAAGAGTCTCAGTCAGGACCGGCGTCTGCGGGAGCGGCCGGCCGTGTTCACGGGTCTACAAAGTTGCGAAGCAAAGATCGGGTTGCGGTTTGAGGTTGAACGTGCGCTTTCGCAGGCTGGCGGCGGCTAACGTCCGAGCAATCGGCCGGCGGCGTCGGTGTAAGCCGCCAGCGGGCTTTCGATCAACTGGCTGCGGAAGTCGGGCTCTAAATACGCCAACACCGCCAGCCCGCAAACAATGGCCACCAGCACCAGTTCGCCGCAGGCGGTGAGCCGGGCGGCGATGGCCGGCAGCAGCTTCGGCCGACGAGGGAGCGCCGCGCTGCGGCTGGCGAGCGCGGCCACGAGCGGCAGCTCGAGGTCGTCTTCCACTTCAGCCGGCGTGCGGTAGACGTGCCGTTGGGGGCCCGTCATGCAAAACGCCAGGCCGCCCACGGTGGCGGCCAACAGCACCGACCAGGCGACGCCCCGGCGATCGAGCCCCTCGGCCGTGCGATACGTCACTACCGGCGGCGCCACGCGCAGCTCCGCCTGGCTGGCCAAGGTCGCTTGATGTTCGAGGGCAGCCCGCTCGTGGAGCACGGCCTGCTCGGCGGCGGCGCGCGCGGAGTCGACCTGCGCGCGGAGGGTTGCGAATGCTTGGGTGAGCTGTTCGCGCTGGGCCTGCGCCTCGGCCGCAGCGACAGCGGCGGCTTCTGGGGTCGCGGCTTCGAGGCTGCGCGCGGCCGCATCGGGCGCGGGCTCGGGCGCCGGGGCGGCCTCCGCCGGTTTGGGGGCCGGCAGGGCGTCTGCCCGCTTCGGCGCCAGGATCGCCAGTTCCTTTTCGAGCCGAGCGATGTGCATGTCGACGACTTGCACCTTGTAGTGGTACTTGGTGTAGCGGACCAGCAACTGCCGCCGCTCCTGCTTGAGCCGTTGCAGTTCCGTTTCCTCCGGCAAGGCAGCCGGCGTGGCGGGCACGCCGGCAGGTTCGCTCTGCGCCTCGGCGACGGCGGCGGGCGATTCGGCCGCTGGTTGGGGCGTTGGCGCCGAGGGCGCGGGCGCCGGCGGTGCGGCAGCGGGCGCAGCGGCTTGGGCGAAGTGACTGGCCAAGAACTCGTCGAACGCGTGCCGGCTGGCCTGGGCCGCCGCGGCGCTGTCGGTCACCGCCTGGCGCGCCTCGGTCACGGCTTGCTGACCTCGCGCGAGGGCTCGGTGACGGTAGTCAGCAGCAAAACCCTCGGCCAGCGCCAGGGCCAAGGCTTGCGCCTCGGCGGCGTTTTTCGATTCAACGGTGATTTGCGCCCCTGCGTCCGTCGCCGCCTTGGGCGCAACGAGGGTCGCGGCTCGTAGCTCTTTCAGGAGCGCCGTGGCCCCCGCAGGAGAGGCACGAAGGTGGGCCGCTTCCGCCGCCCGGACGAGAACGGCGTCGTCTTGCAAAGCCGCGGCCAGCTGGGTCGAGAGAGCGGCCGAATCAAGGGCCAGGCCATCGGCGTCGGCCTCGGCTCCGTTCGCGCCCTGCTGCGGAAGTCCGATCGCGACCAGGGCCGTGTAGGTGCGTTCGGGACGCACGGCCACGGCCAGGCTCAAGAGCAACGTGGCCAAGCCGGCCGCTAGCAAGGCATGCAGCCGCGCGCCAAAGCAGCGGTCACTGGAACGCGCCGAGGCCTCGCCAACATAGGCGGTCTTCGCGGAGTCAGGCGGCGTGGGCAGCGTGCTCGTCATCAGTTTGCCGGCAAGCAGGGCTAGGGTCTATTTCTTCGCGCAAGAATCTCCCACCAACAGAGTCGGGTTGCCGGAAGTCCGGACTTTAGGGCGCAGGCGGAAGTGGATTGTTGCGCAAGACGAGCGCAGCAGAGAAACTGCGCGGGACAGGAGATCTTGGAGACCCTGTTAAGCCGCTCGCCCATGACGAGCTTCCTGACGCCTCGCTCGAATCACCATGCCAGCACTGGGATCCGCAGGATTGGGCCGATCAGGTAAACTAGCCGAGCTTCGCCGCGGAGCTCGTTCACCCCTAGGATGCCCCCACGCAGATGGCCAAGAAACCTCGCCGTAAAACGGCCGCCGAAGAGCCCGTCGCCAAAATCCCCCTGGCCAAGCTGCCGGAACGCGACCGCAAGACCCTGCGCGAGCTGACCGGCATGGCCGACGGCGTGGTGGCGGCGGTCGACAAGCGCCGCGATCCGTTTCTCGACATCCCTGCCCGCTCCCTCTCCAACGTCCGCTTCAACAAGCAGAAGCGGTTCATCGAGATGGGCAAGCAAACGAACAAGCGGCAGTTGTTCAACCTGTCGCAGGCCAAGAGCTACATGCAGACGCTCTTGGTGGCCAGCGGCTGCAAGTCGCTGATCGAGCAGCAAAAGACCACGAGCATCCGAGGTCTTTACTACCTGCTCAAACACACGATCGAGGGGACGAAGGAGGAGACCTTCGACGACCAGGCGGACTGCGACCCGATCATCGAGGACGTGGAGGTCACGCTCAATGCGCTGCGCGAAGAGCTGCACGTCTACGCCGACACGCGCGGCACGATGGTGGGGCCGCTCACGCTCGTAGACAGCGGCGACGAAATCGACTGCTCGCGGCTGGGCTCCGGGGGCTACAGCATTCCCTCGATCTGCGAGCCCGAGGTGATTCAGTTCAAGAAGTGCGACGCCAAGTTCATCCTCCATGTCGAAAAAGGCACGGTCTGGCGCCGCTTCAACGAAGACAAATTCTGGGTCAAGCACAAGTGCATTCTCACCCACGGCGCCGGTCAACCGCCGCGCGGGGTGCGGCGGCTCCTCAGCCGGCTGCACAACGAGCTCGGCCTGCCGATCTACTGTCTCTTGGACAATGATCCCTGGGGGTACTACATCTACAGCGTGCTCAAGCAGGGCTCGATCAACCTGGCCTTCGAGTCGAAGCGGATGGCGATTCCGAACGTACGCTACCTGGGATTGCGTTCGATCGATTTCGATCGCTGCGAGCTCAGCCCGAGCGTGACGATCAACCTGAACGACACCGACATCAAGCGCGCGAAGCAGATCGCCGCGTATCCGTGGTTCGCCGACAAGAAGAACTGGCAGAAGGAAATCGAGCAGATGCTGAAGAACGGCTTCAAGCTCGAAGTCGAGTCGCTGATCTCGAAGAACATCAGCTACGTGACCGAGGAATACGTGCCGGCGCGGCTGCGCGAGGGGGATTGGCTGGATTAGGCGGCGGTGAAGTGCCGGGCGGGGACTGCGCGGCTGCGGCCCTTCCCCCCCGTGACTCACGGGGGGCTAAGAATGGGCTAAGGAGCGGGCGAACGTAGTAAGCCGTCCGTTACCCCCGGCGAATCGCCGGGGGGGACCGCCCAATCTCGCGCTACGCGCACCTCCGCACGATCCACGCCCACCCGAGCACTGCCAGCGCCAAGAGCACGAGCGACGAAGGCTCCGGCACGGCCGCCGGGCCGCCGAAGTTCTCCTTCAAAACCCCGAAGTCGTTGAGATCGATGCGGCCGTCCGGCGAGAAGTCCCCCTGGGCGATCGTGCCGGCGGCGCCCAAGTTCGCCTTGAGAATGCCGAAGTCGTCGAGGTTTACCTGGTCGTCGCCGTTGGCGTCGCCCGGCCGCGTGGAGAGCAGCAGATCGTCGAGGGCGAAGTAGGCCGGCGTGTTCATGCCGAATTGTCCCACGTCGGTCGAGGCGAGCGTGAAGCTGAGCTTCGCCGCGCCGTCGAGCGCCGCCAGATCCACGAGACGCCAGTCCTGCACCACGTAGTCGCCGCTCGCCGCCTCTGCGCGGAAGTCGGCTAAAAAGGTGTCGGGGTCGACGCCGCTGGGGCCGCCGAACTTCTTGGCGAACGCGTCCCCCTGCAGCATCGAGAGCGCCGCGTACGTCGTGTTTGTGATCCGCACTGACAGGGGCCGCGCGCCGGCCGGCAACTCGATCTGCGACACGCTCAGGTCTTCGGTCGAGGCGAAGCCCACCCCAAAGTTGCCCGCGCCTCCTACTCCGCCGCCGGCGAACGCGCTGTACTGATTGTCGTAGCCTGGGGTCGCGGTGTCGCCGCGGTTCGAGTAGCTCCAACCCGACCAAGAGGTGAAGCCGCCGCCGAAGTCGGTGAACGAGTTATTGAAGCTTGCGCCGCCGCTCTTGAAGCTGCCGGCGCCGTCCGCGCCGTTGTAGTGCGAGTCGGCCGCGAGGGGCAGATCTTCGAAGCCGATCGTGGCGGCGCAGGCAAAGCGGGGGATGCCCAACGACCCGCTCAGCAAGCTCAGCAGGGCGAACAATCGGAACGACGAGATCATCAGGGAGTCCTTCTGGGGCGAGTCGCTAAGTACGTTGACGGTTGGGCTACTCGAAGTCGCCGGTCGCTTCGCCGCCGGCGCGGGTACACAGCGCCGCCAGCACGCGCAGGTCGATCGCTTCGTTCAGGAAGCGCGCGGAGCCATCCGCCAAGGCGGCTTGCGCACCGCCTGGGTGACGGCTGCGAATGTCGTTCTCGAAGGGAGGGGCTTGGTTGAGCGGAAAGGCCTGATCGAAGAGGTTGCGGCCGTTGATCCACTGTCCGTCGGGCCAGGCCGAATCTTCGGCGACGATCAGCGTGCGGCTCGCGCCGTCCTTGATGTGCTCGAGACGAATCGCCCGGTCGTAGAGCATCGCGCCCTTGGGGGGCTGATTCGGCGACGTGATCCGCTCGCCGTAGATGCCGCCGTAGTCACAGGCGCCGCGGCCTTCCACGCGCGGGCCCGCGCGCTCGGCGCCGGGGCATAGATAGACCTCGAGCACCGTCGCGGCGCCGGCCGCATTGGCCGGGCTGTCGTAGGCCTGCGAGAGGTCCAGGCTCGAGTAAACCGCCTGCTGTTCGACAAACGGCAGCAGGAAGGCGCTCCAAGCAAGCTGCCGCTGCTTGGAGTTGCCGCCGCTGCGCCATTCGACTCCGCCTGGCGGAAAGCTCTTCCACGTGGCATGGTAAGTCTGCAGGCCGAGGCCGATCTGCCGCAGGTGCTGCAGGCAAACCGCGGCGCGGGCCGAGCTGCGCGCACTTTGCACCGCTGGCAGCAGCAGCGCCAGCAGCACGCCCACGACCGCCACCACGACGAGCACCTCCACCAGCGACAAGGCGCGTCGCGCGCAGCGGCGAACGGCAGTGGTTGGGGCGAAGCGCACGGCGACCCTGACCGGCTCACGAAAGGCGCAAGGCCCAGCGCGAGCGCGAAACTCAGTTCAGTGAAACGACGCTATCTCGGCGAGTCCGTCCCACGCGGACTAAGTTGCCGATTCGTGCGCTGGTAGGTCTTCTGACTCCCGAGCTTCCCTCTCGCCGGGCCTTCTCGCCGCGAGCGGCAGTTCCAAGGAACTTCCACCCAGGGCAATGGCGACAGAAATGGCGAAGGTCGAACTTGCTCGGTCACAGCGGCGGGGCCGTCCCGGAGTTTAACCGGAGTTCCCTGTTCGCCGACGCCTCAAACAAAAGAGGCCGCCGGCCACCAGCGCACGCTGATCACACAAGGCGTGAATCTAGCCGGAAAGCGGCGCTGCGTCAAATCGCCCCTGCGAATGACGCACCTCCTAAGCCTGCGCGGCTTGGGGCTGCGATTCTTCAGCGGCGTCGGGCTGGCCCACTACCTTGAGTCCGCTCTCGGGTGCTTCCCCTTCCCACATCTTGAGGCCGCCGAAGTAGGCGTTTTCGTTGCCGCCACGGCGGCAACCTTCAGGCAACTCCTCGAGCTTCTTGGCGTTGCCGCCCCCCAACACCACGTAGTCGGCTAAGAAGGCCGCCTTGAGCGTGGTCGCGGCGTCGCACACGGCGCGCCGCCAACGCTTGGGTCCGTGCAGCTCGAGCCCTTTGCGGCTCAGGTAATGCTCGAACGATTCTCCTTTGCAGAACCGCAAATGACCGAGCGCCAGAGTGACGATCTTGCCGTCGACGATCAGCGTCGTGCCCATGCTGGTGCCGAGGCCGATGTAGAGCATCCGGCCCCCTTCGTAGCTGCCGAGGGCCTGCATCGCCGCATCGTTGAGCAGTCGCACGGGCGTTTCGAAGGCGTGCGGATAGTCGAAATGCACCCAGCCGTCCCCCAGGTTGTAGGGTTCGGAAATTGGCCGGCCATTGACGACCTCTCCAGGAAACCCCAGCGACACGCAGTCATACTTCCAGTCGTCGAGGTTCTCGCGGATCTGCTGGACCATCCGGTCGGGCGACAAGTCGCATGCGGAGGGAATGCGCACCTTGTCGGATTCGCCGGTGCGCCAAATCTTGATTCCCGTGCCGCCGATGTCGACCACTAAGACGTTCATGGCAGGCGCCCACCAGCGAGCCTTGGTTGGATCCGCAAGAAACGGCGGAACTCAACGAGTGCAAGCGGCGTGCCGAAATCCTTGCGGTCACCGTGGTCACCAGCCGTTCGGCAGACCCCACACGCCCGGCGTGATGAGCTCGAGCAAGTTGCCAGCCGGATCGCGGAAGTAGAGCGAGCGACCGCCCAGGGGCCACAGGTGCTCCTGTTCGATTACCACCTGCCGCTCCTGCAGATGTGTTCGCCAGGCGTCGAGGTCCGCGGCGCCGATGCCCAGGGCAGCGTGTCCTGGTCCGTGCGCGCCATGCGTTGGCAAGGGGCCGCCGGCGGCGGTCGAACTCGCGTCGAACACGAGCAGCACGGCGCCGGGACCGGCGGCAAAGAAGACGTGCCGCCCCGGCTCGCGACGGATCAGACGCAGCCCCAGCACGTCGACGTAAAATCGCTCCGCCGCCTCGAGGTCGTCGGCATAGAGGGCCGTCTCGACCACGTTTTTCACCGCCGGCGGCATGCTGCCCCTCGATATGAACAGGGCCCGGATCAACCCGCCGAGCGGCCCAGGCTCTCTCCACTGATCGGCATCGCCACTCCCTTGAGAATCCCATCGGAGACGACCTGGCCGTTGACGAAGCACTCGAAGCGGCTGATCAGGACCGAAGCGCGGACCTTGGTGGCCTGCATCACGATCAAGAGCCGGGCCGGCGGTTGAACGGGTCCGCGAAAGCGCACCTCGTCGAGCGCCGCGAAGACGATCGGTTGTCCGCCCGTCAGCCGCTGGCTGACGGCGAAATACGTGCTCAATTGAGCGGCCGCCTCGCACTGCAGCACGCCTGGCAGGAGGGGAAAGCCCGGCATATGGCCGCGAGCCCAAAAATCGTCGGTGCTGAGGTCCTTGTAGGCGGCGCAAATCCGACGTTCCGGGTCGGAGTAGACGACCGCCGTGAGCAATTCCATTTCGTAGCGCTGAGGAACCGCCCGACGGATGGCCTCCTGGTCGGCGACCACCTGCTGAAAATCGAGGGTGCTCGGATCGAGGATCGAGCCCACGGTCTTCATAGGTCACAGCCTTGCGCTGCAGGTTGCGGCGAAGAGCGTCGACGCTGGGCGCTCCAGGCCGTACCGATCTGCCGTGCGAGAAGGCCCGAGTATACCAGTTTGCCCACCGACCGGCAGGCCAACGCTGGTCCAAACGAGGGACGAGGTGAGCGGGATTGCCTCAAGGGGGAGGCTCGAACACCACGACGCGGCACTCGAGGTCGGACTCGAGTTGGGCGAATTCGGTCCGCATCGCCTCGAGCGCTCGTTGCCGTTCGAACCCGCCGGAGCCCGAGCCAAGCACCGGAAACGCCAGGGAACGGAAGCCCTGCTGCCCAGCCAAGGCGATCGCGGACCGAACCGACCCTCGGATGGACCCTTCGCTGGCCCGCCACAGCAGGTTGATCGCGGCCACGTGAATGAGCGCGCGGTGCGGCAAGCGGCCTGCGGAAGTCAAAACGGCGCCCCCCAAAGGGATGAGAGGTAGGCGGGCCAGCTCGCGGAAGGGCTGCGTTCCAGCGCGCCGACGAATGGCGCGCGACACGCCCTGGGGCACGAGCAAACACCACGGGAAGAGATTGCGGTTCCAAGCGTTGACCAAGACCTCGACGTCTTGGTCGAGCAGATCGCCGGCAACCACGCTTACCGTCATCCGCGGTCCGCAAGGCCCGACGAAGCTACTGCCGCCGCGGGCCCATTTGGCGATAGTACGGTCCGTAGTACATGAACTGCGTGGCGTGACCCGTGCTACGCACTTGCGACTGCTGCCGCTGGCCGCGGCGCGGCGCCGACGACACTTGGCGGTTCAGGCGCGAAATCTCCGACTGTTGCTGATTCAGGGCAGCCCGCTGCTCGAGTTGCGGCTTCACCAACGTGAAATAGTTCGGCACCGAATTGAACGCGGCGCCGGGGTTCAGCAGGTTCAGGTACGGGCTAACCGTGGGCCGGTTGTAGACGTTGTCGTAATAGATCGACCCGGCCGGATTGAGCTGGGCCACGGCAGTGTTGGCCGCGAGGCCAAGAAAACCGGCAATCAGCAACCGCAGCGCACGTTTCATGACAGCTCTCCGTTATGGCGGCACCTTTGCATCCTACGTCGCCCGGCGGGCACAGGCAATGCTGCCCGCCAGCGCGGAGCCAGGGATTCCTGCCTAGAAGACATTGTTGTTGAAGCCAAACGGCAGGCGGTTGATGGTTTGCAACGTTTGCACTCCCAGCAGCGTTACGCCAAACACCCGCTCGATCGGGGCAGTGAATCGTCCAAAGGCCATGTCGAGTGCGATCAGCTTGTCCTCCGCCACGAACACCCGATCTCCCGGCATGATCTGATAGTTGGTGTCGGTCGAAGCGCCCTGGACGATCGCCGTATAGTCGACGGGCAGGATCTGGTCGCAACCCTGACCGCTCGGAGAGGGGCGGGCGATCCAGACGTGCTTGCTGGAGAAGCGCGTCAGCCCTTGGGCCAGTCCCAGCGCGTCGAGCACGTTTTCGTTGCCCGTAATCGGCTGCCGGATCACCTGGTCGCCGTTGCCGGCGCCCTCGAGGATGATGTAGTAGACCTTGCTGTTGTACGCCATCATATCGATCGAAATCAGCGGCCGCTCGAGGTACGCCTCGAGGTGCTTCTCCACCGCCGCTTTGACCTCGGGAATTGTCAGGCCGCTTACGTACACGCTGCCGTAGCTGCCCAGGCTCACGGTGCCGTCGGGCATGATGATCTTGTCGCCGGCGATTTGCTGCAAACCAAACGATTGGTACAGGCTTACGGAGACCTCAGGGTCGGTCACCAGCCGCGAAAGCTCGCGACGAATCGCCGCAGCCGCTTCGTCCGTGGTGAGACCCACGATCTTGACCGATCCGTACGACGGGCCCAGCGCCACCGTGCCGTCTGGCTGGACCTGAAACTCCGATTCGATCGGCTGGTCGGGCAGCGTACCCGAGGCGCTGATGGTAAGTAGGTCGAGCGGCTCGATCTTATAGGGCGCCTTAGGGATCAAGCGCACGGCGTCGATCAGCAGGATATCAGGCGCCGCAACGGTGTACTCCGGCAGCGTGACCATCTCCAACTCGCGGGCGACTGGCGCACGAGGCCCGGCGGCCGGCCCGGGATGGGTGCGCACGACGGGCGATTGGCAGCCCAGTGCGCTCGCGAGCAGCAGAATCACCGCACGCCGGCAATGCCGCTGAGGGGAGCAGAACGCGATCATGTGGAACTCATGGCGTGATCGGGCGATCGGCCGTCCCCCTGGGCTGGCTGCGGCGCCCGAAAGGGCGCTCGTCTCGGCGCAGCCTGCCCGACCGATGCAGCCCTAAAGATCGGCCGCTGGCCGCAGGTTCCTCAGCGGAAATTGGGGCGATCGAGCAAAATTTTCCGATTAGCAGATCGAGGCGAACTTCCCACGCCCCCCAGAGACCCCAGTTTCGCCGTCAATCTGGCTGCCTTGGCGATCCTTCCTCGTGGCAACTCCGTAATCTCTAGCAGGGTCCGCGCGAGGATTGCGCTTCACCCACAAGGACTTCTCGCGATTCGTTGACACCCGGGGCCTCGCCGGTAGATTGAATGAGGTACCTTCCCCGGGGTTCCAGATTCGTCGGTTGACGGATCGCAAACGCTCGTCATTTGGGGGTTAGCCGCTGCTCTTGTCGGTCTTTGGGCGGCGACTGCCGCCCGCTGGTTCATGGCAGGCTGCCGGACCAGGACACTCCAGAACTCGCAGGGGACCGCTCGCCTGGGCCCTGCGGGACCCGCGGTTGCCAGCGCAAATCATTCCACCCTAGGTGCTTGCCAAAGTCGGGTCCCGTCACGAAACCCTTGGCGCAGCCCGTTTTGCACGAACGCCTCACTCCCAACGTTTTGGATCGGTGCATGAGAAAGCTCAACGTCAAGTTGCTCGTGGGACTCGTGGTGGGATCCGTGGTGGCCCTCGGCGGGGTGTACTTCCTCCACAAGTGGCAGGTTCGCCGGAACGCCAATTCGCTGTTCACGCGCGCCCAGAAGGCGGAGGAGAAGGGCGAGTACGACGAAGCGATGAAGCTTTATCTGCGCTTCGTGCAGCACAAGAAGGACGACGATCGCGGCTGGGAGGCGCTCGCCAGCGCCGCCACCAAGGCGGCCGACGCCCCCGACGCTTCCATCACGACCAAGTTCAAAGCCTACCAACTGCTCGAGCAGACCGCCGCCGAAATTCCGGAAAACACCGAGGTGCGGCGGCAATTGGTCGACTTTCAGATGAGCATCGGCCGCTTCGGCGATGCGCTCACCAGCCTGGAGCCGCTGATCGAGAAGGTCGAGACCGACCATAAGAACGGAACGAATAAGGACGAAGCCAAGTATCGCAAGGACCTGGCCGAACTCGATCTGATCCGGGCCAAATGTCTGTTGTTCAGCGATAAGAAGGAGGAGGGCGTCCAACTGCTCTCCGAGTTGCTGGGTTACGATCCGGTCGGGGGCCGCTTTGCCGAGACGCCGGGGCCCGCGCGCGACCAGGTCGACGCCTACACCTACTTGGCGATGGCCCTGCGCGAAAAGCGCGAAACCGAGGAGCAGGCGCCCGCCATCCTCGACCGCATGGTCGCCGAGAACAAGGACAAGCCTCAGGCCTACTTGAGCCGCGGGCAGTTTTATCGCCAGGACAAAGAAAACGACAAGGCCGAGGCCGACTTCGCCGCCGCCGCCAAGATCGCTCCCGACGACCTCGATGTCATCCTCAATCAGGTCGACGCCGCTCTGGCCAAGAAGAACTACGAGCAAACCGATCAACTGCTGGCCAAGGCCCTCAAGGACCACCCACGCGATACGCGCGTCTATCGCGCGGCCATCATGTCGGCCATGGCCCAAGGCAAGGTCCAAGACGGCCTCAAGCTCTCGGAAGACGGCATCAAGCAAGTGACCGACCCCACTGCGTTGCTGATGTATCGCGCCGAACTGCTGCTGCAGCTTCGCGATCTCGAAGGCGCCCGCAGCGTGATCCGCACGCTCAAGGATCAGGGCACGGCCCCGACCTCGATGCGCAACTACCTCGAGGCCTATCTCAAGCTGGCCGAAGGCGACTATGCGGCCGCCAGCATCGCTCTGGAAGGAGTCCGCTCCCAGGTGGGCAGCGGGCAAGACTTGGGCGAGCACGTCGACATCTTGCTCGGTCAGGCCTACCTGAACCAGAAGAAATTCGACAAAGCGCTGGATGCGTATGACCGCGTCCTGGTCAAGGATCCACAGTCCGTGAGCGCTCGCTTGGGCCGAGCCCGCGTTGAGGAGGCGCGCGGCGGCAACCGAGCGCGGTTCAATCCGGACCTCGAAAAGCTGTTCACCGAGAGTGGCAAGGGGCCCGACGGCGAGGGCGAGCAGGAGCTCTCCGACGGCGCCAAGGCCCAAATCCTCGGCCGGCAACTCGATGCCGCGCTCGAGGAGCAGGCCGAGCGTTCCGAGGCTCAGCGAGATTGGAAACGTGTCGACCAGGTGATGGCCCAGTTGGTCCCGCTGCTCAACCCCAAGCAAAAGGGGGTGCTCGAAGCCCAAGTGTTGATCAGCAAGGGCCAGTTTGCCGCGGCGCGCAAGATCCTCGACGTGCAAAAGCAGCAAGAGCCCAAGGATTTGGCGACCTGGTTGGCGGTCGCCAATTTGGAGTTTAGCGACAAAGGCGCCGACGCCGCGATGGCTGCGCTCGGGGAGGCGGAACAGCAACTCGGCGACGTAGTGCCGGTGCGATTGGGCCGCTTGTCAATCCTCAACCGCTTGCCGCGCAGCAGCGACGCGGAGCGCGACGCGCTTGCGGCCCGCTTGAAAGCGCAGGAGCAAGGGCTCGACAAATTCAAGGGCGAAGATCAGAAGAATCTGCTGCTCGCACTGGGTGGGGCATACCTGCAACTGCTGAAGGTGGACGACACGGTGCGCTTGTGGCAGCAAGCCGCGGGCATTGGCGCAGGCGACCCGGCCATTCGCTTGGCCATCTTCGAGCTGGCGCGAGATCGGGGCAATGAACCGGCCATGGACGCCGCGCTCGCCGAGATCAAGAAGACGGTGGGGCCCGCCAGCGACGAAGCCCTGTTCGCCGAGGCCTCGCGAATTCTCTGGAGCGTGAAGAAGCAGAAACTCGACCAAGCGGCGCTCGCGACCGCGCTCGCGCCCGCCCAGGAAAAGATCACCACGCTGCGGTCCCGTCGCGAAAACTGGGACAAACTCGCGGGCCTGGCCGCCGAAGTCGAGTTGCTGCAGAACAATATGGACCAGGCCCAAGACAGCTTGACGCAGGCCGTGCGCAACAACCCAGGCAACGTCGTGGCCCTGGGCCAATTGTTCCGGTTGCTGGTGACGCAGCGGAAGTTTCAGGAAGCCCGCAGGCACATTGCGGCGCTGGGCCCCGGACCGCATTCGCCCACCATGAACAAGCTGATCGCCGAAGTCGAAGAGGCGACTGCGCACCCGGACGAGGCGGCAAAAGCCGCCGCCGCGGCCGTGCCCGACGATTCCCAGGTCTACGAAGACCTGGTCTGGCGCGCCGGCCTTTTGAAGCGTTTGCAGAAGGAGGCCGAGGCCGAGAAGTTGCTGAAGCGGGCCGTGCAAGCAGCCCCAGACCGCCTCGATCCTTGGCTGTCGCTCGCCGAGTTCTGCGTGCTCACCAAGCAGCCCAAGAAGGTCGACGCGCTCGTGAAGCAGTCTGAAAGCAAGCTTTCGCCCGAGCAGCACGAGCTGTTTCAAGCCATGGCGCACGAAGCCCTCGGCAGGCTGAACGAGGCCGATCAGCTTTACCAGCAAATCTTGGCTAAACGGCCCGACGATGTAATGGCGCTAAGGGGCGCGGCGTCGTTCGCCGTGCGGGCCAAACGCAATGCGGAAGCGGTGAAATACCTCGACCAGATGCTGGCGGCGGCGGCCAAAGACCCGAAGCACGCCGAGGATTTGGCCTGGGCCCGCCGCGTGAAAGCGCAGCAGGTGGGCGCCACCGGCGATTACACGGAGTTCCTGGCCGCCCTCGACTCGCTCGATCAATCGGCCAAGGGAGGGCCGCTCGGCCCGCAGGAAAAGGTGCTGAAGGCCATGCTGCTTGCCCAGCGGCCCGAGCCGCAAAGCTGGATGGCCGGCATGGCGGCGTTCGACGAAATCTCCAAAGACCGGCCGCTCCTGCATCAGGAAAAGTGGCTGTTGGCGCTGCTCGAGCAGAAGGCGGGCGACTTGCCCAAAGCCCGCGAACTGCTTCTCGAGGCGCTGGCGCAGGACCCGGGCAACGTCGACTATCTAGGCTCCTATGTCAAGATTCTGCTCGATCAGAACGACCCCGACGAGGCGATCAAGTGGGTCGACAAACTGCAGGAGCTCAAGCCGCTGGACCTGAAGGTCTATTTGCTCAAGGCCGAGGTGCTTTCGAAGCAAGGCAAGAAAGCGCAGGCCGTGGCGATGCTCAAGCGGATGATTCCGCAAAAGATCACCGACGAGAACGCGCACTACCTGCGCGAAGTGGCCGGCCTCTGCGAGGCCTTCGAGCAGTTCGACGAGGCGCAGCAGTTGTACGAGGAGTACGCTCAAAAGAATCCGGCCGCAGGCGCGCTCTATCTGGCCGGCTACCTCGGCCGACGCGGCAAGGTCGATGAGTCATTCGTGCTGTTGCAGAAGGTGCTCCGCAAGAACACCGTGCTGCCAATTTCGGAATTGGCGATCGCGATCCTGCGGGCCAACCAGGCCAAGCTCACTCCGGCGCAGCTTACCGCGGTGGACAAATGGATCCGCCAGGGCCTCACGGTGACTGGCGCCTCGGCCAATGGCGAACCGAATCCGGGCGAGTTCGTGCTCAAGCTGCGTCAGGCCGAGCTCCGCGACCTGCAAGGCCAGTACGACGAGGTGATGAAGCTCTACGAGGAACTGCTGAATCGCAGCGACATCGACGACAAGCGCAAGGCCATCGTCCTCAACAACCTGTCCTTCCTGTTGGCCGTGAAGACGGGCGACGGCGATCGGGCGCTCAAGATGGTGGACGACGCCATCAAGACGCTCGGCCCCACTTCGGACCTCCTCGATACGCGGGCGATGGCGCATTTGGCGCGAGGAGACTCCAAGAACGCGATCGCCGACCTGACCCTAGCGCTCAACGGCAGCGTCGAGCCCATGAAGCTCTTCCACCTGGCGCTGGCTTACAGCAAGGCGGGCGACAAGGAGAAGGCCAACGAGGCTTGGCAGCAGGCCAAGGAAAAGAAGTTCGATCCGAACCAACTTTCGGAACCCGAACGTAAGCTGTACGACCAGTTGCTGGCTGCGATCGGCAGTTAGCTTGGCGACGCACGCGAGGAACCTGGCAGGAGGCGGCCGGCGAAAGTCGGCCGGCGCACGACGTGAACGAGCGGCTTTCCACTTTGGAGATGATCGACGAGGCTCCGGCCTGGCGCGACTACTTCCGGCACTGGCCGGAAGACATGGAGCGTCGCGGCGTGCTCGTCACGCACTTCAATGAGCAGATCCCGTTCGACAACTTCATGACCAGCGAATCGATGCTGCTCGTCGACCGCCGCACGCCCGACACGATCGGCGCCCGCAAGGTGATCATTTCCTATCGTCAGATCGCTGCGCTCAAGATCGTCGACGTGGTGAAGCCGCGCAGCTTTGCCAGCCTCGGCTTCGAGCAGCCGGTCGTCAAGCGCGCCCCTGCCTGACCGACTTCGCTGGCCGGTGGCCGCGAACACGCGGGCGCGATCAGTCCTCCGGCAGCACCATGCCGAGTTGGCGCATCTTGCGGTACAGATTCGAGCGGTGCAGCCCGAGCCGCTGCGCCGCATCGGTCATGTGGCTGCGGGCTTGCTCGATCGTTTGGCGGATGTAGTTCGTCTGAAACGCGTCGGTCGCCTCGGCCAGCGGCAACCCCAGCGGCACGTGCTCGGCCGCGTCGTGCCCCCCGCCGGTGAGCAAGAACGTTAGATCCTCGGCTTCGATTTTTTCGCCCGCGTGCAGATACGCCAGCCGCTCCATCAAGTTCCGCAGCTCGCGGACGTTGCCCGGCCAGTCGTGCGCCACCAGCCGCTTGCGGGCGGCGGCGGTCAGCTTCAAGGCCGGCCGCCGGGCCTTGCGGGCAAAGTCGCGCAGGAAATGCTCGGCCAGGATTAGCGCGTCGTCTCCGCGGGCTCGCAACGGCGGGAGTTGCAGCGAGACCACGCTGAGTCGGAAGAATAGATCTTCGCGAAATCGTTTGCGGCGCACGAGCTCGGCCAGATCTTGATTCGTGGCCGCCACCACGCGGGCATCGGTGTGAATGGGCGTAGAGCCGCCGACCCGCACCACGAGCTTTTCTTCCAGCACGCGCAAGAGCTTGGCCTGGCCCGCCAGGCTCAGGTCGCCGATCTCGTCGAGAAACAAGGTGCCGCCGTTGGCCAACTCGAACTTGCCCGCTCGAGACTCGCGGGCGTCGGTGAAAGCCCCGCGCTCATGGCCGAACAGCTCGCTCTCGAGCAGACTCTCGGCGATCGCCGCGCAATTGACCGCAATGAACGGCCGGTCGCGCCGCGGCCCAAGCAGATGGATCAGCCGGCTGACGACCTCCTTGCCTGTGCCATTGTCCCCAAGGATCAACACCGCCAGATCGGTGGCGGCCACGCGCTGCACCGTCGACCGCAGCGCTTCGATTGCGGGCGAATTGCCAATCAACTGGGCGGCGGCGATCGCGTCTTCGCTGTGTTGCCGCTGAGTTTGGAACAGCCGCTCGCGCTCGCCCGTGTTCTCGAGCGCCACTCCCGCGTGGGCGGCCAGCTCGCCGAGCGCCGCCGCGTCGTCGTCGGTAAAGTCCCCCTCGCGGCGATTGATCACCTCGAAGGCGCCAAACAGTTCGCCGCCGCGGCCCCGCAGCGGCACGCACAACAAGTTGCGGGTGACGAAGCCCGTTCGCGCGTCGACGCTGTGGTCGATCTGCTGCGCGCCCTGTTCGGCAGCGGCGCGCTCGGCATTGCCCGAGGCGATTACGCGCCCCACCAGTCCCACGTTGTCGGCAATTCGCAGCTCCCCACTCGGCAGGCCCAAGGCGGGGCGGCCCACGAGCTGACGCGCCGCGCGGTCCCAAAGAAAGATCGTCGCCCGTTCGCAATCGAGCAGCCGCGTGGCGGCGGCGGCCATAAGCTCGAGCAGCGGCGCGGTCTCCTGTGCCTGATTCCAGTGAGCCACGATTTGCAGGATCGCCTCCATGCGGTTGATCCGCCGCTGGCTCTGGCTACGTTCGGCCGCGAGCGCGCTTCCCAGGGCCAACGCGGCAGCCAGCGCGTCGAGCAGTTGCAGCGCGGCGGCGTCGCCGCGTTTGCCGGCGCGGGCGGCCACGAGCACTCGGGCATCGTCGGGGCTTGCGGCAAGCGGCGCCGCCAGCCAACCCGGCGACGAAACCGGGGCCAAGCGATCGAGCGCATCGGCCAACAGATCGGAGGGAAGTTCTTGCCGCGGGCCGTTCTGCCCGAGCGGAGTCCACCTGCCGGCCTCTCCCTCGGCCAGGGCCACGAAGTCGGCGGCCAGGCGCTCTCGCGCGGCGCTCAACGCCGCCACGCGATAAGCAGTCTCGCTCGGCTGGTCGGACACCAGGGCCAAGAGCGCCGTCGCCTGCGGGGCGAGATTCAACCGTTCGAGACAGGTCGATCGATCGGCCGGCATGGGGAAGCTCCTCAACCACCTTCCGCAGCGCAACCGCAGTGGCCGCTCCCGGAGTGCGACACACAATCGTAGGTCACTGTCGTCAGAATGACAACAGCCGGGACGCCTCAGCCGGCGCGTTCCAACCGCACGATCTGCTCCGCGACCGCCTGAGCGTCGAACGGCGCGGAAACCGTCACGCCCCGGCACTCCGCCAGACTGCGGAACCAGGTGAGCTGCCGTTTGGCGAACTGCCGGGTGCGCAGTTGCACGAGCCCGATCGTGTCGGCCAGCGACCGCTGGCCCTGCAAGTGCTCGGCGATCTCGCGATAGCCAACCGCCTGTCGCGCCGTGCGGCCGAGACCGCCGGGGAGCGCCACCAGCCGCCGCACCTCGTCGATCCAACCGCCGGCGAACATGGCTGAGACGCGCGTATCGATGCGCGTGTTGAGTTCCTCGCGCGGCCATTCGAGCACGAACACGCGCCGGGCAGCCGGCTCGGCGCCGCCATGCGTTTGACCGGCGCTAATCGGTCGGCCCGAGGTCTCGTACACCTCGAGCGCTCGTACGACACGTTTGAGATCGTTGGGATGAAGCCGGGCCGCGGCGGCCGGGTCGACGGCGCCCAGTCGATCATGCAACGCCTGGCCGCCGGATCGGGCGGCCTCGTCGAACAGCCGCTCGCGCAGTTCCCAGTTGGGCTCGGGCCCCGAGGTCAGCCCGTGCAGCAGCGCTTTCAAGTAGAGCGGGGTGCCGCCGACGAACAGGGGCACTCGTCCGCGCGAGCGCACTTCGGCCACGGCCTGCCCGGCCTGAGCAAGGTACTGTGCGATGCTGAAGTCTTCCGACGGCTCGCAGAGATCGATCAGGTGGTGCGGCGCGGCGGCCAACTCCGGGGGGCTCGGCTTGGCCGTGCCGATGTCGAGGCCGCGGTAGACGGCCATCGAATCGAGCGACAGGATTTCGGCATCCAGCCGTCGAGCCAGTTCGAGGCCGACCGCCGTCTTGCCGGCCGCCGTCGGACCGGTCAAGAACCAACAATCGACGAACGAAACCGAAGCAGACACGGCTGCGGCTCACAACGGCGCGGGGCAAGGGTGGGGCGGGCGACAACACAGGCTAGAAGCCTGTGCCACGAGGACAACACAGGCTAGAAGCAGGCGCCACGAAGCCATCGTGGAACAGGCTTCCAGCCTGTTGCCTTCCAGGCCGTGGTTGAGCAAGGTGCGTCTGCGCTTCGCTGGACACACCCTATGAAAACGACAAAACCGGACAGGCCCTACCGAGCTTGCCTTCGCGGCTTAGCTCTGCCCCTTCATTGCATCCGCCAAGATCCGCGAAGTGCTCTCGCGCATGATCCGCGGGTCGACCAACTTGCCTTCCAGGAGCGTCTTTCGCACGTCCTTGCCGGAGATGAACACCGGCTTTTCGTCGGGGTGCTTTTCCATCAGGTCGACGCGGCCCGCCGACTCGTAGTAAGCGGCGAAGCCCACGTTGACCGGCTTGATCTGCAGGTCGCCGGCCAGGTTCTGGAAGATTGTTTGGGCGTCGAAGTCGCCCCAAATGGCCGTGCCGTCTGCATAGGGCGCGTCGGCGTGCTTGCGGCCGATCACAATGTCGGTGAAGCCGAAGTTCTGCCGATAGATGCCGTGCATCACCGCTTCCTTCGGACCGCCGTAGAACATCTTGATGTCGAGGCCGAGCAGGATTACCCGATCCGGCACCTTATCGGAACGCTTCTTCCAGAGCTCGGGGTCGCTGTCCCCTTCTCCCAGGGAACGCTGATCGATCAGGGCTTCGTACGTCTTCATCCGCACGTCGGCCTTCACGTCGTCCCCCTTGGTCTCGCCGATCAACGGATTCAGGCAGGCGCCCGCGTTGTGACCCTGCTTGAGCAAAGCCTCGAGGCCGTAAACCAGGGCGTACTCGTGCGCCCGGTGGAGCGGGTTGCGGGTTTGGAACGCCACCACGCGGTTCCAGCCCTTCTCGGCAAGCAGCTTGCGCACTTCGCGCGGCGAGAGGACGTACTTGCCGAACGCCGGGTTCTTCGGCTGCGGGAACACGCGGATGCGGCCGCCCACCAGGTGGGTCTTGTCGGCGTCCCCCTTGAGCACCATGTCGGCGCCCGGGTGGTCGGTCCGCTCGGTGAGGTAGACGCTCTTCAGATAGCGGGGCTTGTCCCAGGGATAGACGTCGGTGATGTCGAGCACCGCCACGACGTCGCCCTTGGCATTCACCAAGGCGGCCTTTTGGCCCGCCTTGAGCTTGCCGGCCAACTCGCTCGTAACGGGGAAGGCGAGCGGGATCGTCCAGGCGTAGCGCTTGCCCTGCGATTCGACGTAGGCCTCGTCGAGCACCCGGTGGTAGGTGGCCGAGTCCATGGGGCCTTGAAGCGGGCTCAGGGCGCCGTCCCCAAAGCGATACACCGTCGAGAGATCGGCGTCGGACACGGGGATCTTGGTCAGCCCGGCGGCCTCGGCCTGAACCGAGGCGATCTCCTCACTTGGAATCGTGCAGCAAACTGGCTCGGCGCGGCCGCCATGAGGAGGAATCAAGCCCGGCATAACGTGCGGTCCCTTGGAAAGCGAGGCAAACTGGGTCAAGAAGGGGCAACCTTCGTCGGCAGTGAACTGGCGAGTATACGAGACACGGCCGGACCCCACAACGGCCGATTCCGGGCAGTGGTCGGCGGGGCAACTGTCCCCCAGGCAGGCCTGTTTTCCAGGCGTTTTTGGGGAAATTCTGGACTTGCCGGATTGGGAGGCGCATAATGCGCAAGCGCCGCTCCCCGCTCGAAAACTCGTCTCGCTCGCAGATCCCGAACCCGTGCTCAACGTGCTGGAACAACCGGCAGTGCAGGCGACGCTGCTGTTCGCCGCTACGGTGACTCTGGTGACGATCCTGGTTTACGTGATCGGCCGGATTCGGGCGGGTATGACGGAGGAGGAGGGGGGCGCGAGCGAACTGCTCACGAATTTCCGCGAAATGCACGCCCAGGGTGAGCTAAGCGACGAGGAATTCCGAACAATTAAAACGCGACTGACCGCTCAGCTGCAGCAAGAGTTAAAGGATGCCGAGGAAACGCGTTAGAGCGGCTAACGAGTTTTCCCGATCCCTACGATCGCCCCCAGGCCCGCCCGCGCGGGGGCCGGTGGCAAGATAGGCTAGCTATTGGCTCGATACGTATCGCGGACACGGAGGCGTTTGCGGCCGGGGAGCGACAGGATCCCCGGGCCGGTCTCGCGAACGACACCTGGGAAATGGCCCTCAAGATCCGGCGGGATTCGCCGCCTGGGGGCTTGGCGAAAAAGGAGTAGGCATGCCCTCTAGCAGGGACATTACCAGCGGCCGGCGTGGCGGTGGCACCACCAAGAAGAACGCCTTCTGCTCGTTTTGCCGTAAGAGCTATCGCGACGTCGGGCCCCTCGTGGAAGGCCCCGGCGACGTGTACATCTGCGGCGAGTGCATCGAGCTCTGCCAGTCGATCCTCGACCAGGAAAAGCGCCGCCGGGGCACCGGCAAGCAGCTTTTCAGCAAGGTCCCCTCGCCGCGCGAACTCGTCAACCACCTCGACGAGTACGTGATCGGTCAGGACCACGCCAAGCGCGTGCTTTCGGTCGCCGTGCATTGCCACTACAAGCGGCTGATGCTTGGCGCCGAAGGCTCCGACGTCGAGATCGACAAGTCGAACATCCTGCTGATCGGCCCCACCGGCTGCGGCAAGACGTTGCTTGCCCGCACTCTGGCGCGGATCCTCGACGTCCCCTTCGCCATCGGCGACGCCACCACGCTGACTGAGGCCGGCTACGTGGGCGAAGACGTCGAGAACCTGCTGCTCAAGCTGCTGCACGCGGCCGACTTCGACCTCGAAGCGGCGCAGCGCGGCGTGCTCTACATCGACGAGATCGACAAGATCGGCAAGACCAGCCACAACGTCTCCATCACCCGCGACGTGTCGGGCGAGGGGGTGCAGCAGGCCTTGCTGAAGATGCTCGAGGGGACCGTGGCCAACGTGCCGCCGCAAGGGGGCCGCAAGCACCCCGAGCAGCAGTACATTCAGATGGACACCTCGAACATCCTGTTCATCTGTGGCGGAACGTTCGTCGGCATCGAAAAGATCATCAGCAAGCGGCTTGGCCGCCGCATGATCGGTTTCGGCCAAGAAGGGGGTCTGAAGGGAGACGCCGAGCTCAGCGAGCTGCTCCCGCAAGTCACCAGCGACGACATTCTCGAGTTCGGCCTGATCCCCGAGCTCGTGGGCCGCTTGCCGGTCGTCTCGGCCCTGACGCCGCTCGATGTCGATTCCTTGTGCCGCGTGCTCAAGGAGCCCAAGAACGCCCTGGTCAAGCAGTACCAGAAGCTGTTCTCGATGGAAAACGCCGAGCTCACCTTCACCGACGACGCCCTGCGGGCAATCGCCGACAAGGCGATGCAAAAGGACACGGGCGCCCGCGGCCTGCGGTCGATCGTGGAAGAGATCATGCTCGACATCATGTTCGAGCTGCCTGAGAAGGGCGCCGGGAGCCGCTACATCATCACGAAAGACGTGATCGAAGGCCGCCGCCCACTGTTCCCGCTGCCGGACGCGAAGAGCAAGAGCGCGTAGGCGGACTTGGGTTCGTTGCAAACTTAGAGGCCCTCGGCGAGAATCGCCGAGGGCCTATTTCATTGAGAGGGGCGCGGGCAGCCGCGTTACGGCGTCGCCCCCACCGCGTCCGGCGGGGTGAACTGGAAGTTCCGTGACTGGCCGAAGAACTCGAGCGGGTTTTCGTAGACCACGCGGCGGATTAGGCTTTCGGGGTGGCCGCGTTTCCGCATCGCCAAGATGAAGTCGGGCACGGCCGTCGGCTTCGAGGGACCCCAGTCGCCGGCCGAGTTCACCAGGAGCCGCTCGGGGCCGTAGACCTCGACCATGTCGGCCGCCCGCTCGGGCGTGCACTTGCTCACGGGGTAGAGCGTCATGCCTGCCCAGAAGCCGGCTTCGAGCACGGGGCGGATCGTGTGCTCCTCCACGTGGTCGACGAGCACCCGCCCGCGCGTGAGCCGGGCGTCGCCGGTCAGCATGTCGAGGATCATCCGCGTCCCCTGGTACTTGTCTTCGAGGTGGGGCGTGTGGATCAGGATCAGCTCGTCGGTCTTGGCCGCCAGATCCAAGTGCTCGAGGAAGATCGTGGCCTCGTTCTTGGTGTTCTTGTTGAGCCCGATCTCGCCGATCCCCAGCACGCCGGGGCGGTCGAGGAACTCGGGGATCATGGCGATCACCTCGCGCGAGAGGCGAACGTTCTCGGCCTCCTTGGCGTTGATGCAGAGCCAGGTGTAGTGCTGGATGCCGTACCAGCTTGCCCGCTTGGGCTCGAACTCGGTGAGCTGGCGGAAGTAGTCGCGAAAGCCGTCGACGCTGCCGCGGTCGAAGCCGGCCCAAAACGCCGGCTCACTGACGGCCACGCAGCCCATCTTGGCCAAGGTCTCGTAGTCGTCGGTGACGCGCGAGACCATGTGGATGTGGGGATCGAGGTAGTACATGCTTAGCTCTGTTTCGCCGCGGTTCCGGTCGGAGCCGGATAGATGAACGCCCAATCGATGTCGAGGCCGCCGAAAGTGCCCTCCCCAATGCGGGTCATTCCAGGATAAGGACGGGCTGGTGATACGGCAAACTCGCCCAGGGCCTGGCTCGGTTCGATCGCCTTCAAAGCGGCTTCGCCGAGTGAGTCTTCAACTCCGACCACCCGCACGTCAAGCGGTCGAATCCACACCTCGGGCGTCTTCCGCACGACATCTTGCGCCACTTCGATAGCCGCTCTGGGGCCTTTGTTGTCGACGAGCGGTGAAACGACGTAGAGGTAAGGCTTAGACGCCTCCGTCGGCTTGGCCCAAAACGCTGCGCGGATCTCGAGCCCATCCGCGAGCAACGCGGCGAGCAGGCGCTGCCCGTCCTCGAGCTCTCGATTCACCAGTGTGATCTGATCCATGGCAGCACTCCGGCTGGATTCTCATTAACTGCTCGATAGAGCTCTTCGGACTCGAAGCGATCTACGCGGTGGTAACGCTTAACCTCGGACCATCCTTCGACCAATCCCCAATTCGTCGACAACCGATGGCTCGACACCATGGCCGCTTGCAGCGCCGTTCCAAGTCCGGCGATCTCCACGAGTTTTTCGAGGTTGTGCGTGTAGCAGTTTTCGGAATACTTCTTGTCTGGGAACGCGTCGCGTATCATCGCCTGCTTGATCACGCACGATTTCAAGGCGAGTTCGACCGCATACCCTGCCAAATAATAGGCCCCGTCCCAGAGTTGTGCGTCGAGCAAGGTCTTTGCCTCCGTCAGGCGGACCTCCGCCAGCGTCTGGAATTCAGCCCTCGACTGAATGAGCTTGCTCAAGCCGGTCCTCCCAAGTTGGCCGTTCCACGCCTCCTTTCAGGCTAGCAGACAGGCTGGCGGACGGGAACAATGGCCTGTCGGACAACCCGCATTCGAGGCGAGCTTCCAGAGCGTCTGGCCCGGAAAACGTGCAGCGATGTCGGCCAGTTCGGATGAATCGGGCGCCGCCAGCCCCGGCGAGATCCGCCGCGGCGACCTATTCTGGATCGGCCCGGAAAACTCGCCGGCGGGCGCGGGGTGCGAGGTCCATCCCTACGTGGTGGTGCAGGACGACGTCTTCAACCGGTCGCGGATCACGACGGTCGTCGTCTGCGGCCTAACCTCGAACCTGCACCGGGCCAGCGAGCCTGGCAACGTGCTGCTCGACGCGGGCGAAGGGGGCTTGCCGAAGCAGAGCGTCGTGGTGGTGGCGCAGTTGTCGAGCGTGGAGAAGAAAGCGCTGGGCCGGCGGATCGGGGCGCTCTCGCAGGAGCGCGTGGACCAGATCTTGGCGGGGCTAGGGTTTCAGCAGGCTTCGTATTTTGAGCGGTAAGCGGTTGCGGACGGTTTGGACTCTAAATGTGCTCCCGTAGCTCCGCCGCGCGGGCCTCGATGAAAGCACACAGCCGCGAGAACACGTCAGGCACATCTTGGCTAAACGCTGTGTCCAGTGCCTCGAGCGAGTCGGACAACTGCTGCCAGCCAGGTTGCCTCAGTTCGCGGTCGGCCGGCGGGCAGCCTCCGGGGAACTTGGCCATCGCAGTTTGCAGCGCCGCGGCGGCCTTGGTGGCCCCGACCGCCTCTAGCGCTGGAACCGTCTCGGCAGCGCGGTCACCCGCCGAGTTGTAGAAGAACGACGACAGACCGCCCAACTCGACCTCGAAGTTCGCCCGTGACACCAAGACGACGACGCGCCGGGCCTCGGTCAGCGCCGCCAGCCCAACACGCTGAGCCTTCTCGTCGCAGCTGTTCATGACGGCGGCATGATTCACCGAGCGCCCTCCGGGGCCGAACTTATTGTTGGGGCCGCGGTTTCAGCCGGCTTCGTTCTTCGAGCGTTAGAGAGCTGGTCCGCGAGAGCGGACCCTACAGCGTTTCCCCCAAGAACCGCAGCCAATTCCCGCTCATGATCAGTTCGATGTCGGCCGCCGGGTAGCCGCGCTCGGACAGCAGGCCGGCGACGCGCGGGAGGTCGGCCATCGTGTCGAGGTCGGCAGGGCTTTGCTCCGTGCCGTAGCCGCCGTCGAGGTCGGTGCCGATGCCGGCGTGGCGGGCATTGCCTGCGAGTTGGCACACGTGGTCGATGTGGTCGACCACGCTCGCCAGCCGCACGCCCGCCGACTGCGGCGTCGTCTGCCCGCGAATCCAGCCCGGTGCGAGCATCCAGGCGTCGAAGGCCGCCCCGATCACGGCCCCGCGGCCGATCAGTTCGCGGAGCTGCTCGTCGGTGAACTGCCGGTCGTGCGGCACGAGCGCGCGGCAGTTCGAGTGGCTGGCCCACAGCGGGCCCGAGTACACATCGAGCGCCTCGCGCAGGCTGTCGTCGCACAGATGCGTGACGTCGAGGATCATGCCGAGCCGCGCAATCTCGGCGAGCAGCTCGCGCCCCCGCGGCCCCAGGCCGCCGGTGGCGTGCGTCCCCTGGGCATACACGCCGGGGCCGTAGTGCGCCGGGCCGATGGCCCGCAGGCCTTGCCCGTAGGCCCGCTCGAGATGCGCCGGCGTGAGGATCGAATCGGCGCCTTCGAGGCTGAGCACGTAGCCGATCGGCGTTTTGGGGGAGGGGTTGTTTCGCCAGAGTTCGGCATGCGCCGCGACCTCGGCCGCGGTCCGCAGTTGCACGAGCTCGCCGGCCTCCTCCATGGCCCGATACCAGGCAAGCTGCCCCTGGGTTTGCGCCCAGGCCTGCTCGGGGCTGTGCCAGCCGGGGAGCTTGTTCTTGGGCTTCACGTAGCGGGCGATGAGCGTAGCCACGCAGAGGCCTACGCCGCCAGCCCGCATGTCGGGGAAGGCGACCGTGCCATGGCCGCGGTCCGGCTTGTCGGCCTGGCCAGCCTCGCGCTCGCGAATTTGCGCGACCGGCAACCGCAAGTCGCGGTTCCACTCGAGCGCGTTCATGCTCAGGTCGAGATGGGCGTCGAAGATCAGCATGAGTGGTTAACGAATGTGCGCATCGATTGTGTCTGTCGCCCTTTCAGGGCTATTCCACGACTCTGTTGTTCCGGTCCAGGGGCTTTCGCCCCTGGCTAACATCTGTCGCCCCTCACGGGGCTGTAGGCTCGCCCCTACGGCTTCAGATCCAACTCGATCACATTCTCCCCGCTCTTTACCTCGTGCGTGAGACCGCTGGTGGCCGGCTCACGATACCGGCGGGGGATGTCCTTGCGCTTGTCCGCTTCCGGAGGTTCTTCGATCGGGCCCAGCGGATGGTCCATCAGCGGCGGGCTGACGCCGAGGGCGTAATTGCCCAGCGGCAGGCCGGCCCCTTGGGCCATGATCACCTCGAAGGCGCCCTGGGCATCGAGCGGGGCCGTCATATAAACCCCTTTCTCTTTGTTGGCGAAGATCACGTTGCCCGGCGTCACTGGCTGTCCTTTGAACGTGACCTTGCCGGTGACGTGTCCCAGCTCTTCTCGGCGCTGGCAGCCGAGCAGGGGGCCCATCAATGCGAGCAGACCGACGAGCAGCGCGGGCAGGCGGCAATCAGAGGCCGTCGATGACATTGCCGTCGTCCCGGTTGGCCAGGTTGTAGAGCGTTTGGATGGGGATCGTCTCGGCCAGGAATCGCACCGAACTGTCGCACAGCAGCACCTGGGCGCCGCCTGAGTGGACCGACTGAATGGCCCGGTTGGGTCCGCAGTTGCCAGGCACGCCTAGGGCGTTCATCGACTTCTCGTTGATGCGGTGCATGACCGTCGTGGTATTGAAAATCCGCTGCCAGCCGTCGTTGCCGGGCCCCATCGGAAAGCCGTGGTAGCAGTCGCTGCGGCAATCCTCCGGTTCTCCCTTGTCGTTGATGCAAAAGTCGGATTGCTCCCCCACGGCCAACGTGTTCGACGTGCCGTCGCTGATGTCTCCCACCCGCACCGTCTCGAGCACCATGAGCACGCCGCCGGAGGAGATCTTGCCGTCGACCCCTTGCACCGGGTTCTTGCTCTTGACCGTGGGATGATCGCTCGAGCCGGCGATGCCTACGTAGGTGGCGCTCATGATCTTGGCGTAGTCATGCTCGGGAAAGTCGAGCCCTTGCTTGGCCAAGGTGCTGGAAGGGCAAAACATCCAGGGAAAGATCTTGCCGCGGAGCAGCTCCCGATTCTTGACGTTGCCCCCCGAGCCGAGCCAACCGGTCGAGGCGCCCAAGAAGTCGAACTGGTTATAGACGTTCCCCTGCTCGACGTTGGGCAGAATCCGCACCCACCAGGAGTGCCCATAACCGCCCGCGGCGTAGAGCCCGCCGGTGGGAAAGGCCTTGGCGGCGTTTTCATAGGTATGCAGCGCCAGGCCGATCTGCCGCAGGTTGTTGCTGCACTGCGTGCGGCGGGCCGACTCGCGGGCAGCCTGCACGGCAGGCAGCAGCAGAGCGATGAGTACGCCGATGATGGCGATGACAACCAGCAGCTCGACGAGCGTGAAGCCGCGCGGCGGCGCGGGGGAGCGAGGCGTCATGGCGGGTTCCGAAAGGCGGGGCGGGACGTGCCACTTGGTTGTAGCCCCCGGCCTGGGGCCGATCAAGCTCGCCGCTCCTGCAGCCCACCGGATTGTTTCTTACCGCAGAGGACGCGGAGGACGCAGAGAAGGCAAGCGAAAATGGTTTCTCGCAAAGGCGCAAGGATCGCAAAGGGGCGGAACCCAATCGCAGCTCTCTCTCTGTGTCCTCTGTGTCCTCAGCGGTAAGATTTCCGTCGTCTCTCCGAGTTCCTCCAACCGCAGGCAGCGCCATGATCGATACCAGGCAAGTGAAAGGCCGCCGCAAGGTGCGCTTCGAATCGGTGGCCGACGCGCTGCAAGACGCCGAAACGCTGGCTGCCGCCGACCGCGCCGGCACGCTCCGCGCGCTGGGGAACTGGACGCTCGGCCAGGCCCTGGGGCACGTGGCGTTCTTCGCCAACGCTCCCTTCGACGGCTACCCCGACATGCCGCAGATGCCGTGGCTGATGCGGAAGCTCATCCCGCTCTTCAAAGGCTGGATCTTGAACAGCGGCTTGCCGACGGGCACGCGGATTCCAGGAACGAAGGACGGCACGTTCGGCACGGACTTGCTGCCGACCGACGTGGCGCTGGCCGAATACCGCCGCGCACTCGAGCGGCTCGCAGCGCAGTGCCCCACGACGCCCAACCCCATCTTCGGCGCCATGTCCCACGAGAACTGGATCAAGTTCAACCTCCGCCACGCGGAGTTGCACCAGAGCTTTTTCCTGCCGGGGTGAGGCGATCGCACAGCTCGACCGAGGGACGCCCACGGTCCGGCCTTACCTTGGCTCTTGCCGCCCGCGCCGCGGCACCTTGAACACCAAGAAGTACAAGCAGCTCGCCGCGAGCAGCACGGCGCCGCCCACCGAGAGCGCATAGGTGAACTGGCGGAAGAACTCGAGCCGCGACATGCCTCCCAGGCCGACGTCTTTGAACAACATCGTGCCGACCGAGCCTGTGTAACCGATGGCGTCGGCCAGGTAGATGGCGAAGACGGCCGTGCCCACCACGCGCGTCGAGGCGATCAGCCGGTCGAAGAGGACGGAGCCATACGGCACATAGGCCAGATAAGAGCCCAGGCCCACAAGCGTCATCCAGACAAAGCCCGAAATCAGCCCCCGGTCGAGCAGCAAGGTGGCCAGGCCCATCAGCACCAACCCGCCCGTCATGATCCCGAAGGCCCCGAGCAGGCCCAGCCGGTTGTTCTTGATCAGATTCAGGAGCGCGAGCGCCCCCATCACGCCAAAGGCCACGATGAACTCGGCCTGCGTGATGATGGTCTTGTTCTCCTCGTACGAGTAGCCCAGCTCGGTGAAGATCTCGACGGTAAAGTTGTCGCGGAAGTCGCGGTAGGCGGTGAGGAAGAAATAGGCCACGATGAGCAGCACGAGCCCCAGCAGAAAGTGCTTCACGAACGCCAGCCGGTGCACGTGGTTCATCGTCTCCCGCACCGTGCGGGCCTCCTGGTCCTCGCGGGTGGCCGGCGGAATGCGATCGAGCATCCAGACCGATGCCAAATACGCCGGCAGGAACAGCGCGCCGACGGCGGCCGGCATCCAGCCTTCGCTGATGCCGTAATCCCCCATCAAGCTCTGACCGATGTTCTTCACCACGCCACTGGCGAGAATGAACGAACAGCTTAGCCCCGCCAAGAGCAGCTCGCTGGTGCGCCGCCCCTCGAGATAGCCGACCACCAGTCCCCACACCATGCCGAGCGAGAGGCCGTTCAAGAAGATCGCCACGAACTTGTAGGCGTCGGGCAAGGCTCCAAACAGCACGAGGGCCGCCTGGGCCCAGAGGATCAGCCCCACCAGGCCCATCGCCCGCCGCTGGGGCATGAGCTCGCTGCAGAACTTGATGCCCAGGTACTTGGAGAGGGTGTAGCCGATGATCTGGCTGGAGACGAGCACGGTCTTGAGCCCAATGCCCGAGCCAAAGAACTGCAGGTCCTCGAATTTCGCCGCCGAAAACGGCTTGCGAAAGGCGTACATGCAGAAGTAGGTGAGGAACGAAGCGGTGATCGCGTAGAGCGTAAAGGCGCCGGCGGGCGCCGTTTCGAGCCACCGGGTGACCGGACCCGGCCTTCGGTCGACCACAGCCATAGGCAGAAAGCGGCTCGCGCGCTGGGTTGCTCTCGTTCCGGACGCTTCGGAATCCCGCTCGGGAATTGGGGGCCGCGTGCCTGGCCAGCCGAAGGATGAAGGGCAGATTACCTGAAGCAGCCCGGGTTTGCTAGGCGGCGGCTAACGGCTCAGTTGCTCGAGCAGCCGGTCGATGCCGGCGCGGGCAATTTCGGCATCCTGCTGGCCGGTTCCGCCGCCCACGCCGACCGCCCCAGCGACCTGGCCCTCGAGGATCACCGGCACGCCGCCGTAGAGCGTCGTCAGCTTGCCCCCGGAGGCCGCGGCGGTGTGCTCCAGGCTCAGGCTCAGCCAAATCTCCGAATCGTCGCCGGCCGACGCCGGGCCGGTCGGCTTGCGCAGCGTCGCGGCGGCCGTGGCTTTGGTGATGGCCGTGTAGACGCTGGCCGGGCGGGCGCCGTCCATCCGCTGGAAGGCGATCAAGTGCCCGCCGTCGTCGGCCACGGCGAGATTGACGTTGAGCTTCAGCTCGCGGGCCTTCTCTTGCGCCGCCTGCAAGATGACCTCAGCGCCCGAAAGATTAAGCCGCACCTGGTTACGGGCAACGAGCGGCGCAGGCGCGACGGAGACGACTTGCGCCCAAGCGATTGCGGCCGCCAAGGAGCTGACGCCCAGCGCAACGAACAACGGCCAACGACGAATCATGCTGCACCGCCTGCGGTGAAAGAAGAAGAGCTTGGGAAGAGGCCAGCCCGCGGCCGCCTACTTCAGTTCCTTCAGCCGAATCTTGCGGAACTCGATCTGCGCCCCATGGCCAAGGAAGCCAATGTGGCCCGTTTCGCGCTTCAGGCCGGGGTGGTCGTTGCCGTCGATCGTGCCGTTCTTGCTGGCTTCGTCGAGGTCGCCGTCGACGATCACGTGGCCGTTGAGCTTCACCGTGACGTGGCGACCGTCGAGCGTGATCTCTTCCTCGTTCCACTCGCCGGTCGGCTTCAAGTGGCCGCGCTTAGCGGGGATGACGCCGTAGATCGAGCCGTGGGCCTGGTAGGGCTTGATGTCTTTGTACATCTCGTGGCCGTCGTCCAGGATCTGGCTCTCCATACCTTTGTAAGCGGCGTCGCCTCCCAGGGGGGCCCGCAGGCCGACGCCATTGTTGGCGCCCGGCTCGAGCTTGAACTCGAAGCGGAGGACGAAGTTGTCGTACTCCTTCTCGGTGTAGATGTTGGTGCGCCCCTCCGGCAGCGAGATCAGGCGGCCGTCCTCGATCTTGTAGCTGTCTTCGCCGCCGATCCACCCGGCCAGCGTCTTGCCGTCGAAGAGGGCGACGAAGCCCTTCTCATCGTCCGGCTGGGCCTTCACCCGCGTTTCCTCCGCGGCGTGCAGCAAGGAGGGGGAGGCCAGCAGCAAGAGGACCAGACAAGCACGGACGCGCAGCGACATCGGAGAAGCTCCCAGGCAGGATGGCGGGCGGGAACGCAGCGGCTGCCGAGAGACCCGGCAACTCGAGCGGCGATGGCCCTGTTCTACGCGACCGCGCGGCCGGCGGCAACCATCGGCGGGCCGCCAAGTCGGGGTCCGGAAAGACTGCACAGGCTGGAAGCCTGTGCCACGAGAAGGGCTAAGCTCTCGGAAACTGACTCTTCGTGGAACAGTCTTCCAGCCTGTTCTAGCCAGCTAAACGCCGGCCATGATCGCCAGCAGCAGGGCCAGGGCCAGCGAGGCGATGCCGAAGAGCGACCAGTAGAGGGTACGGGTGTCGAAGTTCAGGCGGCGGCGCCGACGCAGCAGCGCCGGGCCCCCTTCGACCGGCAGCGTTTCCTCGAGCGCCGAGGCCACCGGCACCGTGGGCTGCGATAGCTGGCTGGGGCTGCTGTGATAGGCCGGCGACAACTCAGGGAACTCGTGTTCGTCCGGCGCCGTGTCGGCCAGGTCGAACTCATTGGCCGGCCGCTGCCGCACCATGGCCGAGGGCTTCCAGTCGCTTCGCGGCGGACTCCCCTGCAGGCCGGCGACCGCATCTTCGGAATACCAGGGCGCGAGCCGCTCGATCACCTGCTCGGCCGTGGGAATGCGCCGCGCGGGGTGCTTTTCCATCATGTCGCAGAGCACGGCGAGGTACTCGTCGTCGAGCTCCGGATTGAACCGCCGCGGATTGAGCGGCGTGTCTTCGCAGTGGCGGCGCAGCTTGTCGCGCGTGTTGCCGCCGGGGAAGGGCACTTTGCCGGTCACGGCGTAGTAGAGGGTGCAGCCCAGGGAGTAGATGTCGCTTGCGCTGGTGACGGTGCGCGGGGCGATGATCTGCTCGGGCGACAAGTAGTCGGCCGTGCCGACGATCTTACCGGCCCGCGGATCGGACGAGCCGAGATCCTCGTGGAAGCCGGCCAAGCCCAGGTCGGAAAGCTTGGCCTTGCCGCCGGGGGTGACGAGCACGTTGCCGGGCTTGACGTCGCGATGCACGAGGCCCCGCTGATGGGCATGCTCGAGGCCGCGGGCCACCTGGCTGATGATGGTGGCCGATTGCTGGAGCGTGAGCCGGCCGTAGCGGCGGATCAGCCGCCGCAAGTCGGCGCCCGGCACGTATTCGCACACCAGGAAGTAGACGTTGCCGTCGTGGCCGGCGTCGAACGCCCGCACCAGGTTCTCGTGGTCGAGTTGGGCCGAGGCGCGGATCTCACGGGTAAACCCTTGGATCGCATCGGGAGTGGCGCGGCTGCGGGGGAGCACCTTTACCGCCACCACGCGCCCCATCATGGTGTGCTCGGCCTTGAAGACCTGGCCCATGCCGCCTTGGCCGATCGAATCGATGATCTGGTAAGGGCCGAGGCGGAACTTCGAGCGGCCGGCCAAAAGCTGCTCTGCCTGCCAGCGGTTGATGCGGCCCAAGGCCACGAGCTGCGCGGCCAAGTGTTCGTCGGTGGGCTCGCCGGACGAAGCGCTGTTGCGGCGCTGGCGCTGCAGGAGTTCTTGGGCTTCCTGAAGCTGCTCGAGCGAGACTAACTCGCTGGCCAGAGCATTACGGCAGAGTTGAGACGAAGTCGAAAGATCCACGGTTCGAACGCCAACGATGGGCGGGAACGAGGAGCGGCGGGATAGGCAAAGGACAGCGTCGCCTCTTTCGCTGTGTGAGCCGACCCCTAGATTAATCCTGAGCCTACGGCCGCGCCAAGCAGCATGTGGCGGATTGACACGTTTTTTTCTGGCGAACGAAGCTTAACGTCCCTACAGACGACGCCGGCGGGTCAAAGGTTCCCCGGGCCGATCCACTTTCGCCAGGTCGCCGGAGGGGGCGCAGACAACTCAAGCGGCTCGTGCCGGGTCGGGTGGTCGACCACCAGGCGCCGTGCATGCAAGGCAATTCCCTGAGGGAACGACTGCCGGGAGCCGTATTTGCGATCCCCCAGGATGGGCCAGCCGCGCTCGGCAAGCTGCACCCGAATCTGGTGCTTGCGCCCCGTTTCCAGGTCGACTTCGAGCCAGGCGACGCCCCCTTGGCCGCCCAGACGCCGAAAGCGGAGGCGGGCCAACTTGCCGCCCGGAGCGCCGGGGCCCACCACCCGCACCTGCCGCTGCGCGTCGTCCTCGAGAAGCCAGTGCTCACACTCGCCTGCGTCTGGGGGATTTCCCGCAACGAGCGCCCAGTAGGTCTTCTGCACGCTCCGCTCGCGGAACTGCTCGGCCAGCCGCGCCGCCGCCCGCGACGTGCGGGCCAGCAGCACCACGCCGGACGCCGCGGCGTCGAGTCGGCTGACGACGCCGACGTAGACGTTGCCTGGCTTGTGGTAGCGTTCCTTGAGCGACTGCCGTGCCCATTCGACGACGCTCGACTCGCCGGCGGCGGCCCCCTGCGTGATCAGCCCAGGCGGCTTGGCCACGGCCAGGAGGTGGTTGTCTTCGTAGAGGATTTGCACCGACTGCCCCGAGGTCATTCGGCGGCCAGCGACGCGCACACCAGTTCGCGATCGTTGCGCGCGAAGATGCAGCGGTCGGCGAACGCCGGGTGGCTCCAGACCACGGAGCGTCCGAAGGCCTCGCCCGTCGGCTCGAGCAGCTTGGCGCGGCTCACCTCGTAATAGTCCACGGGAGTCAGCTTGGCGATGATCAACTCGCCCTTTTCGTTGAAGAGAAAATAGCGGTCGCCGTTCTTCACGATGAAGGCGGTGCCATGGCCGGCGCGGCGCTCGCCCGTGGTCGGCTTGAACGTTTCCCACAGGATCTTGCCGTCGGCCAGACTCACTGCCCGCAGCGAGCCCTTGTCGCAATCGGCGCCGTAGATCACGCCGTCTTCGATCAGCGGCGTGCTGTTGGCGCAATACACGGCGTTGCTGCGGTCGCCGCGCCACACTTCCGTGGCCGCTGGCTTGGCTGCGTCGAGCTGGAACACGGCGGCCACCGCGCCAATGCCGGAGGCGAACAGCAGATCGCCGGCCAGCCGCGGGGCCATGATCGACATGCCGTAGTCAGGCGCGAGCGGCTGCGACCAGTAGACCTCGCCGGTCTCGGGGTTCAGGCTGTTGAGCGATTCGGGATGCCAGATCAGCAACTGGCGAACGCCGCCATGCTCGATGATGCTCGGCGGGCAGTAGCCAGGCTCCTTGGCCGAAAGGGCCCGCCAGAGCTCGCGGCCGGTGTTCTTGTCGAAGGCCACCGCCACGCTCCCCTCGCCCCCGACTAGGCAGATCAGCTTGTCGCCGTCGACGAGTGGATGGGCGCAAAAGCCCCAGATCGGGGCCTCGATGCCAAAGTCCTGCTTGAGCTGCTTCTGCCAGAGCACGTTGCCCTTTTCGGCGTCGAGGCACAGCAGGTCGCCTTCGGCGCCCAGGGTATAGACCTTGCCGTCGGCCACGGTGGGCGTGGCGCGGGGGCCGGCGGGATAGGAGATGTTGTACGGGCAGTCGTACTCGTGCTTCCAGAGTTGCCGGCCGGTCTTGGCGTCGAAGCAGAGGACGCGCTCCTGGCCGGAAAGCTCGGGCCGGCCGCTCGGATCATTCACCGGTTCGCCCGCCGTGCGCACGTAGTCGGTCAGATAGACGCGCCCCTTCGCCACGGCCGGCCCCGAGTAGCCCCCCGCGACCTCCGCCCGCCAGAGCACCTTCGGCCCCCCTTCGGGCAACGTCTCGACGACGCCGGCTTCGTTCCAGCGGCCATCCCGGTTCGGGCCCATCCATTGCGGCCAGTCTTCGGCGAGCGATGGGCAGGGAATGGCCAACAGGGCGGCTGAGGCCAAGAACGCGGGGAGCAATCGCATGCAAGTTTTCTCACAGAAGATGGTCCGCGAGAGCGGACCCTACGTAGGGTCCGCTCTCGCGGACCAATACTATGCCGTGTTCGTTAGGTGCCCGGCAACGGCCCAAGGTTACAGCGACGGCTCATTTCCCGACTGCAACAGTCGCCGAAGGCATCGCGACCACCTCCAGCGTCACCGGCGGCGAAGTCTGGCTCCCTTCCACCTCGGCCGTCGCCTGGAAGCTCCGCCGCGTGGGCGGAACCCACTTGGCGGCCGTCAGATAGATCGTCCGCTCGCTCTCCCCTTCGGGGATCAGCACGCCGTTCAGGCCGATGTTGTCCACGATCACGCCGTGCGGCAGATTGCCCACGTCGAAGTTGATGCGGTCGTTGAAACCGTTGCGGGTGACGCGCAGCTTGGCCGTGATCGTTGTGCCAGGCAGGATCTTGAGCTCGGCCGGCTCGAGCGACACCGTGACCTTCGGCGCCTCGGCCAGGGCCAGCTTGCCGAAGCCTGGCACATCTTTGGCAAGCTGCCGCTCGGCCACGTTGGCCGTGGCCCGGAGCTTGATGCCGGCGAGTTGCTCGTCGGTCGGCGCCTTCGCGCCTGGCTCGGCCCAAATCACCCCTTCGGCCTCGAGGTGCCCTGCTTGGATTACGAGCGGCGATGACACGCCGAAGCCCGGAGGCAGACCAGCGATCTCCACTTGGATGTCGCCATCGAACTCGTCGAGTCGATCAGCCGCTACGGTGAACCGCTTGCCGGAGCCGGCTGGAATGTTCCATTCCCCAGCGGCCACGCGAACTTCGAAGTTCGGCTGCGGCTTCCGCACCACCAAGCGATAGGCGTGACGGGGCCCGGAGAAACCGCGGACGTCGGCCACGCGGACCAGGTACTCGCCGCCGGCCGGAGCGGTGAAGGTGAGCCGGCTGTCGCTGCCGTGCTCGCGGTAGCTGTCGTCGTCGTTGGCGAACGGCAGCGTGAAGATCGGCAGTCCGTTGGGCGCGAGCTGCGTGCCTAGCGGATGCGGCTCGACCACATAAACCGGCTCGTCGAGGGCGTGGGCCATCGGCGTGGTGTCGAAGTAGCCGCGCCGCTTGCCGCGAAGCGAATAGAAGATGGTGTCGGAATCGGGGCCCTGCGGCTGGCGGATGATCCGGCACACTTCGCCACGGAGGTACAAGTACTGGTTGAGATCCATCTCCTCCCAGTTCGTGAGCCGAAAGCCCGACTGCGTCGACGTGGAGCCGCGGAAGGTGGTCGTCGAGTCACGGACCGCCTGTAAGAGCATGCGGGGCACGGCATGGCCGCTGGAGTCGAGCACTTCGATCACCGTGTCGATCGGCGAGCCGCGGCGGGCGGCCTCGGCCTCGATGATCCACACCTCGCCGGCTTTGGCCGTGAAGCGGAACAGATCGGCGTCAGACTGTTCGGCGCCGGCGGATTGGCTCGAGATCCGACCTTCGACGACCGAAGGCGCGGCGATCGCTTGCGCCTGGGCAGGTACGTCGTTGGGCTCGCTTTCGACGAAACGCGGGCCGTTGCCAACAGCGACCTTGGGTTCAGCGCGGAAGCGATAGCGCTCGGCGTCGAGCGGTACGGTCGCCTCGCCTGGCTTATTCGCCGCCACGGCCGCTTTGGCGCCTGGCGGCAGGTTGTAGCCCACGAGCTCAACTTCGCTCTCCGCCCCGGCCGGCACACCGAGCGGGTAGACGCTCGTCACGTAGGGGAATTCGCCGAGCGACAGCCGGTAGAAGTTCTCGCCGCCGCCGGCACGTTGCAGGTCGGTCACTTGCACGCGATACTCGCCGTCGGCCGGCAAGGTGTAGGCCACGAGCGGATCGCCCTGGCCGTCGAAGTCGTTGTTGCCGGCGACGCTGCGGCCGTCGGGGGCGAAGATCGTGAGCACGCAATTGGCCTTCGAACCGATGCCGGCGGCCGACACGTCGAACACGATCGTCTGCCCGGCGCGTCCTTTGAAGCGGAAGCAGTCGACGTCTCCCTGCATGCCGAGCGCTCCCCATGCGCTCACTGGCAGCGCCGGCAGCTCGGTCGCTTGCGCGAGCGTCGAGTTCGGCTCGCTCTCTTCGGCCTGCACGAGATCGTCGACGTAGATCGGCAGCTTCTGCGTTTCGAGCCCCTCGTGGGCGAGCCACACTTGGTACTTGCCTCGCGCCAGATCGGCGGCCGGCGCCACCTCGAGTTCGGCGACCGCGCCGGCCTTGTCAGCGCCGATAAAGCGCACGGCCAGCTTGGGGTTGTCGGAATACGCGGCGATCGCGCCCTCGAGATGCTTGCCTTGGACGGAGACCGGCGTGGCGGTCCCGCGCTGCACGCCGCGCCGCGACAGGCTGGCCAGCTCCGGCTCGAGCGGCACGGGGCGAGCCGTCTCCGGGTTGTACACGGCCACGCTGCCGTCGAAGCGGCCGACGGCCACCGACTTGCTATCGGGGTTGAATGCCAGGCCCAATGCCCAATCGGACTGCCGCTCGGCGGCTGCCCGCTCGATCAGGCCTTCGGCTTCCCAGAACTTGAGCGTGCCGTCTTCGGCGGCCGAAGCCAGCGTTTTGCCGTCGGGGGACCAGGCCAGGCGCACGATCGGCCCCTCGTGGGCGAAGCGCGAGATCAAGAGCGGGTTCGTCCCTTCCTTGGCGCCGTCGCTGAGCCGCCACAAGCGAATGCGGTTGTCGGCGCCGCCGGCGGCTACATGGCGGCCATCGGGGCTAAACGCCACGGCGTTCACTTCCTTGAGCGGCTGGCCGAAGGTGTCGAGCCGGTTGCCGGTGGCCACGTCCCACAGCTTCACCGTGCGGTCGGCGCTCGCGCTGGCGAGCAAGGCGCCGGCCTTGTTGAAGGCCAGGTCGAACACGGCGCCGCTGTGCCCATCGATCGAACGAACTTCCGCGCCGGTTGAAATGTCCCAGAGCTTGATGTCTTCGTCGTAGCCGCCGGTGGCCGCCAGATTCCCCTGCGGCTGCACGGCCACGGCGTAGATCGCGTCGCGGTGGCCCGTCATCGTGCGGACGAGCGAGCCGTCTTCGACCTTCCAGACTCGCAGCTCGCCGAACAAGCCTGGCTCGCCGCCCGCGGCGACGAGCAGCGAACCATCGCCGGAGAAGGCGAGCGCGTTCACTTGGCCGCGATGCCCCGTGAGCTTGGCGAGGCTCGTGCGCTCGCCAGCGTCGAGCAGCTCGACCTCGCCATAGCGCGCGAGCGCGATCCGCTTGCCGTCAGGCGACCAGGCCGCGGCCGTGATCTCGCGCTTGGCCGGGGCGGTGACTTCGATCTTGGGGGTGACGAGGATCGTGGGATCGGGAGCAGCGCCGCTCGGCCCCTTCGCTCCCGCCGTGACCCAAGCGGTGAGCAGCGCGATTTCGTCGGCATCAGGACCGGGATTCCCTTCGGGCGGCATCGCCGGCTCGGCCTTGCCGGTGAGCACGCGAAGCAGCAAGCTCGCCTCGGCATTGCCGGGGGCAACAACCGCGCCGTTCTCGCCCCCTTTGTTCAGCGTGTCAAACGACTCGAGCACGAGCCCGCCTTCGCTATCCTCAGCGTTGTGGCAGCCGTTGCAGTACTTCTTGAAGACGGCCGAGACGGCGGCGTAGTCGGGCGGCTCCGCGAACGCGGGCATTGACGTGGTGAGGGTCAAAATCACCACGGAGACACGGAGACACGGAGAGGAGGAGAGAGTGCGGATCATCATTCGATTTCGGAAGCTATTTGGCTTGTTCTTTTCGCGGCTTCTCGGCGGAAAAACGAAAGTCCTCGAGAAATCGCAGCTTCGCAAGTTCCGCGAGGGGAGGCCCTGGGGTCATCTGCTTTCCGCCAATGGAAAGCTTTCGCAGATTAACCATCCTAGAAATCGACCCGAAGGCGCCAATCGTCGCGGCGGAGTCACTCGCCCAGAGGTTGCTCAGCTTTGGGCAGGCAATAAGAGCATCGATGCCGGCATCACCCACGTCTGTCTGCGAGATATCGAGGTCTTCCAACGAGGTGAGTTTGGAGAGCGACGCCACTCCTTTGTCGGTAACGCGAGTGCGGCTCAGATCGAGTTGGCGAAGCTGGTTCAATTCGACCAAGATTTCAGGCGCCTCATCGGACAGATCGGTTCTGGAAAGATCGAGGCTCCGTAGTTCCGGAAAGCGGCGAAGATGCTGGATTCCGAGATCCGTCGCATAAGTGTCGGAAAGGCTCAGTTGCCTTAGATTCTTTAGCGCCTGCATTCGCGACATCTGCTCGAGGTCGGAATCGGTGCTATTCCGATCGTCGTTTAGAGAAACGACCGCGATCGGATCGTCCTGGGGAGGCGATCCGAGGCCCTCTCGGTCAGTACCGCGGCTGGACCATCGCCGAGCGTGTCCGCCCATGCTTTCGATCCAATCGATCACCTCCTCGCTCGAGGCGTCGTGACTTGGGATTGCAACGACCTTTTTCTGCTTCAGCTCCTCCAGTTTCTCGCCGTCCCATTCAGAGGGCGGGAGCCGGGCGAACGCTGCGATGTGCTGCCGAATATAGAGCGCAAGTTTCCGCTGGACCTCATGATCCGCGCGATAGAAGCGATCGGAGCACTCATGATCGAGGAAATCGTGGGCCTGCGCATCCATCTGCTCCATGAGCCGGATACGCTCGTCGGGATCCAGCGGGGGAAGAGCGTTTGGGAAGACGGTGAACCCTGCGCGCAACGCATCGGCCGCGGACGATGCGCCAATGCGATCGAACGCTGCGGCCGTTGCCGGAAGGTCGCGCACGATGCTGTCGAACAGGTAGCCCATGCCGCCGTTGCCGATGAGCCCAACGGCCCCCCAGATCTCATGCACGGTACGCTGTTCAAGTGGTAGGGACGCCACGTCGTCGGTGTTGGGAATCCGCACAAACACGCAATCAATCAGCGCAAAGTCGTCTGGCCCTTCCACCAGTCGCTGCAGGTATTCGTCCATTTTGGCCTCGCGGCCCGCAACTCGTTGGTCTGCTGCCGGTTGCTCGTCGCCGATGGCCCGCCCGGTCGCCAACAGTGTCATAGCCGTCACAACCACGGCACGGAGGCACGGCGAGGAAAGAGGGAGGAGCTCGAGCTTCACAGTACGATCCGCTTCAGGCCGTCCTTGAGGACGGGGACTTGGAAGTTGAGCAGGAGGCCCACCGAGCGGCCAGACAACTTGAGATAGGTCATAAGCTGCGCCTCGTGTATGGGCAGCAACCGTTCTACGGCTTTCAGCTCAACCACGACTCGCTCGTCAACCAACACATCGATACGGTATCCGCAATCAAGCTGCACGGCCTTGTACCGCACCGGCAACTCCACCTGCCGAGGAAACTCCATGTTCTGCAGCGACAACTCATGGCACAGACACTGCTCATAAGCCGACTCGAGCAAGCCCGGCCCAAGCGTTCGATGCACTTCGATCGCCGCCCCAATGATCGCCTCGGTCAACTCTCCATCACGCAACATCGTCGCATCCTCTCTTGTCTCTTGGCTCTCTTCTCTCCGTGCCTCCGTGTCTCCGTGGTGAAAAATCACGGAGTCTCGCTCCCTGCCTAGTGGTTGAACAGAAACTCCTTGGTGCTCAGCACGCCCCAATAGAGGTCTTCTAAAGCAGTCCGCCGGTCGTCGGGGCCGGCTTCCGCCAAACCGGCCAGCAGTTCCTTCTTCTCCCCATCCGTCGGCCGGCGTGAGAGGGCGCTCAGGAAGACGTCTTCAATGACCTGCTCGTCGGTCGCCTTGTCGGCCAGCAGTTTGCCGATGCGGTTGTTTGCCTCGGCGAGTTTTTTGTTCACGCCGTCGCCGTTGGCGATGTGCAGAACCTGGGCCATGCTCGGCTCTTCGCTGCGCTCGCACTCGCACGTAATGTTGCGCTGGGCTCGGCCGAATGAGGTGAGAAAGTACGAATCGACGTTGGCGTCCGGCAGTTGCACTGCCCGCGTGCCTGAGGGATAGCCGGAGAACTCGGTCGGCACGCCGGTCGCCTGCGAAATGCCGTCGAGCAAGACTTCAGCCATCAGGCGGCGAGGATAGTAGCGCGAGTAGTAGCGCGTGTCCCCTTCGTTGCCCGCCGCAGGCACGCTCGAGCGCTGGTAGGTGTCGGACTGCAGGATTGCCCGCATCAGGGCCTTGGTGTCGTAGCCGTGGTCGACCAGGTATTTGGCCGCGGCGGCCAGCAGCTTGCGATTGCTCGCCGGATTCGTGAGCCGGAGGTCGTCGACCGCTTCCACCAGGCCGACGCCAAAGAAGTTTGCCCAAATGCGGTTGGTGATCGCGCGGCTGAAGTACGGGTTTTCGGGTGAGACGAGCCAATTGGCGAAGACCTCGCGACGATCGCTCGGGTCGTCCGGGGCGATCGGCGGGGCGTCGAGCGGGCGGGGCGGCTGCGGCTTGCCGGTCCGCGGCTGCACCAGTTCTCCCTCGGGTACGGCGTAGACGATCGTGCCGTCTCCCCGCTCGCCTTCTTTCAGCCGCACGCGGGCGAACAAGCTGGCCAGGCCGAAGTATTGGTCGTTGGTCCACTTCTCGAGCGGATGGTTGTGGCACTTGGCGCAGGCGACCGACATGCCAAGGAAGGCCATCGAGGCGGTCTCGGCCAGGTTGGCCGGATCGGTGTGCAGCAGGTAGAAGTTGGCCGCCCCGTTCTCGAGGTTGCTCCCCTTGGCAGTGACCACGCTGCGGGCCAGCTTGTCCCAGGGAGTGTCGGCCGCCACCTGATTGCGGATCCAGTGGTAATACGACCACATGGCCGGGGCCGACAGCCGCTGACTATTCACGAGCAGCAGGTCGGACCACTTGTACGCCCAATAGTCGACGAACTCAGGGCGCGCGAGCAGACTCTCGATCAGCTTGTCTCGCTTGTCGGGCGAAGCGTCGGCCAAGAAGGCGCGGGCTTCGTCGGCCGTCGGCAGCACGCCGATCGTGTCGAGGAACACGCGACGCAGGAACTCTTCGTCGCTCGAGCGCGGCGAGGGAGGAATGTTCAGGCTCGTGAGCTTCTCGAGCACCAACTCGTCAATGAAGTTCCGCGGCGCCGCCTTCGCGACTTCGGCCGCCGGCTTCTGCTCAAAGGGAACGCTGATCGTGGCGATGACGTTCTGGCTCGAGTACCAGGCGTTCACGGCGCACTCGCCGTGGCCAGCCACCTTGACGCCCCCTTGCTGGTTCACGCTGGCCACGCTGTCAGCCGTGGAAGTGAACTTGGCCCAGCGGGTCACGTCGGCGGTGCGGCCGTCTGTGAAATGGGCCAGCACCACCAGCGGCTGCTCGCCGCCGGGGGTGAGCAGGGCCTGCTCCGGCAGGACCTCTAGCCGCTCGAGCCGCGCATCGTCCGCCGCTGGCGGCTTCGCCCCACCAGCGATCCAGGCGGCCAACACGTGGTAGTCCTCGGAGCCGACGTCGAAGCGGAAGCCCCCTTTGTGCGGAACGGCGCCCGTCGGCTTGGTGAGCAGCAGGCTGCGGCCTGGATCGCTCGGCACAATGCGGCGGCCGCGGGCCAGCTTGGTGATGTTTGTGTGGTCCCCTTCGGGATCGTAGCCGTGCAGCGAAAGGCGGAAACCGGCCTTGCCGGCGAGCGCCCCGTGACACGCACCGCTGTTGCAGCCGGCCTTTGAGAAGACGCTGAGCACGTCGCTGCGGAACTTGGGCTCGAAGGGCAGATCGAAGTTGCGGACCTGGACCGCCACCGTGCCCGTCTGATCGCCTAGCTTCGCGGTGAGCGTGGCTTGGCCGTTGGCCACCGGCAAGGCGACGCCGTTTTCGATCCTTACGATCTTCTCGTCGCTCGACGTGAGGGTAGCGCCTGCGGCGAGGCCGACGAAGTAGCGATCGCGCAGCGTTTCGACCAGCACTCTCTGCCGCGCGGCCGGACCATCGAGCGTGAACTGGCCCGACGGCAAGATCACGATCTGACCGCCAGGCGCGCCGACGGTTGTTTCGTCGGCGCGGGCAACTGTCGACAAAACGAGCGCGGCCGCGAACAGTCCCCAGAGGGCAAGCTTAGGGCGGGGCATCGGGATAGGTCGTGTGGGGTGGGACGAACTCGAACCGCGGCCGGGCGATCGGCGCGGCGCCGGCCAGACGGCGGGGGTAAACCGCGCGGCTCGCTGGCAGCGCGCTCTAAAACAATTCGTGGATCGGCTGCTTGCCGGTGTCGACCAGGGGGAAGGGACGCCCCGCGGGGCCAGGCAACTGCGTATGCAGGTCGAGCCCCAGGCTGTGGTAGATCGTGGCCACCACTTCGGCCGGCTCCACCGGCCGCTCGGCCGGCACGCCGCCGATGGGATCGCTGCGGCCGACGACGCGTCCGCCCTGAACGCCGCCGCCCGCGAAGTACACCGTCCAGCACTGCGGCCAGTGGTCGCGTCCGCCGGCCGGGTTCACGCGCGGCGTACGGCCAAACTCGGCCAAGTTGCAAACGAGCGTGTTCGACAGCAGCCCGCGCTGCTCCAGGTCTTCGATCAAGGCGCTGTAGGCCTGGTCGTACATTGGGGCCACGATGTTCTTCATGCCTTCGATCGACGTGAAGGGCTTCGAGCCGTGGATGTCCCAGGTGATCTCGTCGAACACGGTGAGGAACGTGTTCACCGTGACGAACCGCACGCCGGCCTCGATCAGGCGGCGCGAGAGCAAGCAGCATTGGCCGAAGCGGTTGTTGCCATAGCGCTCGCGCACCGACGCCGGTTCCTTCGAGAGATCGAAGGCGGCGCGTGCCTGCGGGCTGGTCATCATCCGAAAGGCCGATTCGAAGTTGCTGTCCAAGAGCCGCGCGCTTTCGCTGGCCTCGAAGCTGCGGACGGTGTCTTCCACCACGCCGCGCAGCCGGCGGCGGCGCGCCAGCCGCGCCTCGCC
This sequence comes from Pirellulales bacterium, assembly GCA_044221365.1. Lineage (GTDB taxonomy): Bacteria > Planctomycetota > Planctomycetia > Pirellulales > JBGAPH01 > JBGAPH01. The sequence continues at coordinate 48,307 of JBGAPH010000008.1, forward strand.
GATTTCCGGGGGCGGCAGCAGGTCGGGCACTTTGAAGTCGGGCTTCGAGGGGTCGGCGTTCAAGTTGTACGGGTCATAGGCCTTGCCGAGGAAGCCGGCGTCTTGGCCATGGGGCATGTTGCCGCCGGTGGGGCCCATCGGCTCAGGCAGCACGACGTGCGCCGGCAGATCGGTTTTGCGGCCGCGCAGGTAAGACAGCGCACAGCCGGCGTGCGGCGTATTCACCCCGCCTGTGAAGAGCCGCCCGGTCTGCAGCATCTGATGCCCGGTGTCGTGCACCGCGGCGGCCGTGTGGTAGCAAGTGCGAACCAGGGAGAACTTGTCGGCGATCTCGGCGTGCTTGGGGAAGATCTCCGAGATCTGGAACGCCGGGCTCTTGGTGCTGATCGGCTTGAACGGCCCGCGAATCTCGACCGGAGCGTCGGGCTTCATGTCCCAGGTATCAAGCTGACTCGGCGCGCCGAGGTTGAAGATCATGATGCATGCCCGGTCGTCTTTGGCCGGATCGACCGCGCCCTGGGCCCGCAGGGCCATGAGGTTCGGCAGCGACAGGCCGATCGCCCCCAGCGAACCGACTTGCAAGAAGTCGCGCCGCGTGACGCCGTCGCAAGTATGAGCCGAACCCTTGCCGGTCAGATGGAGCATGATCGGTCTCCAGGCGTTAGTCGAAGGGAAGCCGTGATGCGGACGCCACAGGTCAGGCAAGACGGTACAGACTGCACAGGCGGGACGAACTGAGTTCGAGCCTAACACAGGCCTGCGGAGCTTTCAATATGCAGGACCGCGCAAGACCAAACAGCAGACGATCTTAGAGCCTTTGGCCAAACCGGTTCGCATGTGGCCTCTGGGCTTGGAATCGCCTCGATGCAAGACGCACTCCCAGGGCCGCGAGTCCAACAAGAAGTAACGTAGCCGCCTGAGGTTCCGGAATGGCCAGCGCCTGCCGACGCAAGTCCGCCCGTCGGGGCCCATCGGTCCGACCGAAGTTCAGCTTGATCAGGCCAAAGTCCATGAGATTGGCTACGTTGTCCCCGCTGAAGTCTCCCTCCTCCAACGTCCGCCCGAAGCCAAAGTGAGCCTTGAGGGCGCCAAAGTCGTTCAGGTCGACTCGGCCGTCGAGATTGGCGTCTCCCGGCAAGGCAACGACCGCCCACACGCTCTGCCCGACAACTGCAGTGGTGAGCAGCCGGCTCGTATCGAGCAGTTGCTCACCCGACTGAAAGTTCCCGACAATCTCCCGCGCGTCAAGCAGGCGCAGCGAATCGCCGAGCTGCAAGGGCCCCAACAGCCGGAACTCCGCAGCGCCATCCAAGCGAGCGACCTCGTCGACAACCAGAGGATTGGTTGGAGTGCCATAGCCCCATTCGAACTTCATGGCGCCCTGCGCTCCTTGTACGAACCCCCCCTGGATTCGGAGGGGGTCGGAGCGCATTACCTTGATCTCGCCCCGACTGTCGAGATTGGCCGCAATCGTTCCACTGCCGGTCAGGCTGGCGTCGCTCGAAAGAATCAGCGAATCGCCCACGAGCAGGCCGCCATGCTGCAATCGCACCGCAGCATTCGACAACTCCAACGAGCCCACCACGAACTGTCCCTCATCCACGCCAATTTGCACAGGCGGGGTTAGTCCGAGCGGGGGCGTGAGGAAGGTATGCAGCGCCGGAGCATAGATCATGCTGCCAGCCCCGGTCACGGTAATACCGGTGGCGTGCTGACCATCGCCAAGCTGTTGGAGCGCCGGCAACTCGATTCGCGCACCGCCGCTGGCGGCGACCTGGCCACTCCCTACGATTTCTTGCACCGCTCTCAGCTCGAGCAGACTCCCCACGCCTGCTGCGGACAAGTAGCGATTCAGTTCGATCTCGACAATGCGCGGCAAGGAAAGGGTCGCTCCGGCGCTGACTCCGAGCGACGAGTTGCTCCAGGTGGAAAGCAGCGGAAACTCGAGTCGGCTGTCGGCGCCGTCGATGCCCAGGAGGGCTCCTTCAACGCGCGTGAGTCGCTCGGCCCGCAGCGTGCCGCCATCTGCGGCCTCGAGGGTGACATTGTCGAGGCTCCCTGCGGTCGTCACCAAGGAATCTAGGCGAATTAGGCTGCCTGCGCCATCCGACCGGAAGCGCACGGAATTGGTGGGCAACTCGGCAAGCCCGCTCAGATCGATTGTCCCACCATCGTTGGCGACGACGTCGACACTCGACGGCCAAGTGTCGGCTCGGGCGATTTCGCGGAGCGCCGGCGCATCGATGCGCGAGCCGGCCCCGCGCACATCCAACAGCAGGTACGCGCCCGCGCCCTCCAGCCGGATCGTTTGCAGCGATGGTAAGCCCAAGGCTGCTCCCTCCGTGACCAAGGCGTCAAGGTTGCCAATGCGCGTGACCCGACTCAACGGCACGTCCGTGGCGCCCTGGGCGCGGATTCTCCCGCGCCCTATGGAGCCGAGGGCGTCGAGTTCGACCGCAGCGCCGTCTTCGACGGTCAAGTCCAGCGATTCCAGTCCCGCGAGTCGCGGCAACTGGATGCGGGCATCGCGCCCGGTCGCGGCCAGGACCGCGCCGGAAGTCATGGATTCGACGCTCGTCAGATCAATCTGCCCCCCAACGCGGGCAGTGATCGTCATAGGAAACCCACCGGGATAGTTGCCTACCTGCGTGACATTCGGCAGGGACACCAAGCTCAGTGGGCCCTCCGCGCTAAGATGGCCCACCATGGCAGTCGGCGCCGTCATCGCGATCGAACCGCCGTTCCGCGCCGTGAACAGCCCACTGACGACGCCTGACACCTGGTCGAGGTCGATGCTGCTTTCCCGGCCATCGATCACAAGGCCGACGTTCGCGAGGCTGCGCAGGCTGCCGGTACGGATTCTGCCGCCGTCGACGGCGTTGAGTTCGGCGCCGGGAATCACCGTGTTCGCGAATTCGAAGGACACCAAGTTGCTCAAATCCACCACGCTCCCGGCGCCCCGCGCCGTGAAGGCGGCCGCAGCATCAATCGCGGTCAGCCCCAACAGCCGGACCTCGCCGCCGGCCAAGGCCTGAAGAGGCGCCGGATGAGACTCGACACCAATCTTCACGAGGTTCGGCAGATCGATGAGACTGCCAGGGCCGGTCGACTCCAACGCGGACGAGTAATACGGGCTTTGATGGGTAGTGACCGCCGGCAGTTCGACGACGGCTCCGTTCAGCACTCGCAGCGAAAGGAAGTCGATCGATTCCAAGCGCGTAAGGTCGATCCGACTCGTCGGACCATCGATGAGTATCTCGCCGCCCGTCGCTTGCGTGAGTTGCGGCGTCTTCAACACGCCGCCGTCCTTGGCCACCAGGCGAGCGACGCTGCGTCCGCCCAAAACGCCGAGTCGGCCCAACCCCGGCAAATCAGCCTCGCTGCCAATACCCTCCGCGCGGATCTCGAGATCGCGAACGGTGCCTACGCTTGGGGCAACTAGATGCGCGCCGTCGCGTGCGGTCAGCGACGGCAATCCGGGATCAAAGGGATCGGAATCGACGCCCGTCAAGAAGCCTGCGCCCGTGATCTCGAAGGTCGACCCGATCCCGCTGGCGACGATACCTTTCGTGAACGGCTGCAGGGCGCCGCGCAAGGAAACGGTCCCGCCCTCCGTGGCGGACACCTGTGCGTCGCCGAAATCGGCGATCCCCTCGACGTTGAACCGCCCGCCCTCTCGCACGTGGACGACCGCCGCGGGGCCAAGAGTCGCTTGGTCGAGCACCGTGAGGCTGCCCCTCGTCACTTCCAGAACGTGATTGCTCACCACGCTGCCGACCGTGTAGTCGCCTAAGTCGACAGCCGCATGAACTGTAGGCGGAATCGGCCACTCGATATGCGCTATGTCATGCGGCCCCGGCAGCCGGTCCTTCCAATTCCAACTCGCTACGTCGCCCCACGGCCCGTCGACGGTCGGCGACATCCACCAGTAGTGCCGGACCTCTTGCGACGGGAGCTCTAGGCGCGACGCCATGGAGATCGCGAGTGCGGCCAAACCCCGACAAAGCCTCCGTACGTTACCCCGCGCCATCAACCCACACCCCACACGTTTGTTCGCGATCGAAGGCCCCAGCGCTACGATAGCACCGTCACAATCGACATACAACACACGGCCAGCGCGATCGTCAGCCCTTGAACTCCGCGAAATCCAAACACCGTTGAGTTTACGCAACCTAAGATTCGGTGCCGAGCGAAACGACATCGCGAGCGCGTTCGGATACGACTCGATCCATGACGGACTTCTTCAGCAAGCTGTTCGACGTCGCCGACTATCCGGCCCATTGGCAATGCGGACGCTGGACGGCCGGCGTGGGCTGGCTGCACATTCTGTCCGATCTGGCGATCTTTGCCGCCTACGCGGCGATCCCGGCGCTGCTGATCTACTTCATCCGCCGCCGCCGCGACGGTTTGCCGGCGGCGCCCGCGTTCTGGCTGTTCGCGGCCTTCATCCTCTGTTGCGGCATCGGCCATTTGATCGAAGCCAGCTTGTTCTGGTATCCCGCCTACCGCTTCGCCGGCTCGTGGAAGCTGGTGACGGCGGTCGTCTCGTGGGCCAGCGTGATCGCCTTGCTCCGCGCGGCGCCCCGCGTGGTGGAGATGCCGGGGCTCGCGCGGCAAAGCCAGGTGCTGCAACGCGAGGTCGAGGAGTGCGAGCGGGTCGAAGCGCAGCAGCAACAGTTGATCTCCGACCTCGCCGTGGCTCAGGCGCAGCTCGAGGAGCAGGCGATCGCGCTCGAGTTTCAGAACCGCTCGCTGCAAGAAGCGCAGGTGCGGGCCGACGCCGCGAATTTGGCCAAGGGCCACTTTTTGGCCAACATGAGCCACGAAATTCGCACGCCGATGACGGCCATCCTGGGCTTCGCCGATCTGCTCCGCGACGAGTGCCACGACCGGCCGCTGGCCATGCAGTCGCTCGACGTGATCCGCAGAAACGGCGAGCACTTGCTCGAGGTAATCAACGACGTGCTGGATCTTTCCAAGATCGAATCGGGGCGGATGCTCGTCGAGAAGATCGAGTGCTCGCCGGCCGACGTGGTGAACGAGGTCCACTCGCTGCTCCAGCTCCGCGCCGGCGAGAAAGGGCTCACGTTCGAGGTTCGGCTCGATCCGGCGCTCCCGCCGCAGGTGCGCACCGATCCCACGCGGCTGCGGCAGATTCTGCTGAACCTGGCCAGCAACGCGATCAAATTCACGTTCCGCGGCGGCGTGGTGCTCGCCGCGCGGCTCGCACCAGGCAAGCCGCCGGGGCTCGAGTTCAGCGTGAAGGACACCGGCATCGGCCTGACCGAGGAACAGCTCGCGGGACTGTTCAAGCCGTTCACCCAGGCCGACGCCAGCACGACGCGCAACTTCGGCGGCACCGGGCTCGGCCTGACGATCAGCCAGCGCCTGGCCAAGCTGCTGGGAGGAACGCTGACCGTGGAGAGCCAGCCGGGCGTGGGCAGTGAGTTCCGTTTGTTGCTCGAGGGAGAAAAGCTGATGCTGGAGCCCGATTTCAACCCCGACTCGGCCGCGGCTCAGGCCGACGACGCCCCGGCGGACCAGGGCGCCACGGCCCTGGCGCGGTCGCCGCTGCCGGCGGGCTGCCGCGTGCTGCTGGCCGAGGATGGCCCCGACAACCAGCGGCTCTTCTCCCTCATTCTGCGGCGGGCCGGGGCGCTCGTGACCGTGGTGGAGAACGGCCGGGCAGCGGTCGACGCGGCCATGGCGGCGCTCCACGGCGGGCGGCCGTTCCAACTGATCCTCATGGACATGCAGATGCCGCAGCTCGACGGCTACGAAGCCACGCGGCTGCTCCGCAGCCGAGGCTACCGGCTGCCGATCGTGGCCCTCACGGCGCACGCCATGCGCGCCGAACAAGACAAGTGCCGCGCCGCCGGCTGCGACGAGTTCGCCGCCAAGCCGATCCACAAGGAAGAGCTGCTGGCGCTCGTCGCCCGCTTTGCGACGCCGGCGACAGTCGGATCGGTGTAGCGGTCCACAAGCGAGCCGGCCGAGTCGGCAGCGCCCCACGCCTCGCGGCAAGGGCCCCCTCTTTGAAAAATCGACCTGCGTCGATTTTCTTGCTTGCAATATCGACAATAGTCGATATAGTGCGGAAGTGCGTTCCGCGAGGAACGGCTGCCGTGACGCGAGCAAGGAGCAGCGACGCATGACCGATCTCGATCTGCCCCCCGCCGAGCTCGATGTGATGAGCTGCCTGTGGCGCGGGCAAACCACGGCGGCCGACGTTCGCACGGCGCTGGCCGACACGCGGCCGCTGAGCCACTCTTCGGTCTGCACGCTCTTGGGCCGGCTCGAAACCAAGGGGCTCGTCGAGCGCGAACGGGGTCCGGTGGGCAAGGCGTTCATCTATCGGCCCACGCTGCCCGCCGCCGGCCCGCGGCGGACGCTGCTGGCCGGACTGCTCGACCGGTTGTTCGCCGGCAATCGCGTGGCGCTCGTCGCCTCGCTGCTCGAAACCGCGCCTCCCACGCCAAGCGAGTTGGCCGAGCTTAGCGCCTTGCTCGCGGAGCTCAAGGCGTCGCAGTCTCGTCCGTCCCCCAAGAAACCGCAGCGGAGGAAGTCGTCATGACCGCATGGCAAGCGATCGACTCATGGGCTCTCGCCTGGTGGACGCTGCTCGTACCGGCAGCGCTGCAAGCGACGTTGGTCGCGGCGATCATGCTGCTTGTGGTGCGCTGGGGACGGCGGCTGCCGGCGCCCGTGCGCTACGGCTTGCTGCTCGTGGCGCTTGCCAAGTTCCTGCTGCCGCCGTTTGCCGCCGCGCCGACGGGGGTTTTTAGCCGTTGGGGCGCAGCGCAGGTGGTGGCCATCGTCGGCCCGCCAACGCCTGCGAACGAGGCGATCACGGAGGGTCCGGTCGTCCCGCCGGCATCGTCCAGCGCGCCGCAGCGCAGCGATCCGTTGGGAGGCCAGCCAAACGTTGCCGCCACCGAAGTTCCGCTGGGCGATTTCGTTCATTGGACCGGGGAAGCGGGCGGCGCGCCCGAGTCGGCGCCGCCCGCAGTCCGGACAGCTCCGACGCCGGCGCCGAGGACTTCTCCTTGGCGGGCGCCCTCTTGGGGCGAGATGCGCGGCGCCCTGTTCGCGCTGTATCTTGGCGGCGTGGCGGCCATGGTTGCGCTGCTGGCCCGCCATGCGCTGCGCGTGGGGTGCGAACTCCGCGCCTCCGCGACGTGGAGCGGCGATCCAAGCGCTTGTGCGCTCCGCGATTTCGCCGGCCGGAAGGTGGCAGTCCGCGCATCGGCAACCGCCACGGCGCCCTACTCCGCCGGGATTTGGCGGCCGCTCGTCGTCGTGCCGGTTGCTCTCCTCGAATCGCTCTCGCCTGCGGCCCGGGAGGCAGTCCTGGCGCATGAGGCGGCGCACCATCGCCGCGGCGATCTCTGGGTGAATGCGCTGCAAAAGATGGCGCTGGCCCTCTGGTGGTGGCATCCGCTCGTGTGGCTGCTCGACCGCCGGCTCAGCCAGGTCCGCGAGGAATGCTGCGACGACGCCGTGTTGGCCGAAGGCCTGCCGGCCGCCGACTACTGCGCGACGCTGCTCGACATCGCTGGCTTTGCCACGCACAAGGCCCGTCGCGTCGAGTTGACGGTCGGACTCGGCGCTTCGCACGCGCTCGCTGCCCGCTTTCGGCAGATCATGGACCTCGGCCGCGTGCGGCGCACGCGACTGGGACTCGCCGGCTGGGTCTGTCTCGCGGCGCTCGCCGCTCTGCTGCTCCCTGGCTTGCCGAGCCGAGCAACCGCCCAGAACGATCGACCCGAGCCGCCGGCGGCAGACAAGGCGGCGCCTCCCGCCGTTTCGCCAGCCGCCAAACTCGCGCTGGCGGGCAAGGTCGTGGACCACAGGAATCGACCCGTCGGCGAGGCCCAAGTCTGGGCGATCGCCGTGCCAGAGTCGCGGCAAGGCATTCTCTTCGGCGCAGGCCGCACGAATGACCGCGGCGAATTCCGCTTCGAACTGGCGTCCGATCCGCTGGCCGGCGAGCGGGAAGCGCAGTTTGCCATCGTCGCCTTTGCCGGGGAGCAGGGGGTCGGCGGCGTCGCCCAGCCTGCGACATTTCCCACCGACCCGGTGCTGACGCTCGACCAAGCGCGCCACACACAGCTCGAGTTTCGTGAACCGAGCGGGGCGCCGGCCATCGACGTCAGCGCGGGGCCAGCGTCGCTTCAACTGAACGACAGCTGGATTTCCCTGCCGAACGAGGTGAGCGCCGCACTGGCAGGAGTTTCGGATGCCCAAGGGCAAGCCACCGTCTGGGGCATTGGCCCCGCGGAGTACGGCTCCTTCCTCGTGAACAGGGCCGATTTGGGAGAGCAACACCTGACGCTCGACGAAAAAGCCCCGCGCACGGGATTGACGGTTACGCCCGCCGGCCGCGTCGAAGGCCGCGTGCTCTTGCCCCCCGGCGTCACGCCTGACCAGCTTGGCTCGCGCCTGCAAGTCCACACGAACTGGGTCCCAGGCATCAACCATACGCCCCATTGGCTCGGAGCGGCGGAGCCAAAGCTCGAACCCGACGGCCGCTTCGTCATTCCGGCCTTGCGCGAAGGCCCCCTGTCGATCCGCGTCCTTACCGACGGCAAGTCCCCCTGGTGGCCTGATGCCCCGCGCGACCTGGTGGTCAACGCAGGCCAGACGACGCAGCTCGAAATCCCCGTCGTCCGTGCCGGGCTGGTGCAGGGGCAGATCGTCGATCGCAAGACCGGGGCGCCGCTTCCCGACGTGCCGATCTACACGTATTTCGATCGGAATGACTATTGGCTCACGTCGAACGCGCAGGGGGAATTCCAATTCTATCTGCGACCGAGCGCAGGCGGCCTCATTCGCTATTCGCCCGCTCCGCCGTACTTCGATCCTGCGCTCGATTCGTTCGACAGCCGCAACCTCACGGCGCCCGCCAGCGGCGCGACCTTGCGACTCCCCAAGGTCGAGCTCGAGCGAGGCGCGCCGCTCGCGGCCCAGGTCGTCGATCTCGAAGCCAACCCTGCCCGCGGCGTGAAAGTCGACGTGAACTGGCACGAAGAGCCGCGCGGCAGCTATCGCCAGCTCACAGCCACCTCGGGCGACGACGGCCGCGTGGCTTTCGATGGCGTGAGCCCCACCGCCGAGCTCGAGCTCAAGGCGTATCGCGATCAGGTGGAGCTGGCGGTCGCCAAGACGCACGTTGGGCAGCCGCCCGTGGTGCTGCGGTTGCCGGTCGAGGAGCGCGTCGTGCTACGGGGGCGGGTGGTCGACACCGCCGGCCGACCGCTGCCTGGCATCGCCTATCAAATCCGGCAGCACGTCGACGGCGGCCCTGGCATGTATGCCGTGGGGCCGACGCAGAGCGGCCTGACCGACGCCGAGGGGCGGTTCGTTTCGCCGCCGCGGTTCTTGCGGCAAGGGCGCTACGAGGTGGCGGCGCTGCGCGAAGGCCAAACGATCGCCAGCACGATGCGCCGCGTGGTCGACAACGCCGAGACGGTCACCTTTGCCGACCTCGTGTTCGCCATGCCTACGGACGCTGATGAGCTGCCGGAGGCTGGCGACGCCGTGCCGACGGAAGCGCTGGTCGACCTCAACGGCGTCGTGGTGGACGCGAGCGGCCAACCGATTCCCACCGCCGCCGTTGTCGCTTGGTCGCAGGGCAAACGGATGCGGACGACGGCCGACGCCGCAGGGCGATTCCGCTTCCCGCAACTCTCGCCGGCCAGCGTGTGGCTGTTCGGTTCGGCCGAGGGCTTCCGCTTCCACGGCGGCCACTTCGTGCCGAGCGCCGGTCCAGCCAAACTCATGCTCACCGCGCGCGACGCCGCGGTCGAACTTCTCCTTCCGCGCGACGACCGGCTGACGGCCGACCAAGACGCGCTGCTGCGCCAGAAATTCGGCGAGTACGCCGCGGCCGTGATGGGAGGCGATGATCACTCGGCGATGGGCGACGTGCAGTGGATGGCGCCACGCGTTGATCCGGAGCTGGCGCTGCGACTCCTGGCCGACACGCGGTTCGATATCTTCCAAACGAACTTTACCGACCCAGCCGAGGCTGGTCCGTGGCGCCAAAACGTCATTCGTCTGTTCCTCGCGGAACAGTTGGCCCCCCAACGACTCGATCGGGCGCTGGCCGCCGTCGCTGCGATGAGCGAAGGGGATCGCTTTCGAGGGTACTTGGCCATTCTGCAACGCGCCGCCAACGCCACTTCAGATCAACGCGCGGAATGGCTGGACGTGGCGGCGGCCGACGCCCGCTTGGCGAAGGACAACGCCGCGAAGATGCTCGCCCTGGCCGAGGTCGCTGGCGAGTATGAAAAGTTGGGGCAGCGAGACCGGGCCAGCGATCTCTTCCACGAGGCGGTTGACCTCGCCCGTCAGCCGCTGGGCACGTCGCCGCGCGACGGGTATGCCATCGGTCGCCTCGCTTGGACCATGGCGCCGGTCGATCCTCAGGCGGCGCTCGCCCTGCTCGACAAGGTTCCGGAGAATACTCGCATCCGCACGATCGGCAACCTGGCACATCAACTTGCCGCGACCGCGCCGGATGAGTCTGAACGGCTGCTCTCGTTGCTGCAGGGGAGCAAACGGGATCAGATTGCTGAGCGCGTGGCATATCACCTGGCGCCCGTTAACCTCCCGCGAGCGCGGCGAATTGCTGAATCGATCGCTGATCCATCACTTCAGGCCCATGCCTTGGGGATGATGGCGCTCGGCTTGGCCGCATCGCAGCCGGCGGTCGCGAGGTCGCTCGTTGACGAGGCCTATGCCCAAATCGAGGGGCTGATCGAACGGGGTAGGGCGGAAGGCAACAGCATCTACGATCCGAGCTCCGTAGCCGTGGCGCTCGTTGGTGTGGCGGAAACGATAGCGCCGGATCGGCTGGATGAGTTCCTCTGGCGCACGCTGTCGTTCCGTGGCAGCGGCACGCAGGGACTTTCCTGGAGCCTCTTTGGCCGCCACGGCCCCGACAACCGCCTGCACCTCTCGGACCCTGTCTTGGCCGCGTTCGTCGCGCGGTATGACCTGGAGGCCGCCCGGCAAATCCTGCTCCCGCCTGACGATGAGACGCTCGAACTCGGCCTGGCAGAGGCGCCGCACAGTTTCTTCCGCGGCTTGGCCGCGGTCGATCCGGCGGCGGCGCTGAACGCTGTTTCGCGGTTGCCGTCGCGGACCGACGACAACCGGCGGCGGAAGCTCGAGGCCTGGCAGCAGGTCGTCGACCTCCTCACGCGCTCTGGCGACGAGCGACGAACCTGGCTGCTCGAGCGGCAGTTCCAGCTCTGGTCCCCGGACCAGGTCGATTTCTAGGCGAACCTGTTGCGCCGCAGCAATCCCGCGGCCGCCGGCCGACCCGCTTTTCCCCTAGAACCCGCCCGTACCCTCCGCCCCGCCAAAAGGTATCATAGGAAGATACAGGCGGCGGGCCGCTGGGGTCTGGCCGTGGTGGGGACTAGGGATAGCGCCGATGAAGAAGATCGAAGCGATCATTCGCCATTTCAAGCTCGAAGACGTCAAGAATGCCCTGCATGAGTTGGGCATTCACGGGATGACGGTCACCGAGGTCCGCGGCTTCGGCCGGCAGCGGGGGCACACCGAGATGTACCGGGGCACGGAATACGCCGTCGACTTCGTCCCCAAGGTCAAGGTCGAGGTCGCCGTGAGCGACGATCAGCTTCGCCCCGTCGTCGACACCATCATGCGCACCGCCCAGACCGGCCAGATCGGCGACGGCAAGATCTTCGTCACCGACATGGCCGAGGTCATCCGCATCCGCACCGGCGAAACCGGCGTCGAGGCCATCTAGCCGGCGGGCACTCCGGGGCAGGCACGAGCGCATGTCGAAGTCGCGAGCCACCTCCGTCCGCCTGCTGCGCCTGCTGGGCGCCGCCGCGACGCCGGTCTACGTGCTCGACTCCGAACGCCGCATCGCTTACGGCAACGAAGCCTGCTCCGCCTGGCTGGGCGTCCCCATCGAGACGCTGCTCGGCGCCGTTTGCTCCTTTCACACGCCTGCGGAAGACGACCCGCTGGCGGCGCTCGCGGCGGGGCTCTGCCCCCCGCCGGCCGCCTGGCTAGGGCAATGTACGCGGGGGACGATCGCCCGTTCGGGCGGCGATGCCACCGCGCGGCGCTCGGCCACGTTTGTTCCTCTTACCCGTGGCGAGGGGCGCGGGCGGCCGGCGCTGTTGGTCGTGGCCGCGGCCGAGGACTTGCCGCCACCCAGCGCGACCTCCGGGACTCGTCTCGAGAACTCGGCCGCCGATCTGCACGAAGAACTCCGCCGCTTGCGCCGCGCGCAGGCAGCACGGTTCCGTCTCGACGCGCTGCTCGGCGCCAGCCCGATGATGGACCGACTGCGGCGGCAGGCCGCGCTGGCCGCGACGGGGCGCGAAAGCGTTGCCTTGTGGGGCCCCGCAGGGGCCGATCGCACGGGCGTGGCCAAGGCGATTCACTACGCAGGGGCGCAGGCAGCGCGGCCGCTGGTGCCGCTCGATTGCGGACTGCTGGGGGCCGAACTCTTGCGCACGACGCTCGCCGCGCTCACCGCCGGCGCCTCTCCGGCCGACGCCCTGGGTCGAGGCACGCTGTTGCTGCTCGACGTCGACCGCGCGCCTCCGGAAATCCAAGCGGAACTGGCCGCCCTGCTCGCGCGACCCAACTTGGGTTATCGACTCCTCTCGACCGCCAGCACGCCGCTCGAAGCCGCCGCGGCCAAAGGCAATCTGCGGGACGACCTGGCAGCGCTGCTCGGCACGCTCACGATCGAGTTGCCTCCTCTCGCGCGCCGACCCGACGACGTGCCCGTCGTGGCTCAAGCGATGCTCGAGGCCGAAAACGCTCAGTGCGACAAACAGCTCGGCGGCTTCTCGGCCGAAGCGCTCGATCTGCTGGCCGCCTGGACCTGGCCGGGCGATCTGGCCGAGCTCAAGGCTGCGGTGCAAGCGGCCCATCAGCAGGCCGCGGGGCCCGAAGTGGGCGTCGCCGATCTGCCTGTGACTCTTCGCCCCGGTCACGAAGGGCCCGCGCGGCGGCGGCGCGTGGAGCCAATCGACCTCGAGGCGACGCTGCGGGATATCGAGCGCGAGTTGGTCGAGCGGGCGCTCAAGCTGGCCAAGGGGAATAAGGCCAAAGCTGCCCGCCTGCTGGGCTTGAACCGGCCGCGGCTGTATCGCCGCATGGTGCAACTTGGCCTGGCCGATGCCGAGCCAGGGAAGTCTCCGCCCGCTCCTCCAGTTGAGTGAGGAGCGCCGATGTCGCGGCTCATTGTGTGCGAGCGGAGCGGACGCTGGAGCGCAGGGCTCGAGCGCGTGCTCTCGCCGGCGACGCTGCGAACGAGCGTCGGCTCGCTCGTCTTGGCCGACGAGGCGTTGCAGATCTCGCCGCATGCGTTCGTGGTGATCGAAGTGGCCGAGGCCGAGCTAACGAAGTCGGGCTTGTGGCTGGCGGGCTTGGCGAGCCGCTTTCCTCGCGCACGAGCGGCGGCCGTCGGCGACCTGACGATGAGAGCCTGTCAGACCGAGTTGCTCGAGGCCGGCGCGGTGTGCTGCCTGTGGGGCCTGCGGCGGCTGCGGCAGTTGGCCCCGGTGATCGAGCGTCATCTGGCGGCCGCGCCGCGTGCTCCGGTTGCGCTCACGGACGAAATCCTCGCGCGGCTGCCGTGGGGCGACGTGGAGTCGCCGTAATCGCAAAAGCGCCGCGCGCCGTCCCGGCGAGCGGCCGGCGTAAGCCGGCTGACCCACAGCGCCCGTTACCGAAGCGGGTTCTTCGCCGTCCAGCGGCTCAGCACCTGGGGGAATCTCGGCGACCACGTCCGACGCAGTGACAGGCTGCGTGGCCAGGGCCGGCGTCGCAGTCCCTGCCGAAACTCCTTCGCTTCGGCTATTCTAAGGGCTATTCTCCGGTCGTGCGGCCTGTCGCACGGCTTCTTTGCTGACTTCCCGGGCAGGTTTCCTTCGGAGCTCGAACACGTCGATGGCGGATTCCAGTGTCTCTCAGGCCGCGGTCGAAGCCGCGATTCGCGAGTTTCCCGACCCCGAGACCGGCCGCGCCCTCGGCCCGCTCGAGCAAGTCCGCTCGGTGCGGCTCGACGGGTCCAAGCTGCACGTGACCATCGGACTTACCTCGTGGGCGAGCCTGGTGTGGCAGGAGACGCAGGAGCGCCTGGCCGACCGCCTGCGGGCACAGTTCCCGCAGCTTACGGACCTGGTGATCGACGTCGTGGAGCACAAGCGACCCCCGCAGAAGCTGGGGGAGATCGGCCTCACCGCCAAGAGCGTGATCGCGGTCGGCTCCGGCAAGGGGGGCGTCGGCAAGAGCACGATCGCGGCCAGCCTGGCGCTGGGACTCAAGCGGGCCGGCGCCGCAGTCGGACTGATGGACGCCGACGTCTATGGCCCCAGCGTGCCGCACCTGCTAGGGGTCAACCAGCGGCCTTCGGTGGTCGACGGCAAGATCGAGCCGATCGAAGCGGCCGGGCTCAAGGTGATGTCGATGGGCTTCCTCGTGCCGCCCGGCGAAGCCGTGGTGTGGCGCGGGCCGATGCTGCACGGCGCGATCATGCAGTTCCTCCGTGACACCCTGTGGGGAGACCTCGATTATCTGATCATCGACATGCCGCCCGGCACGGGAGACATCGCGCTCACGCTCTCGCAGATTCTGCCCCTGACCGGAGCGGTAATTGTTTGCACGCCGCAAGACGTGGCCCTACTCGACGCCGTGAAGGCGATCGCCATGTTCCGCAAGGTGAACATCCCGATCTTGGGCATGGTCGAGAACATGAGCTACTTCCAGTGCCCGGGGTGCAACAACCGCTACGACATCTTCGGCTCGGGCGGCGCCCAGCGCAAGGCGGCCGAACTCGACGTGCCGTTCCTGGGCGAAGTGCCGATCAACCTGCAGATCCGCATCCACGGCGACCAAGGCCGCACGGCCGGCAACTACGACGACCCCGCCGCGGCGCCGTATCTAGAAGGCATCTGCCGCAGTCTGGTGACGAATCTGGTGGCGGCGCGGCGCGAGAAGCCGCCCATGCCGAGTTTACCGACGTTGGGGTAGAATACTCGGTCATGGCGCGGTTCCGCGCATCGCTCGAGCAACATCTACTCGCCTCTGCGATCATTCAGTCTGGATCCGGCTCCGGAGGCCTGCTCTCGCGACCCTTCCGATGCCAGTGGGCTATTTCGGTGCCCGAGACGGGCTGAACTTCGAACACGGTCAATAAGGTCTGTTGCGCGGAGTCGCCCACGACGCCGTAAGTCGACAACCAACACACGCGATCGCAGTCGACGATGCGCTCGGCCGCGTCCAAGGTGATCCGCCCGCCCCACAGCCCTAGTTCTAGGGTCCGATTGGGAAAGCCTTCGCTGTCAAAACAGCTCTTGTCGTTCTCCAACAGTCTAAGCAGCTCGCGGACCTTATGCTCCTGACGGTTGTCGACAGCCACCTTGCAGTCCCACCCTACGGCGATTGCAGCCAAAGCAAGAAGGACGAGAAGAACGCCCACGAGCTTCTTGCGGTGCTCCATGTGTTTGTCCTCTGCAATGCTGGATGTTGACTGACGCGGTAAAGCACCGCGGATGCCGGCAAAGGTCACTGCCGCGAGCAGATCGTGGTTGGTTCGCTGGATGTAGTCTGGGCCTCCGGCATCGTCCCCTCGCGTCACGCGCCGGCGACACGCGGTTCTTGGTGGGGCCTGAGCGGATTCGAGCATCTTGGCGAAAGTGCCGGCGGCCTCGCCGGGCTTGCCATCTCTACCTGCCTGCATGTCTCCGTGGTTCGGTTTTTCGGCCCAGCTTGCCGGCCGGGTTGACGCCGCTTCCCAGCGCGGCAATCCTACCAAGACGCGGATCTCTGGCGGGCCGCGCACGCAGGCACCGAGCGGGCTGGTCGGCCGATTGTTCGTCGGAGCGGCCGGCTCGCGCCCCGTCGTTGGCACGCGCTTTCATGAAACATGCCCGCCTGTTGATCGTCGATCCCGATCCGGCCGATCGCCCCGTCTACGAGGCGGCGGCCCAGGCGGCGGGCGGCGGCGCTCCCATTTTCGAGGCCGCCTTGCCGGCCGCGCTCGAACGCCTGCAGGCAGACTCCTTCGATCTGGCGGTGCTCAGTGAAAGCGCGGCGGGCGACGAGCTGCAGGGGCTGGCGGGAGTTCGCCAAGCATTTCCTGACCTGCCCGTCATTCTGGTGGCGCCGCAGGGCAGCGTCGAATCAGCCAAGGCGGGGCTGCGGCTGGGGGCGGGCGACTATCTGACCAAGCCGCTGGAAACGGCGGAGCTGCAGGCCACCTTCGTGCGGCTCTTGGGGCAGCGGCGGCTGGGCGCCGAGCACGAACTGCTCCGCCGGCAGATCGAGCGCCCCTATAGCTTCGATGACATCATCGGCACCAGCCCCGGCATGCGGGCCGTGTATGCCACCATCGATCAGGTGGCCGACGCCGATGTGCCGGTGCTCGTCACCGGTCCCACGGGCACCGGCAAAGAGCTCGTGGCCCGCTCGCTCCACCGCCGCAGCACGCGCGCGAGCGGCCCCTTCGTGCCGGTCGACTGCGGGGCGATCCCCGAGAACCTGCTCGAGAGCGAATTCTTTGGCCACGAGCGCGGGGCCTTCACCGGCGCCGACACCGCGCGGATCGGCCTGCTGGAATACGCCGACCGCGGCACGCTGTTTCTCGACGAGCTCGCCGAGCTGCCGCTGGTGCTCCAGGCCAAGCTGCTGCGCACGCTGCAGGAGCGAAAGATTCGCCGCGTCGGCGGGCGGGCCGAGATCGATGTCGACGTGCGGATCGTCGCCGCCACTGCCCGCGACCTGGAAGGGATGCTCGAGCGGGGCGAGTTCCGCCGCGACCTCTACTACCGCATCAACGTGGTGCGGATCAACCTGCCGCCGCTATCCGAGCGGGGCGACGACATCGGCCTGTTGGCCGAGTACTTCGCCAACCGCGCTGCCCGCGAAATGCGCCGCAACGTGCTGGGCCTCACGCCGGAGGCCTACCAAGTGCTTAGGCAATACGCCTGGCCGGGCAACGTGCGTGAGTTGCAGAACGTGATTCGCCGGGCGGTGGCCCTCTCGCGCGACGACTCGCTCGACGTCGACGATCTGCCCGACGAGATCATCGTCAAAGCCGGCGAAAAGGGGGACCCCGCCCTGCACGGGTATTTCCAACTGCGCGACGAACACGTGGCCCGCTTCGAGCGGCAATACCTCACCGATCTGCTGCGTCGCCACCGCGGCGACGTGAAGACGGCGGCGCTCGAGGCCAAGCTTCCGCGGGGCACGCTCTATCGTTTGCTCAAGAACCACGACCTGGATGGGGCGAGCTTCCGGAATGGCTGATTTCGCCGTCGCCGCGGCAGAGAGGCGCTGATTCTTTTTGGACTCACGTCGTCAGGGTTGCCAGTCCTGATCGCGGACGGCCTCGCCGCCGCTGCGAGAAACAATCGCGGTGACCACCATGCAGTCGGCCGTGTCTCGAACTCCACGCACCGCACCGTCGCACATCAGCACGTTTCCAACCCCCGGATGATAGGCGTACAGGCTGGAATAGTTGCACCAGCTGACCTCTCGTTGCCCGTCCAGAATGAAGTAGTCGATCTCGCATGCCAGCCAGGGGCCGACTGTCCCAACCCACGGCGACCAATCAATATCCGGTAAGCTCCGGTGAATAAGGTTGGGCTTGCCGGCCTGCTCGACGACCAGCAGCGTGTTCGAGAGGCCGTCATCAACATCGGTAAGACGAGGTGGTCGACAGCGATCATGCTCATAGTCGAGTCTTTCGCCAGGGACAAAGGCCGCCTGCACCGTTGACCAGACTCCCTTCAGGTTTGGGTTCCAGGCGTCGAGGCCCAGCACGCTGAACGAGCCCGCGTAGTCGAAGGCCGCCGCCGGCGGCCCCTTGGGGGGTGCAGAGGCTCCAATCGCGGGAATGATCCGCCGATAGCCTGGCGTCGAAGGGCACTGGTAGATGTCCAGGAACGTGGCCAAGACCGCACGATTAGCGTCGGTCGCTCCTGGAGGCTTGCTGAAGTCGAGTTGGTTGTAGAGAGCCTGCTGTTCGTGGAACGGCAGAAGCGTACTACGCCAGGAGAATGATTGCCAGTGCGCTAGAGTCTCGGTCCCTTTGACGCGGCGCCCCTGTGTGTTGAACGCCACTCGGATGAACGCCGGCAGATGCTCCCGATGGGCGTCGGCGTAGACATGCAAGGCCAGCCCCATCTGCTTGAGGTTGTTGCGGCAATGCACACGTCTGCCAGCCTCCCGCGCCGCTTGCACCGCTGGCAGCAGCAAAGCGATCAGAATCGCGATCGCGAAGATCACGACCAACAACTCGACGAGCGTGAAGGCAGCACGTCGCATCGTCGCATCTCCCCTTGGTTTGGAACCAAGGCGCAGTCTATCGCGTCCGCCTTCCTAGCGGCAAGAAAAAATAGTTGGTTAGCAGGCAAATCATGGGAACTGCCTGCCCGGCTCGAAGAGCGAAGTCCGCTCTCGCAGTCCTCCGGAGCAAGCCGCGGTCGCTGCCGCTTGCTAGAGAGCCCTTCTTAGGGCGTGGGTCCATTTCGATCGCCCACCAACGGAAAGACCCCGCTGACAGTTGCTGTCAACCGGGGTCCTGAAGTGGAGCGGAAGGGAGTCGAACTCTCGACCTCTGCATTGCGAACGCCTTAGCCGATTCACCCTAAGTGCAGATTTCACGGCGTTTCTGGGGCGAATTCATACTTTCTCTGCACGCGATCGACCGATGCACTGCTGAACTGGGGTAGCGGCGCGAAGGTCAGACGCCAGGCCCCGACTTATGGCTGGCTTACCAATTCGCCTCCTTCCCGACTCACAACTGCAATGAACACTGAAATGGACGTGTTGTCCGCGAGCCAGCGCACGCTGCCATCGCAGAAGGCGGCCTGCACGCCACGGGGGTGAAAACCATAGGCGTTCACGTGATTGTGGCCGAGCACATAGCGGTCGAGTTCAAATTGGAATGTAGTGTTGTACGGAATGAATGACCGGGGGTCGGCGTTCACCCAAGTGTAGTCGGCCCCGCGCTCTCCCTCGATCCGCACAGCGTCGGGGCCATAGACGTCCGGCTTCCCCGCTTGTTCGACGACGAGCAACGTGTTCGACAGTCCGTCGGTGATGTAGCTCCAGCGGGCGTGCGCCTGCGTGGCGATCTGCGCTACCCTCGTTGCCCCGTTTTCATCGACTACGCGGCCCTCGTCGGCGTGCGTGATCGTGGCGTCCGGTGCTCCGTACCAAGCACCCGCGAAGTAACCAAGTTCCGTTCTGGTCATGATCATGAAGGAGGCGATGTAGTCGGTCGCGCCGGAGTTGAGCCATTTCTGCGCTCCACCGCTGATCACCACGCGGGGATAGCCGGGCGTACTCGGACATTGGTAATCATCTACCCTCCGCGAAAGAATCTCGGGGCGTGGCCCCAAATTTTCGTAGGCAGCCACTTTGGCGGGGTCCTGAAGGGTCTGCTTTTCGAGAAACGGAAGAATCGTGTAACGCCATCCGACAGAAATGTTGCCCGCGTGATAAAAGGAGGGAAGAATGTCGCCGCGCCCCGCCTGAGCCGCGTAGTTCTGCACCGCGAGACCGATCTGCTTCAAGCGATTGGCGCACTGCACTCTCCGAGCCGCCTCTCTAGCCGCCTGGACCGCAGGCAACAAGAGCGCGATCAGAATCGCGATCACGAAGATCACGACCAACAACTCCACGAGCGTGAAGGCGGCACGTCGCACCGTCGCAACTCCCCTTGGTTTGGAACCAAGGCGAAGTCTATCGCGTCCGTCTTCCTAGCGACAAGAAAAAATAGTTGGTTAGCAGGCAAATCGTGGGAACGGCCGGAACGCCGCAGCCTGCTCGCAACGTTCGCGACGCACTTTCCTCCGCAGATCCAAATCGAAAGCGCTGCCTTGGGGCAAGCGGGAGAAGCTGTCTCATCGGCGCGAATCGGCGCGTCACGCGTGGGACAGGTCGATGCAACGTCTTGTCGCCGCCGAGGATGCGTTTGCCCACCTAACCACGCCGTTCGCCGCCCGCCGCCGCCGAACCGTCAGCGTTTTCGCGCGAGCGCGACGCGTCGTGCAGGCTACGCGAAGAAATCTTGCTGGCGTGTGTGTGACGCAAACGCTGCTCTGGTCGCAAGATGCGATGCGTTCCTAGCCTCAGGCCCAACGCGAAAAACCCCTTTGGCACACCCCGTGCATTAAGAGGCTTACGCCGCAAGGCAAACCACAAAACAACCGCGGCGAACTCAGCCGCGACAGGTTCGAAACGCGAAGCACCGCCAGCAAGGGAGACCTAGCCATGAAAAAGATCGAAGCCATCATCCGCCACTTCAAGCTCGAGGAAGTGAAGAACGCTCTGACCGCCGCCGGCGTGCAGGGCATGACCGTGACCGAGGTCCGCGGCTTCGGCCGTCAACGCGGCCACACCGAGACCTACCGTGGCGCCGAGTACGCTGTCGACTTCCTCCCCAAGGTGAAGATCGAGGTCGTCGTCGGCAATGCCGAGGTCAGCAACGTGATCAGCGCCATCGTCGGCGCCGCCCGCACCGGGCAGGTGGGCGACGGCAAGATCTTCGTCAGCGACCTGGCGAACGTGGTCCGCATCCGCACCGGCGAGACCGATGCGGCGGCCATGTAAGCAAAAGGTCGGCTTGCGGAAGGCGGAGCGAGCCAGCCGGCAGTAGTTCGGTCCCCACACGTCGGACCGGGCCCTGCCACACCAATCACGGGGAAGGACGCCAGGCGCTCTAGGCGGACGCCTGGCCGTTCTTCCCCGTGTTTTTTTCCGCACCGAGCCAGAGTGGCAGACCGCAACCTATTGCGGATCGTCGGGCGCAGGATCGGCGATATCGCTGGCGGACTCATCGACCGACGCAGCCTCTGCGGGCGGATCGAGATTGAGCTGAGGAAGCGGGTCGTCGTTCTCGTCGTCGGCCATGTCCGCGGTTGGCGGATCGGCCTTGTTTGCCGCGTCCTTGGGCGTCGACCTCGGTTTGCCGGCTGCGCCTCCTGCCTTGGCGGCAACCGCTGGCTTGGCGGGCGGCGCGGGTTTAGGATCGGCGCCCGGATCGGCAGCAGGCACCGCGTCTGGATCCACGGTTCCCGAGTCGATGAGCAAATAGCCGCCCCAGAAGAACGGGTGTTCGGCCTTGAGCTTTTGGCCGGCCGGCATGCGGCGCAGCCGGGGTTCGCGCTCGGCGTCGACAGTCGCTTGCCGCATGCTGGCCAGGCTTTTGTGCCAGGCCGCGGCCGGGCCCAGGGTGGGCATCTCCTTCAAGAACTCGGCCGTGGCGGCCACGCTCGAAGCGCCGCCGGTGCGCCAGCGGCTGAGCAGTACGGTGCGGCTGCCGCTAGCCAACAGTCCGCAGACGCTGAGGAACACGTCGTTGCCAGGCACGGCCGGCAACCGCTTCATCCCTTGCTCCGCAGCAGTGTGAAACCCTGGCAGCACGAGCACGTCGGGCCCACCCAGCGGCAAGGCCATCCACTGGGCCAGCGATCCCGCGCCGCGGCTCCCGGCAACCTGCATGGGCGCCCATTCGTAAGGCCCGCCGGCGAGGTTGGCCAAATCGTCGAGCACGACGAGCTGGTCGAGTTGCACTCCCCACGATGGCAGCGGCTGCGGAAAAGGCGCCTCGAGGGCGACTGCGCTCGGAACCTGCTTTTCGAGTTGCTCGAAGGCCTTCTCCGCGACCTCGGGCTTGTCGCGGGGGAACAGCCGTCCCATAGCCACTCCTAGGTTGGGAGTGCGGAGGTGAGGCCGGCCATCGGGCACCGCCAGGCCCACAGTCGGCGCGTAGCGGATGCGCACCTTCTCGGCCAGCGCCTTGCGATCCTCCCCTTCCTTGCCTGCAAAGTGCAGGGCCTCGAAGGGGACGTACCACAGGTCGCCGTCGGGCACGATCACGAGCTCGTCGATGTTCTGCCCCAGGTTCACTCCCGAGCCTTTCATGATGGCGTCGAGGAGCTCGCCGGACTGTTCCTTCCAGCCATCGTCGCTGAGCTTGGCCGTTTCCATTTCGCGATTGCCATCGAACTGGCCAAGTTCGCGGAGGAGCGCCGCGGTTTGCTTCGTGATGCCGGCCGACGCGGGCGGGTTCCAAGCGGCGTACCGATCAGCCGTGAGCAAAAAGGCGTAGAGCTTGCGGTTGGTGTGGAAAAAGGCCAACAGCGCATGACCCTGCGGCAGGGCCTTGCGCACGTCGGTCGTCTTGCGGAGCGGAGGAAACACAAACGACGAGGGCTCGCGCCGCAACGATAGGGCGCGAAGCTGTGTCACCTGGGCGAGCGAGACCTCGCCGAGATCGCTCACAAGCTTGGCCCGGGTTTCCGCCTGATCGTCGGCGTCGAGGGGGATGGCCCTGATTGCGCGTTTCAATTCGGCGGCGCGGCGCGAAAGTTGTTCGTACTGCGGATAGCGGCCCAACAGATCGCGGCGCTCGAGGATCTGCTGGTTGTCGAGGGCAGCCTCGGGGGCTTCGAGCAGCCACTCGAGCGCCAGGGCGCGTCCGCCGAGCGGCAACGTGCTGTAGAAGCGGTGCCGGCGGGCGCGGTCGGCGATTTCGAGGGCGAGCTCGAGTTCGCTCTTGGTATCGGCCACCAAGCCGAACCAGCGCTCGTAGGGGCCGGGGTGCGAGTGCATGAGCATGCTGAGCGTTTCGAGCGGGTCGGTCGCCCAGTCGGCCGGAGACGGCTCGCGCAGCACGGTCTGATAGAGCGCCTTGGCCGCCCGCGAGGTGACCACGTTCTGCGTCGCCAACTGATCGGCGACCGTCAGCTCGTAAATCCGCTGCGAGCCGACTTGCTGGTAGGTCAGTGCGGAGGCCAGCGCCACATCTCCAGGCTGCCCTAGCCCCTTCTGATAATTTACGAGCGCGGTGATGAAGTTCAGCCGCGCGCCCAAGCGGCCGAGCAGCATGTTGCGCCGCGCCATGGTGGCGCGGGCCTGCGTGAGGGCGACGCCGGCGCGGTCGGTTTCGCCTAGCTGCGCCAGGTTCTCGGCCGTCAGCACGAGCAACGAAGCTTTGAGCTGGCGTAGATTTTGGCTGTTGGCCCAGGCGGTGGCCCGCGGAAGGGGCGGGTAGACCCCCGCGGCGTTTGCCCGCAGGTGCGCTTGCAGCCCGTAGCGAAAGGCTTCTTCGAGTACGCCATAGTCGCCGAACTGGGCCGCCGAATAGCTGGCCTCGGCGAACAGCGCGGCGGCGCCGGGGAAGTCGCCGGACTCGAGCGCCAGCCGGCCTAGTTCGAGCAGCGCCACGCACGTCAGCGGATGGTCGTATTGCCCCATCGCCACGACGCCGCGCTGCAACGTCAGCATCGCCTGGGGAATCTTGTTCTCACAGGCATGGGCCAGGCCGAGCTGTACGTCGATCCACGCCTCAGACAAGTTGTTCCGCTGCCCTGGCCGCGCGGCCAGCGTGGAGACGAGCTTCTTCGTGAGCGGATCATGTTCGCAAGCGACGCCGAGCAACTCTCGGCGGCGGCGGATCGCCAGGGCGGTGCAACGGACAATCTCGCGCGCGTTGATGAGCATGATCTGTGGCTGCCCCAGCACACCCCCTTGCTGCACCACCTGGTTGGCGTTGAACGCGCCAACGGTGATGCTGAGCGTAGGACTGTAGATCGGCACAACTGCTTGCCGCGTGCTCGCGCCCCAGGGGGAGATGTTGGCGCTTTGCCCCGGCTTGATCGCCTGGGCGAAGTTCACCTGCATCATCCAGTTGGCGTTGGCCAGGTAGACCTGCAGGGCCGAGTTGTAGGCGTCCATCGCCTGCGGCAGTTGCCCCATCTGGTAGAAGCACTCGCCGAGCATCGCGTAGTAGCAGATCGAATCGATCCAGCGCGCCTGCACGGTCTTCCGCGCGCCCCGCACCTCGGCCCGGAAATTGCCCGCGGCCGTGCGGTAGTCTCCGTCGTAGAAATCGCCGAAGGCCGCGAAGTAGGTGGCCGAGGGGTGGTCGCGGAAGCCCACTTGAGCCTGGGCCGGCTGGGGCCAGGCGAGGAGCAGCGCGAGGGCGAACCAGAGGCGGCTCGAGGGGGCTTTGCGCTGAACGCTTGAAAGAGCGCCCGCGGTCTCTGTCCGGTGCATGGCCGTGCTTCCTTCAGGAGCGTCTGCCGCCGGGGCATTCGTCGTGGGCCCCCGGGCGTGCGAATGCCCGGGAGCCCGCGCCCCTTTACCCCTTCGTTCCTTCCATGATACGCATAACGGACGAAACACGGCAGCCAGCGGGGGGAAAACTCCGAAAGTGCTGGTCCCGCCGCCTCGCAATGGCCCCCAACTCCACGCCGAAACGCCGACTCCATGCCGACTTCCGACCCGACCCAGACCGAGCTTTTGCGTTGGGACCAGGAGCATGTGTGGCACGCCTTCACCCAGATGGCCGAGTACGAGCCGCTGGTGATCAGCCGGGCCCAGGGCTGCACCCTCGTCGATCTCGACGGCCGGGAATACCTCGACGGAACCAGCAGCCTGTGGTGCAACCTCCACGGGCACCGGCACCCGCGGCTCGACGCCGCGCTGCGGGCCCAGCTCGACCGGGTGGCCCACACGACGAACCTGGGCGCCTCGAACCCGACGACGATCCGGCTCGCCCGCCGGCTGGTGGAATTAACGCCCGCCGGGCTTGAGCACGTGTTCTTTTCCGATGACGGGGCGACCGCGGTCGAGGTGGCCCTTAAGCTGGCGTTCCAGTACTGGCGGCAGCGCCCCGACCCGCGGCCGCGGAAAACGGCCTACCTGGCCTTCGACGCCGCCTACCATGGCGACACGCTGGGGAGCGTCAGCGTGGGCGGGGTCGAGCGGTTCCACGCCATGTTCCGGCCGCTGCTCTTCGACGTCGTCCGGGCGACTGCAGCGGACGCCGACCATCGGCCGCCCGGGATTTCGAGGGAAGACGCCTGCGACCACTACCTGGGTGAATTCGAGCGGCTGCTGGCGACCGAGCACGAGCGGCTGGCGGCCGTGGTGATCGAGCCCCTCGTGCAGTGCGCCGCGGGCATGCTCAGGCACCCGCCAGGGTTTCTGGCCGGCGTCCGCCGACTGACACGGGAATACGACGTGCTGCTCGTGGCGGACGAAGTGGCCGTGGGCTTTGGCCGCACGGGCAAGTTGTTCGCCTGCGAGCATGAGAAGGTCTCTCCCGATTTGCTCTGCCTGGCGAAGGGCCTGACCGGGGGTTATTTGCCCATGGCTGCCACTCTGGCCACAAGCGATATCTGGCGGGCCTTCTTGGGACGCTACGAGGAGTCGAAAACCTTCTTCCACGGCCACACGTACGGCGGCAACCCGCTGGGGGCGGCGGTGGCGCTGGCCAGCCTGGAGGTGTTCGAGGAGGAGTGCACGCTCGAGCGCGTGGCGGAACGCACGGAGCAGCTCGCGCGGCGGCTCGCACGGCTGGCCGAGCACCCGCACGTCGGCAGCGTGCGGCAGCGGGGCTTGATCGCCGGAGTCGAACTGGCGCGCCGCCGGGCGCCGCTCGAGCCCTACCCTTGGGAAGAAAAATGGGGGCTCCGCGTCTGCGAAGCCGCGCGGCGCCGCGGCGTCTTGCTGCGCCCGTTAGGCAGCGTGCTGGTTATCATGCCCCCCTTGGCGATTCGAGCCGACGAGCTCGAGCGGATCTGCCAGGCGGTGGAGGAGGCGATCGATGAAGTGTGCGGCGCGGCCTAGCGCTTACAACTCAGCGAACGGCGGCGCGTATTCGAGCCCGCCGCTGAGAGCAGCGTCGGCGTGCAAGGCGATCGCCATGAACGCCGCGCAGGCATAGACGCACTGAAACGGCGCTGCCCGCTCTGCAGTAAAGCCGAAACGCCCGTAAAACTCTGGTTCGCCGAGCACAAACACCAGCCGCCAGACCTGCTCTCGCGCCTGCTCGAGCGCCGCTCGCACCAGGGCGCTGCCGACGCCCTGTCGCTGGTGCGCCGGCAACACCGCCAGCGGCGCGAGGGCCAATGCCCGCACCGCCGGCGAGGCACGCGGAAGCGGCGGCGCATCGACGCGCAGTTCGGTGAGCAGAACGTGCCCCACGATTTTGCCCTCCAGCTCGGCCACGAGCGAAATGCGGTCGTGTCGGCCGTTCAGTAGGGCTTCGATGAGCTGCGCCTCCAGCGGCTGCCTAAATGCCGCGCGATGGACGTTGCCCATGGCCGCTCGATCACCGTCGTGGGCGGGACGAATGTGCAACGAGTGCAAGACGCGGCCCTCGAGTTAGTGCCCGCCGCCGAGCGTGGCGTACATGTGCCAGGCCAGCAGACCGGCGACCAGCAGGCTGGCCGCCAGGGAAACGAAGCCCCAGCGGCGCGTGGCCTTGATCTGCCACCACATGAGGATGCCGGAGACGCTCCAGAAGACGAACGCGGCGGCGGTGGCGTCGACCGCGATTGCCCAGGCCCAGCGCGTGCCAAAGTGACTTGGGTAACGGGCGGAGTAGTGCATCCCTAGCAGATACTGCCGCACGGGCAGCGCGTTGGCGGCGCGAGGACGCGCGGCGCCGGTGCGCAGGTCGTGTTCCACCGCCCAGGCCTGACCCGCAGTGTCGGTGACGGTGAACACGAGTGGCGGCACGTAGTTGAGGCTCACCGTCTCGGTTGGTTGGCCCGCCTCGCGGAGCGCGCGACCGAGTTCCGCTTCCACTTGTTTGGTCCAGGCTTGACTCGTCGGCAACCCTTCGGCCGCGGCGAAGGGCGCGCCAGCCGTGTTAAGCGGGCGCGACTGCATGCGCATGAGCCCCGAGACGAGGTCGATCTCGAGGTTGCACTCGCGGCCGTCGCCCGTCGACCGGGCGTAGGCCTTCTCGCCGGTGTAGCGGGCAAGCTCGGGCTGCTGGAGTCGCAACCGCTGTTCGCTGCCGG
The DNA here is from genome assembly GCA_044221365.1 of Pirellulales bacterium. Taxonomy (GTDB): domain Bacteria; phylum Planctomycetota; class Planctomycetia; order Pirellulales; family JBGAPH01; genus JBGAPH01. The sequence goes on from JBGAPH010000008.1 coordinate 75,138, forward strand.
CGGCCGACAACTTCGCGTTCCAGGCGTCGGTCACCTGCGCGGCCAGCGATGCCGCGGCTGGCGCAGTCACGAGCGGGCCGCGATCGTTCCGCTTCGATTCGACGTACGAAAACGGCTCCACGGGAAACGCCCCTGGGTGGTTGATCAAGAACGCGGTGACTCCGTAGAGCAGCGCCCAGGGGATCATGAACAGGCCGAAGAACAGATGCGCTCGGCGAACGAGGTGCATCGCGCGGCGGGGCCAAGGGCGCGGATGCGGGGCGACCGTGCGAAGCGCTGCACCGCCGGACGCCAAGGGAGCGGGAGTCATGATCGGCTCGTGCTAAGAGAGGATCGCCCCACGCAGCAGCCCGAACCTCAGGGCTGAGAACAAACGCGGGGGGCTGGAGCGTATTGCGGCCTCCAGCCCCCCGCGGCAAGCCGGATCACTTGCCCTTGTGCTCTTTGTGGCACGCCGCACAGTTCGTGCGTTCCTTGAGCAGGGCGACCGAGCCGTCTTGATCCAGCACGACCTTCGCCGCGGCCACGATCGCGCCGCCTGTCAGCTTCTGCCACGACTCGGGCGAGCCCTTGGGGGGCTCGGCGTCCCACATGTCAACGTAGAGCGCGAGCAGTTCCTTCTTGTCCGCCGGTTCCGCCGTGCCATCGGTAATCTTCTTGAGGAGCCCATCCTTGTGAGCCAGCTTCATCACCTCTTTGATGGACTTCTTCTCCTCGCCCTTGGCCGCATCGCCGGTTTGGGCGCGGAGGGCGCTGACGCCCGCGGCGAATGCCGCCAAAAGCAGGACCGTTGTCGCAATTCGCATGGTTCAACTCCACGTGTGAAAGAAACACCGTCTGGACCAGCCACTCCCTGCTCCGAAGTCTAGTCGATGCGCGCGGGGGATCCCACTCCCGTTCGTCCCCAGCAGATCAGTCCCCCCAACGTCGCCAACAACCCCAAGACCAACGCACTCGGCTCCGGCACGGCGTTCGCCCCGTTCGACGTCTTCCCGAAGTTCTCCTTGAGCACCCCGAAGTCGCTCAGGCTTACGCTCGGCTCGTCGTCGAAGTTGCCCTGCTCCCACGTGGCGGGCATGAGGCCGAAGTTCTGCTTGAGGATGCCGAAATCGGCCAGATCGACGCGGCCGTCGCGGTTGGCGTCGCCCGGGATGGCGAAGATTGCCTTCGTCAGGCCATCGACCGCGGCCTGCATGCCGTCTTCTCCAAAGCCGTCGCCGAAGTTGCCGAACACGATCAGCACGGGATCGGACTTGGCGAGTGGATCGGCGAGCACGTTGAACAGGAGACCGTAAGCGCCAACCGGCGAATCAGCCGGGTCGAGAATGTAGTCGAGATGCTTGTGCCAGCCGTCGACGCCGTCGTACGCGGCGATCTCCAGCGGGGGGAGCGTGGTCGTGTGCCGATCGACAAGCACTTTGTCGCCGATCGAGTTCTCGACCGAGAGCACGCTCTCTGTATCGTCCGGCGCGGCGAGCGCCGGATTCCAGTACCAGAGCTTGCTGATGACCTCCATCTGCACGTCGGCGCCCAAGGGGACGCCGGCCTGATCGGACACGACGCCAAAGCCCGGCAAATCGGTGGTCAACAGCGTGGGCGCGAGCAACTCGAATTCGCTTTCGATCACCGTCGGCGTAGCCTTGAGTTTGTCGTTTTCGCCGCTGAGCACGATCGGCACACCGTGGCCGAAGGCAGCCGTGGCGCTCGAAAAGATGGCGAAAGCGGCGGCCCAACCGAGAAAGGGTCGATGCATGGGTAGTCCATCGTTAGGTTTGACCAGTCAGTGCTTCACTCAGGAATGGCGAATTGCCGTCCCTGGTCGACCCATTGCCGCAGCGTGACGGCCTGGATCAGTTCGACGTGTCCGTCGGCGAACAGGTAGTTGGCCCCGCCGGAAGTGTGTTCGTCGTCGCCGCCGCCGTGGCGGTCGGGCTGGATGTCGCGGAGCAACAGCGTCCAGACCAGGCCTTGCGATATGTTGCGGTCGCTGAACCACTCGCTGGCGTGCGCATGGTCGTAGGTCGTGTCCGCCTTGCGGAGGTCGGAGCCTTCGAAGATCAGCATGTTCCGCGACGTCGCCTGCATGTCGGTCAGGCGCGTCATGGCCAGCGGGTGGGTGATCGCGATGTAGTCGTTCACCACGTAGCTCGTCGACTTGCCGGCCAGCCGCTCTTTGCGGAGCGGATCGTCGGGGCAAATGCGGATCGCGTCGACGTTTTCCAGGTAAGGCCCCAGCGTGTAGATCCAGGAACGCTTGATGTCGTTCCAGGCGGTGTCCGACGTTTCGGGAAAGTAGCCCTTGTTGCGATCGGCGTACTGCAGGATCGCCAGCCCGAGCTGCCGCAGCTGGCTGGCGCACTGCGTGCGGGTGGCCGCTTGCCGAGCGGCAAGCACAGCCGGGAGCAACAGCGCAATGAGGACGGCGATGATCGCGATCACCACCAGCAGCTCGACGAGCGTGAAACCAGGTTTCCGCGACATGATCCGTGTCCCGAAACAATGCCGCTTTGCGGGGCGCAGGTCATGCCTGCGCTCCCGCAGAACGGCTGATCAAACCAATTTACTTGCGTCGGACGACCCGCCCGGCCACCAAGCCGAGCAAGCCGAGTGCTCCCAGCATCGCCGTGCTCGGCTCTGGCACTGCCACCGAGATGGTGGCGACGCCGCGGGCCGCGGCCTCGGCCGAAACTCCGTTGTTGGCGATGCCCCAGAACGTTTCCGACCGGCCGAAGCCCGCGCCGGAAACTTGGAAGCCCATTACGTAAAGTCCGATGGGCGCGTCGAGCGGCAGCGTGATCGTTAGCGCGCTATGGCCACCCTCTTGACCGTTGTAGGCGCCCAGCGCCCCGCCGACGACCAACGTGTCGGTGGGCGAGACTTGCATGTTGATGCCCGTCCGCGTCAGGCCGACCGTGACCGGCGACGGCAGCACGTCGCCCCCGTTCCAAAAGGCCAGTGCTTGGGGATGCTGGGACGAGCCGGCCGCGTCGACGTTCAGCGCAGTTCCCGTCGGGATGTTGCCGCCAAACACTGGGTAGAAGCCGGCGGCGCCGCGCAGGAGTTGCGGGACATCGACAGGAAACGGCGAGAGCTGACTGTCGTCCTCGGTGTAGGTGAACAGATTAAGGCCAAACAGCTTCCCCTGAGCATCGGCATTGACCTCCAAGGGGATGCCGTGTGCCCAGGCAGAACCTTGGATCGCGAGCAACAACAGCATTGCGAAGAAACAAGTGAATCGGGACATAGGATGCAACTCCGGTTGAGTAAAATTCTTTCAGCTACGTAGACGATTGGGAGAAGCTGCTGTTGGGCGAGTCGGCTCCGCCGGTTCGCAAGCACACCTGCAGGCGCGCAGCGGCGAACCGAGCAGAGAAGCCACGAAATCAGCGGCGCGCAAAGCGGCGCGGCGAATGCCCAACAGTGCGCGTCAGCCGCACCGGGGCGGCGGATCGTCTGGCACGTAGGCCGGAGAAGAAAGGCGCAGATCGAACGAAGCGATCCGCTCGACCGTCAGCAGCAAGCTGACGCGATGCTCGAACAAGGGAGGCGGGGCAGTGACGGCGCCGCTCGTTACCCACAGCGTGGAATTCCCTCGGCAGCGGAGCGCCTCGATGGCCACGACGCCGCGCGATTGCCGGTTGGACGCCGCATGGCAGCTTGCCTTCTTGAGTTGCGAGCCGGCTTCGCTTGCGCAGCAATCGGCGTTCGCTTTGACTGCCTTGGGCTGGGCCGCAAGCTTGAGAGCGGCTTCGCGGGCGAGCGCCTCGAGATCGACTGGTGGGACCACGCCATGCCGTTTGGCCCAGGCCTGGCGTTCACGCGGCGTGTGGCAGCAGCAGTTCGACCAGCATTGCCCCGCCGAGGAACAGCCGCAGCGGCCGTGTTGGCAGGGGAAGGCGCCGCCTGGCTTGACTTCCGGAGGGACCGGCAGCGGGACGCCGGAAACGGTCGCCACGTAGCTGAGCGTCGCCAGCCAGACGAGCGCGCCGCGAACCGCAGCTCGCAGCGTGGGCAATCGTCGGGAGGCGGCGAACATGGCGAAAACAGCCGAAGGCGGGAGGCGGGCCTGAATCTGGCTCCGCGTTACGATGGTAAGTCCGGCTGCGCAAGCCGGTCAAGCGGCTAGGGAAAACCAGCCAAACTCCCCTGGCACCCTGGCGGCGAGCCCCTTAGACTTAGAGATTCGATTTCACACGCAGCACTTCTCGTTCGGAAACCCCGTTCATGACCAAGCCCCATCGCGGCCTGAAGAAGGCCAACCACGGCAAGCGCCCCGCCAATAGCAAAGCCCGCAAGCTGAAACGAAAGCATATTCGCACGTAAGCCCTGCAGGCGCAATTGCTTCCCTGTTTGGGGCGAAAACGCTCTTCCCGCGTTTCCGCGCCGAAATCACTCGGTGGCGAAGCGGGGAATTCTTCATCGGCGGCTCACGCGGCGCTCATCGTGGGCCGCTATACTGCCTGGCTTTCAAAGCCAGAACCAGTGCCCTCTGGGAGAGCGCCGATGATTCGCACCGTAGGATTGGCTGCCCTGTTCTCGTTGAGTTTGGCGACCCTAGCCCTCGGGGATCCGCCGCTTCCGCCCGATCCGGTTCTCCCGGACGGCGCCACGGGGCCCGGCGCCTTTCCTAACAAGGGCGTGACGGCGGCCAACTGGCTCGTGGAAGTGCCAGCCGGAGTGATCAACAACGGCGATAACCAAGACCAGATCCGCGTTTCGATTCCGCAGTCGGGCCCGGTGAAGTGGTCGACGCCGCGCTACAACGAAGGGGACGTCGCCGTGCGGCTCGCGCCCTTCGACCCGGCCGCGGCCACCGAGCTGCTCGGCGCCGATTGGCCTTGGGAGGGCTCGGACAGCCCCAATGACTTTCGCTTTGGCCAGGGCGATCCCACCAGCCCGATCGTGCAAGCCTGGCGCCCGAACGGACGCGTCGGCTTCATGGCCGCCACGATCCGCAGCAACTACACCGAGTGGGACGATGGCCTGGGCACGGGCTACTACGGCACCGTGACCGCGCACTACGGCTCGTCGGGCTATGGCTACAGCATGCTCGACGGCAGCTATGGCACGGGGGACGCCGACATCAGCATCGGGGCCCTGGGGTCGCTGCAAGAAGCCGACGTCTCGTTCGCCACCGCCTGGTTCCCGTATCAGCAGGGCTGGACCGCCGGTTACTTCAACGGACCCGATGTCGATGGCCAGGCCGCTTGGCAGGACAATCGCCACAGCTTCAATCTCGAGACCAAGAATGCCAGCGACCTGATGACCTGGATCCAGCCTGATACGGTTGGACTGGGCGTCGACGGTTCGGGCCCTTATGGGGGCTACGGCAAGCTCTCGCTCGCGAGCATGGGCGTGAATTCGGTCAACGATGGCCTGCTGTTCACGATCTCGGCCGACGGCTCGAGCGACACGAATATCACGGCCGCTGCGCCCCTGGCCGACGGCTCCGGTTGGTTGATCAGCAGCCGCAACGACTCGCAGGACAATCGGAGCCACGTAGCCGATGCGGCGGAGTCGTCGTTTGGGTTCCTGCACATCCCGTATTCGGCCCACGGCCTGATCGGCGGCTACATCAACGGCAGCACAGGCGACGCCTTCAAATCGGCGGGCACGTTCGGTCTGACCCACACCGGCCCCGGCGCCTACGAGCTAACCATTCCGGGAAAGCACGGAGACGACGGCATGTTGCTGCTGAACAACTCCGCGCTGAACTCGGACTATCTGACCTATCAATTCGACGGCGGCAAGAACGCCTTCGTCATTCAATCGCGCTACTTCGAAGACACCAACTCGTTTCCCCTCGAGGACACCGACTTCAGCTTTGCCTGGGTCGATTTCAGCAGCCCGCTTTCGCTCTCGGCTGCCGGAGCGCCAGGGGACGTGAACGCCGACGGCAAGGTCGACCTCACGGACTTCGGCATCCTCAAGATGAACTTCGGTTCCGGCACGACCGCCGCTCAAGGGGACCTGAACGGCGACGCCAAGGTGGATCTGTCCGACTTCGGCATCCTCAAGGAAAACTTCGGCAAGTCGGGCGCTGCGCCTGCTGTGCCCGAGCCGAGCGCCGCATTGCTCCTGGCCCTCGGAGCGTGCGCCGCGCTGGCCGCGCGCCGTCGCCAGCAACTGCACTAGGGCGAACTCTCCGCCAGCAGTTCCTCGATCTTCCCCCGCAAGTACGCCTCGCCCCCCGCCCCGTTCCATTCGAGCTCCCCGTACCACCAGTAGCGCACGCGCCCTTGCTTGTCGATCAGGTAGACCGCGGGCCAGATGTGGTTGCCCCAGGCGTTCCAGGTTTGATTTTGGGCGTCGACCGCCACGGGGAACGTAAGTCCGTCCTCGGCGAGCTTTGCCTTGAGCCCGTCGACCTGGCGTTCGGCGTCGGTCTCCGGGGTGTGAATACCGAGAATCTCCACATCGCGACCGGCGAAGTGCTGCTGCCACGCCTTGTAGTGTGGGTAGTTGTGGATGCAGTTGATGCAGCCGAAGGCGAAGAAGTGCAGCACCACAACCTTGCCGCGTAGCTCCGCCAGCGAGCGCGGCTCGCCATTGAGCCACTGGTCGATCCCGGTGAGTTCCGGCGCCTGGGCCGCGATCCGCTTGATCCGAGCGAACTCGAAGGGCTCGCCGGTAAGGCGCCCCAACCGTTGGCGCTGCTCGGTCGTCAACACTTCCCCGAGCTGCCGCTGGCGGTCGGCCTGGAGCTTGGCGAGTTGCTCCTTGAGCGCCGGGGAGACGTTGCCGCCTGCCTGCTGCTTGAGCTGATCAGCGGCCTTGGCGGCGTCGGTCTGGATGGCCTGCATCCGCGCGAGCTGTTCGGCCGAGAGCCCGAGCCGTTTGGCCACGCTGGGGCGCGCCAAGCCATCGACGCCGCGGGCTTGGATGAGCAGTTGGTCGAACCGCTGCCGCTGCGGGGGTTCGAGAGCCGTTTTGAGAGCGGCCGACACCTGGGACACGAGCTTGTCCTGCCGCGGAATCCCTTCGGCTGGCGGCACGTCGCGGAGCACCCACAGCTCGCGATCGACCGCCTGCAGCGCGGCGTCGACCTGGGCAATCTGCTCGGGCGAGAGGCCAAGCTCGACATGCACCGCCGGATCGCGGATGAGCATCACCACCAGGCTGGGCCACTCCGGCTGCGGGCTTGGGGGCGACGCTGCAGGCGGCGCGGCCGAGGCCAAGCTCGACGTCCAGAGGGACGCAACCACGCCAACGAGCCACGAGCAGGCGGTGAATCGTACGGGACTAGCCATGCACTTCTCCGGCGACATATCCCAACGAGCGCCCCGCCCTACGATGCCGCGGGGTTGCACTGGGTCACAATTTTAGCCGAAGAAAGGCTGCGGATTCGTTCGCTGGCTCACAAATCCCACGCCGCCCCGCACAAGGGTTCATGGCGCCACGAACAACATCGAGCCGTCGTCGTCGATCCCGCGCTCCTTTTTCCGCTCGCGCAGGCGACGGAAGTATTCCTGCTCGCGGGCACGCCGCTCAGGCGTGGTCGACTCGAGATGGTCGGCCGGGCTGAAGGCGAGTTGCATGTCACCGCCGGCGGGGCCCTGCGGACGAGGACCTCGGCCTGACTTCATGTCGCGCTCGATCTTCAGCATCTGGTCGATTTGCCGGTCCAGGAACTTCTGCTGTTCGGCGGGGGAGAGGTCGAAGAATTCGTCGGTCATCCGCTCGAGTGGCGCCCCCAGTTCCGCCAAAGCCTTTCGGCGCTCCTCGGGGCTGGCGGCCTCGTCGAAGCTCATTTGAATCGGTCCGCCAGGGAAAGGCGCCGTCGCCGGGGCCTGGGGCGCGGGGGCCTGCGCCGCGCGCCACCGCCACCAGCCCCAGCAGCCCAGGGCGACGATCGCCACCACGATGACGGTCCGATTGATCCAAACGTTGGGCGTGTTCATTTCGTCTTGATCACCACGGTGTGAGACAGGGGCGCGGCCACGGCCGCCCCCACGTGGCCGTCTGGGTAGAGGAAGTTGCGCCCCTCGGCCCCGAGCGGTGCGTGGAATGCGGCGAAGTCGTAGAGAATCCAAACGAGCTCGGGCGGCATGGCGATCGGCCCCAGCTCGCCTGCGCCGGCTTCGGCCTTGGTGAGCCCTGCCAAAGTCAGCGCAGGATACTCGTAGCTCAACCCCTCGCGGAGGAAGAACAGCTCGTCGGCGGGGCAGGCGAACACTTGGGCCTGAGATTCGAGAAACTCACCCAGCAGTTCCGGCATGGCCGGTCGATCGGGCGTGACGCTGGGAAGCGTGGCCGCGAGCGGATAGCGTCCGCGGTTGCGCGTCTCGAGGTACTGGTCGAGCGCCAGCCCGAGCTGACGCAAGTTCGACTGGCAGTGCGTCCGCCGCGCCGACTCGCGAGCCCGCAGCACCGCCGGCAAGAGCAGGCCGACGAGGAGCGCCAGCACGCCGATCACCACCAGCAGCTCGACGAGCGTGAGCCCCGCGGGGCGGCGATTGCGAGAGGTATGCACGGTGGCCTCGGCAGCCGTGGAAATCTTGCCCGACGAACTAGAGTTGCCATGCGGCGAGAAATCTTGCAACCGTTCTGGCTTGGCAGCGGTCACCGATGCGCTCGATTTTGTGGCACAGGCTTCCAGCCTGTGCTAGCCGCGCAGCCTCACGGGAATTTTTCGCAGCCCCGTTACGCATCCGGTTGCAATGCGGCGAAGCGGGCGGCTTGCCCTGCAATGTCGAGGCCGACCAGCCGGGACCAGGCAGCCAGGAGTTGCCGATAAACCGGGCCGGGCTGGCCGTCGCCGACCGGCTGGCCGTTGAGCCTTACCGCCGGCAACAGGCACGAATGCGTGCTCGTGAGCAGCAGCTCGTTGGCCCCCGCCAGGTCGCTCAGCCGCAGCTCCCGCTCCTGCCAGGGCTGGCCAAGGCCCTCGGCCAGTTCGTGCAGCGCCTGTAAGCTGATGCCGCGAAGCACCTGGTCCTGGGGAGGCGTTACTAAGCCTTCCCCCTTCCGCACCATCACGAGGTTGGCGGCCGCCGTCTCACACACGCGCCCATGCCGGTCGAGCAGCAATGCCTTGGCGCCCGGCTCGCGTGCCCGCGCGGCGCGGTCGGCCAGGTAGTAGTGCATGCGGCTGCGGCACTTGAGCTCCGGGGGCCAGCACTCGGGCGGCGTTTGCAAAACGTCGGTCGTGGCCAATGACTCGCCGCGCTCGTAACTTGCCGCCGAATGGCCGAACGACAGCGGCCAGGTGTGCATGGCGATCGTCGGGCCGGAGGGCCGGGCGCCGCGGCCAGCCAGCGGCGCGTAGGTCCCTGGCGTCACGAAGATCGCCAGACCCAGGTCGTCGCCCGGCTCGAGCAGCCGATGGTTGCGCCGGGCCAGCTCTTCGGCAGCGGCGGCCAGATCTGAGAGCGGCCGGCTTGGATCAATGTTTACGATTTCGAGCGAGCGGCCGAGTCGCGCCAAATGCTGCTCGAGGCGGAACAGCCGGCCACCGAAGGTGCGAAGTTGCTCCGAAACGGTCGCGCCCAGCACGAACCCCGCGTCGGCCACCGATACGGACAGCTCCGCGGCAGGGATCAGTTGGCCGTTGGAATAGGCCCAGGGGGTGCTCATGCAGGAACCGGCGGCGCGGGGACAAATCTCGTAGTTCCCACTATCGCAGCCGGTCTGCCGCCTCACCAGGGACAATTGGCGACTGCGCTGGGTTGCCGCGCGAACCATGCAGGCTACCATGCCCCGGGGAACCTCTTGCGCTCAGCCGCACCTGCCTGCCATGCCGCCGTCTGCTGCCGTGCCAGAGATTCGAGTCGCCCGCGTCAACGGGGCGACGATTGAGCCCTCGGGCGACTACGTGCTCTACTGGATGATCGCCGCGCGGCGCACACGGTGGAACTTCGGACTCGATCAGGCCGTGGCGCGGGCGCGAGAACTAAAAAAGCCGCTTGTGGTCTTCGAGGCCCTTCGCTGCGGCTACCGCTGGGCCAGCGATCGGCTGCACCGCTTCGCGTTGCAAGGCATGCAGGCTCAGCAAGCCGCGTGGGTCGACCGCGGCTCGATGCTGCCCGCGGACTGCTGGCCGCGCTGGCAGAGCGGGCCTGCCTGGTGGTGACCGATGAGTTTCCCTGCTTCTTCCTGCCGGCGATGGTGGCCCACGTAGGGCGGCAGTTGCCGGTGCGGCTCGAGCAGGTCGATTCGAACGGCTTGCTGCCGCTACGCGCCGCCGATCGCGTGTTTCCCACGGCCTATGCCTTTCGCCGTTTCTTGCAGCAGAACTTGGCGCCGCATCTCGCGCAGACGCCCCAGGCAGATCCGCTGGCTGGGCTCTCCGTCAAGCCGGCCGCTGCATTGATCGACGACGTGCGCAAGCTTTGGCCTGCTGCGAGCCCAGAACTGCTTACTGGATCGCGCGAAGCGCTCAGCGAGTTGCCCATCGATCACACGGTGGGCGCCGCGGCGTTCGATGGGGGCCAAGAAGTTGCTCTTCGGAAACTCGAGCGATTCTTGTCTTCAAAGCTCGATCGTTACGCTGAGGACCGCAACGTGCCCGATCTCGACGCCTCGAGCGGCTTTTCGCCCTATCTGCATTGGGGGCATCTCTCGGTGCATGAGGTGTTCCACGAACTCGTACGGCGCGAGGGCTGGAAGCCGAGCAAGCTCGCCCAGAAAGCCAGCGGTTCGCGCGAGGGCTGGTGGGGCATGAGCCCGACGGCCGAAGCGTTTCTCGACGAGCTCATCACTTGGCGCGAGCTCGGCTACAACTTCTGCTCGCGCCGCCGCGACTACGACGCATACGAGTCGCTGCCAGACTGGGCCCAAGAAACGTTGGCCGAGCACCGCCGCGATCATCGCCCCACGCTCTACTCGCTCGAGCAATTCGCACGCAGCCAGACCCACGACCCCCTCTGGAACGCCGCGCAGCGGCAGCTCGTGCAGGAAGGGCGGCTGCACAACTACCTGCGGATGCTCTGGGGCAAGAAGATCCTCGAGTGGTCCCCCACGCCAGAATCGGCGCTCGCCACGATGATCGAGCTCAACAACAAGTACGCTGTGGACGGGCGAAACCCCAACTCCTATAGCGGCATCTTCTGGGTCCTCGGCCGCTACGATCGCCCCTGGGGCCCGGAACGCCCCATCTACGGCAAGATCCGCTACATGACCTCAGAGAACACTGCCCGCAAGGTGGCGGTGAAAGAGTACCTGCTGCGGCACGGGCCGGCACGGAGCCGGACCTTGTGGGACGAGGGCGAATAGGATCGTTGACTGCCGAGGAACGCGGCGAAGGGCACTCCGCTCACCTCACTGCCGCACGACCAACACCGGGCAATGCGCCATCCGCACCACCCGTTCGGCCACCGAGCCCAAGAGCAGCCGTCGGATGCCCGTGCGGCCGTGCGACGGCAGCAGGATTAGGTCGGCCTGCATGCGGTTGGCGTAGTCGACGATTTCGGAGCCGGGATCGCCGAAGAGCACTTCGATTCGCACGCCGGCGTGCGGCGCGTCGCCAAACCGCTTGCGCAGCGCCTCGGTGGCGTGTTCGCGCCGCGAGTGGTCGTCGACCGTGTCCCAGATTACGCCCGGCTCGGTCACGGCCAAGAGCGGCAGCACGTGGACCACATGGACGTTTGCCGGGTGCTCGACGAGTTCGAGCGCCGTGTCGACCGCCTTGAACGAGTCTTCCGAGAAGTCGACTGGCGCGACGACGGTTTGCTTGGGCAGCCAGGCCATGGAAACGGGTGCTCCGCGAGAGGATGTTGGGGTGAGAGGCGGCCGCCTAGTGCCGCCGCTTGAGGGCGCCCGACTTGTAGCGGCCCCAATAGTCGTCGAGCTTGCGGCGTACGTCGCCGGCCAAAATGTACATGCCCAGCACGTTGGGGAACGCCATCGCCAAGATCATCAGGTCGCTGAAATCAAGGACGTTCGTGGGGGCCAGGATCGACCCCAGGAACACGAAGCACAGAAAGAGAATCTTATACGGCAGCGACGCCCGCGGACCAAACAGGTGGGTGGCGCAGCGCTCCCCGTAGTACGACCAGGAGATGAGCGTGCTATAGGCGAACAGGAACACTACGAGCGCCAGCAACAGGGGGAACCAGCCCACCACGCTCCCCACGGCGTTGGCCGTCAGCTCGGCCCCTTTGTTGCCGGCGATCAGGTCGGCCTGCGACGGATCGGCGTAGATCTCCGTGATGACGATGATCAGTCCCGTCATCGTGCAAATCACCACCGTGTCGATGAACGGCTCGAGCAGGGCGACGATCCCTTCGCTCACGGGCTCGTCGGTCTTGGCGGCCGAATGCGCGATCGCCGCCGAGCCCACGCCGGCCTCGTTCGAGAACGAGGCCCGGCGGATGCCGATTACCATCACGCCCAGCGCGCCGCCGTACGCGGCCGACGGAGTGAACGCGCCCGAAAGGATCTCGCCGATCGCGGCGGGGATGTGGCTCCAGTGGGCTGCGAGAATATAGAGCGACATCACGATGTAGAGTCCCGCCATGAGCGGCACGATCTTGTCGGCCACGCTGGCGATCCGCTTGATGCCGCCGATGATCACCACGCCTGCCATGACAACCATCGCCAGGCCGTACCAGTAGGGCTGCTCCACCAGCAGCGGAATCTGCCGCTGCACGGCCTGCATCGACTGGCCGACCTGAAACATGCAGCCGCCCCCCAACGAGCCCCCGATGCAGAGGATCGTGAAGGCGGTCGCCAGCACGGCCCCCAGCCGCGGCAGTCCCTTGGTCGCCAGTCCGTCCTTGAGATAGTGCATCGGTCCGCCGGAAACCGTGCCGTCGGGCAGGGTCTTTCGATAGAGTTGGCCGAGCGAGCACTCGGTGAACTTGCTCGTCATCCCCAACAGGCCTGCCACGATCAACCAAAAGACCGCGCCCGGCCCGCCCGTGCCTACCGCGATCGCCACGCCGGCAATGTTGCCCAAGCCCACCGTGGCGGAGAGAGCCGAGGCGAGCGCCTGAAAGTGGGTCACTTCCCCAGGCTTGGAGGGATCGTCGTAGTGCCCCATCGTCAGCGAGATGGCGTGCTTGAAGCCGCGAAAGTTGATGAAGCCCATGCGGAGCGTGAAGAACACCGCGCCGCAGAAGAGCCAGGCGACGACGATTGGCAACGTCGCAGCGGGCCGGGGGAGCCCGAGCCAACCGAGCGGCGCGAGCAGATCGAAGAACAACACCGTAGCCAACGGCGCCACGATCCAGCGGCCGAACCAGGCGTCGATGCTGGCGAACGACTCGTTGAGCCGTTGGACCCATTCCGGGGGGGCGGCAGCTTCTGAGGCCGCCTCCGCAGCCGGTTCTTGGGCCCACGCCAAATCCACGCCGCCGACGAGAAGGGCGGCGAATACGATCACCAGTACGAACCAGCAGCGAGGACTCATCAAGGGTTTCCCAGACCGAAGGGGCAATGCTCGGACAGCCGTTGATGGGAGGGGGTAGGGCCAACACGCTGGCAATCGAACGCGGCAACCGATGTTGCAAGCGCTTGCGAGTCAGCAAGTTGGCGCGATCGCTGGTTGCGTCGCGGGAGCCCGCGGTTGGCGCCGACCGAGACGAACCGCGACGCGAGCTTGGCGACGTTCTTGCTGAGCGTAACCGCCCTGAGCGGCACTTGCCAGCCGCTTATCCGCGCGCGTTTCGGCACTTCGATCGAAGAGCAACGTCGCCAGCGGCGCCGCTCAGAACGCTGCGCCGGCTCAACTCCTAGTTGGCTGCTAGCATTCCGCCACGCAAAAACCGTGTGCTTACGAACGATTGGCTTTGCGTAAATCTTTGGTGAATTTCCGCTTGGGCTCGTTGCAGGGGCCGTAAACAAGGGCCACAATAACCGCTGCGCAGGAGTTGGTTCCTTAGGCGGAACCATTGCAGCAGGCGAATAGAAGGAGCGACGCAATGGTGAACATCGCAGATGGTTGGTTGCTCGAGGTCGACCGTGGCCCCGATTGGCTCTTCGTGCGGCTGCACTGCCCGCCCGATCGGCCGAACGACGCGCCGCAGGTGGCCGAAGGGCTCTGGGGCTTGATGGAACAGCACCTCACGAATCGGCTGGTGCTGGAGATGGACGACGTGACGCTGCTCCACAGCTACCTGATCGGCCAGTTGATTCTGCTCTACAAGCGAATCCACGGCCGCGGCGGGTTGCTGCGGATCAGCGGTCTGTCGGCGCACAATCGCGAAGTGCTGCGGCTGTGCCGGATGGAGCAGAGCTTTCCGCTCTACGACAGCCGCGACGAGGCGATGCGCTGCTTCCGCGCGGCGCTGCCCAATTAGAGGTCGCGCGAGCTGCGCGGCCTAGCTCCAGGTCACTTCGAGCTGGTTCTCGATTTCGTCAACGCCCTCCAGGCGGCGGACGATTTCCTGCGCCATCACCTTCTGGTAGTACGAGTTGACTTTGCCCCGCAAGATCACGCGGCCGTCGCGCGATTCGAACCGCAGGTTGCGGTTCCGCAGATACGGATGCCGCTCGAGCGTGCCCTGCAGGGCTTCGTCGCGTGGGTTGATGGCCTGAGAGGTGTGAACGCGGTGGGCCGGGGCGGCGGTCATCGACATAGGGCGGCTGCTGCGGGGCAAACGTAGGGGCGGGACCAACGACGGGGCGCCCCGAACTGGGCAAAGCTCCGGCTGGGGCTGCTCAATCTATCGGTCACGTACGGCACGGCGGTAAGCGCATAACGTTGGGGGACGCAGAAAAACTGCCGAGACAGCGCAAACGGCAGCGAACTTGGCGGCCGTTGCGGCTGTAGCGAAAGTACGGGCAGGCGTCCGTTGGAACGGTCGGCCCCGCAAGCTAGCCTTCCAATGGCCGAGGGTTGCGCCGTCCTGCGCCGACCTTAGCGGTCGTCTGAACCGAGTGGGAGGATGACGAGATGGTCGATCTGCTGGCCCGCAACTGGTGGATGTTCGTGCTGCGGGGAGTCCTCGCGATTCTATTTGGCATCGGCACGTTCGCCTGGCCCGGGATCACGATCGTGGTGCTCGTGCTGATGTACGGCGCGTTCTCCTTCGCCGACGGCGTGGCGAATTTGGCGGTCGCAGCCAACGGGCCGGCCGGGCGCTGCCGCTGGTCGCACGTGGGCTTGGGCCTGCTCGGCATCGGCGTCGGCGTGGTCACTTTCTTCTGGCCGCAGATCACGGCAATCGCGCTGCTCTACGTGATCGCCGCCTGGGCCCTGGCTCACGGCGTGCTCGAGATCATCGCCGCGTTCGAGCTGCGCAAGGCCATCCAAGGAGAGTGGCTGCTCGCGCTCAGCGGCCTGGCCTCCATCGTCTTCGCGGTCCTGCTAATCGCTTTCCCCGGCCAAGGCGCCGTCGTGATCGTCTACTGGATCGGCGCCGGGGCGATTCTGCTGGGCGTGCTGCTCGTGGCTCTAGGGTTGCGGCTGAAAGGACTCCGCGGCGCACCGGCGACGCAGGCCTAGCGCCTGTTCTCGTCACCCGGTCTCCCAGCGACGCTGATCCGCGCGAACAGAACTCTGTCTTGCATCACGGCGCGCCAGCAGCGGTGCATCGTGATGGGGTCGTTCTCCGGCGACGGCCGGTGCGAATTCCACGGATGCAAACGGGGAATCGTACGCAAGCGCGATGCCGGCCTCGGCCAGCACTCACCGGACACGTGTTCGCGAACGGCCTGGCGCTCGGCAAGCCGGCTCTTGGATGGCCGGCAGATCGGCGTTCGTGGGAATGGGCTTCGCGGCTAGAATCTGGACTCGGTATCTCCCCCCAACCCCGTTGCCGCAGGTGGATTGATGCTCGTTCGCTCGCTGTTGGCCGCTTTGGTTGTCGCCGTGATCGGCGGGTTGAGCACGCTGTGGTTCGCTGCGCCCGCTCCCCTCAACGCCCAGCCGGCGCTCGCACCGCTCACGCCTCCGCACGAGGCCACGGCGCTCCCCATCGGACGCTACCAGTTGTCGGCCGCCGGCGACCGGATGCTCGACACCGTGACCGGCATCCTCTACAGCGTCGCCGGCGAATCGTGGCAGGTGGCCGCCACGCTCCCCGCCCTGCGCCCCATTGCCCCCGCCCCGAACCCGGCCAGCTCGGCCCTGCAGTTGCGTACGGTAGGTCCCGCCGCGGCCACGGTGGGCCAAACCGTGGAGTTCGTGATCGACGCCACCAACTCCGGCACGGCTGCCCTCCAGGGCGCCTCGCTCCGGGCCGAGCACGACCGCAGCCTGCTCAAGCCCGAGGCCGCGACCGTTGGCATTCCCGCCACCGGTGAACTCCTGTGGAGCCACCTTACGTTCGCACCGGGCGAGACGCGGCGATTCCGCATCGAATGCCGCGCGCTTGCCGCGGGGCAAACCTGCCTTAAGGTCGCCGCGACCACGGCCGACGGCCTGCGAACGTCGCAAGAGGTCTGCGTGGTCATCGGCCCGGCAACCGGCGCCCCCACTCCCGCGCCGACCGCCTTGCAGTAGGTTCTCGGCATCCGCCGGCTTAGGAATCAGCTCGATGCGATTCTCGCTGAGGTTTACGCTCGTGGCCTTTGGACTGGCTTCGATCGCTGCTGGCTTGGGGGCCCGCCGTCTGTTCGTCGATCCGCAGGAGCTGCGCTTGCGAGAGGCGATTCAGGCCGTGGACGACCGCGGGCTCTGGCTCGACCGCCACAGCGACCACGTGCGGCTGGTGGTGCCCAGCGGATCGCTCGATGCAGCGGCCACGCCACCGGTGTTGGCGGCGCGGCGAATCCAAACGATCGTCTTCTACGAGGGGGAATTCCCTGAGGGCCCGCTCCAGCCAGAGTGCCGGCGGCACTTTCGCCTGCAGTCGCTCGTCAACCACATCGCAACCTACGAACGGAAGCCTGTACTGCGGTAAATGTTGCCGGGCGCAAACACGCTCTCGCCTCTCCGGGGCCCCTTGCCGGGCTAGCGCGTGCGGGCAGGTTCAGCGGTGGCTAGAATAGGCCGGGCCGCGGCTACAACCCGTGCCCACCCTCCTTCCCACCACCGGCAATCCTCGCAGGCCTTCGCATGAAAACCTCGCCGCTTCTGGCCCTGCTGCTGTTGTTCGTCGCGCCGCTGGCGGCCGCCGCAGCCGACTCCCTGCCGCGGAGCGCCCCCGAAGCCCAAGGCGTGTCGTCGGCCGCCGTGCTGGCGTTCGTCGACGAGGCCGACCGCAGCATCGACGCCTTGCACAGCTTCATGCTGGTCCGGCACGGACACGTGGTCGCCGAAGGGTGGTGGGCCCCCTACAACCGCGACGCGCGACATTCCCTCTTCTCGCTCAGCAAGAGCTTCACGTCGACTGCCGTCGGCATCGCGATCGCCGAAGGCAAGCTGCGGGTCGACGATCCGGTGGTCAAGTTCTTTCCCGACGCCGTGCCGGCGAAGCCCGATGGCCAGCTCACCAACATGCGGGTGAGCGACTTGCTGCGGATGTCGACCGGCCAGCAGACCGAGCCCCCGCGCACGCCGGACCAGCCCTGGACTAAGACCTTCTTGGCGCACCCGGTTCCTTTCAAGCCCGGCACGCACTTTCTCTACAACACGTCGGCCACTTACATGGCTTCGGCCATCGTGCAGCAGGCGACCGGCGAGAAGCTGATCGACTACCTGCAGCCGCGGCTCTTCGGCCCCTTGGGCATCGACAACCCGACCTGGGAAACGAGCCCCGAAGGCATCTCCACCGGCGGCTACGGCCTGAGCGTCCGCACCGAGGACATCGCCAAGTTCGGCCAGCTCTACCTGCAACAAGGCAAGTGGCAGGGCGAGCAACTCGTGCCGGCCGAGTGGATCGCCGCCGCTACGAGTCTGCAGACCTCCAACGGCAGCAACCCCCAGAGCGATTGGGACCAAGGCTACGGCTACCAGTTCTGGCGCTGCCGCCACAACGCCTACCGCGGCGACGGCGCCTTCGGTCAGTACTGCATCGTGCTGCCAGAGCACGACGCGGTGATCGCCATGACCGCGGGCGTGCGCGACATGCAGGCGGTGCTCAACCTGGTGTGGGACAAGCTGCTCCCGGCATTCGAAGAACAGGCTCTGCCGGCCGATGAGGGCGCCGCGGGAAGGCTGGCCAAGCGGCTCGAGTCGCTCGAACTGCCAATGCCCCGGGGAGAAGCGTCTGCAGCGGCGGCGCTAGCCGGCAAGACCTTCCGCTTTGCGCCAAACGACCGCAAGCTCGAATCGCTGGCGATCGAAACCGAGGGGCCTGACGGCGCGACCACGCTCGTGGCGACGTTCGACGGCCAGGAACGCCGCGTGGTTTTCGGCCGCGGACATTGGCACGCCGGCAGCGCGGCTTGGGGCGCCTTCGCCGAACAGCCGGTGGCCGCGAGCGGCGCCTGGAGCGATCCCAACAGTTTCGCGGCCAAGCTCTGCTTCGTGGAGACGCCCTTCATCATCTCGCTCGCCGCGAAGTTCAGCGGAGACGAGGTGCGGCTGACGAGCGAGACGAACGTCGGCTTCGGCCCCGCTCAGAAATCGGAGCTCGTCGGCAGCGCCTCCGGCGCGCCGCCGCGGCAGGCGGCCGCGCCAGTGCCAGCGCCGCAAGGATTCGATCGCTGGGAGCCCGAGATTGCGGCCTTCGAAGCAGCCGATCGCGTGAGCCCTCCGGCCAAGGGAGGGATTTTGTTCATCGGCTCGTCGACCATTCGGCTCTGGAAGACGCTGGCCGAAGACTTCCCCGAACATCGCGTGATCAACCGCGGCTTCGGCGGTTCCGAAATCGTCGACTCCACGCACTTCGCCGAGCGGATCATCTTCCCCTATGAGCCGAAGCAGATCTTCCTTCGCGCCGGCGGCAACGACATTCACAACGGCCGCCTGCCGGAAGAGGTGGCAGGCGACTTCGCGGCTTTCGTGCAAACGGTCCATAGCCGGCTGCCGAAGACCGAGATCGTGTACATCGCCGTGAACCCCGCGCCGTCACGGTGGGGCGAGAACGACAAGTATCAGGCGCTCAACGGCCAGATCCGCAAAATGGCCCTGAGCATGCCGCGAGTGACGTTTGTCGACGCCTACGACCTGACGCTCGGGCCCGATGGCCAGGCACGTCCGGAACTGTTCGTCGAAGACCGCTTGCACTTGAGCGCTGCAGGCTACGAACTGCTGGCGGAGCGAGTGCGGCCGTACCTGTTCGACACCGATTGAGCACGGAGGTCCTGTCATGCAACGCCGTTGCCGCTCAGGGGCGTTCGCGCTCGCTCTGCTGATGGTCGCCAGCGTAGCCGGCGCCGCCGAGCCGCTCGTGGTCGACCTGTGGCCCGGCAAGCCGCCCGACGAGACGGTCGACATGGGCCCGGAAACGGTGCGGATGTCGCCGCGACTCGACCGCAAGCAGGTTGAAGTCACGGAACCGACCCGGCTGATCCGCGGCGTCACGCGGCCGACGCTCTCGATCTACCGACCGCCGCCGGAGCGCGACGCCGGCACGGCCGTCATCATCTGCCCCGGCGGTGGCTACTGGGACCTCTACTGGCAGCTCGAAGGCGAAGAAGTGGCCGCCTGGCTCAACTCGCTGGGGGCGACCGGCGTCATTCTGAAATACCGGGTGCCGCGGCGGCCCGACGAGCCGGAGCGCGAGCCCGCCCGCAGACCGCAGCAAGACGCGCAGCGCGCCGTCCGGCTGGTGCGCAGCCGTGCCAAGGAGTGGGGGGTCGAACCGCAGCGGATCGGCATCATCGGCTTTTCGGCGGGCGGACACTTGGCGTTCGCCACGGCGACGAGTTTCGAGCGGCAGACGTACCCCGGCGTGGACGCGGCGGACGAGCTGAGCTGCCGGCCCGACTTTGCCATTTCCGTGTATCCCGGCTACCTGAAAGGCACAGACAAAGACGAGTTGGCGGCCGGGCTGAGTGTTCCCGCCGGCGCCCCGCCGGTCTTCTTGGTCCACGGCGGCGCCGACCTGATCAGCAGCCCCGAGCACAGCGTAGTGGCCTACACAGCCCTCAAGCGCGCTGGCGTGCCGGCCGAGCTGCACATCTACGCCGGCGCCGCCCACGACTTCGGCGTCCGCGCAAGCGAGCAGCCTTACGGCGCCTGGACCGATTCCTGTGCCCGGTGGCTGCGCCAGCAGTCGTTCCTGTCACGGACAGAATAGCCCGCAACCGAAGCGGCACCGTGTGACATAGTGCCCGCTTGCGGCGAGTGTGGACATTAGTATACTGACGCGCGGGGGCGAAAAAACTCTCCTCAAACGGAACAATCCCATGACCTACCCCGAGTTGATTCTGCCGGAGTTCGACCAAGAGATGGCCAGCACGCGCCGCGTGCTCGAGCGGCTGCCTGAGGACAAGTTCGACTGGAAGGCGCATCCCAAAAGCCACACGATCGGCTGGAACGCCGCCCACCTGGCCGAGATTCCCGGCTGGGTGGAGGGGACGATCGCGCAAACCGAGTGGGACATCGCGCCGCCGGAAGGCGAGCCCTACCGGACGCCGACCCTCGCCACGCGCAAAGAAGTGCTCGACCTGTTCGACCGCAACGTCGCCGCAGCGCGGGCGGCGATTTCCAAGACCAACGAGGCCGAGATGGCCAAGAACTGGTCCCTCCTCTCCGGCGGGCAAGTGCTCATGACTGTGCCGCGGTCCGTGGTCATTCGCACCTGGGTGATCAACCACTCGATCCACCACCGGGCGCATCTGCTGGTCTACCTGCGGCTGAACGACGTGCCGGTGCCGGGGATGTACGGGCCTTCGGGGGATGATGCGGGCTGATTCCGCGCGAGGACCGACAAGTGACGATCGAACGGTTGAGTGTTCGCTTGGAGCAAGGGCTGTATCAACAGCTCTGCATGCTAGCGCGCCGCAAGGGGACTACGAAAGCTGCCTTGGTGCGCTCGGCGCTCGAAGCCTATTGCCGCGGCGAAGCCGAGCCTTCGGCGTTCGAGCTTGCTCAGCGGGCGGGAATCATCGGCCTCGTTAAGGACGCGCCGGCCGATCTCAGCACGAACCCCCGACACCTCGAAGGCTTCGGTAGCGACGCCTAGAGCCTGTGAATATGCTTCGCCGCATCCAAGTCATCGATTCCCACACCGGCGGCGAGCCCACGCGCGTTGTCGTGGCTGGGGGGCCCGAGCTCGGCGGCGACACGATGGCGGAGCGGGCCGACGTGTTGCGGCAGCAGTTCGATCGCTTTCGCTCCGCGGTCGTTTGCGAGCCGCGGGGATCGGACGTCATCGTGGGCGCGCTGCTGTGTGAACCCGTCGACCCCGCTGCGGCCGCCGGCGTGATCTTTTTCAATAACGTCGGCACGATCGGCATGTGCGGCCACGGCACGATCGGACTCGTGGCCACACTCGCCCACCTGGGCCGCATTAGTCCCGGCGAGCACCGGTTGGAAACGGTCGTCGGTCCGGTCACTGCCCGCCTGCACGCTGACGGCCGGGTGAGCGTCGACAACGTGCCGAGCTATCGCTCGCGGGCGGCGGTGACGATCGACGTGCCAGGCTACGGCCCGGTGACCGGCGACGTCGCCTGGGCAGGCAACTGGTTTTTTCTCGTTGGCCAACACCGCGAACGGATCGCACTCGACAACATCGAACGGCTGGGAGAAGTCGCCTGGGCGATTCGCCAAACGCTGCGGCGCGAAGGGATTGGCGGCGACGGGATCAGCGGCGTGGGCGGGCAGGAGATCGACCACATCGAGCTGTTCGGCCCGCCCACTCAGCCGGGAGCCGACAGCAAAAACTTCGTCCTCTGCCCCGGCCGCGCGTACGACCGCTCCCCCTGCGGCACCGGCACGAGCGCCAAGCTGGCCTGCCTGGTTGCCGACGGCAAGCTTGCGCCCGGGCAAATCTGGCGGCAGGAGAGCATCGTGGGGAGCGTGTTCGAAGGGGAAATCGTCTCTCGCGACGGCGACCGCATCGTGCCCCGCATCACGGGGCGAGCCTTTCTGACCGCCGAGGCGACGTTGCTCGTCGACTCGGAGGATCCGTTTGGCGAGGGGATTCGTGCCGCGGAGTGACGAGCGATCAATCGGTCGGCTCGCCAGTCTCCCCTCCCCCCTGTGGGAGAGGGGCCGGGGGTGAGGGTCCGTTGGTTGCTTTCGAGCGCTGGCCCGCAAGAGCCCGCGCCCCGCTCTACTGCAACGACCGCAAGAACGCCACCAAATCCGCCAATTCCTCCGGCTTGAGCTGTCCGTCCAGGCCGTCCGGCATGATCGAGAGCTCGGCTTGCCGCAGCTCTTCGATCTCGGCCCGCGGGATGCGGGCTTCTTCGCGTTTGCTGTCGTAGAGGAACACGGCGTCGGCCGCCTCGCGGCCGATGATGCCGGTGTGGACGCGGCCGTCGGCCGTGGTGATCACGTAGGGCTCGAAGCCGCGGGCAAAGCTCGTGCTCGGGTAGACGATCGCTTCGAGCAGATCGCGCGGGCTGCGGATCGCGCCGATGCGCGACAGGTCGGGGCCGATCTTGCCGCCGCGGGCCTGCGCCGTGTGGCAGGTCGAGCAGATGGCCTTGGCGCCGAAGAAGAGCGTGTTGCCGCGCTGGATGTCGCCGCCGGCGAGCGCCGCCTCGAGGCTCTCGAGCCGTGCCCGTTGCCGCATCGTGTCGGGCGCCAGCTTGGCCAGCAGCGGCGTGGCGGCCAGGCGAATCTCTTCGGGGAAGTTGGCGAGCGCCGCCGACAAGAGCGCCGGCTGCACCCGCGCGAGCCCTGGCGACTCCTGCACGGCCCTCAAGAGCGCGTGCCCTAGCTGGGCGTCGCCGCCGCGGTCGAAGGCCGCGAGCAACTTGGGCGCTTCGAGCACGCTGGCCTGCCGCAAGGGATGCGGTAGATCGCCGAGTTGCTCGCGCGAAAGCCGCGCGCGGACGAGCGCCTCGGCGGCGGCCAGTCGCACGAGGGCTTGCTCATCGGACAAGGCGTCGGCCAGCAGACGATATTGAGGCTCGGTCAGGCCGGGAAGCTGGGGAGCGGCCGCCGAGAGCGCGTCGACGCGCAAAGCCCGCGAGCGAACCCCCTCGGCCGCCAGCGCCACGAGGTCGGCCGTGAAATCGACTTCACTCACCGCGGGGAACTCGTCGCCGCCGTCGGCCGCGTACACCTTGGCCAGCAAGCCGGGCTGCAGTTCACTACCAGCGCGATGCAGTAGCTGTTCGGCCGGGAAGGGCGCCGGCTCCCCCTCGCGCAGTGCGCCGACCATGCACGCGGCTTCGCCTCCTCCTTGAACGAACTCGACCAGCAGATCGTGGTCCCCGGCCGTCAGGTCGACTTCCTGCGTCACGCGTCGCACGGCGTGGCTGCCGGCGTTGTCGACGACAACCTTGCCATCGAGCCAGAGCCGCGAGCCGTCGTCGCTCTCGGTAAAGAGCGTTTGCTTGCCAGATGCCGGCACACGCAGCAGACCCTTCCAGCGAACGTAGTAATCCTCCTCCGGCGCACCGGGGAAGTTGGGGCCGCTCGGGAAGTCAATCTTCGCGTCGACACGCTCGGCCAGCAGAGCGGGGCCACCGGGCAATCGCCTGAGCGTAGCGACTGCCTGACGCGCCACGCCTTCGTCCGCGCTCGACAGGCTCGCCTTCAAGCCCGCGACCCACTCGACGGGCAGCGCTTTGGGAGGCGACATTGCGACCGCCTCGAGGACCGCAAGACGGACCCGCGCTGGCGTATTCCGCGCCTCGAGCGCCTCGCCAAGGAGCGGGCGGATGCTCGGCTGATCGGCGAAGGCCACAAGCTGCGCCCGTAGCGCCGACGCGCCTGTTTCGTCGAGCTGATCACCGGCGAGCATCGCGCGAAAATGGGGCACAAGCTCGACGGCCCACTCCGGATGCCGCGAGACGATCCAAAAGCCCGTTTGACGCAGGGCTTCGTCCGAATCGGTCAGCATCCCCACCACCGTGTTGGCCTCCAATCGGCCCTCATCCATCTGATCGAGCGCAATTAGCGCTCCCCGCCGGATCGCCGGGCTTTCGCTGGCTAGGCCGTCCTGCGTCTTCAGGCGGTCATCGATCTGAATCAGGGCAAAGATCAGGGCATGCTGCAGGAAGCGGTCGGCAGTGGCTTCGGGCAGCGCTGCCAGCAGTGCAGGCACGGCTGACCGACGCTTGATCCGGCCGAGCGCAGCAGCCGCTTCGCGGCGCACGCTGGGCGAAGCGTCGCTCAACGCCGCGGCGAGCGGGCCGACCGCTCCGGCGTCACGCCGGATGCCCAGCACTCGCGCCGCCGTTTGGCGCACCTGGGACTCGCGGTGGTGCTCCAGCGCCCCGCGCGCCGGGAGGAGCGCCGAAGGATCCTCGATGCGCGACAATGCCCACAGCGCGTTGCTCGCCTCCTGCGCGCCGCCCGCTCCGGCGAGCCAGCCCAGCGATTCCCACACCTGACGGTCCTGGCGCTTCGCCAATTCGCGGATGGCCCGATCGCGGACCATCGGCCGACTGTCGTTTAGTCGCGACAGAAGCTTGTCAGGCGTAAGCTTCTCCCAGCCCTCCTGCAAACCGCGCGGATCCGCCACCTTCGCCGCCCCTTCGCGCCGCACTCGATAAATCGCCCCCAGCACCTCCGGCTTGGCGATCTGCGAGGTAGGGCAGCCAATGCGGAACCAGCCCCCGGTGTCGACCACAAGCAGGCTGCCGTCGGCGTCTTCCAGCGTGTCGGTCGGGTGGAAGTCGGCGTGTTCCGAGACGACGAAGTCTTCGTTGCGGCTTTGCCAGGTCGCGCCGGCCGGCGTCAACACGTGGCGGCCGATCTTGTGCATGTTGAACAGGCAGGAGAACAGGTTGCTCTGATACTCCGGGCCGAAGGCCGCGCCGCGATAGAGCTCGAGATCGGAGCCGGCGGCCACGCCCAGGTGAGCCAACGGCGGCAGCAGATCGGGCCCAGTGCGTTTGTGCTCGTTGAGCACGCGGTCGCGCACGGGATACTCGCCGCCGTCGATGCAATGCACGAGCGCGTCGCGCAGGCCCGCGCCCATCGAATCGGGGGCGAGGAAGGTGCCGCAGGTGAACATGTCGCCCGCCTGATCGAACACCACGCCGACGCCGTTCCCCTGCGTGCCGGAGACGACCTCGACCTCCGTGCCGTCAGGCTTGCAGCGCAGCAGCAGCGGGGCGGTGCCTTTGTGGATCAGCGGGCCGCCTGGCTTGCGGATTTCGTGCGGGAATCGGCCGGCGATCCAGTACACGCGGCCATCGGGCCCCAGGCTGGCGCCATGCATGTCGTCGGCCACGCCGGTGTTGGCGAAGCCGGTGACGAGCTCTTCACGCTTGTCGGCCTTGCCATCGTTGTCGGTGTCGGTGAGCTTCCAAAAGCTGGGGGGCGAGGAGACGAACACCGCGCCGTCGTGCCAGAGAATGCCCTGCGGGAAAACGAGCTTGTCGGCGTAGACTTCGCTCTTGTCGAAGCGGCCGTCGCCGTCGGTGTCGGTCAGGCGGCGAATGACGTGCGGGGGATCCTCGAGCAACTCAGGCCCGCGCAGATTCACGCCGGCCGAATCGGCCACGTAGAGCCGGCCTTCGTCGTCGAAGCTGGCCAGCATCGGCCGCTCCACGAGCGGCGGCGCGGCCGCCAGCTCAACCACGAAGCCGGGAGGAACTTTGAGGTCGGCGACACCGACCGCCTTGTCCTCGGCGCGGGCCGAACCGCAGAGGGCTGTCGATACCGCGACCGCAAGACCAAACGCAACCGGCTGCAAGGCGGCACAAATCCGAACGCGAACTGACGAGAGGCGCATGGAAAGTTCCCGGGAATCGCCAACCGAAGGGAGCAAACGCCCCGCCGCAAGGAAGCGGCCTCGGCTCGATGGTAGCCTAGCGGGTCACCGGCGTGCAAATGTTTGCGCGAACCGCGGCCCGTGCTGGCAAGCCCGGCGGCACTGCGGGTCGCCGTCATGGACCTCTCGCGTTACGATTCGGTGCGAGGCGTCTGCAATCCGACGCATCAGAGAAGGCCTCTCATCGCACTCAGCCACCCGCCTTTGTCTTATCTTCAGAGACCCCCCTTGCCCCCCAGCCTTGCCGCCGCGGAACCCGCCCTGAGCTCGCAGATCCGCCTGCGCGGCGTGGCGGTGCACAACCTGCGGAAGATCGACCTCGACATCCCACGGCAGGAACTCGTGGTCATCTGCGGCGTCAGCGGGAGCGGCAAGACGAGCCTGGCGCTCGACACGCTCTATGCCGAAGGACAGCGGCGGTATATCGAGAGCTTTTCGGCCTATACCCGGCAATTCCTCGAGCGGCTCGAGAAGCCCGAGGCCGAGAGCATCGAGGGGTTGCCCCCAGCCGTAGCGGTGACGCACCGCACCTACAGCCGCTCGAGCCGCACCACGGTCGGCTCCGCCACCGAAACGATCGAGTACCTGCGGCTGCTGTTCGCCAAGATCGGCCAGATCGTATGCCCGACCTGCGGCCGCGAGGTCCGCCGCGATTCGCCCGACTCCGCGGCCGAACGCTTGGCGGCTGTGTCACCAGGGCGGCGGATCATGCTTTGCTTTGCGCCGTTGGAGGAGCATTCCATCGAGGCGGCGGTGGCCGCGCTCCGTGAGGCGGGCTTCGTGCGCGCGCTCGTGGGCGACCGCAGCGTCAATCTGGCCGAAGGGCCGCCGCCGACGGAGCAGCCTTGGGCGGCGATCGTCGACCGGCTCACGAGCGGCGAGTTTTCTCCCCAGCGCGTGCGCGATTCGCTGGAAACGGCCTTCGATCGCGGCGGCGGCCGTTGCTTCGCGCTGGTGGAGGAGGGCGAGCAGCCGAACAATGTCGGCAGCGCGGCGGAGGAGGAGTTGGTCCGCACAGCGGACCCTACGAGGGTGGACGGGCGTAATTGGCGGCGAATGGAGTTTAGCCGCGAGCTCGCCTGCGGGAATTGTGGGCAAACGTTCCTCGCGCCCGAGCCGCGACTCTTCAACTACAACGACGCCTGGGGGGCCTGCCCCGCCTGTGAAGGCTTTGGCTCGATCGCCGAGCTCGACATGAGCCTGATCGTGCCCGACGCCGGCAAGTCGCTCCGCGACGGCGCGATCGCTCCTTGGAACTCGCCGGCCTATGCCCACGAGCTCGAGGAGTTGACCGCGCTGGCCAAGGACTATAGCTTGCCGCTCGACGTCCCCTACCGCGAGCTCTCGCCCGAGCACCTGCGGCTCGTGCGCGAAGGCGTGCCTGAGCGGAAGTTCGGCGGCCTGCGCGGCTTCTTCGCCTGGCTCGAGCGGAAGAAGTACAAGCTCCCCATCCGCGTGTTTCTCAACCGCTGGCGCACGTACAAGACCTGCCCCGAGTGCCAAGGGCAGCGACTGCGTCCCGAGGCGCTCGCCGTGCGGATCGGCGGGCGGAACATTGCCGAACTTGCCGCGCTCAAGATTCGCGATGCGGCGGCCTTTCTTGCCGCGCTCCAGCTCGACCCCTGGCAGCGGCAGGTTGCCCGCGCGATGCTCGAGCAGGTGACGAGCCGCCTCGGGTATCTCTCGGCCGTGGGGCTCGATTATCTATCACTCGACCGCACGCTGCGCACGCTTTCGGGCGGCGAGGCCCAGCGCGTCACGCTCACGGGCGCCCTCGGCTCGAGCCTGGTCAACATGCTCTACGTGCTCGACGAACCGTCGGTCGGCCTGCACCCGCGCGATTCGCAGCGGCTGGTCCAGGCGGTCGAGCGCCTCCGCGACCGGGGGAACTCGGTAGTCGTCGTCGAGCATGACGAGGCGTTTCTCCGCGCGGCAGATCATCTGATCGAGATCGGCCCCGGCGCCGGCGAGCGCGGCGGCGAGGTGGTGTTCCAGGGGTCGCTCGCCCAGATGCTCAAGACCCCCGCGAGTGTGACCGGCGATTTCCTGGCCGGCCGCCGCGGCGTGGCGAGCGCGCCGGCCCGCCGACCCGCGACGCACGGCGCCATTCGCCTTCGCAGCGCGCGGGGCCACAACCTGCAAAACCTCGACGTCGATTTCCCGCTCGGCCTCATGTGCCTGGTGACCGGCGTCAGCGGGGCCGGCAAGAGCACGCTCGTGCAGGAAACGCTCTACCCCGCGCTCTGCCAGCGGCTGCGGAAGGACGGCCCGCCGCCGTTGCCGTTCGACGACGTGCTGGGCACGGGGCAGATCACCGACGTCGCCCTCGTCGACCAAACGCCCATCGGCCGCTCCCCCCGGTCGAACCCGGTAACCTACCTCAAGGCCTTCGACGACATCCGCGCCGTCTTCGCCGAAACGGCCGACGCCCACACCCGCGGCTTCGACGCCAGCAGCTTCAGCTTCAACGTCGACGGCGGCCGCTGCCCGACTTGCCAAGGGGACGGCCAGCTCGAGGTCGACATGCAGTTCCTGGCCGACGTGGTGCTCCCCTGCCCCGACTGCCGGGGCACGCGCTACCGCCGCGAGGTGCTGCAAGTCCACTACCGCGGCCGCAACATCGCCGAGGTTCTGCAGATGACGGTCCGCGAAGCCTTCGGCTTCTTCCGCGGCCAAACCAAGCTGCAGGCACGCCTCAAGCGGTTGATCGACGTGGGGCTCGACTACCTACGGCTAGGGCAACCTGCGCAAACGCTTTCCGGCGGCGAAGCACAGCGGCTCAAGCTGGCCGGCTTCCTGGCGGCCACGCGCGGCGGACGATCGCTCTTGATCCTCGACGAACCGACGACCGGCCTCCACTTCGCCGACGTCGTGCAGTTGCTCGACTGCTTCGAGGCGCTGCTGGCCGTGGGGCATTCGCTCCTGATCGTGGAGCACAACCTGCAACTCATGCGCGCGGCCGACTACCTAATCGACCTGGGGCCGGGCCCGGCCGACGAAGGAGGGCGCGTCGTGGTGCAGGGGACGCCGGAAGAGGTGGCGGCGTGCCGGGAGTCGTTTACCGGGCAGTGTTTGGCCGAGGCGCTCGCGCGGTGACGCCCGCGGGGCCGCGGCCTATTCGGCGTCCGCCGAGTCCTCGTCGGAATCGTCGGCATCTTCGTCGACTTCGTCAGCCCCGGCCTCGGTCGCTTCCGCCTCGGTCGTGGGCTGCGTTTCCTCGTCGTCGCCGAACAACTCGCGCTGTGGGTCCTTGCCTTTGGGTTTGGGCAAACCCGCCTGCAGCGACTTCCGCCAGGCCGGCGGCACGTAGAGTGCCCCGTGGATTACCAAGTTATCCCCGGAGTTCGAGTGTTGGCCCATGGCAAATCGCCTCCAGCAGTTTTGCTTGCTCCGGCTCCAGCTCCACGAGCAGGGCCAACACGTGCAACACGTTCAAGAGCTCGGTCGTGTATTCGGCCAACCAGTGGTCGGGCTGAATCTCGCCGAGCTTCGAGGGGGGCCGCCGGTCTCCCATGAGCGGCCGCTCGCGGTTTTTCTTACGGTAGCTGAACCACTGCGTCAACACCCGCTTGCCCGACACCTCGTAGCGCCAGACGGCGGGCGGCACGCGGTCGATGAAGCCGGGGACTGGCCGCCGGGGGGCGGCTCCTTGGCACGGTAATATCAAGATCGACAGCGGTTGGGAAGTGCCGAACTCAGGCTCTACCCCGGCGGCGGCACATCCATCGCCGGGTTGCGCATGAAGAAGCCGTCGGGGCGGAGGTGGAAGCCGATCGAGGCGGCCGACATCACGGGCCAGTCCTCCACGCGCGGCGTGTGGGTATGGGCGAAGACGTACCACAGCACGAGCGGCGTGTTCTCCACTGGGCGATTGGCCGCGGTCCAGCGCGCGAGCCCGTCGCCGCCGGGGTTCTGATTGGGGTAGTCCCCCGCCGGGTAGCGTTCGTCGGCGCGATAGGGCGTTACCCACAGGTGGTGGGCCGCGAAGCCGGCCCGCTGCATCACCGAGGCGTCGGCCGCGGCAAAAGGCGGGCTGTTCTCGCCGGGAACCAGGCGGTAGCCGACGGGGTTGCCCAGGCGGTTCTTCTCCTGCGGGTTGACGATCCGCCAGAACCGCGCGCTTGCGCCGTTGACGTGCCGCTGCGCCTCCTGCTCGGTCGCCAGCAACGTGGCCGTGGCGCGAAAGGCGTTGCCATGCGGGTTGCCGTCGCCGCGGGGGAGTCCGGCGGTGTTGACCTCGTAGACCGAGTTCTGCGGGCCATCGACGGCCGGGTCGATCCGCGCCACGAAGATGTGCTGATGGAACGGAGCGTTGAGCCCCGGCGCCACCTGCACGCCGAACTCCGTCGGCTCAGGCAGCGCCGTGGTGTTCATGATGCCGGTCAGCTTGACCTCGCAGTGGATCGAGCCGTCCTGGTACAGATGCCAGTAGAAGGCGTAATCGTAGTTGCCGACCGTGGCCACGAACGACAGGCTCAGCCGCCGCGAGCGCCGCACTTCGCTTTGATTCGTCCGCCAGTCGGTGTGCTTCCAGAGCAGGCCGACGTCTTCCTCGTGAACGCAGATGGCGTTCTTGAGGGAAACGACCTTGCCGCGCGAGTCGAGCATCAGCGCGTCGAAATAGCGAATGGCGCCCAGGCAGTCGCAGCCGAGCACGAGCGAATTGGCGAGCGTGCCCATGCCGAACTCGCCGATGTCGAAGGCGTTCTTGCGGTAGTACTGCTCGCCGGGATCGCCGTAGGGGACGACCATCTCGCAGAGCGCGGCGCGGCGCAGGATCGAGCGCTCCCGGCCATCGTCGTCGTAGCGAACGTCGTAGAGCACGAGCCCCTCGCGCGGCGTGAAGCCAAAGCGCAGCCGCCACTTCTGCCAGCGCACCTCGTGGCCGTCGATCGTAAAGCTGGGGCCCTCGGGCTGCTCGATCGTGAGCGGTTTGAGATCACGTCGGACTTTGGGGATGAATTCTCGCGCCCAGTTGCCAGGCTCAGGGGGCAAGGGCGTGACCCCGTAGTCTTCGATCCGCAGGACCTCTAGCTTGTTGAGGTCGGCGATCACGACGACGCCCCCCAGCGGATGGGCGAAGCCGTTGTCGGTGGCCTCCGAGCGCACGAAGCACAGCGCACGGATGCGGCGGCGTCCCTCATCCTCGGGGAGCTCGGTGCCGTAGTTCCCGGCCGACCAAGCCTCGACCATCACCAGGTCGGCCTTCTTTACGCCGCGCTTGGCCAGCGCCGCTTGAAACGCCGGCGACTGGCGGATCATTTGTTCCGCCTCGATGCATTCGTCGAGCATGACCGAGGGCTGAACGCCCCGCGGCAAGGCTTCTAGCCGCACGATCGCCCCCGCAGTCAGGTCGACCACGGCCTCGTGCGCCAGGCCGCTTGCTTTGTCGAGCAGCACCAAGAACGCCTCGCGCTGGACGTCGCCAGACGCAGCCGACGCGCGGGCGAGTGCGGCCGGATCGGGCTCCTCGAGCGTGCAGGAAACGAAGCGAATGTCTGCCGGCAACCTGCCGCTGTCGCGGATGATGCGCACGGCGGCGGCCATTTCATCGGCCGAGAGGGGGTCTAGCGGATGGGGCGGCGCTGCGGAGGCCACGCTGTCGGAGGCGGCGATCGCTGGATACTCGAGCAACCGCGGCAGGGCGCCGACGCCGGCGATGAGGGCTGCATCGCCGAAGAACGTGCGCCGCGACAGCCGGCGCGCGTGCTGCGTCTCGGAGCGCTCGAAGGAAGCCGGATCGCTGGAGGGAGCGTCACTCGCCGTGCGCGAAAGCGGAACAGCAAGCTCGGATGGCGCCGTCGACGGCAGGTCTTTCGACATCGTTCTCTCCTGTGCGCAGCACGGACCAGGGAATATCGCCCGCCTAGAGAGCAAGCAGCGTCCTCGGGTTGCGGACGCGCCCTCAACTTGGAGAGGTGAAACGTTCGCGCAATGGGGGAGTTGCGCCCAGGATTCTACTGCCGCGGTGACCGCCGCGCAATGGGCGGCAGAAAAACTGGGGACCTTGCTTTGGCAGGGACTAATCGGGCGACGGAGGCCGCCTTAGCGTCGAGCCGGACCGCCTGACGGCTGATCGTCCGCCCGATCGGCCACGCGGATCTTGTCTTCCTGACCCGCCAGGGCTGCCCGGCCCTTGATCGTGCCGACGCTCGCCACGCGCTGATCGCGGTCGTAGTGGACCTCGAGTTGCACGTCTGTGCCGTCGGCCAGAGTTTCGGCCGGAATGCCGACGACTTCCCACAGTCCGAACGTCGCCACGTCGGCCGCCCCGTGCAGCAGCGCGCGGGCAGCCTTGACCGGCTTGGTGTAGGCCTGTTTGAAGGAGAAGACATCGGTCGTTTGGCCCGCGCCGGCTTCGGTCCAAATCGGCGCCCCGAGCTCGGCGATGACGTGGGTGCGAGGGGTGCCGGCAGCCAGCACCGCCAGATCCCGCTTCGCTGGCTGCCGAGCCGCCATCGACGCCGCGCAGCCAGCGGCGGACGCCGGCAAGGCAAACAGGGCAAGCAGGAGAAACGGGCGCACGGGCGGCAGCATACCGGACCTAGGGTCGAACCGATTCGCGCGATCTTATAGAGATGCGCGGACTGGGCGTCAATCCAAGCCGCACCCGCCCCGCACTGAGTTAGCGGCCGCTCGAATCTCAGCAGTCACAAGGACCAGACTCGCTTCCGTCATCCTCGTCAGCGAGGCTGCCGCCAAACATGATGTTGCTCGGGCTTACGTCGAGGTAGTAGATGCCCAGGTCTCGCAAGGCGCGAACCACTGCCAACACTTTTGGCCAGCGTTTCCCGAACCGCTCGCGTCCCGCTCGTGCCCATTCGGCCATAATTTCTTCGTCGTGATAGTAGGGGGGCACTTGGTCAACGTAGGCCTTGCCAAAATCGAGGAGAAACGGCCGGACGACCAAGCCCATCTCGACGACCAGCAGATCGTCGCTATGCCCTAGAAAGGCGGGCACCGCGAAACCTTCGATCCGAAGAATACTCTTCTCCGATAGCCTCTGGTAAGATTGGAATTCGCGTCGATACTGGTCTTCTCGCTCGAAAGCTTTGATCGCCGTGTCCCGTGGAGAGCGCCATACAGCTCCGTCTTGACCGGCGCCGAGCTGTTCGCCAAGCTGCTCCTCGGACGTCCCGGCATAGGCCGCCGCACGGCACCTCAGAGATCGCTCAAATGTCTCAGACACTTCGCTCACCGGAGGGATTCTCCGTTCTGATCGACGCGCACCTTCTGGTCAACGGCCAGCAAATCGCGGTGGAGCAGATCTATGGTGGAACGCTGATTCTGCGGGACGAGGCGGAACTGGCCCCCAATACTTCGGCCACGCTCGTACTGCGCATCGACGGCCGTCAGGAGGTGCGCCAGATCGTCCTCACGGAGGGTCATCCCGCCGGCCCCCGACTGCCGATCAAGTTCTTCTGACCGGCACTTAGGCTGCCTGCGACCATTGGCCCTTGACTTTGTGTCTTCGTGCCTTCGTGGTTTAAAAAAGTCACCCGAATAGCAGCTCGCTACGTCCACATCTGCCGGTCCAACATCCGATAATTGATCGCCTCGCTCAAGTGAAACGGACGAATCGGCTCGCTCTGGTCCAGGTCGGCGATCGTGCGGGCCACGCGGAGGATCTTGTCGTGGGCGCGGGCGGATAGCCCCAGCTCGGCCATCGTCGCCTTGAGCAGGTTCAGCCCTTCGTCGTCAAGTTTGCAGCACGCGCGGATCTGCCGGTGGCCCATCTTGGCGTTGGTGCGCGTTTTCGAGCCGGCGAAGCGCTCGGCCTGCAAGTTCCGCGCGGCCACCACCTGCTCGCGCATCTGCGCGCTCGACGTGCCAGGCGTGCCGGCCGAAAGCTCCTTGAAGGGAACGGCCGGCACCTCGATGTGGATATCGATGCGGTCGAGGAGGGGGCCACTGATCTTGCTCATGTAGCGCTCGATCACCGGCACCGTGCAGTGGCACTCGCGGCGCGGATCGTTGCGATAGCCGCAGGGACACGGATTGAGCGCGGCGATGAGCATGAAGTTGGCGGGAAATGTCGTGCTCGCCAGTGCTCTGGAGATCGTGACGACGCCGTCCTCGAGCGGCTGCCGCAGCACTTCGAGCGTCCGCCGGTTGAATTCGGGAAGTTCATCCAGGAACAACACGCCGTTGTGCGAGAGGCTGATCTCGCCCGGCGACGGGGTCGAGCCGCCCCCCACGAGCCCGGCGTCGCTGATCGTGTGGTGCGGGCTGCGGAACGGCCGTGTAGCCAAGAG
Organism: Pirellulales bacterium; assembly: GCA_044221365.1. Taxonomy (GTDB): domain Bacteria; phylum Planctomycetota; class Planctomycetia; order Pirellulales; family JBGAPH01; genus JBGAPH01. The sequence continues at coordinate 109,009 of JBGAPH010000008.1, forward strand.
CGGCTGCCCCGGCGTGAGCAGACCCATGGCGCTATAGATCCGCGTGGTCTCGATCGACTCGCTGGCGGTGAGTTGGGGCAAGATCGTGGGCATGCGCTTGGCCAGCATCGTCTTGCCGGAGCCGGGGGGCCCGAGCATGAGGATGTTGTGCCCTCCGGCCGCCGCGATCGTGAGCGCCCGCTTGGCCATCTCCTGGCCGCGGACGTCGGCGAAGTCGACCTCGTACTGCGCCAACTGCTGAAACAGCTCCGACAAGCCGGGCGGCGTGGGCTCGATCTCGAGCTCGCCGGTCAGAAAGGCCGCTGCTTGCGCCAAGCTCGAAACGGGAATCACCTCGATTCCTTCGACAACGGCCGCTTCGGCCGCGCTTTCTGCCGGCACAAGCATGCCGCGCAAGCCCGCCTCCTTGGCCGCGGTCATGGCCATCGAGAGAGCCCCCTTGGTGGGTCGCGTGCTGCCGTCGAGCGCGAGCTCGCCGACCACCGCGTACTGGTGGAATCGCTCCGATGCTAATTGGCCGCTGCCGGCCAGGATGCCGAGCGTGATCGGCAGGTCAAACGAGGCGGCCTGCTTGGGCAGTTCCGCGGGCGCTAAGTTGATGACAATCCGGTCCTGCGGCCGCAGGTAGCCCGAGTTTACGAGCGCCCGCTCGACGCGATGGGTGCTCTCCTTGACCGCCGCCTCCGGCAAGCCCACGAGCACGGTCTTGGGCAAGGCGCCGGGCGAAACGTCGACTTCGACCTCCACCGGCAAGGCCTCGATCCCGAGCATGGAAAACGTCTGCAGTTTGGCGAGCATCGACGCAAGGTCCATTAAATACTGAACAAACGGGCAGGCGATTAGTGCTGGATTGTGATGGCGCGGCGGGGGGTCCGCAAGAGTTCGCAATTCCCACGAAGCGGCGGAGCAATTGATTCATCCCGACGCCGTTGACCCTCGCAACGAATATTTGAGCGCTCAACCATTCGGCGCGTCAGCATTTGGCAGCGAGTCAATTTGGCGAGAGACTCTTCCTCCGCCGCGATGCTGTGCGCGCTGCTCCGCACAGGGGCCATTCTATTTTTGCGCAACACTTGTGTTTTTGGTTGACCGTGCCATACTCGGTTCAGTCGAGGCGTCTTCTCGACTGCGACTCTCTTAGAGACGGCCGCTTCTGGCGGCCCATCGCGTTGTTTCTCCAGTGCGGCTCGTGGCGGCGACCTCCCCCCTCCGCGCTGTTGGCTCTTATGCTCGCTGGCCGATCTGCCACTCGTTGTCGCCCTCCGGCGGCTGTGCGGCCCGCACTACCTCTCGAGGTGGTTTCATGTTCGTGAAGCGTCCATGGGTTGGGGCTCTGATGGCTTGGGCAGGGCTCGCGGGCGTTGCCAGCGCCGATCCCTTGCCAGGCCAAGTGCTCAAGTTCCAGCAGTTGCCGATGGTCGCCACTCCCGTCGGCGGCTCGCTCTATTACGGCCACGACGAGCTCAGCACGGCAGTCCGCTCGGTGACTGGCGCCCCCAGCTTCACCGGCGTGTTCATGGCCGATGATTTCGCCGACAAAGTCGACAGCGACATCGTGCACGTCCGCTGGTGGGGCTCGTACCTGCACCAGCAGCAACAACCGCTCGGGGTCAAGGACTTCCTGGTCGCGTTCGAATCCGACGTGCCGGCCGGGCCCTCGAATCCCTTCAGCCGGCCGGGCGATTTGCTCTCGGCCCAAATTCTTACCGCCGGGCCGCTCGCGCCGGGATCGGGCACTTTCACCGAGAAGTTGCTGCGCGGGCCCGACCCGGTGCTCGGCGAGGCGCTCTACGAATACAACGGCGAGCTCAAGCTCCCCTTCCACGAGGCCAAGGACACGGTCTACTGGCTGAAGATCGTGGCCCTGGTCGATCCGGCGCGCGACGGCGCGCTCGAATGGGGCTGGCACAACCGCGACTACACGGTCATGGACCCCCTGGCATCGACGGCGCCGGCCGTCACGCCGGGCGAATTCCTCAATGCGACGCTCCCCTCGGGCGAACCGGTCTGGCACTTCCAGGACGACGCGGTGACCGGCGGCGTCTCGGTAACCCTGGCGCCGGGTTTGGTGGTCGACCAGTCGGGCTATACGCCCAAGAACTACCTCTCGCCCCCCGACGGCCCGAGCATCATCTCCGAGTACTCGAAGGATCTCGCCTTCGAGCTGTACTACGTGCCGGAGCCCGGCACGCTGGCTCTGCTGGCGATCGGCGCGGGGCTGCTGGTTTTGCGTCCGCGGCGCCGCAAATAAGCGTTCTGCCCATCTTCCCTCACAGCCCTCCGCGAACGCCGCGGAGGGCTTTTTGTTGCGCGGCCCTTCCACCACGCCCTGACCGCAACGCCCCACAAACGGCGCCGCCGTTTGCTTGGTCCGCACGGCGGACCCTACGATGGAGGGGCGCGCGGTACTACAGAGAGGGAGGTTGCTTGATGCGGTGGCTGGCTTGGGTCTGTTGTGGACTGGCGGTCCTGGGGACGGCGGCGGGCATTCGCGCGGAAGCGCTCAACGACTCCCCCTACGACCTCGTCATCAAGGGGGGCCGCATCGTCGACGGTACAGGCCAGCCCGCGTTCGTGGGGGATGTGGCAGTGCGCGACGGCCGAATCGCCGCGGTGGGCGACCTCATCGATGCCGCCGCTCGCGAGACGATCGACGCCCAGGGCCTGATCGTAGCCCCAGGCTTCGTCGACATGATGGGGCAGACCGCCAGCCCCATGCTCGAAAGCCCGGAGACCGCGCTCAATCTGCTCACCCAGGGCATCACCACGATCAACGCCGGCGAGGGCGACTCTGCCGCGCCGCTGGGAGATGCCGCCGCGGGCCGCCTGGGGTGGCGGACCATGGCCGAGTACTTTCAACTCCTCGAGCAGCGCGGGCTGCCGGTCAACGTGACGCAGACCGTCGGGCTGACGCAGGTGCGCGAGATCGTGCTCGGCGACACCGACCGGCGTCCGTCTGACGAAGAACTCGCGCAGATGCAGGCGCTCGTGCGCGAGGGGATGGAGGCCGGCGCGATCGGCGTGTCCACGGCGCTCATCTACCCGCCGGCCGTCTTCGCCACCACGCGGGAGCTCACGGCGCTGGCGCAAACCGCCGCGGAACACGGCGGCCGCTACTACACGCACATGCGAAACGAAGGCGATCGCCTGCTCGAAGCGATCGACGAGGCGATCGAGATCGGCACGAAATCGGGCGCCGGCGTGCATATCTTCCACCTCAAGGCCGCCGGTCGGCAGAACTGGGAGAAGATGCCCCAGGCGATCGCCCGCATCAAAGAGGCGCGGGCAGGCGGGCTGCGGATCGCCGCCGACGTGTATCCCTACGACATGAACGGCCTGGGGCTCGAAGCCTTGATCCACCCGCGGCACTTCGCCCAAGGGCGCGAGCGTTTGCTGGGCGCGCTCAAGGGAGCGGAACTGCGGAGCGAAATTCGCCATGAGATGGAATCGACCTCGGGGTGGGAGAACTGGTATCGCCACGTTGACCAGGATTGGAACCGCATCGTCATCGGCGCGACCGGCGACCCCCGCTACGGCAAGCACGCCGGCAAGAGTGTGGCCGAGATCGCGAGCGCGGTGGGCGAAGATCCCTGGGACACCTTCTTCAATCTGGTGCAGGCAGGTTCGTTTGCCCTGCCGCAAAGCATGAGCGAAGCAAACGTGGCCGCCGCGATGGGCGAGGACTTCGTGTCGTTCTGCACCGACGTGGGCCCCGCCTGGGGCGCTGCTTCGGCGTCTCACCCGCGTTCGCACGGCGCGTTTCCGCGGCTCTTTGCGCGGTTCGTGCGCGAGTTGAACGCGCTGTCGCTCGAAGAGGCGGTCGCGCAGGCGAGCGCCGTGGGGGCCGACGAAGTGATGGCACACGATCGCGGCCGGCTGAACGAAGGCCTGGCGGCCGACATCATCGTGTTCGACTTCGACGCATTTCGCGACCACGCAACGGCCGCCGAGCCACGGCTGCCTTCGGAAGGGATGAAGCACGTGCTGGTGAACGGCGTGCCGGTGCTGCGCGATGGCAAGCCGACCGAGCGCCTGCCTGGGCGCGTCTTGCGCGGCCCCGGCTACAAGACGAGCACCGCACCGCCGGCGCAGATCACCGGCCGCGCGGCGCCAGGGCTCGAGGCGATCGACAAGGCGATGCAAGACTTGCTCGCCAAGCAGCGGGCGCCGGGGGCGTCGGTCGCGATCACCGACCAGGGGCGGCTCGTTTATGCCCGCGGCTTTGGCTATGGCGACGTGGCGGCCAAAGAGCCGGTGCAGCCGGAGAGCCTGTTTCGCATCGCAAGCGTGTCGAAGCCGATCACAGCGGTGGCGATCTTTCAGCTCATCGACGCTGGCAAGCTGAAGCTCGACGACAAAGTGTTCGACATTCTCAGCGAGTACGAGCCCCATCTGGAGAAGGACGCCAAGCTCGACGAGCGGCAACGCGCGATCACCATTCGGCACTTGCTCGAGCATCGCGGCGGCTGGGATCGAGACGCGTCGTTCGACGCCATGTTCCAATCGATCCGCTTTGCCGACGCCGTGGGCGAGCCTCCCCCGGCCAGCCACACAGCGATCATCCGCTGCATGCTGGGCCTGCCGCTCGATTTCGAGCCGGGCGCGAAGTACGCCTACTCGAACTACGGCTACTGCCTGCTGGGGCGCGTGATCGAAAAGCTCAGCGGGCAAGGCTACGAAGCGTATGTCCAAGAGCACGTGCTGCGTCCGGTGGGCGCGGTGCAGACGCAAGTCGGCGCGACGCTGCTCGACGGCCGCCGGCCTGGCGAAGTCCGCTACTACGACAGCCTGGCCGGCACCTCGGTGTATGCGGCGACGCGCGGGGAACGGGTGCCTTCGGCGTATGGGGCGTGGCCGCTCGAGTCGCTCGATGCGCACGGCGGCTGGATCTCGTCGAGCGTCGAACTGGTGCGGTTCGCCGCGGCCTTCGACAACCCGGCCAAGAGCCCGCTCTTGAGCGAGCAAGCGATCGCGGCGATGTTCGCGCCGCCGCTCGGGCTCGAAGGCAACAGCGACCCGAACGCAGCCCAAGACTTCTATGCCGGCGGCTGGCAGGTCGTGCGTCCGGCCGGCGGCGGCGTCACCCTGCAGATGCACAGCGGCAGCCTGCCTGGCACAAACACGATGCTCGTACGGCGTTCGGACGGCCGCAACTTCGCCGTACTGTTCAATGCCCGCGAGACGCCGCAGCCCGGCGGGCTGAGTTCGGCCGCGGCCGCCGAGATCAACCGGGTTTTGGATGGGATCAAGGAGTTGCCGACGGTGGATTACTTTGAGCAAGGGGAGCGGGGCGGGTGAACGCGCTTGCGCATCGACCTTAGCCCAACACCGCGGTTGCCTCGGCGAGAGCATCGGCGTCTTTGAGGACCAGCCGGCATTCTTGAATGCTTGGCCAATCGGCAAGCAGGATCGGCCGCGCCGCGGCGCAGAACTCGCGGATCGAGAGCGGACCGCAACCGGTCGCGAGCGCCGGCAGGGCGATCGTTTGCATGCCGCGGTCGGCGGCCGTCTGGAATGCCGCCGCGAGCGTTCGCCGCACGGTTTCTTCGTCGGTCTGATAGAGCGCGTCGATCGCCACGGCGTGAATGAGCAGCCGGCAACCGTCCGCCGCCAGCGGTCCCGGCCCCGTGCAAACGATCGAGCCTGCGGAGAGCCAGGTCTTGCCGGTCTGCTTCAGCCGCGCGTGCAGCTCGCACTGCACGTCGTCGCCCCCGGCCAACAGCAGCGCCCCGCCGACGCCGCCGGACAGGTTGAGCCAGGGGTTCGCGGTGACGACGATCGCTTCGACTTGCTCCCTCAGGATATCGCCGTGAGCGAGGGTAAGCCTCATGGGATCCCCGACCGAAGCTGGAGCCCTTCGCCGCACGCGGCGACGGCAAAAGACTGTTTCAAATATCCTTCGCAGCGCTATTCGAGCCCTTCGGGGCGGGTTAGCATCCACGTCGCATAGTGGATGCCGGAGTCCTTAATCAGTGGCGATCCAGCTTTGAGGCAGCGATCGGGCTTGCCGTCTAAATAGTCCCAGTGATCGCAAGCGACGCTGGCTTTGCAAAGGCAAAGGTAGACCAACTCGGCCCAGCGAGCGTCTGGAAGGCCATACTCGATGTCGGCGACGAAGCGAGTTAGATCGTTGATGTCGTTCTCGTCGATGTCGGGGAACTGCTCGCGATCCGCCTCGGTGTACTTCTTCACAGGGTAAAGGTCGAGGCTGATGACCGGGCAGCCAATCATTTCCGTGAAGCGGTCAATGACCTTGTGGCACTTGGGGACATTGGCGGCTTTCAGGCGTAAAGACCAGCTCCACTTCATGGTTTAGCTTGCCACCCCAGACCAACCCCAGACCGCTTCGTTGGAAAGCAGATCGCGTGACCAAGCACTAAGGAGACGAACACAACGTAGCGAGCAAGGTCATGAACCTTGTAGTAACAAATCTCGCTGACGAAGGCAGCGGCGGCTGCTCTGTCGCCGGACGTATGCAGAGCTGGCGAGTAGAGCAGATCGGACCACACTGCGAATGCAATGGAAGCGACCACGATCAGTAGGAAATGCACGGACCGCATTGGGTGCGCCTGGTTGGGAGACGGCCGGGGACAACACTGCGTGCAAGCCTATCGCACCTTGCGTCGTTTGGGCAAGGATTTCGGTTGCCGCCGGGACAACGGGATCGCGCAGCGCATCGGCCGTCGGCCAATTCAGCGTCGCGTAGAAATCGTGTCGAGAGAGGCCGAATCATGCGCTGGCCGCGCGAGATCCCCCTCACACCCCCGCCGGCACCCCGGTCGCATACCCGTACCGCTCGAAATACGCCCCCCACCGCTCAGCGATCTTTGCGCGCAGCGCCGGCTCCAGCTCGTGCGTGTTCCGCTGGTAGTCCTTCACGCTGCTCAAGTAGGCCTCGATCTTGGGGCGTGCCCGCTCGAAGTCTCCCAGGCCGAGCTGGTCGTAGATGGCCCGGAGTTGGCCCAGGGGGTCGCGGATCAGGTCTTCGTAGTGCACCTCGTGGATCCGCGCGGGGTCGACGTGTTCGCGGTCGGCCCAGTGTTGGGCGTACATCTTGTCGAGCGTGTCGAGCACGTACTCGTCGAGATGCTCGTGCGTGGGCGTCTGCAAGCCCTGGTACTTCTCGAGCGACTTCCACAGCCGCACGGTCGAGGGAAAGAGCGCGTAGGGATCGCGGACGATGTGGATGAACTTGGAGTCGGGGAAGGCCTCGGCCAACACCCGCAGCCGCCCCGTGTGCGTGGGGGACTTGAGCACCACGCGCTTGAACGGCGCCCGGTAGGAAACGCGCTTGAGGAACCACTCGAGCCCGTCAGTCCACCGCTTGGTGTCGGCCGCCGTCACCCCTTGGAAATCCAGGTACTCCTGGTCCTGCGGCGGATTGTTGGGGAAGGCCAACATCAAATAGGGCGACGGCATCCCCAGGCTGCAGAGCGCGAACTCGTCCTCCTGCGGGCGGTCCCAGCCGGCCGGCATGTTGTCCATCGGCCGCTTCGAGGGGAGCAGCCACTTCATCCACGTCGTGACGATGCCCGAGGTGAGCAGCGCATGGCGGGGGCAGAAGCATTCGTAGGTGGTGGGAAAGATGTGCCGGTCGTCGAGCACCAGCAGTTCGTGTAGGTGCGTGGTGCCGGAGCGCCAATGCCCGAGGATGAACAGCGGGGGCTCGGCCAGCTTGAGCCGCTCGACCTGGCCGTCGAACAGCATCCGCTGCACCGCGGCCGCCACCGAGTTGCCCATCGTCACCGGCGTGATGGTGGTCACGAGGCCATAGCCGATGGGCCCCACCTTGAAGTGGTTGCGCACGAGCAGCTTCCACCAGACCGGAAAGGTCATGCCGTGCCAGAAGCGCGGCGCCCACAGGGGGTAGCTGTTCATCTTCTCGGGCTCGCGGGCCTTGGCCGGCTGGTCGATGCGGGGCTTGGTCATGGCAGCTCCGTGAGTGGGGTCGCCGCGGACAAAAGGGGCCCTCACCCCGGCCCTCTCCCGGAGGGGAGAGGGAGAAAGATTGGGGGCGAGAGCCCAATTGGGCCGGAAAGTCATCCTAGTTTCGCGCGGCGTCGCGGCAAGCGCAAACGGCCGGAATCCTAGACCGGCGGCCGGCGGACCGGCATATTGAAGGGCATCGCCATCGCCGCGCCCGATCTGCAATCCTTCCGCCAGCCCCAGAAATCACCATGTCGTCTGCCCGGCTTGTCGCCTGTTTCCTGTTGGCCGCCGCCCTGCTGGGGACTGGCGCCGCCCCCTCTGCAGCAGCCGAACCCCTCAAGGCCGGCCTCGCCAAGACCGACATCACGCCCGACGTGAAGGGGTCCAACCCGGTGTGGGTCGCCGGCTATGGCAACAATCGCCGGGCGACCGGGGTCCACGACCCCCTCTATTGCCGCGCCGCGGTGCTCGACGACGGCCGCCAGAAGATCGCCCTGGCCTGCGTCGACCTGGTGGGCCTGCAATACCCCGAGGTCCAGCGGATCCGAGCCCGCCTGGCGGACTTCGCCTATGTGATGGTGTCGAGCTCGCACAACCACGAAGCGCCCGACGTGATCGGCCTGTGGGGCCCCACGCCGGTGAGCTCGGGGGTCGACCCCAAGTACCTCGACCTGGTCATCGAGCGCACGGTGCAGGCGATTCGCGAGGCGGAGAAGGCTGCCCAGCCGGTGACCGCCCGCTACGGAACTGCCCGCGACGACTCGCTGCTCAAAGACGGCCGGCTGCCGACGGTCTTCGACGGCGTGCTGCGGGCAGTGCGGCTCGACGGCGCGGAAGGGAAGCCGGCCGGGCTGATCGTGCAGTGGAACTGCCATCCCGAATCGCTGGGGAGCGAGAACACCGAGATCACGGCCGACTTCCTCTGGGCCACGGCCGCGCAGCTCGAGAAGCGCTACGGCTGCCCCGTGGTGCTGCTCACCGGCGCCGTGGGAGGCCTGATGACAAACCCGGCGGTCATCAAGGACGACGACGGGGGCGAGTTGCGGGACGAGCAGTTCCGCTTCGCGGAAGTTTTTGGAGGCCGCGTGGCCAAGCTGGCCGAGCAGGCGATCGACGCCGCGGCGCCGCTCGAGCTCGCGCCGTTCAAGGTGTCGGCGCGGCCGATCGCGATTCCGCTGGCCAACAAGCTCTATGTGGCGGCGCGGGCGATTGGCGTGCTGCCGCGGCCGGCCGTGGTGTGGGAGGGGGACGTCGACCAGGTGGGCCCGCTGGCCACCGCCGACACGCCGGTCGACAAGCTGGCGATCGTCACCGAGGTGGCCTACCTGCGGCTGGGGGAGCTGCACGTGGCCTGCATCCCCGGCGAGCTCTACACCGAGCTCGTGTATGGCCAGTTCCAGGAGCCGGTGGAGCCGAACGTCGATTTTCCCACATCGCCGCTCGAGCCGGCGGTGATGCAGACGCTGCCAGGCGAGAAGACGTTGCTGATCGGCCTGGCGAACGACGAAGTTGGCTACATCATTCCCAAGCGCCAATGGGACCAGGCCCCGCCCTATGCCTATGGGCGCGAGGATTCGCAATATGGCGAGGTGAATAGCTGCGGCCCCGAGGTGGCGCCGGCCTTGATGAAAGCGCTGGTGCGGCGCGTGCGAGAGGCAGAGGGCCGATGAGCACCACGACGAAGACCTGGTCGACGGCGATCGGCCTGCTGCTGGCGCTGGTGGGCGCGGCCTTCGCCACCCTGCGGATTCGCGAGCAAGGCGATCAGCGGCCGCGGCTCGAGGCGTCCGAGGCCGGTTTCCACCGGTTCGCCGTGCCGACGAGCCACTACCGGCTCGTGCCCCACGAGGCGTCGGCTGCCGCGCACGCCGAGCCGAATGCGCTCGTCACCTTGCAGGTCCAGAATCCTTCGCCGAGCCGCGTGGAGCGGCCGATGTTGCAGCTTGGCCGCAGCGGCATCTACGAAGTCGCGCGGCAAGACGGCAAAACCGCCAGCGGCCGGTTCGAAGGGGAGTTCCCCGTGGCCGCTGCGCTCGCGCCGCAGGAATCGTTGCAGATCTCGGTGTGGCTCGATCCCGAGGCCGGGGGCGCGCCGGCGGTTCCCAGCCCCGTGCTCCGCTACGAGGGGGGCGAGGTGGCCGTGAGCCTGGCGAAGAACCGCATCCCTTGGGTGAACTTTCTACTGGCCTTCGTCCTCGTGGGCGCCTTGGTGACCGGCATCACCTACGCCATGTTCACTGCGGTAACGTTCGTCGAGCTGCGCAAGCAGGTAGATCGGCTGACCGGCGTGGTCGACACGGCCGAGCACCCGCACCGCTGATTGGGCGCGGCACTGCGGCCAAAACAAAACCCGCCCGGCAGGCTCGCAAGCGCTGCCGAACGGGCGGCAGGGCCCAGGCGCGAAGGTGACAAAGGCGACTGGGCCTCTCTTAGAGAACTGCAAACGGGCGGCCAAGCGGCAACTTTTGCTCACCCCCAGCCGCCGCCTCCCGGCGTCTCGATGATCAGCACGTCCCCCGGTTCCACCTGAAGCTGCGCGAGGGCCGGCAGCACTTCGCGCGAGCCGTCTGCCCGTACGAGTGTGTTGCGGCCGAGCGCCCCTGCGCTCCCCCCTTCCAGGCCGTAGGGTGCATACGGCCCGCGGCGCTGGGAGAGGATCGAAACGGTGAGCGGCCGCAGGAACTCGAGCTCGCGAATGATGCCGTCGCCGCCGCGGTGGGCGCCTGCGCCGCCCGAGCCGCGGCGGATTTCGAAGCGCCGTAGGCGGATGGGATAGCGGCGTTCGAGCACCTCGGGATCGGTGAGCCGAGTGTTCGTCATGTGCGTATGCACCGCGTCGGCCCCGGGGCCGGCGGCCGTAGCGCCGCTGCCGCCGCAGATCGTTTCGTAGTAGCCGAAAGTCGTGTCGCCGAAGAGCAGGTTGTTCATCGTCCCTTGGCTAGCCGCCGCGAGGCCGAGGGCGCCCAGCAAGACGTCGACGACGCGCTGCGAAGTTTCCACATTCCCGCCTACAATCGCCGGGCTCTCGGCCGCGCTCGGGCCGGGCGTCGGATTCAACAAACACGCCGGCAACACGAGCGTCACGGGCGCGAGTACGCCTTGGTTGAGCGGAATGTCCTCGTCGATCAAGCAGCGCAGCACATAGAGGACCGCCGCGGTGACGATCGCGCGGTTCGCGTTCAGGTTGCCGGCGAGCACGGGTCCCGTGCCGGTGAAGTCGATCGTGGCCGCGTCTCCCTGCACGTCGATGCTCACGCTGATGGGCGTGCCATCGTCGAGATGGTCAGTGAAGCGGCGGAGGCCGGGCTCGAGTCGCTCGAGCGCCGCCCTCATTTTGGCTTCGGCCGCGGCCTGAATGTGCCCCATGTAGGCCAGCACGGTAGGGAGCGAATAGCGCTCGACGAGCGCCGCGAGATCGCGGGCGCCCTGGTGGTTGGCGGCGACTTGCGCAGCGACGTCGGCCAGGTTGTCGGCCACTGCCCGGCTAGGGTACTGGCCGGAGCGGAGCAGCTCGCCCAGTTCCTCGAAGCGCGGCTGCCCGGCGGCGACCAGCTTGAAGTTGCGGATCAGCACGCCTTCTTCCGCCAGGTTCTGGGAGAAGGGAGGCATCGAGCCAGGGGTCTTGCCGCCGATTTCGGCGTGGTGCGCGCGGCTGGCGGTGAAGAACAGCAAGCGGCCGGAGGCCGGATCGTGCAGCGGCGTGACCACGGTCACATCAGGCAGATGAGAGCCGCCGCGGTAGGGATCGTTGGTCACGAACACGTCGCCGGGCGACATTTGCGGATTGTCGGCCAAGATGCTCCGCACCGTTTCGCCCATCGCGCCCAGATGCACCGGAATGTGCGGGGCGTTGACCACCAGATCGCCGGCGGCGGTGAAGAGGGCGCAGCTAAAGTCGAGCCGCTCCTTCACGTTCACGCTGCTGGCCGTGTTGCGCAGCGTGCTCCCCATCTGCTCGGCGATCGCCGCGAAGTGGTTGTTGAAGATCTCGAGCAGCACCGGGTTGCAGGCTGTTGCCGTGCTGTCGTTGCGAGCCAGCGCCGGTTTGCTCGCGCTGGCCGTGTGTTCGGCGACGAGCTCGCCCTGGAGATAAACCTGGGCTTGCCAGCCGGGGTCGAGCACCGTGGTCGATGTTGGTTCGCAGATGATGGCCGGTCCGGCGAGCGCGTCGCCAGGGCGCAAGTCTTCGCGTAGATAAACCGGCACGTCTTGAAGCCCGCCGGCGAAGCACACTTTCGCGTGCGCTGAGGGGCGCGCCGGCTGCCGAGATAGCGCAGGCCCCGAACTCGGCGCCGTCTGCACTGACCGCCCCACCGCCTCAACGCGGGCAGCCACCACCTCGAGCGGCTTCTTATGAACGTATCCGTAGAGCCGCCGGTGCTCCGCGGCAAAGGCGGCCGCGTAGTCGCCATCGGCCGGCGCGGCGATGTTGAGTGCGGCGTCGTGCCCCGCATAGCGCAGGTCGAGCGACGGCCGCAGCTCGATCCGTTCGGCGGCCACGCCTTCGGCTAGCACTTCGCCGCGAACGGTTTCGCCCAGTTGTGCGAACACACGCTCAAGCGACTTCGCTAGCTCCGGCGAGTAAGTGGCATAGACGCCTTCGGCGCGGAACCGCACCACGTCGGCCAGGCCCATGCCGTAGGCGCTGAGCAGGCCCGCGTCTGGATGCAGCAGAATCTTCTGCATGCCAAGCTCCTCAGCCACAGCGCAGGCATGCTGCCCCGCCGCGCCGCCGAACGCCACGAGCACATACTCGGCCGGATCGTAGCCCTTGGCCACGGAGATCGAGCGGATCGCGCTCGCCATGTTGGCATTGGCCACCTGGAGGAAGCCGGCGGCCAGCTCGAGCGGCGCGTACTGCTTGCCGGTGGCCGCGGCGATTTCGTCGGCCGTTGCTTGCAGACGGCGCTCGATCGCGGCCTTATCGAGCGGGAAAGGGAAGCGATCGGCCGGCACGCGCCCCAGGATGACGTTGAGGTCGGTCACCGCCAGCGGGCCGCCGCGGCCGTAGCAGGCCGGGCCGGGATCGGCGCCAGCGCTTTCCGGTCCGACGGCCAGCTTCACGCCGTCGAAGCGGCAGAGCGAACCGCCGCCGGCCGCCACCGTCTCGATCGCCAGGGTGGGGGCGACAACGCGGACGCCCGCCTTCTGCGTTTCGAACTCGAGCTCGTAGTGGCCGTCGAAGCGAGCAACGTCGGTGCTCGTGCCCCCCATGTCGAAACCGATGGCGCGTGGGAAGCCAGCCGCCTGGGCCACGCGCGAATAACCCACCACGCCGCCGGCGGGCCCCGAGAGGATGCTGTCCTTGCCGGTGAAGTGCGCCGGCGACACGAGGCCGCCGGCCGAAGTGAGCAGCCGGAGCTCGGCCTGAGGACCGAGCCCTGCGGACAGGCTGCGAAGATAGTCGCGGAGCACCGGCGTGAGGTAGGCGTCGACGACCGTGGTATCGCCCCGCGGCACGATCTTCACCAGCGGCGATACCTCGTGCGAGACGCTGACATCGGCAAAGCCCAACTCCGCAGCAAGTGCCGCTAGCCTTCGCTCATGCGCTGGGCTGGCATAAGCGTTGAGCAAGCAAACGGCGAGCGACGTCGCGCCCTGTTCGCGCAGCGTGGTCAAGGCGGAGCGAGCCGGCGCTTCATCGAGCGGCGTGAGTACGTCTCCCTGCGCCGAGATGCGCTCGTCGATCTCGGCCACGTGGGCGAAGAGCGGCGGCGGCTTGCGAATCGTCAGCTCGAAGAGCTTAGGGCGGTTCTGATAACCGATCCGCAGCACGTCGGCGAAGCCCCGCGTGGTGACGAAGGCGGTGGAAGCCCCGCGCCGGGTGAGCAGCGCGTTCGTGCCGCGGGTGGTGCCGAGCCGCACGGCGACCGGCGGCAGCGGCTGGCCGGGGGGAATGCCTAGGATCAGGCCAATCGCCAGGAGCGGCGCTTCGTCGCCCGTTTGCAGCTCGTAGGCCGTGCCTGGAATGGGAGCGACCTCGAGCGGCTGGTCGAGCGTCAGCCGGCCGGACGAGGCGTCGAACGCCGCCACTTGCCGCTCCGCGACGCAATTGCCGTGGGCATCGAGCAACCGCAGCACGGCGCCCTGCCAGAACCCAGGCGGATCTTCGCGGCGCGCGGGATCAACGAGCGCGCCGGAGGTCGAGCCCTCGGCCGCCACTCCTTTGGTCACGCCTGACGAGAGCACCTTCTTGCGAACGATGCCGCCGCCGGGACGGCGCGCGAGACAATCGGTGAACGTCCCCCCCACATCGATCCAAAACTGCCAGCGTTCATCACCCATGGGGCAAAGCGAGGGTCCCTCGAAGAAGAGCGTGCGCCAGCACCAGGATAACAAACACGCACCGGCTGTTGCGCGGATCGAGGGCGTTGGCTCGCCCCAGAAAGACGCGCGCGGGGTGCTGGGGTCGAGCAAAGCGAGCCCCCAGCAAACCACCGTCGCTGGGTATACTGGCGGTCCCTTGGGAACCGAGTTGCTCGCGAACTTCGAGGTTGGCCGTGAGCGCATCTTCTCCTTCATCTGCCCCAACGGGACCGCCCGTGCAGCAAATCGCCGTGGCCGTGGTGGGCGATGGCGGCCTTTGGCTCGTGGGTCAGCGGGCACAGAACCAGACGCTGGGGGGCCTGGCAGAGTTCCCCGGCGGCAAAGTGCGGCCTGGGGAATCGCCGCAGGACGCGGCCGTCCGCGAGTGCCAGGAAGAAACGGGGCTCGCGGTCGAGGTCACCGGCCGGTTCGCCCCCCTCGTGCACGAATACTCCCACGGGCGGCTCGAGCTACATTTCTTCCGCTGCCGGCCGATGGGGAACGGCGCTCCCCAGCCCCCATTTCGCTGGGTCGAGACGGAGGACCTGGCCGCGCTTCAATTCCCGGCGGCCAATCGGCCGATCCTAGCGGAACTGCTAGCGGAGCAGGCTCCCTAACGCGGCACGGCCGCTCGCCTGCTAGCAATCGGGCCGCGTTCATCTGGACACCGCCGGCCCCCATGCGGTATGCTTCTAGGTTCGCAGATTGTTCCTTTCTTCAGAGCCCCAAGGAGGTTCTATGAGCACGCACGGTCTGAATCGGGTCGACGGGGGTCAACGTGGTTAAGTTGAACGTTCGGGATCGGGAGTCGATCCAAGAGGCAGTCCGCCGGTTCCGCAAGTTGGTCGAGCGATCCGGCATCAAGAAAGAGATGCGCCGCAGGGAATACTACGAGAAGCCCAGCGAAACTCGTCGCCGGGCCCGCCTGCGAGCCGAACGCCGCGCCCGCCGCACCCGCCTGATGGCCTAACGCGGCGCGGAATCTTCCCGCGTCTCCGCCAGCGTTTTCAAGGGTCCGCCCGATCAGTCTTTGTGGTAGGCGGCGCCCCTTCGCTGCTGCGCGCAATCATGCGTGTGAGAATCGATGCCGCCCTATTGCGGCCACTTCCCCTCCGGCATCGGACGCAGCACCAGCTTCGCCGGGTCGATCACCCCGTAGCGGATCTTGCGCCGCTTCCACGTATAGGTCAGATGCACCTTGCCGTCGCGGGCGACGATGATCGCCGGGTACGAGTACTCGCCCGGCTCGTCCTCGAGCACCAGCGCCGCCTCCCAAGTGCGGCCGTCGCGCGTGACCGCCAGGTTCAGCGGGCTGCGGGCGCTCGTCGTGTGGTTGTAGAGCAGCAGGCCGCGGCCGTCGGGCAAGGTCGCCGAGTCGGTGCCGGCGTCGGGATTGGGGAGCACCGTGGCCGTCACAGCGGACCAGGTGCGGCCGCCATCGGTCGATGAGGTTTCGACGACGCTCCCCTGCTGGCTGCGGCAGAGTGCCTGAATCCGCCCGTCGGCATAGGTGAGGAAACCCGGCTGAATCGCCTCGATCCGCGGGTAGCCTGGCAGCGACGGAGTACGCTCCCAGGTCTTGCCTAGATCCGGCGTGCGCTCGAAGTGGAGCTTCCAGCCATCGTGCTCGCTGCTCGAGCCGCACAGCAGCGTGCCGTCGGCAAGCTGGATCGGCTTGTTCTTGATCGGGCCATAGATGCCGGCGGGCAGGCGGCGGGCCGCGCTCCAGGTGCGGCCACCATCGTCCGAGGTCTTGAGCATGCCCCACCAGGCGCTCGGCTTGGGGCCGACTTTGTAGAACAGGAGCAATGGGCCTTCCTTGGGCTGGAACAGCACGGGGTTCCAACAGGGAAGTTGCGAGCCGTCGGGCTGGTGGCCCGTGGCCACTTGGTGCGGGGCCGACCACTTGTCGCCTTCCAGGCGGCAGAGCCAAATGCCGACGTCCTTCTCCCCTTCGTCGCTGCCGCCAAAGAAGGCTGCCAGGATCGCGCCGTCGGCCGTTTCCACGAGCGTCGAGGCGTGGCAGGAGGGGAACGAAGCCTGATCGTAGAGGAAGCCCAGCTTCTCGAGGCCCGGCCCTAGCTCGAGGGCGCCCGCTTCGCGCGGCAAGCCCCAGGCGAGAACGAACAGCGCGACAGCCAGCGAAAACGAAGCAGATCTCATGGGCATACTCGGAGCAGGGCATCTGAGGCGGGAGGGCTAGCAGTTGCCCCATCGTAGGCTGCCGCAGGGGTGCTCTCAAGCGCCCGGGCGCCGGCTGGAAAGTCGCCCCAAAGCCGCTGTGGCAGCGTCCGCGGCCCAGGAGTATGTTGAACCGTATGGACCTCGCACGCGCACGAACCCGCCGGCAGGCCGCGTCGCTGATCGAAACGCTGGTTTGCATTGCGATCATCAGCATCATGATGTCGATGCTGTTGCCGGCGAAGGCCGACCCGTTCACGAATAGGACCGAGATCCCCGGCGGCTGGTCGGTCGACATTCTGCCGTTCCTGGAGCAGGACAACCTGGCGCACTCATTCAACTTCCGGCAGCGGCTCGATGGGCCGGCGAACTTGCCTTCCAGTGGATTCCTGCCCAAGGTGATGCACTGCCCGTTTCAGGGGCTGCGCGACAGCCGGGTGGCGGGCGTGCCGGCGACCGACTACGTGCTCGTGGTGCGGAAGTTCGATCCGGGAGACCCTTCGAGCAGTTCGCTGCGTCCGCTGGCCAAGGAGAGCCGGTTCGTGTCGTTCCAGGACGCGCCCGACGCCTACGACGCGCCGTGGGCGCTGGGTCCGGAGATGCTCGAAACCGAGGCGATGCGGCTGCGGAGCGAACACGCCGGTCCGCATCCGGACGGGGAATTCCTACCGGCGGACATGCGGCCGCACGGCTTTTCGTTCTAAGTGCCGGCGCCGCGACGTTTGAGTCGCGCTAGATCGCTTCGCCGCCCCGTTCGCCCGTGCGAATGCGAATGCAGTCTTCCAGCGGCAGCACGAAGATCTTGCCGTCGCCGATCTCGCCCGATTCGCCGCTGCGGCCCCCCTTGATGATGGCGTCGACCGTGGGTTGCACGAAGTCTTCGTTGACGGCGATCTGCAACTGCACCTTGCGGAGCAGGTTCACCGCGAACTCGTGGCCGCGGTAGGTCTCGGTATGCCCTTTCTGGCGGCCAAAGCCCTGCACGTCCATGACCGTGAGGCGGAAGACTTCGACCTCCGTGAGGGCCGCCTTCACCGCCTCGAGCCGGCTGGGCTGAATGATGGCGATAATCAGCTTCATGGCCGAGACTTTCCCCAGGCGACTCGTCGAGCGATGGCACAAGAGCCGGCCAGCGGCCCGCTCGGTAACTCGAAAGGTGATCCTAGCCGCCGACGAAATCGCTCTCAAGTGGCGAACGATTTACAACGGCACTAGCACGCGCGAGCTGCAAGCACTACACTCGCAATTAAGAAAACACCCCGGCTTGGGCAGGCTAGGCGGAGCACCTGCCCAAGCCATTGGGGCATCCTTCTGGCCCAGGCAAGAGCCGAAGTACGAGATACGCGGTGCAGGCACTCAGGACCGTCCTTGATCCCAAGAGGGACGGTGGGGGTGCCACGAGCCGCGCGGTCAACCTTGCGGCGGACCACAGACAGGGCGACTCCCAACAATCGCCCTGACCTCGCTGCTCGTGACACCCCACACGTCAACCAACCCTCCACACCACGCTTACTAGCTTGGGTGGGCCGTAAGGCCCGGTTGTACGGTGGTAGGCTCCGTCGTGGGAGCCTTCTCGAGAGTTCGCGGCAGCTTTTCGCTGCCGGCTGCTCTCGTCGTGCGATCCACTACTATCGCAAGCGCCGTGCCAGAGGGTTCGGCGACGACTCGACCGGGCTTCCCAGCCCGTGCCCTATCTCAAGCTGCGCAAAGGCTTAGAGAAATCCGCTGCCACGCGAATTTCGTTCGAGCAAGGAGCGGCGCGCGGGGGCCTTGCGCGGATGCTAAGCAGGCGGCGATGAGTGCTTGTGCATCGCCGCTTTGCCTTCCTGCCGAAAAGCACCTGCTCTTACTCGAACACCTCCCGAGATCGCGCGAAGGGGCGCGACGCCGCCCCGCCAAGAAACAAACCGACCCCTCGCAAGCTCGTGCCTGCGAGGGGTCGGCGGAGTAACGGTGTTGGTCGGACGCTTGCGACTAGAAGGTCACGATCGCGTCGACTGCGAACAGGAACTGGCTATTGCTCACGCCGTCGTTGTAGGGACGGAGGCCAGCCGGATTGTTAGCCTTGCCGCTGAACCAGTCCCAGCGGACGTTTGGGCGAACGACCAGGTTGCCGTTCGGCTTCCAGTTCGGGCCAAACGTGATTTGGTAGAAGCTGCCGTCGTACCCGGTGCGCTGCAGATTGCCGAACGCCGGGCCAGGCAAGCCGCGCTCTTGGCCGGTCGGGGTGGGCTGCAAGAAGCCGCCCACGCGGGTTCCGCCTTCGTCGCGGAACCATTCGGCGCGCAGACCCCACGTGAGCGTATCGCTCGCCTTGTAGAACAGGTATTGGTTCAAACCGTACCAACGGCCCATGCCGTTGTTGACGGTCGGATCCAGGGCGTCGTTCTGAATGCCCAGGTCGGACTGACCGACGTACGACCAGTCGTCGTTCAAGGGTTGCTGGAAGACGAACGTCTGCAGGTAGCGTTGGCGGAAGGCGCCGCTGCCCACCAGCTCGTTGCTCTGGACGAACACCATGGCGACCGAGCCTCCGCTGTCGAAGCTGCGGGAAACGGTGCCGATGAAGCCGAGGTTGGGGTTGCCCGTGTTGTCGAAGTTGTCCCAGCCGTGCTGGAAGCCGCCGCCCACGGTCCATTTGTCGGTGAGAGTGTAGGTGGCCAACACGCCGGTGTGGGTGAAGGGCTCGCCGTATTGGAAGGTATAAGGCAGCGTGGTGAAGAAGTTGCCGGTCGTCGGCACCACTTCGTACCCGACAGGCGAGTACCAGTGGCCCATCTTCACCTTGAGGTCGTTGTAGGCCGCCTCCATGTAGAACTGAGGCAGGACCAGACCGTAGAAGCGGCCCGAGTTCCACTTCGGAGTACCGTCGCCAAAGTTCTCCAAGCCGGTGGCCGTGGTGAAGCGATGGTCGGTGCCGTAGAGCGCGTCGACGCGACCGCCAAGGTCCCAGCCGTCGCCGCCCGTGTCGGTGGCGCGCTCACCGTAGAGGTAGAGCTGGTTGAGTTGGTAGTCGTTGGAGCGGTCGTTCCAGGTCACCGGACCATTCCACCGGTCCGAAGGGCCGGCAGGGTTCACGGTGAAGCTCTGAGCCAACCAGCCCGCGACCGTGATGTTGTGGCACTTCAGGTGCTCGCAGTCGCCGAACAGGCTCCAGGGGTCGCTGTCGCAAGAATCGCAGCCTGAATCGCAGGTGGAGCAACCCGTGTTGCAGGTCGTGCAAGCGGTGTCGCTCGCCGCGGGAGCGGGGGCCGGCTCTGCGGCCGCCGGGGCGTCGCTGGGCGAGGCGCTCGCCGCGCCGCCTTCAGCCTCCCCTTCGTCGTAGTAGCTGCCATACGCGAAGGCGGTTTGCTGGACGGAACTCGGCTGACGCACCGGCGACTGCGCCATGGCCAAGCCGCACGGCAACATGCCGGCCAGGGCCATGATCGTGGCCAGTTTCGAAACCTTCATGATCGTAACTCCAATCCGTGGGAAAGGTGAGCGCAGTGTGCACACCACACTAGGGAGGCAGGCTATTTCAGGTAGGCACTGGGATAGGTGGGCGCGAGCGTTCCGCCTGCACTCGCGGCTGGGTCTTGATTGCCTGAATTTGCTATCGGATTCGTCCTTACCGGGAATTCAGGCGCAGCACGCCGCAATCCCGTTCGCCAACGGTTCTTCCGGCCACGGATGGGAAACTTTGCGGCCTACGAAGGACTTCCGGCCCGTGAGGTGTCCGGGGTCGCGGGTAGAGCGGCGCCTGTGAGGGGCAAAGGCCCGATCATCCGTTCGGAGAGGCCGGAAAAGCGGCAAAAAGAAAGCCCCGCGGCTGCCTCGAGGGCGGCCGCGGGGCGAATTGCGGTCAGAAGGAGTCGCGACGTGACTTCCGGCTACTGAGCCACGTTGCGGGCGGCGGCCGCGGTCGATTCCGGCTCGCCCGTCAGTCGGTGATTCCGCAGCTTGAGCTGCCGGACGTGACGCCCGCCATCGGCCGCTTCCACCTCGAGCAGGCTCGTCGGCAGGTCAAAGGCCCCCACGCGCTGCCAACGGTGCTGGTTGGTCTGCGACGACTTGAGTTTGCCGGAGGGCTGCTCCCAGGAGCTGACGTTGAACACCGTCGGCAGGTACTTATGTTCCTGATTCCAGTAGACATCCATCACGCTGATCGTAAAGCGGCCCCCAGGAGTGTCGCGGTTGACCTCGGTCACCACGTTGTCGTCCACCCGGTAAACGCTCCCCATCGACTCTCCCTCGAGCTTGAGCAGAGTGCCGAGGGGATGGTCTCCCGCCTCGGCTTGGAGGGTGGCGCCCGAGCCGATGGGCTCGCCTGGCATGCGGTGCGAAACGAGCGAGGCCAATTGCCGACGAGCCCACTTCAGACCCTCGGACGACGGCAGATCGAGCACTACCTCGCCGGCCTCGTCGACCGTCAGGCGACCCGCGCTGGTCTCGCCATCGATCGACAGCGTGACATCGGCGGTGAAGCCGGGGAAGTCGTTCCACACGGCCCGCGCCTCACGGGCTTTGGCCAACAAATCGTCGGCCGGGGCGTCCGCCGCCCCGGGCGACGCAGCCGCCGTGGCCGGGGCGGCGGCCACCCGGGCATCCGCCGGCAGCCGAAGGGTCAGCGTGGTGAAGTTGCTCACCGATTCATACTGCTTGCCGTTCCGCTCACCCGACTTGTCGGCTTCGCGCTGGCCGACGCGGGCCGAAATCAGTCCCTTGCCGGGATTGCGGTGCAGGGCTTGCCCCTGCTCATCGGTGGTGAGCTCTTCGTCCTCCCCCTCGACGTCCAGCACGGAGACCGGGGTCTTGGCCGCCGGCTTCGCTTGCCAATAGACCGTGAACCGCAGCCCCTCAGGGGTCAGCTCCGGCACGATGTCGAGCGGCAGCTTTTCGTCGCGGGCCGTGGCTGTCAGCTCGGCCGACGTGGCCGGCTTGAGGGCCTTGGCGTAGTACTGCACCAGCGTGAGCGGGCCGCCGTGGCCGTAGGTTCCGTAGTCGCAGACGGCGCGGATCGCGAGCGGCCCATCGGTTGGCAATTCGCCGACCCATTCGCCTACGCCGTCCCCCGTCACTTGCTCGAGCTCCACGTCGCGGGCTTGGTCGCGGCCGACGCTTTGCAACTTGGTGTGCGCGACCTTGGGCACGAGATGCGCGGCCCCCGGCGACGGATCTTCGCCAAACCACACGCGCGCTTCAGGCCGCCCATTGCTTCCCTGCTCGATCGACACCCACACGAAGTGGGCCTGGGCCGGCACGGCCAAGGCCGCGAGCAGCGCGGCCAGCCACAGAGTACGAAGGCGAACGATCATGGCGACGATGGTCTCCGAATTAGGATTGCTGTGTGATGTGTCGGCGACCGCCTCGCAGCGGCACGTCGCTGTTTGTCTACGGATCCTGGGGCACGATCTCGCCCCCTTCGCGCGTGGCCAGTGCGTCGAGCACCGATTTGGGCGTGCCGTCGCGCACGAAGCGCACCGAGCCGTCGCCCATCAAGAAGAACGCGCCCCCCACATGGTCGCTGCGGAACGTCTCCCATTCCTCGAACAGATTGACCAGCCGGTCCGAGTTGAACACGCCCAGCGTCGATCCCCAGGCGACGCCCGGATACGCGAAGGCCCACTGGGTGGTCCCCCCCTTGGTCACCCCTTCGACGCACTTATCGGGCCAGTTTTCGAGCCCATAATCGAGTTCGCCCACCAAAAAGGTGTTGCTCGAGCCATCGGCGATCTTGTCGGTCGAGATCGTCATGTAGTCGGCGCCATAGCCGATGATCGCGCCGTTGTGCGGTCCATAGCGCGTGCCCAGGCTGCCCGTCGAGAGTGCGTAGCTGCTCGGGGCGCCAGTCTCTTGGCAACTCGGGTCGGGCACGGGGCGCGGCAGGTTCATCTCGGGGCAGCGATAGACCGGAATCGACTGCTCGAGAATGCCCACGTTCTTGTCGTCGAGGGGCGACTTGGAGAAGTCGAACTGGCTGAAGGTGTTCCCCTGCTCGAGGTACGGCAGGATCGCCACGAACCCGCTGCTGCCGCTCCCCACTCCGTTGCTGCCGACCGTTGGCTTCATGATCGCCGGCGGCAGCACTTTTTGGGCGTCTTGGTGCAGATGCATCGAGATGCCGATTTGCCGCAGGTTGTTCGAACACTGCGCGCGACGCGCGGCCGAACGCGCGGCCTGCACGGCGGGCAACAGCAGTCCGATCAGAATGCCGATGATGGCGATCACCACCAGCAGCTCGACCAACGTAAACCCGCGGGCCGCGCAACGCGCTCCGATCGTGGGGGATTTCGCTGCCATGTTCGTTCCGACCTGTTCCTACGGTCCGTGGTCCATCTCGTTGCGGTGTGCGGCGGCTATGCGCGGCGGCGCAGTTTCCTCGCTGCCCTCAACCCCAGCAGCGTGAGCCCGAAAACTCCCAGGCCCAGGGTCGCCGGCTCGGGCACGCCCACTGCGCCCGAGACGCCGAAGTTCTGCTTGAGAATGCCGAAGTCCGTCAGATCGACGTGGGCGTCGCCGTTGAAGTCCCCCTGGCTCGAGGACGAGCCGGACCCGAAATTCCCTTTGAGAATGCCGAAATCCGTGAGGTCTACCTTGCCGTCGCCGTTGGCGTCCCCCGGCAGGAGTGTCAGCCCAGGCACGGGTTCGAGCTTCGGTTCCAGCCCGGTCCAAGTGTCGACCGACACGCGGTCGAGGCTCATGCTCGAGCCTAAGGCCTTGAAGGTCAGCGCGTAGTGGGCGGCGTTGCCCGGATTCTCGGGGAGCTGCCAGCGAAACCAGGTTTCGATCTGCTTGGTGCTGCCGCCGGGGGAGCCGATGTCTTCTTCGGCGAGCACGCTCGAGGCGTCTGGCGCCACATCTCCGAGGAGCACGGTCGCCGGATCGATGGCGGTGCCGAGGGTCTTGGTTTGCAGAACGACCGTGGTGAAGTAACCGTTTCCGAGCCCGAAGTTCGGCAGATCGATCTGAACGCTCAGCGGGTCGGAGAAGGAATAGACGTTGTGCGAGCTGGTGACGAAGCTGACGCCGCTCAGTTCCTGCAGGGTTGGCTGGCCTCCCTCCACGGTGTCCACTCCGACATCCGGCGGATGAGCGCCGGCGGCCGAAGGATTGTCTTGGTCGGGCAGGACGCTGAAGGCGTCCCACTCTTGATAGGTGGACCCTTCGCCTCCGCGGAGCCAAGACTGGGGTTCTACGAAGTTAAGGGCGCTGAGCGTGCTCGCGGGGCCGACGAGCAACAGGCTCAACGCGACCAGCGAAAACCGCACTGGGGGGGCAAAGCGAAGCATTTCGAGAGGCGGGTCGATCTCAGGGACAAGAGGATGTTGAGACTCAGTATCACAAAGAGCCCCATTATCCCTGCTGGACCCCCGCCGTCAAGGACCCCGAACTGCCGTGTCGGTCGGGGCGCCCCGAAAGGGTCGTCAACCCGCTCGTTGGACATCGTCCCTCGAAGACGCCCGCCAAACCCCGATGAGCAGGGCAGCGAAAATAGGCGGGTGACAGAGACTTGCACGGAACTATAATGAGGGTTCGTAACCCTCATAAGGACTGCGCAGAATGCCCAAAGTTCTTACCATTACGGGACTCGCCGTTGCTGCGATTGTCCTGGTGGTATTCGCGCTGGACCTGATTGTGGGGTGGCCCTTTGACAAGGCTCGCCCTGGCGGGATGATGATGGACCTGGGCTTCATCGTGGCCTCGCTCATGCTCGCCTACATGAGCTGGTCGGCCTTCCGCGAATTGGCCTAAGCCGCTTGCCGCTCGGGGTTTTGGCGCCGTTAGGCCGCCCGCGGCCGCAGAATCGAGGTCGACGCCGCCCCCAAGGTCGCTCGCCCCAAAGCGGCCGCTGCCCCGGCCATCGTCTGAACCTGCAGCGTTCCTTGGTCACGCTGAACTGCGGCGGCGTAGAGCACCGAATCGAGCAGTTGGGCCATGAGCACGCCGCCGGCCGCTAGCAGTTGGCCATCCAGCGCCACATGCAGTGGGCGCTGCTCCGAAGTTCCTGCGGCGATCATCCGCCGAGCCGCCCGCGCCCGACGCCAGGAGGCGAGCCAGCCGGCGGCAGGGAAACGCAAGGCTGCCGGCAATTCCCACAGCCCAAACCGCAGATTCCGGGCAGCACATCCGGCGACCGGTTCCGCACCGCGGACGGACCGCAGGCCGAGCTTGTAGAGCAGATCGCAATGATCGGGGGGTCCCCCGTCGGCCACGATGAGCGAGGAGACTTCGAGGCCCGCCGCCCGCGCCGGAGCAACGCGACGCTCGAGCTCCTTCAAGAACCCTGCCCTGCCCGCCTGAGGGCTCGTCCAGCTCGCGTCTCCGAGCACCGCGACCTCGTGCGGCGCGGTTCGCAGCGCGGGGAACCAAGCCGCCGGTTCCGCCACCGCCCAGGTGGCCGGCAACCCATAGTGCGAGAGCAGGCGGTCGAGCGTTTCGAGCCCCTCCAGGGGCGCCGATCGGCCGGCGCTGGGGGGACATTCGACCGACAGGATCAGCGAGCCGCGCGTACGATCGAGCATCGAAAGGCCTCGATTAGGGCGGGAGGGGTGCGCGTCCAAACGAGGAAATCGACCCGGCGGCCTGCCCTCCTCGACGGAAACCGCGTCCCCCGGCATGGGAGGCCAAGGCTCCCGCCGACGGCCCAGCCGGCGCCGCCGCCTGCAACCGGCAAAGTCCCCTCTCGGCCGGCCCCTATCGGATCGCGTCGATCAGCCCCTCGAGCGTGTAGACGCAGGCCTCGGCCTCCGGCGGCCTGCCCAGCTCCCGCAGCGTCTGCGAAGTCACCGGACTGATGCTGGCCAATTTGGTGTGGCTCAGTTCGTCGCCGAACATCCGCGCGAGCGAGCGGGCGATGCTGCTGCTGGTGACCAGCGTCCAATCGATCTGCCCGGCGGCTAGAGCCGCCGCGACCTCTGGGTGGGGCCCCGCCACGTCGCGACTTTCATAGACCACGACCTGCTCCACCTCGCCGCCGGCGGCAAGGAGTTGCTCGGCCAGCACTTCGCGGCCGCGGCTCGCGCGGGCGAGCAAAAACCGCTTGCCGGCAGCGCCTCGAGCCAGAGCTTCGGCCAGGGCTTCAGCCCGGTATTCGTCGGGGAGCAAGTCGGTCCGCAGGCCCCGCCGCTGCAGTTCGGCCGCCGTTCCGGGGCCGATCGCCGCCAGCCGCAAGCCCCCCAATGCCCGCAAGTCCTGGCCGAGTTGCCAGAGGCGGTCGAGCAAATGCCGCACGCCGTTGACGCTCGAGAAGACCAGCCAGTCGAACTCTCCCAGCCGCGCGAGCGCCCGGTCGACGGGCGCCCAATCGGCCGGCGGCCCGATTTCGATCGCCGGCTGCACGAGCACGTCGGCCCCCAACTCCCGGAGCGGCTCTAAGATTTCGAGCGCTTGCTGCAGCGGCCGCGCCACCAACACGCGTTGCCCAAACAGCGGGCGTGAAGTGAACCAGTTGGGTCCGCCTGAGCGGCCGACGGCCGGGCCCACCACGAACAGCGCCGGCGGCCGCAGCTTGGGGGACTGGACCTGGGCGGCGATGCCGCCAAGGTCGCCGTAGATCACGCGCTGATCGGGCCAGGAGCACCTGCGGACCACGGCGACCGGCGTATCGGCCGGCTTGCCGGCGTCGATAAGTGCCTTGGTCCACTGCTCGACGGTCGTAACCCCCATGTAGAACACGAGCGTGCCGGGGAACTGGGCCAGAGCGGGATAGTCGAGATCCGCGGTCGTCTTGTCCGGGCTCTCGTGCGCCGTCACCAGGGCGACCGCCGAGGCGGAGTCGCGATGGGTGAGCGCAACGCCGGCATAGCTGCCGGCGGCCAAGGCCGCGGTCACGCCGGGGACGATCTCCCAGGGGACGTTGGCTGCGGCCAGTGCGGCGCATTCTTCGGCCAACCGGCCGAACACCGCCGGGTCGCCCCCCTTGAGCCGCACCACGCAGCGGCCATGGCGGGCATGCTCGACGAGCGCCGCCTGGATTTGTTCCTGCGACCAGAGCTCGTCGCGGCCGTGCCGGCCCAGGCAGATCAGTTCGGCGTCGGGCCGGCAGTGCCGCAGCACCGCGGGATTGGCCAAATAGTCGAAAAGCACCAAGTCGGCCCGGCCTAGGCACTGAGCGCCGCGCAAGGTGAGCAACCCCGGGTCGCCAGGTCCGGCGCCCACGAAATAGACGGTTCCCCTGCCCGCGAAACGTTCGCTCATGTCACGGGCCCTGGAGTGGCGTCGGCCGAATTCCGATCGTGGGTCAGTCTGCCACGCGAATAATGCGCAGCGGCACGGGAGTTAGTCGACCCGCTTGCGTCGCCAGACGCCGGGCAGCATCGCAATGAAACCAGCCACCATTAAGAATGCACCGATGGTGGCAATCCATTGTCCTCCGTCGCTTGGCGTGGCGGACATGCGACTCACCACCACACCGACGCACAAGAGACACAACCCGACTAGCACGACGGTTTTTGCGATGCGGCCCATACAGCAACCTACTGAATCGGTGCGATCAAGCCCGGACCATTCTCCCACCCGGCGAGGCCGCCTGCCAGAGCGGGGACGCCGCTCGAATTCCCCCTGAATTCCCCCCGAAATTGAGTTTGCCGCACAACCGGCTAAGATAAATGGTTGCGGCCGCATGCAGTTGCTCGCGCCCGCAACGACGACGGACAGGGCCCAACGGACGGAAGGGCGGCCAAGGCAAACGGGACCCCAGCGCGTGGCTGTGGGCGGAACGGTCTCTCTTGTCGCATGAATCGAACACTCACCGATGGCAAGTGATCCCAAAAAGCGGCCCGTCATCGACGCCGCCACCCGCGCCCGCTTGCAGCAGTGGCTCGAGCACGGCAACCGCAGCCTGGGCAAGGGAGACTTCGACTACGCCACCGAGAGCTTCCAGCGGTGTGTCGAGGCCGATCCCGGCAATCTGATCTATGCCCAGGCGCTGCTGGCAGGCTTGCATCGCAAGTATAACAACAACAAGAAGGGAGGCACGTTCGCCGGCCTGCGCGGCACGACTGCCAAGGCCTCGGTGAAGAAGGCGGAACTGCAAAAGGACTGGCCCGGCGTCATGCGCAGCGGCATCGAGATGCTCAAGCTCAACCCTTGGGACGTCTCCACCCTCTGCTCCCTGGGCGCCGCTTGCGAGCGGATGAATTTCGACGAGTGCCAGTTGCTCTACCTCCGGCATGCGCTCGAGGTCAACGCCAAAGACACCGAAGTCACCCGCCAGTTTGCGCGCGCTCTGGCGCGCTTAGGCAAGTTCGACGAAGCCATCGCCCTCTGGAATCGCGTGCTGCAAGCTAAGGCGGGCGATGTCGAGGCGAGCCGCGCCGTAGCGGATCTCACGGTCAACAAGACGATCCATAAGGGTGGCTACGAAGATGCCAAGAACACGACCGACGTGATGGCGGATCGCGCGGCCCAGTCCGAGCGCACCGGACCGGTCGTGCAGCGGACCCCCGAGCAGATGCTCGAGCGGGCCATCGCCAAGGACCCGGGCGACGTGGCCAACTACCGCTCGCTGGCCGAGCTGCACCTGCGCAACGAACGGTTCGAGGAGGCCGAGGCCGCCTACCAGCGTGCCCTGGAAGTGGCCGCCGGCGACATCATGCTCCGCGAAGCGCTCGAGGACGTGCAACTCCGCCGCGCCCATCAGCAGTTGGCGATCGCCGAAAAGAAGGCTCGCGAGGAACGCACCGAGGCGGCGAACGAGCTCTACAAAAAGATGAAGCTCGAGCTCAACCGGCGCGAGCTGGAAGTCTTTGGGGCCCGGGTCGAACGTTACCCCGCCAACCCAGGATTGCGCTACGAGTTGGCCCTGCGGCTCAAGCGCGCGGAAAACTTCAACGAAGCGATCAAGCTGTTCCAGGAAGCCCGGGGGGACTCCAAGCGTAAAGCCAGCGTGTACCTGGAGTTGGGTGAGTGCTTCCACATGATCAAGCAGTACAAGCTGGCGATGAGCAACTACGAGCAGGCGATCCAAGAGGTCGCCGACCGTGACCCGGAGCTCCGCAAGTTAGCTCTCTACAGGGCGGCAGTGCTAGCTTCTGGGCTCAAGATCTGGGATAAGGCCGAAAGCTACCTGACGGAGCTGGCGGGGCTCGATTTCGGCTACAAAGACGTCTCGGTACGTCTGGACAAACTGGCCCAGGATCGCGATAAAGGTTGATTCGCCGCAGAGTGCGGCCCGTCTGCCCCTCGAATCCGTTTTGACGCCCCATGCCCAATTCGACCAGCGCCAAAAAGCGACTGCGACAGAGCCTCGAGCAACGTGCCCGCAACCGCTCGGGCCGTTCCGTACTGAAGTCCCAACTACGGAAGGCCCGCGAGCTGGTTGCTGCTGGCGACGTGGCCGGCGCCGAGGCGCAGGCGCGCGTGGTGGCCAAGAAGTTCGATCAGGCGGCCGCCAAGGGGCTGATCCACGCCAACGCCGCCGCTCGCACCAAGAGCCGCTTGGTCGGCAGCGTCAAGGCGCTCAAGTCGAAGAGCGCGTCCTAGCGGTTCTCGCTGTTCAGCTCGTGCACGAGTTGGAAGCAGCGTCCGTCTGACGAAAAGCGGATCTGGCCGAACAAATAGCCGGCCAAGCCCAGTTGCGTTTCCGCCAAGGTCCGGTAGTCGAAGCCCGGGCCCTGATCCGCCAGGCAGAAGCGAATCCGCTCGGCCTCACGCACCGCCAGCGCATGCACGCGTCGCGTGCAGTAAGGGGCCATGCTCGATCGGCGGTCGATCTGCGGACGCAGGCTCGCCTCGAGCATCCGCTCGGGACCTAGCTCCAGGTTTCCGCAGCAAATCACCACGCGAATCGCCTGGCCGGCCGCCTCGGCCAACCGCACCCGGCGGGTCGAATCGAGCCCTTCCAGCAGCGGTTTGGCCTGCCGGCAGAAGCTGGCGAGCGCGTCGTCGAGCTTGTTTTCGAAGCTCATCTTCCACTGGGCGATCGGCGCGGCCGGCGCTTTCGGCGGCCGCGGAATGCGGGCCTCGGCCACTTTCACCTGGCAGCAGCGGCGCACCGCGTCGACGATCTGCCGAGCATCCGTGTCTTTGGGGACGAAGGCGTCGGCGCCGAGATCGCGGGCGTGGGTCCGCGCCATCTCGTTGTCCCAGGTGCTCGTGAGAATGAAGGGGAGCCGCTTGTCGCGCGAGCGGACCTCCTCGAGCAGCCCGAACCCGCTCAACCGGGGCAGCATCAAATCGCACACCACGGCGCTCGGCCGCTGGCGCTCGATCTGCGACAATCCCTCGCGGCCGTCGCTGGCCGTCTGCACGTCGTACCCGGCCTCGCGAATGGCCCGGCTGATGAGCGTCCGGTATTCGGGCGCGTCCTCGACGACCAAGACTTTCTCCGCCATGACGAACGTCCTTCGGTAGACCCTTCTGGCCCTAAAAATGCTCTTAAGGGATATACGTCATCGGTGGACTGCCGCCGCGGTGGGCGGCGGAACGCCGTAAGTTGTTGTTTGGTGGTTGTTTGTGGTGGCTATTCCAGCCTGCGCTGGCTGGAACTGGGCTGCCAAAACCTGCGTAGAACCATGAGGGCCGCGGGGCGAGTTGTACCCTGCGGTCGCGTTGTGCCGGAGAAACGAATCCGATGTTTTTCGATCCTGTCTATTTCCTCTTCATCGCTCCCGCCGTCTTGCTTAGCCTTTGGGCGCAGTGGCGGATTCGCGCGACCTACGCGCAAGCGCAGCAAATGCCTGCCCCGCTGAGCGGTGCTGCGGCCGCGCGCCATATTCTCGACTCGGCCGGGCTCAATGACGTGAGCATCGAGCAAATCCCTGGGCATCTGAGCGACCACTACGACCCGAAAGCCAAGGTGCTGCGGCTCAGCCCCGACGTTTACGGCGACCGTTCGCTGGCCGCGGTGGGGATCGCCGCGCACGAAGCGGGACATGCCATTCAAGACGCTACGCACTACGCACCGCTCGTCATCCGCAACGCCGCCGTGCCGATGGCCAGCATCGGCAGCGGCTTGGGCATGATCGTGCTGATGATCGGCCTGGCCATGGCGCTCAAGCCTGTGATCTGGGCCGGCATCATCCTGTTCGGCGCCGTGGCGTTCTTCCAGGTGGTGAACCTGCCGGTCGAGTTCGACGCGAGCTTTCGCGCCAAGCGGCAGCTCGTGGAATATGGCATCGTGCCGCGCGACGAGATGCGCTATGTGAACAAGGTGCTGAATGCAGCCGCGCTCACCTACGTGGCCGCCACCTTGCAAGCCGTGCTGACGCTGCTCTACTTCATCTTCCGGTTCACGGGCGGGCACCGGGACGACTAGTGCTGCGTCACGCACGGATTTTAGGGTTGTGCCACACTAACCCGCAGCGCAAGCAAGGGACTTGAGCGTCGCTTGGGCGCGCTGGCCGAAAATGCCGCCCGGCCCGTGCAGGGGTCTGCGAGGCTCGGCCAGGGATAACGTGGCTCTCCCTTGCTTGCGCTGCGGGCTAGTATCGGAGGGGCAACCCGAACTTCTAGCTGTGACGCAGCACTAAGGACGAACTCAACAGGAAGGGAGGCCAGCGTTGGCGGCTCGGCGAAACGGATCGGCGCCTCAATCCCCCCGAGCAGCCAAAGCGCTGCTCGACGACTTACAGCGGGCCGGTGTGACCCACTTGCCGCGCGCCAAGGGTAAGAGCCCCGCGCCGGCCGTCGGGAAGCCTGCGGCCACGGCCTCGCCAGGCCCCGCTCCCGCGATGGTACAGCGAGCTGACCAGGGGTCTCGAGCGAGCGCCCTCGCGCCGCCGCCCTCCACGCCTGTCGCCAAGGAGACTCCCGCGCCCGCGGATCGCGCCGGCCGGATCGTCGCCCTCAAAGTGCTCGCCCAGGAAGTCTCCGGCTGCACACGCTGCCCGAATCTGGCCGCCATGCGCACGCAAACGGTGTTCGGCGTCGGCAATCCGGAGGCCCGGCTTTGCTTCTTTGGCGAAGCCCCTGGCGCCGACGAGGACGCCCAGGGGGAACCTTTCGTCGGCAAGGCTGGGCAGCTGCTCAACCGGATTATCGAAGCCTGCACGCTCCGCCGCGAGGACGTGTACATCCTCAACACGATCAAGTGCCGGCCGCCGGGCAATCGGAATCCGTTGCCGGAAGAGATCACCAACTGCCGCGGCTACTATCAGCGGCAACTCGAG
The DNA here is from genome assembly GCA_044221365.1 of Pirellulales bacterium. Taxonomy (GTDB): domain Bacteria; phylum Planctomycetota; class Planctomycetia; order Pirellulales; family JBGAPH01; genus JBGAPH01. Next base: position 140,517 of record JBGAPH010000008.1, read on the forward strand.
ATCATCCGTCCCGAGTTCATTTGCTGCCTGGGCGCCGTGGCGGCGCGGGCCCTGCTCGACACCGAGGCCTCGATCGGCAAGCTGCGGGGCACGTTCTTTCAGCACGGGACTAGCCAGGTATTATGCACCTATCACCCGGCTTACTTGCTGCGGAACCCCGCGGCGAAAAAGGACGTCTGGGCCGACATGCAAATCCTGATGGCCCGCATGGGCATTCCGCTGCCAGGGCAATAACCACTTTCCAAGACGCGAGGCGCCGCGATGTCGCATCGAAGCGCTGCTGGGTCGGTTCGGCGCCCTTGGCTCGGTTCCTTGGTCCTGGCGCTTTTGGCCGGGCTCGCACCGGGTCTAGCAATCGCCGCCGATCCGCCATCTCTGCGCGTGATGACCTACAACATCCATCACGGCGAAGGGACGGACGGCCGCTTCGACCTCGAACGTCTGGCCAAGATCATTCGCGCCGCCGACCCCGACCTGGTGGCTCTGCAAGAGGTCGACCGCCGCACCCGCCGCGCTGGCGGCGTAGACCAGGCGGCCGAACTGGCCCGATTGACCGACCTGGAGATGGCCTTCGGCCGGTCGATTGAGCTCGAGGGGGGCGAGTATGGCAACGCGATCCTGGCCCGCGCCGAGCCGACCGACGTTCAGGTACATCCGTTGCCCTCGCCCGAAGGGGGCGAGCCGCGCACGGCGCTGGCGGCGAAGTGCATCGTCCCGAACGGGCGAACTTCGATGTTCGTGGTCACCCACCTGTGCCACCTGTCGGCCAAGAACCGCGCTGCCCAAACCGCCAAGCTCGCCGAGTTGTTCGGCCCGAGTGAGTTGCCGGTGATCCTGGCAGGCGATTTGAACGCCCTTCCCGACTCGGCGCCCGTTGCCCGGCTGGAGGGCTGGACGAACCCGCTCGAGGACGGGCTAACGATCGACTACGTGCTGTTCCGGACTCAGGATCGCTGGCGGTCGCGCTCTGCCCACAAGCTGGCGGAACCGGTGGCCTCGGACCATGATCCGGTCGTTGTGGAGTTGGCCTGGCCGGAGGGGCCCTGAACCGCCGCCGGGCCACTGCCTTCCGCCGTGCGTTGGGCATCCACTAAGGCCGGGAAATCTCTGGGTTTTTCGCGGTCTCTAACCCGGGCCGGCACTCTCGCTATCTGCCTGAACAACCGCTATAATTCGGGCTTCATTTTTGGAGCTGGAATGCCCCGTTCTTGGGGCCTGGACGGTCGGGACGGATGTCCGTGGTCAATCGTGTCGTCAGCATCCCGTTGCCCTTGGCCCAATCGTCGGGCAACGGTCGCGGCGACGACGCTCCCAGCTTCCGCGAAGCCGCGTTTTTGGCCGGGCCCGAGAACTACCTGGCGGCCACGGCGGTGACCAGTTTTTTCGAGCCTGCGGCCCAGATCGACCCGCCGCTGGTGTTCTATGGGCCGGCCGGCGTCGGCAAGACGCACCTGTCCCTGGGACTGGCGGCTGGTTCGCAGCGGTACTATCCCCAACGGCGCACGGCCTACGTGACCGGGGCCGAGTTCGCCCGCGACGTGAACGACGCCGTGGCCCGCAAAACGACCACCGAGCTGCGGGCAAAGTACCGCCAGCTCGATCTGCTGATCCTCGACGGCATGGACACGCTGGCCAGCAAGCCCTCGGCTCAGGGGGAACTGCTGCACACGCTCGACGCTTTGCGCAATCGGGCCGGGCGCGTGGTGGTTGCCACGCGGCAATCGCCATCGGAGATGGCCAAACTATTCCCTGCCTTGAGGGGCCGGCTGTGCGAAGGGCTGGTGGTGCCGGTCGCCGCGCCGGGGCCCGAGGCTCGCTTCGAGCTCGTGGTGCAACTCGCCGCGGCTCGGCGGATCGAAATCTCGCGGCGCGCGGCGCGCGCACTCGCGGCAGGCTTGCCCGTCACGGCGCCGCGGTTGATGTCGGCCTTGGGCGATTTGCACGCGGTGGCTCGCGAGCGGGGCCGGCCAATCGATTTGGCGGCCGTGCGCAAACTGACGCGGGAGCGCGCCTCGGCAGGCGGCCTCACGCTCAAGGACATCGCCAATCTCGCCTGCCGGCATCAGGGGCTCAAGCTGGCCGAACTGCGGGGACCTTCACGGAGGCAGAGCGTGGTGATCGCGCGGGGGATCGCCGTCTATCTCGCGCGGCGGCTCACCAACTCCAGTCTAGAACAGATCGGCCAGTTCTTCGGCCAGCGCGACCACACGACGATGCTGCACGCTTATCGTCGCACCGAGGAACTGTTGGAAGCGGATCCCAACGTGCGCCAAACGATCGGCGAACTGCTGGGCGCGCTGGATGTGGGCTGACCTAACGCCCTCGCGCCTGCCCTAGCTCGAGAGGTTTTCGTCGCAGTCCGGTACGAACGTTATTGTGAATTCAATGTCAACGAATTGTCGTCGCTCTGGCGAACCACCTGCCGCGGCCTGTCGACGGCTCGCTGTTGCCGCGGCTTGTCGACGCCTGCGCGAGCGCGATCAACGCGCCGTCGACAGTCAGGCGACAGCGTTTCCACTGGCTCCGCGAGCTTGTCGGTCGTCGCAAGCCGCTTGCTCGCTGGCGCTTCGGTTGGCGAACGGCGATCCGCTGGTCGATGCGGGCCGCGTCTCTACTACCACTACTAATTCTTAAAGAGAAATCATTGTTGCCCAAGGAGTGATGCTCCCTGCGTTGCTCGTTCGGCCCGGTTGGACCCCATTCATGAAGCTCTCCTGCGAACGCGAAAAGTTCCTGGCCGCCTTTCAGACCGCGGCCGCCGTGGCGCCGGCCCGCAGCCCTAAGCCGATCTTGCAGAACGTGAAGATCGAGGCCTCGGCCGATGCGGTCACCCTCATGGCCACCGATCTCGAAGTCGGCGTGCGGATCGAAGTGCCGGGCGTCGACGTAACGTCCCCTGGCAGCGCAGTGTTGCCCGTCGGCCGGTTCGGCTCGATCTTGCGTGAGAGCGGCGATGAGCGGCTCCGCATCGAAACCGATGCCCGCGAAACGCTCGTCCGCGGTGACCGCAGCGAATTCAAACTGCAGGCGGAGAATCCGGAAGAGTTCCCGGCGGTCAGCGGGTTTCGTGAAGAGAAGTTCCACGAGCTGCCGGCTCGCTTGATGCGAGAGATGATCCGCCGTACGGTGTTCGCCACCGACAACGAGAGCAGCCGCTATGCCCTGGGTGGCGTGCTCTGGGAGTTGGGCCCGGAGAAGGCGATCGCCGTCGGCACCGATGGCCGTCGCTTAGCCAAGATGGAGGGCGCGGCGAAGGCTGTGGGCGGTCATCAGACCCCCGACAACGCCACGATCGTGCCGACGCGGGCCATGCAGTTGATCGAGCGGGCTTTGGCGGCGGTGGCCGGCAGCGAAGCCGAAGCCGCGGCGCAGATGGCGGTGACGGGGCACAGCGTGCTCGTGCGTTGCCAGCGCGTCACGGTCTATTCCCGGCTGGCGGAAGGCCGCTTTCCCCGCTGGCGCGATGTGTTGCCGGTGCGGCCCGACGCCCAGCGGATCGGCCTGAACGTGGGGCCGTTCTACACCGCGGTGCGGCAAGCGGCCATTCTCACCAGCGAGGAGAGCCGCGGCGTCGACTTCACCTTCGCCCCCGGCAGCCTGGTGCTCACGGGGCGGGCGGCGGAGGCCGGTCAATCGCGGATCGAGTTGCCGATCGCCTATGAGGGCCCCGAGATCGGCATCACGCTCGACCCGCGGTACGTGAACGACTTCCTCAAGGTGCTCGACGCCGACAAGACCTTCACGCTCGAACTCAAGGACGCCGAGAGCGCCGCGGTGTGCCTCACCGACGACGGCTATGCCTACGTCATCATGCCGCTTGCGCGTGAGCGGTAAGGCCAACGCAGCTTGGCTGGCCGCGTTCGTGGCGATCGTTTCATGGTTTTGCAGGAAGCACGATGACCCGTCATGGTCCGCAGAGAATCAACGATGTGTTTTCCGAGCTGCTCGCTCGACGCGGCTATGCCCGCGAGCTGACCGCGATCGGCTTCGCCCAGGCGTGGGCCGAGGCGGTCGGTCCGCAGTGGGCCGCCAGCAGCCGCGCGGGGCAAGTGAAGCGGGGCGTGCTCGAGGTGTTCGTCGAGAACTCCGCCGTGCTGCAAGAGCTAACCTTTCAGAAGCAGTCGCTGCTTGTCGCGCTCGCGGGCCGATTGCCGGAGCAGGGCATTCGCGACCTGCGCTTCCGCCTGGGCCCAATCCATTGAACTACTCCGCTCGCGAGCGCCCCTGGCGCGGCGAGCGGCTTTCGAAACAACCTGATCCATCCCGCCAGACCGAACTCGATGACGACCGAACCCCCTGCCGACGATTCGCTCCCCACCGGCCAGCCCAGCAACGAGGCGGCCGGGCCGAAATCTTCCCGCGGCTCGGAAGATTACGGCGCCAAGGACCTCGAGCACCTGAGCGACTTGGAGCACGTGCGCGAGCGGCCGAGCATGTACATCGGCGACACCACCGTGCGCGGCATGCACCACCTCGTGTATGAAGTCGTCGACAACTCGATCGACGAAGCCATGGCTGGCTATGCGCAGACCGTGAGCGTGACCATCAACGCCGACGGCTCGGTGACCGTGGAAGACGACGGCCGCGGCATCCCCGTCGAAATCCACCCTGACCTGGGCGTCTCCACGCTCGAGGGCGTGATGACGGTGCTCAAGTTCGGCGGCAAGTTCAGCAAGGGGGCCTATCAGACCTCCGGCGGCTTGCACGGCGTCGGCGTCACCGTGGTGAACTTCCTCTCCGAGTGGTGCGACGTCGAAGTCAGCCGCGATGGCCACCTTCACCAGCAAGATTACGTACGGGGAGTGCCGACCGGGGAAGTCCGCCGCATTGGCGCCACGCCCAAACGCGGCACGAAGACCACCTTCAAGCCTGATCCGCAGATCTTCGGCCAGCTCAAGTTCAACTACAACACGCTGCACCGCCGCTTGCAGGAACTGGCCTTCCTCAACCGAGGGATCCGCATTGTTTTCAAGGACGATCGCTCGGGAGAAGCGGAAACGTTTCACTACGAACGCGGCATCGTGCAGTTCGTCGAGCACCTGAACCGGGCCACTGAGCCGGCCCACCCCGACATTCTCTACTACTCAGGCGAGTTCGATGGCGTCGGCGTCGAGGTGGCGCTGCAGTATGCCGGCGAGTATGCCGAAAACCTGCAGTCGTACGTCAACAACATCTCGACGACCGAAGGGGGCACCCACGTTTCGGGCTTCCGCGCCGCCCTCACGCGCTCGCTCAACAACTACGGCAAGAAGCAGAACCTGTTCAAAGATCTCGTCCCTTCTGGCGACGACTTCCGCGAAGGCCTCACTTGCATTCTCTCGCTCCGCGTGCCGGAGCCGCAGTTCGAAGGCCAGACCAAGACCAAGCTCGGCAACGGCGAGGTCGAAGGGCTGGTGAACTCGGCGGTCGGCGACTACCTCAGCAAGTACTTGGAGGAGAATCCCAAGACGGCCAAGGCGATCGTGTCGAAGGGCTTGCTGGCCGCCGAAGCTCGGGAAAGCGCCCGCAAGGCGCGGGAACTGGTGCGCGAGCGCAAGGGGGCACTCTCGGGGCACGGGCTGCCAGGCAAGCTCCGCGACTGCACGAGCAAAGAAGTCGATAAGTGCGAGCTCTACCTGGTGGAAGGGGACTCCGCCGGTGGCAGCGCTGAAGGGGGACGGCTCCGCGAGTATCAGGCGATCCTCCCTTTGCGGGGCAAGATCATCAACGCCTATAAGTCGCGCGAAGACAAAGTGCTGGCCAACGAAGAGGTCCGCAGCATCATCTCGGCCATCGGCACCGGCATTGGCGAGGAGCAGAACATCGCCAAGCGGCGGTACAGCAAGATCGTGATCATGACCGACGCCGACGTCGACGGCTCGCACATCCGCACCTTGCTGCTCACCTTCTTCTACCGACAGATGTTCGAGCTGGTGCTGGCGGGGCACATCTACGTGGCCCAGCCGCCGCTATTCCGCGTGCGGAACAAGAAGGACACCTACTACGTGCAGACCGAGGAGGAGATGAAGACCCAGCTCCTCGATCTGGGCCTCGGCGAAGGCGTGTTCGAGCCGGGCGATGGCCGCCGCATCGAAGGGACCGAGCTGGCCCGGCTTTGCAAGGCGCTCGCCACGCTCGAAGACGCGCTGATCGCGCTCGAGCGCCGCGGCATCAGCCTCAAGCGGCATGCCCTGCGCCAAGATCCGACCACGAACAAGCTGCCAGTGTTCCACGTCTACCTGGGCGCCCGCGAGGAGTGGTTCTTCACCCGCGCCGAGGTCGACAAGTTCCTGGCGGAGCAGGAATCGGCCGTCGGCGGCGAGTTGCAGGTGAGCGACCAGCCGAGCGACGAGAACGGCAACGGCCAACCAGCCCCACGGCTGCACATCGTCGAGCTGCACGAGGTTCGCACGATCAATGCCCAGCTCGAGGAGCTGGCCAAGCTCGGGTTCGACATCCAGGCGCTGATCCCCCAGGAGCGGACCGGCAGCGAGGAGCCGCGCTACGTGCTCCGCCGCGGCGAAAACGCCACCGGCATCGAGGATCTCCGCGGGCTGCTGGCTGCAGTGAGGGCAGCCGGCGAACGGGGCCTCACGATCACGCGCTTCAAGGGCCTGGGGGAAATGAACGCCGAAGAGCTCCGCGACACCACGCTCGACCCCAAGAACCGCACGCTGCTGCAGGTGACCATGGAAAACAGCATGGCGGCCGACGACCTGTTCCGCGTGCTGATGGGAGACAAGGTGGAGCCACGGCGCGAGTTCATCGAGAATCATGCGCTCGAGGTTAGGAATTTGGATGTGTAGGCGGGAAGTCGGATGATTCTGCGTTCAGTTAGAACTTGCGGGCCTTAGCGACTATGAGCGTCAACGGATCACGTTCTGAGCCGTTCGTCAGTCGCGTCAAGATTCGCAGCTACAAGAGCATTGGCGAGTGCGACGTCGAGCTCAAACGCCTCACGGTGCTTGTCGGCCGCAACGGCTCGGGGAAGAGCAACTTCCTCGACGCGTTGCGATTCGTTACCGACGGGCTGGTTTCGTCGCTGAGTCATGCCATCAAGTCGCGCGGCGGCATCGAGGAAGTCCGCCGCCGCAGCACTGGGCATCCACGGAACGTGTCGATCGAGCTCACTCTGAATCTGGCCGACTGGCGCACCGCCTGTTACGGCTTCGAGATCTCCGCCAAGAGCCGAGGCGCGTTCAGTGTGAAAGAGGAATACCTTCGCGTGTTGCGAGGAAGCGGCGAGGTTGACGCTGAGTTCCGGGTGGACAGCGGGCAACTTGCCCACACGCTGTCCGAAAGCATGCCACCAGTGGCGATTGATCGGCTGTATTTGGTTCATGCGGCAGGTTTGCCGCAGTTTCGGCCGGTATACGACGCGCTGACGGCGATGGGGTTCTACAACCTGAACCCACAGGCGATGAAGGATTTGCAGTCTCCGGACGCTGGCGAACTGTTGCATCGGGAAGGGGGCAACATTGCCAGTGTGATTGGGCGGTTGGCGGCGGAAAACGAAAGCGCGCAACGCAGGATCAAGGACTACCTGAGAAGCATCGTGCCTGGAATCACTGACGTGAATCGTGTGCCTCTCGGGCCCAAAGAAACGCTCGAGTTTCGTCAGCAGGTCGAAGGATCGAAGGATGCTTGGCGGTTTCACGCCGCGAATGTCTCGGATGGAACTTTGCGGGCACTTGGCATCCTCGTGGCGGTAGGTCAGCTCAATGAGCAGCGCATTCCGGTTCGCCTGGTAGGCATCGAAGAGCCGGAAACCGCGCTCCACCCTGCGTCCACGCGGGCGCTCATGGACGCCCTGCGTGAAGCGTCCACGCACACGCAGGTCGTTGTGACCACTCACAGTCCCGATCTGCTGGATGCCCTCGATCTGGCCGACGATCAACTGCTGGTCGTCCAAGCCGACCAAGGCAAGACTTCGATAGCGCGGGTCGACGAGGCCAGCTTGGAATCGATTCGCAATCACCTGCAAACGGCCGGCGATTTGCTGCGCATGGATCAGCTGGAGCCAGACCGAGCCGACCTCGAACGCCAAGTGCAGCTCGAATTCGGCCTGGAGCCAATGGCGTGACCCGTTTGCTGGTAGCGCCGATCGTCGAGGGACACGGCGAGGCGGCTTGCATTCGTCGATTGCTCGAGCGTATCGGCGAAGAGCAGCTGGATGGCGCACGGATCGAAGCGGTTAAGGCGTTTCGCAAGCCGCGTTCGAAGCTGGTGCTCGGCGGAGAACTGTCGAAGATCGCTCAGCTTGCCTGCAGCAAACTCAAGCAGGCAGCGATCACGAATGATCGCCTCCTGTTGCTTGTTCTGCTCGATGCCGACGATGATTGTCCTGCCGAGATGGCGCCCCGACTCTTGACCGAGATTCGAGGGATTGGCGTGCGGGCCGCCTGCGTGATGGCGAACAAGGAGTTCGAATCTTGGTTTGTGGCCGCGGCCGAGTCACTGCGTGCCTATCTCGATTTTGCCGACCCGTCGCCTGAGTTCCCGGAACGGGCCAGGGCTGGCAAGAAATGGGTCGAGCGGCGTTTCGCTCGCCCCGGCGCCGCGCGCTATAGCGAGACCGTCGACCAGCCGGCCATGACAGCCACAATGGACCTGGAACTCTGCCGGCGTCGTTCTCCCTCCTTCGACAAGCTCTGTCGAGACTTGGCGGCGGCCTTGACGGGGTGATTCAGCAAGCCGCCCCTCGGCGCGTTAGAATTCAGCCACACCAACCGATACCCCCTCCGAGCTGCTCCATGACGCTCTCAATCCGCACCCACTCTTGGTTGCTCGTCGCCGCGAGCGTGCTCCTTGGTGCAAACGCACTCAGCGCAACCGAGGACGCTGCTCCTGTCGCCAAGCCCGCCGAGAAGTGGATCCCCCTCTTCAACGGCCGCGATCTCACCGGCTGGACCCCCAAGATCCGCTACTGCAAGGCGGGCGACAACTACGCCAACACGTTTCGCGTGGAAGACGGCGTGATCAAGGTCCGCTACGACGGCTACGACAAGTTCGACGAGCGGTTTGGACACCTGTTCTACGACACGCCTTACGGCCACTACCGCCTGCGGATCGAGTACCGGTTCGTCGGCGACCAGTGCCCTGGCGGCCCCGGCTGGGCGGTGCGGAATTCCGGCGTCATGCTGCACGGCCAGTCGCCTGAGTCGATGCGCGAGGATCAGGACTTTCCCGTTTCGATCGAGGCGCAGTTCCTGGGGGGCAACGGCCGCGATCCGCGCCCCACGGCCAACGTTTGCACGCCTGGCACGCACGTGGTGATCGACGAGCGGCTGGTCAAACAGCACTGCAACAACTCGCGTTCGAAAACGATCCACGGCGACGGGTGGGTCACCTTCGAGGCCGAAGTCCACGGCGCCGGCAAGATCAAGCACTTCGTCGACGGCGAGCTCGTGTTCGAGTACGAACAGCCGCAGCTCGACCCGAACGACCCCAACGCCAAGCCGCTGCTCCATGGGGACGACAAGCTCATTCACTCGGGCACGATTTCGCTGCAGTCGGAGAGCCACCCCATTGAGTTCCGCAAGGTCGAGATCCTGCCGCTGGAGGAAGAGTCGGGTAGCAAGGGCTGAGCCGGCTCGGAGGTCGCAGAGGGCGGTGGGAGGACGTGAGTTTTTGTGGCCAGAAAGCGAAACGCTTGGGGCTTTCCGCCTCCCCTAGGTAAGATGAAACGGTGGGGACGCTGGCGTTCGCCCGGCGATTCGGCCCCGAACTGCCACCCGCCGAGGCCTAGAGCGTGCCGCCTGTCGCTACCCGCTGCCTAGCCTTGCTGCTCGCGCTGGCCGCGGTCTATTCGTCGGCCCAGGCGGTCGAGCATCTCACCCTCCGCCGCGAGGGGCGCGAAGAGCAGGCGAGCGGCCGCGTGCTGGTCGAAGCGGCCGATGGCGTGCTTCTCGAGGCCGCCGATGGCGTGTTGTGGCTGGCGACGAAGGACGAAACCGTTTCCCGCTCGGCCGACGACGCCCCGTTCAAGGCGTTGGAAGCTGCGGCCACCGGCCAGCGCCTGCTCACCGAACTGCCCCCCGGCTTCGATGTGCATACCACGCGGCACTATGTGATCGCCTTCAACACCTCGCGGGCCTACGCTCAGTGGGTAGGAGCTCTCTTCGAACGGCTCTACGGCGCGTTCACCAACTACTGGTCGCGGCGGGGCTTCGAGCTGCACGACCCCGAGTTTCCCCTCGTGGTCGTGGTCTTCGGGAGCCGCGAAGCGTATCTGGCCCATGCCCGCGCCGAGTTGGGCGAGGGCGCCGACACGATCATCGGCTACTACAGTCTGCGGACTAACCGGGTGACGATGTTCGACCTGACCGGCATCGAGGCCTATGGCGGCGGCCTGGGAAATCGCCGGCCGAACGCAGCTGCGATCAACCGGCTGCTCAGTCAGCCGGGCGCCGAGAAAGGAGTGGCCACGATCATTCACGAGGCCACGCACCAGATCGCCTACAACTGCGGTCTGCACACGCGGTTCGCCGACATTCCGCTCTGGGTGAGCGAGGGCCTGGCCGTGTACTTCGAAACGCCCGACCTTTCGAGCGTCAAGGGCTGGCGGACGATCGGCGCCGTGAATACCGAGCGGCTGGCGCGGTTTCGCCAATACACCGCCAATCGCGGGGCCGGCTCGCTCGAGTCGCTGGTCTCCGACGACGCTCGCTTTCGCAATGCCCGCACTGCGCTCGACGCTTATGCCGAGGCCTGGGCGCTCAACTACTTCCTCATCCGCCAGCGGCCGAAGGAATACGCCAAGTACGTAAAGTCGCTGGCGGCCAAACAGCGGCTCGATTGGGACAAGCCGGCCGCGCGGCTCAGCGAGTTCCAGGCGGCCTTCGGAGAACTCAAGGCACTCGACCGCGAATTCCTGAGGTACTTCGAGAAGCTCCGCTAACGCCTGCGGCCAGCATCTCTTGCCCGATCGGCATCTTGCAGCCGCCGGAGCCGAACGATCGGCCACAGGCGTTAAGACCCGAACCGGCCGTCACTTACCCGCTCAAGGTCGGGCCGTCGGCACGACGATGCTAGCGACGGATCGGGCTTGCGGCCATGGTTGGCCGCGCTATAATCCCCCGCCCAAGGCCGGATTCGGCCAGGCAGCCCAAGCACGGAAGGACGGCGCTATTCGATGAAGACCCAGGTCTTGCTATTGCTTAGCGCGGTCACGCTCGTGAGCTCCACGGGCTGCTACGACATGGCCCCCCCGCAATTGTTCAATCCGGGGCCCACCAAATACCAGCAGATGCAGGCACAGCGGTTCGATCCGTACCCCGAGAACGACATTGCCCCGGATGGAGGCGGAGGTCGTCCCCTTGGGTTCCAGAAGCCGGTCGCCGAGCCCTCAAGGGCCCGCTGGCAGCTCAAAAACCCGTTTGCCCGCCGGGCGTCGCAAGAAGGCCCCATGTAGGGTCGATCTGCCAAACGACTTAGGCATTGCCCCTCTCCCTGTGGGCCCTGGAGGAGAGGGCGGGGGGTGAGGGGACGCCGGCGCTTCTTAGCTGGTTGGGGGCTCCAAGCGCACTGTCCGCGAACCAAGTCCGCCCGTTGTGGCATCGCGCCACGTGGCTTACCATAGCTAGCTGCGCTGGCCGCGGCGCAACTCGTTTGGCGGCTTCTCGTTGCTCCCAGGACTCGTTCCGTGGATTCCGGCCTTTCGGTATTTGCCCGGCTGATGGCGGTGATCGAAGACCGTAAGGTCAATCCGCCGGCCAAATCGTACACGACCAAGCTGTTCGCCGGCGGAGTCGACGCGATTGGGGCTAAGATCGTGGAAGAGGCGGCCGAGGTCGTCGAGGCCGCCCGGTTGGCCGGCGATGCCCGCGAGCAGGAGCTACGGCACGAGGCGGCCGACCTGATCTATCACGTGTTCGTGATGCTCGGGCATTGCGGGGTGCCGCTCACGGCCGTGGAAGACGAACTGGCCCGCCGCTTCGGCATCTCCGGCATCGACGAAAAAGCGGCCCGCCCGCCGAAAGGCGACGCGTCGGATTAACGAACCGCCGAGACGCCGAGACGCGGAGAAGAGAGACATTCATTTCTCGCAAAGGCGCAGAGGCCGCAAGGCTGAGATGCTGGATCTATTTAGAGCGCTTCGCGCTTGCGATTCAGCTTGTTCTTTCCTCTCGGCGTCTCTGCGCCTCGGCGGTTTACAAAACCTGTAGCTACGAACCGATGTGACGATGGACAACTTGCGGATTGGCATTCCCAGTAAGGGCCGCTTGGCCGAAGTGGCCGGCGAACTGCTCAAGGAGGCCGGCCTCAGCTTTCGTCGGCAGGAGCGGAGCTTGTTTGCCCGCTGCCGGGAGATGCCGGTCGAGATCACCTTTCTCCGCACCGAAGACATCCCCGTGCTCTGCGCCGAAGGCGCCCTCGACATGGGCATCACCGGCGGCGACCTGATTCAGGAATCAGGCGCCGAGCTCATCGAGCGGCTGAGCCTCGGGGTGGGCCACTGCCGGCTCGCCCTCTGCGTGGCCGAGGACAAGGCGATCCAATCACCGGCCGAGCTCGACGGCGCCCGCGTGGCCACCAGTTTCCCCGGCGTCACGCAGCGATTTCTGGAGCAGTTCGGCGCAAGGGTTCACCTTGTGAATCTCTCGGGCTCGGTCGAAATCATGATCGCCCTCGGCGTGGCCGACGCGATCGTCGACCTGATCGAGACCGGCAGCACCCTGGCGGCCAACCGGCTGCGGGTATTGGCCGAGATCGACCGCTACGAGACGCTGCTCGTGCAAAACAAAGCTGCGCGCCTGCCCGAGGTGGCCGATCGCGTCGTCCGCCGGCTGGAAGGCGTCGTCATCGCCCGCAGCTATTCACTGCTCGAGTACAATGTACCGCGGGCCAAGCTGCCCGAGGCCGAGCGGATCACGCCGGGCTTCAACTCGCCGACGATCAGCGCCTTGGAAGACCCCGCCTGGTGCGCGGTGCGGGTGATGGTGCGGCGGGACGAAGTGATCGAGATCATGGAGCGGCTCGAATCGCTGGGCGCCTCGGCCATTTTGGAAACGCGGATCACGAACTGCCGGCTGTAGAGAGCCTCGGGCGGAACATCCATGTCGGGCGCGATTACCTTAAAGCGGCCGCTTGCCGGCTTCGCCCCGTTCCGCAGCGGACTCTTGCTGGTCGTGATCGTCGTTTCAGTCGCAACGGGAGCGGCCAGCGCCGCCCCGGTCTACTTCCTCGTCGCGGAAACCCCCGGCACGGAAAAGCACCGCGATTCGTTCGTCGTGGGGCTCGAGGATCCGCTGCTCGTTGCCCATGCCCGCGATCTGATCGCGCGGGGCCCGGCGGAGGCGGGCGACGCGATTCTCGTGGCGTCGATCGCAGCCGGGGCGGACGGCTTCAATCGGGACTATCGCGCTCCGCTTGCACCGCTGTGGAACTGGCACGTCACCGGCGTGGACGGCTTCTTTGGCTCGACGGCCGAGATCCTCGACGGCTGGCCGACGTTCGTCGAGAGCGACATCGAAGGCTGGATCCGCAACACGGGCGGCAAGATCGGCTTCTGGGGGTACACAGTCGTCGAAGAGCTGGCCGTGCCGGAGCCGGCGGGCATAGCGTTGGCGGCAACCGGCGCGCTAACGGTGATTGGGGCGGCGCGACGTAGGGTGGGGCGCTAAGCCCCACGCGGAACCACGGTGAATGTTCGCTTCCGCGAGGTGATCCCCCTCTGTCAGGCAGATCCCCAAAACGAAGGCTTGAACCTCGCCGTTCAGCTGGGCATTGGCGGCGGCCAGGTTACATTGTTTGATCGTGAGCGCCTGCTGAACTCTGTAGTTCGTGTGTTCTCGTAGGCCACGAGTTAGAATCTCCAGTGGGGCTCAGGATGGACGGCAGCCGGCGAGGGGGGAGCCCGGAGCCATGGACTTCTTTCGAAGACTTTGCGGCCCAAATTCACGTGTGCGCCTAGCGGCGGCGCTCGCGTTCAGCGTCGCGTTCGCCCCGATTCTGCTCTACGCCATCGTATCGCCGCGGCAACGATCGGAGTGGTGGGGGTACTACTCGCAAGGCTGGCCGCTGGCCTATATCGAACGTCAGGTCGACGTCGGTCCGAAAAGCGCGTGGCCGGTCTGGGAGAATGTGACCAGTTTTGATCCCAAGAGGCTAACCGCCAACGTCCTGATCGCAGTGGCCCTGGCTTTGGCATCTGGGTTGCTTTGGGCGCGGCACGTAGCTCGGCGTCGCTGGTGGCAGTTCTCGCTCAAAGAAATACTGGGCTTGTTCACCGTGCTCTCCGTCGGTTTCGCCTATGCGTCGCGGCCGGTCTTGGAGCGGCGGCGCGAGGACCGAGTCGGGGCACAGTTGGAGAAGATGGGTTGGGTGCTGGGGGGTAACATTCCGGCCCAACCAGGCTGGGCTTTCCGACCCCTCCTCGACCTGGGGTTGATTGACCCTGATTCGTTCTGGCGAATTCGATCGCTCGCTTGGGAGGGACGGACCAGCGATTCGGCGGACTTCCCGAGTCCTAGCCCTGTGAGTGCTGGCTGTGAAGTCGGCACGGTCATGCACGAGACGGGACAACTGGCTAGAAGCCTCAAGCACTGCGATCAGATCAGCATATGCGGCGCGGCATTAACGCCTGAAGGGCTAGACGCGCTGGGTCGGGGATGGGGCGCCTGTGAGATTGCGGACTTCGGTGAGTCGGTGGGCGTTTCAGCAGAAGTGCTGAGAACGATAGTGCTGCATTGGCCGCGTCTCAAGGAGCTCACGCTCTCTGGGACCGACGTCTCAGACGAAGCAATCGGTCACGTGGCAGAACTGCGTCATCTAACGGCGCTGTCGATCGCAACTACTAATCAGCTGTCCCTCACAAGGGTCCATCCGCTCATTCAAGAATGTAACTCGCTGGAGTTTCTTGAAGTGCCGCCAGACTGGGCAGCGGATAGCCGATTTGCCGAGTTCAGGGAGCAATGTCGGGAACGGGCGATCGACCTCATCCTTCTTTCGCAGTAACACTTCGGCCGTGCCGCTCCGCCACGTAGCCGTCGACCAGCCGCCGGTAAGGTCGCGATGTCGAGGGCCGAATCGTACGGCGGGCCTAGCTAGGCCGACGCAGAGTATGAAGCCTGCAGCGCCGTTTGCCGGTGGGACTCGCAGAGCCTCGCCCCACCCTACGACGACGCGGAAGTCGTGAGCGGCGGCGAACGATCCGCGCTCTTCGGCCAGAGACGCCGCAGCCAACCCGTTGCCTTCTGCGGCTCCGCCGCCGGCGGCCGGTCGTGGAAGCGGTTGGCCAAGAGATGCTCGGCCCCGAGCACCAGCGCCACGAGCGCGATCAGGAACGGAAACAGCTCGAGCCCCACGCGACCTAGGTTTACGCTGCGGTCGATCTGGTCGCGGCCGCGGGCCACGCGGATCGGCAGGCCCTCGGTCAGCGCTTTGATTTGCTCGGCGTCGAGCCGGTCGAGCTGCGTCGCCGCCGGCGGCAGGTTCACGCTGAACCCGCGGGCAAAACCCCCCTGATCCGAACCGCTGCGCAATTGGTAATTCCCGGGCCACTCCGTGGCGCTGATCGTCACCGCGTTTTGCTCGCCCCCGGCGGTCTGCCGCAGCAGTTCGCCGTTGGGCGTCGCCAGCAGATACATGCCCAGGGCCTGCTCGCCCCCCAGCGGCACCACCGCGGATTCGCCCGGCAGATAGTTGAGCCGCGCGTCGCTGCCGCCGGCCAAGTACTGCGTGGTGAGTATGGTCAGCATCATGCCGGGCCAGGGCGCGGTTTGGCCGGCGCCCGTCATGATGTAGTTCCAGGCGTCCTGCCGCGTAGACGCGTCGGAAAGGCTGGTGGTGAACAGGAGCACCCGTCCCTTGCCCACCGGCCGCTCGACGACGGCGGGGTCCCCATTGGAGTAGGGCACGAGCACGTTGGCGCCGCTGGCCAGCTCACCAAGTTGCCAGTACTTTTCAACGGGAAAATCTTCCCACGGCAAGCTGCCCTGCCGGCTGCGGAAGGGGGCTAGCGCCGGATGGTCGAGTGTCTCGGGTGCGAGATACACCAAGCGACCGCCAGCGCGAAACTGCCGCGCCAGCGGCGCCGGCAACACTTCTTGCGCTACGGATTCGTTGAAGGCTTCGGGCTGGGCATTCCGTCCGAGCGCCACGGCAAGCCCGCCTCCGGCCTCGACAAACTCGTCGAGCTGCCGCCACATACTCGAATCCAGCGGACTCGGATCGAGCAGGAACACCGCCGCGAACTCCTCGAGCGGAGTTCCGGCCAGTTCTTCGAGCCCCACCACGCGGCAGGCGAAGTAGGTTTCGAGCGCACTGTGTACCCACAATGCATACTCCGCAGCCGGTTCAGGCGCCGCCAGCAGCACCTTTTGCTTGGGCTGCGTGGCGACCGTGAAATAGCGGACATCGTCGGCCGCCAGGCCGTCTTCCCCCACGACGCGCAGCACGCCCTGGTGGGTTCCGGCCGGCAAGTTGCCGAGCGTGAAGGAGATGCTTTGGGGCTGCCCTCCCACCAAGGTGCGGCTTTCCTGGCCCCGCTTCTCGAGCTTGCCGTCGGCCCCAGCAACGAGCAGTTCAACGGCGCGCTCGCCGTCGCCGCCGACCTGAGCGAGCGAAGTCTCGAGCGACAGCCGAGCGCCTTCCGACACCGTCTGCCGTGAGAGCCGCAATTCCCCCAGGCTCGCGTTCTTCGGTTGCTCGATGCCCACGTCGATGAGATAGACGCCGATCTCCGGATGCTCCCGCAGCCGCTCGCGCCAGCGGGCCGCCGCGTCGCCCGACCAGGCGCCCTGCGAAAGGTCGCTGAACACGTACACTTCTTTCCGCTGCTGAGCGCTCTCCTGCACGAGCTTGAGGGCGTCGTCGAGCGCTTCTCCCACAGGACGAGGGGCGGTCGTTCCGCTGAGCCGCCCTACCCGTTCGCGGGCCGCCCCTACATCGAGCTGGAAGGCCCCGGCCGCCGGGCGCGCGTCGAGCACCCATACCTCGCTGTTGCCGGGGAATTGCTCGAGCAGCCAGTCGGCCGTCTCGCGGGCAGCGTCGAGCCGGGTTTGGTTTCCCTGGCGATACTCCATCCGCGGCGCGGTATCGAACACCAGGGCCGCGGCTACGGGGGCCTCTTGATCGGGCAAGATCCCGCCCGACTGCAGGCTCGGCCGAGCCAAGGCTAGGGCGAGCAGCAGGATGGCGGCGCAGCGCAGCAGGAGGAGCAGCAAGTTGCGCAACTGCAGCTTGCGGCGGTTGGTTTCGGACCGGGCCATGAGCAGCCGCAGCGCGGGAAACTCGAGCCGCTTGGGCTGCTGGCGCATGATCAAGTGCAACACGATCGGCGCGGCGATCAGCAGCGTGCCCAACAGGATCGTAGGAGCGACGAAGGTCATGCGCTAGCGAGCAGTTGTATTTGAACCACGGAGACACGGAGGCACGGAGAGAGAGTCAACAATGCTTCTTTGTTCTCTCCGTGCCTCCGTATCTCCGTGGTGAGAAAGCCCACTTCATTATAGCCAAGCCCCCGCGTTAGCAGCGGGCGCGGCGGCTGAGGAGGTATTCCATGAGGGCGCGGTCGAACTGCATGCTCGTGTCGAGCGGCACGTAGTCGACGCCGCTTTGCCGGCATTCCCGGCGATACGTGTCGCGAAAATTGGCCAGCTCCGCCAGGTAGGCTGCCCGGTAGCCCTCGGCGTCGACCTGCAGGGTCTCGGCCTCCTCGGGCTCCTCGAACTCGATCATCCCCTCGAACGGGAAATGGACCTCGGCTTCGTCGAGGACATGGAACAGGATCACGTCGTGCCCGCCGTGCCGGAGCCGGCGGAGGGCCTGGATGATCGGCGCCGGCTCGGCCAGCAAATCCGAAAAAATCATCACCAGGCTGCGGTGTTTGAGCATGGCCGCGATCTGCACCAGACTCTTGGCCACGTCGGTGCGGCCGGTCGGCTGCAGCTTGGCCAAGAGCGACATCAGCCGTCCAAGTTGCGTGCGCTTCGACTTGGGAGGCAAGCTGTCGCGGAGCTTTTCGTCGAAGGTGATCAGCCCCACCGGGTCCTGCTGCTGCACCATCAGGTAGGCGAGCGCCGCAGCCAGGCAGATCGAGTAGTCGAACTTCGAAAGCTGCTGGCGGAACGTGTAGCCCATCGAGCGGCTCAGGTCCATCGCCAGATAGCCCGTGATGTTCGTCTCGGCCTCGAACTTCTTGATGTAGTACTTGTCGGTCTTGGCGTAGACCAGCCAGTCGATGTCCTCCGGATCGTCGCCAGCGGTGTATTTACGATGCTCACTGAACTCGACCGAGAAGCCATGAAACGGGCTGGCGTGCAACCCCTGCAAGAAGCCCTTCACGATGAACTGCGCGCGCAGATCGAGCCGGGCAATCTGCCGCACGACCTCCGGCTTCAGGTACTTTTCGACCGTGGACATTCAGGCGATTCTCTAACCGCAGAGGACGCGGAGGACGCAGAGTAGAAGAAGAGTCGCTCTTCTCTGCGTCCTCAGTGTCCTCTGCGGTAAAATGAACTCATCAATTCGGCCTACCCCCCGAACTTCGGAATCTCCGGCGTCGGCAGCTCCTCCACCAGCCGCCGCACCACGTCCTCGTTCGTCATCCCCTCGGCCTGGGCCTGGAAGTTCGTGCTGATGCGGTGGCGGAGCACCGGCACGGCGATCTTCTGCACGTCGGCAATCGCCACCGAGAAGCGGCCCTCCATGGCGGCGAGCGCCTTGCCCCCCTGGATCAAGAACTGGCCAGCGCGGGGGCCCGCGCCCCAGTCGACCCATTGCTTCACATACTCGGGCGCCGAGGCGTCCTTGGGCCGCGTCGCCCGCACGAGCGCGGCCACGTACTTCACGATGTACTCGCTCACCGCGACCGAGCTCACGAGCTTCTGTACGTTCAGAATCGCCCTGCCCGAAAGCACCTTGCGAATCTCCGGCTTCTCGCCGCGGGTGGTGCTGGCCAGGATCTTTTCTTCTTCCTCGCGCGTGGGGTAATCGACCTTGATGTTGAACATGAACCGATCGAGCTGCGCTTCAGGCAGCGGGTAAGTTCCCTCTTGCTCGATCGGGTTCTGCGTCGCGATCGTGAAAAACGGGTCCGGCAGGGCGTAGGTCGTCTGGCCCACGGTCACCTCGCGCTCCTGCATCGCCTGCAGCAGGGCCGCCTGCGTCTTGGGCGGAGTGCGGTTGATTTCGTCGGCCAGCAGGATGTTCGAGAAGATCGGCCCCTCGACGAAGCGGAAGTTCCGCCGGCCGTGCTCGTCTTCCTCGAGCACGTTCGTGCCCGTGATGTCCGACGGCATCAGGTCAGGAGTGAACTGAATCCGCTTGAAGCCAATGTCCAGAATTCGCGCCAGCGTGCTCACCATGAGCGTCTTGGCCAGCCCCGGCACTCCTTCGAGCAGGCAGTGCCCGCGGGTGAAGATGGCGGCGAAGAGCTGCTCGATGACCTCGTTCTGGCCGATGATGACCTTCTGCAGCTCTTCCTGCATCAACTGCCGATGCTGGCTGAACTCCTGCAGAACGTCGCCGAGACTGCGGGGCTTGCTGCTCAAGTGCGCGAATCCTGGGGGCGCGGGAGACGGAGGCCGATGGCGGCCGGGCAGCGCACCGAAGCGCCTCCTTACATCTTACGGCCGCCCCTCCCCAAGGAGCAACGAGGCGGCCCTTTGCCCGCCCGCGGTGGGGCGTCTACGATGGAAGGGTCGGAACGTGTTTTTCGAGCGAGTTTTGCCCCAATGTCTTTCGCTCGCCCCTTGGTCTTGGCCGTCGCGCTCGGTGCAGTGCTGGCGCATGCGCCGGTCGTGCGGGCCGAGCTCAATCCGCAGCAGGTGCGGGCGGCGATCGATGCGGGCGTCAAGTATTTGAAGCGCACGCAGCTTCCCAACGGAAGCTGGCCCGACTACCAGAACCACGAAGGGGGCGTCACCGGGCTCTGCACGCTGGCCCTGCTGAACTGTGGGCTTACGCCGCAGGACGAAACGGTGCGCAAAGCCCTGCAATGGCTGCGGACCCAGGAGTTTCGCGGGGTCTATGCCCGCAGCGTGCAGACAATGGCGCTGGCGGTGGCCGACCCGGTGAACCCGATTGGCTACATGCCGCGCATCAAAGCCAACGTCGAGTGGCTCGAGGCGGCGCAGCTCCGGCAGGGGAGCGCCACGCCCGGCGGCTGGGGCTACACGAAGGATCACGGGGCCAGCGACAACTCGAACGCCCAATTTGCCCTGCTGGCGCTGCACGAAGCCGAACGTGCCGCCGAAACGGTCGGCCAGACGCTCGTGAAGCCGAACACTTGGCAGCTCGCGCAGCGCTACTGGCGCGACCAGCAGAACCAGGACGGCTCCTGGAGCTACCTGCCCAACGGCGGCGGTTTCGACCAAGGGACCGGCAGCATGACGTGCGCCGGCTTGTCCTCGCTCGTCATCGCCAGCGACCAACTCAACAAAGGCGACGCCGACGTCCGCGGCGACGAAGTGATTTGCTGCGGCCAGCAGGCTACCGACCAGGCCATCGAGCGCGGGCTCGATTGGCTCGCCCGCAACTTCACGGCCCAGTCGAACCCGGCCAACCGCGGGCTGTTCGACCGCGCCGGCGCCGCGGCCGGTCAGTACCACTTCTACTACCTCTACGGCGTCGAACGCGTGGGGCGAATGACGGCTCGCCGCTTCATGGGCCGCCACGACTGGTATCGCGAAGGGGCCGATGTGTTCTTGAACGACCGGCCGCCCGACAGCCTGTCGGGCTTTTGGAAGGGGGTGGGGCACGGCGAGACCGATCCCAACGTGTCGACGAGCCTGGCGCTCCTGTTCCTCAGCAAGGGGCGGCGCCCAGTCGTAATGGCCAAGCTCCGGCACGGCCCCGGCAGCGACTGGAATTTGCACCGCAGCGACGCCGCGAACCTCACCCGCTATGCCGAAAAGAAGTGGGGGCGCGACCTGACCTGGCAGGTGCTCGACCCCAAGGGGCAGGTCGAAGTCGAGGATCTGCTGCAGACTCCGGTGATCTACATTTCGGGGCGCGAAGGGCTCGATCTGACCAAGGGGCAGGCCAAGCTGCTGCGGCAGTACGTCGACCGCGGCGGGTTCATCTTCGCCGAAGCCTGCTGCGAGGGGAGCGGCTTCGACACGGCCTTTCGCAAGCTGATGAGCGAGATCTTTCCGGAGCGGGAATACAAGCTTGCCCTACTGCCGGCGAGTCATCCGGTATGGCGGGCGGAAGAGCCGGTCGACCCGGAGTACGCGAAGGCTTTGTACGGCATCGACGTCGGCTGCCGCACGAGCGTGATCTACTGCCCCGAGAATCTCTCCTGTTACTGGGAGCTGGCCCGCCCCGGCCGCGGCCGCAAGTTTCCCGACGAGGTGCAGCGGGCGATCAACGCCGCGCAGACCCTGGGGGTCAACGTGCTGGCCTACGCCACGAACCGGGAGCTCAAGTACAAGGACGAAATCCCCACCGAGGCCGAATCGCACCCGATCGGCAACGAGCTCGTTCGCGGGCAGATTCGCGTGGCCAAGCTGCAGCACCCCGGCGGCTGCGACGCGGCGCCAGTGGCCGTGAGCAACCTGATGAGGGCAGCCGCGGCCAACCTGTCGGCGCCCACCGACGCCGAAGTGAAGCTGATCCGGCTGACCGACCCGGCGCTGTTCAACTACAATCTGGTGTTCATGCACGGCCGCAACGCCTTTTCGCTCTCGGCGGGCGAGCGGAAGGCGCTACGGACCTTTGTGGAGCGCGGCGGCACGCTGGTGGCCGATTCGATCTGCTCGAGCGAAGCCTTCAGCGATTCCTTCCGCCGGGAAATGGCGGCCATCTTCCCCGAGCAGCCGCTCGCGGCGATCCCAGCCGATCACGCCATGTTCACGCCGCAGTTCGGGGGCGCGGACCTCAAACAACTCCGCCGCCGCGACCCGCAAGCCGGCGCCGGCGACCGCCTTGAGACGGCAGTCCGCCAGGTGCCGCCCGATCTGGAAGGGGTGCGGATCGGCGAGCGCTACGGCGTGATCTTCAGCCGCTACGATATTAGCTGCGCGCTCGAGAGCCACGAGTCGCTCGAGTGCAAAGGCTACGTGCGGGAGGATGCCTCGCGGTTGGGGCTGAATCTGCTGTTGTATGCGCTGCATCAGTAGGGTGGGGCAAACGGAGTGAGCCCCACCGTCTTCTTGCCGAGGCGACGCGTTTCTCGGTGGGGCTAGCGCCCCACTCTACCTTGGGCCGCCAGCCACGCGCGCCAAACGGCAAACCCTAGGCAGCCGCTGCCGATCACCGCCGCCGCCGCGGCCAGCACCTCGGGCTTGCTGGTGGCCAGCAAGAACACCCACCCGCAGAGCGCCAGCAGACTTGGCAGAGGGTAAAGTTTCATGCGAAACGGCAGCGGCACGTCGGGCCGCTTGGTGCGGAGTACGTGCAAAGCCGCGATCTGGCCGATGAACTGTACGCCGATTCGCACCGCCACCGCCGCGTCGATCACGGTTGCCAAATTCACAAAGCAAAAGGCCGCGGTGAGCGCGCCGAACGCCGCCAGCGACACGAGTGGATACCGCCCGGTCGGGTGCAGCCAGGCGAAGATGCGGAAGAAATCGCCGTTGCGAGCAGCGGCGAAGAGGATGCGCGAATAACCCAGCGTCATCGCGAACAGGCCCGCCAGAATCGTCCACAGGATCAAGAGCGTAAACCCGACGGCCGCCCGATGGCCGTAAAGCTGCTCCATGAACTGGCCGACCACGTTCTGGCTCTGCATCGCCTGCCGCCAAGGCACCACGCCCATGATGCTCAGGTTGATGAGCAGGTAGAAGCAGGCGACGACCACCACCGAAATCAGCACCGCGCGGGGGATCGTGCGGCTGGGGTCGCGCACTTCGTCTCCCAGGTGACACACGTTGTAGTAGCCCAGGTAGTCGTACACGGCGATCGTCATCGCCGCGCCCAGGCCGAACATGAACTTCCGCGGGTCGGCGAACGCGTCGGGCGGGAGCGTCAGCAGCGAGGCGTCGAAATTCGCGAGCCCCGCGACGATGATCGTCAGCACGGCCGCCATCGTGCCGGAACAAAGGAACACGCCGAGCTTGCCCAGCGAGTCGATCCGCCGGCAGAGCGCGATGGTGATGAGCACCGCCGCCGCCGCGCCCACCCACTTGAGGCCGCCAGGCAGACCCCAGTTCAGCAGCCGTTCCTCGAGCGTGGGAAACAAGTAGCCCACGAATTGCGATCCGCCAATGTAGCCGGCCGCGGTCTCCAGCGTGCCGGAGATCAAGAACTGCCACACGAACAAGAACGGCGCAATTTGGCCGAAGCGGTAGCGGCCGAAGATCTCCTTGAGAAAGTGGTAGCTGCCGCCGCTGCCAGGCAGCGCCGCGCCGAGTTCTGCCCACACGAGCCCATCGCAGATCACGAGCACCAGCGCGATGACCCAGCCGATCAGGCAGTGCGGCCCGCCGAGCGTGGCGATGAACAGCGGGATCGTAATGAAGGGCCCCGCGCCGATCATATTGGCCACGTTCAGGCTGGTCGCCTGCAACAGGCCGAGGCCGCGCACGAGCTGGGGAGAGTCAGGGGGGGAAGAAGACGGGCCGATATTCACACGACGGTCCAGACACTGCGTGCGCTTGCTTGGCTGCAAGCGTAGCGGCAAACTGGGGTGCCGTCGAGTGCGGCGTAGGGTGGGGCGAACGAAGGGAGCCCCACCGCTGTGGCGCGGCGCCGCGGAAGACGGTGGGGCTGTCGCCCCACCCTACGCGTGCGACGAGCGCGACGTCGGCCCTAGTCCCACCACCACTGGCCTTCGGCCAGCTTGGGTACGCCGTGGCCGCGGGTCTTTTCGACCTGGCCCTTGTCGTCGGCCAGCAGATTGCCGGACTGCAGGGCTTTGTCGGCTGAGATTTCCACGCCGCCGCCCACCGGGGTCATCAGCCGCTTGTTCTTCCACAGGCTGGCCACCGCGGTCTCCACCTGCTTGGGCGTATTGAGCGTTTCCACGGGGTAGCGACCTTCGTTCCCGAAGGTCTCGAGTTTCCAGTCGGCCTGCTCGTAGTAGCCCTGCTCGCGGATGAAGGCGGCCGCCACCGAGAGATCGATGATGTTCCGCAGTTGAGCGTAGATCGGCGAGCGGGCGGCCAGATTGGGATAGGCCTTGGTGAAGCCAGTGACGAAGGCTTGGCTTGCGCGACTGGAGCCGCCCGTCTGCTTGCGTTGTCCGTTCGCGGCGACGATCTCGTCTTCGCCCACGAGCTTCACGCCGTCGCCCACGAGTTCCATGGCCAGTTTGTCGTCGCTGACGCGCACGCACTGGTATTCCGGCAGGAACCACCAGCGCTGCAGGGCATTGCGGCTCACCGTGGCGGGATTCGCCTGCGACACGTAGCTCGCCAGCCGCACCGGCGGCTGCTCGAGCCCGATGCCGATCAGCTTCATCCGGTAGTCGGCTTCCACCATCACGTGGGCGAAGTGCGTGTTGGCCGGCACTCCGCCGACGCTCACGTTTTGCATGCCGAGGCTCGTGCGCAGCCCTTCGACAATGTATTGTGTTTGCGAGGGCACGGCCGTCGAGCCGACGGATTGCAGGAACTCCTGCATCCGGGCCAGGCCTTCCCGGGTGGGGTCGATCGAGCAACTGATCTGCGGCGAGTCTTTCGTGCCGGGGGCGAATGCCCGCAGCGCGACGACCAAGTCTTGTAGTTCAATCACAGGGCGGCCGCTCTTGACGCCGCACAACCGCCCTTCGGCGTCGACGTCCCAGGCTTCGGCCGGGCCGGCGATCACAATGTCCTTGGTCTCGGGATAGTAGAAGACGTACTTGACCCTGATCAGGCCCGCCAGGCAGTTCATCTCGTCGGTGGGACGGCTGCCCTGATCGATTGACTTGGCGACCGCGGCCTCGAGCCGATTGAGCGAGATCTTGCGCAGCGAACTGCCGCCATCGGCCTGGGCCTGGCCGCGCGAGGTGCGACGGCGGTTCAGATTGCCGCTGGTGTCGCCCACCTGACGGCGGCGGAGCACTCCGTCGGCGTCGACCATCACGCCCGCGAACGGATTTTGGTTATTTGTGTTGCCCGTGTTGACACCGCCGCCGGCGCCCGTGCCGCCGGTGGTCTGAGCAGAGAGCGAGCCGGGCGCCGTGGCGACGAAGACCAACAACAGCGACAACAGGCCAATCGGCAGACGAGGGGCAATCACCGGAAGGCGCTCCGCGATGAGGACGAGGTCAGGGCCCTAAATCTGTTCCGCGCTCGGGGGCGCCGCACCCTCGCGGACACTAAGAGTGCCCGCGAAATCGACACAACTCCGCTCGCAGTCCCCTTGATCTTAATCGGGATAAATGGGCAACGCAAGGAAGCTGCGGTGACTCTGGCGGCCCCGAGCCGGTCCCGCCGGCAGAGCGCAAGGGGTTGGGGCCTCAGGGCCAACCGGCTCTCCGTTCGGCCGTTCCTGGGGCGTCAAGGCCTGACTAGTTCCGCCGCTACTCTAAAACCGCCGTAGGGGCTGGTGGGGTGGAGCCAACGTCGGGCAGCCGAACGCGTGTGTTCCGGTGGGTCGCTAAACCCGCCGCCCCGTTTGATCCGGTTCTCGAACCGCACCGCCTCGCGCAGGTCGGACCGCTCCTCGAGCTTGTCGAGGCACCACTCCGAGAGGTTGCCGTGCATGTCGAACAGCCCGAAGGCATTGGCCCGCTTCTGCGAGACCGGCTGCGGCGTCCGTGCGTTGTCCGTGGTCCAGGCGTATTCGCGGAGCAACTCCGACTGCTCGCCGCACGACCAACTTGCGGAGCTCCCCGCCCGCGCCGCGAACTCCCATTCGCGCTCCCAGGGCAGCCGCACAACGAGCGCCGGCAGCGCGGCCTTTTGCAGGCCACTGGCCCAATCGCAATACCGCACCGCGTCTTCCCAGGCGATGTTCATCACGGGCAAGTGGTCGGTCACCTCCAGGTCGCCCAGGTGGCGCCACGAGTAGTTGCGGTCGCCGTTGTCGTATTGCCAAATCTGGGCGGCCTGATTCCACCCGTAGCCCCGATGAAAACGTTCGGCGCTCGTGCGATAGCCGGTGGCCTCGGCGAAGCGGCGGAACTGCGCGACGGTCACCTCGGTCTCGCCCAGGTAGAACGGGCGCTCGAAAACTACAGACCGCTGGGGACCTTCGGCGCGCAGATAGTCTCGATGTCCGTCGCTCAACGCGCGCTCCAGCAACCGCTGGAGATCGCCATCGGACGTGCCCATGAGGAATTCTCCGGCCGGCAACAGCCGCAATTTGGATCCCGCCGCCAGCTCGATCTCGAGCGGCAATTGCTCGGCCTTGGCCCAAGCCTGTTGTTCGTCGGCCGCCTGATCGGCGGTGAAGAGCCGAGGCGCGAGCGCGGCAGCCTGCGTTAGTGCAGGGCTATTCTTAGCCGGCGACGTCGGTCGGCCGGGCCCGCTCGAATTCCACACCACCCAGAGCGCCGCGGCGCCCAGCAGCGCGCCGCCGCCCCCCGCGGCCGTCTGCCAGCGTGGCCGCGCGAGCCGCCGCGGTGGGCGCGCCCGGATCGTGTAGGGTTCGAGCGCCGTCGCCACTTCTCCCATGCTCTGCGGCCGCTGTTCGGGGCGTTTTGCCAGCATCCGAGCATACAACCGAGTCAAGCTCGCAGGCACGGCGCCGTGTGGCGAAACGAGCGGCGGAATTGGTTGATCGCGATGCGCGATCAACAGCTCGAGCGTCGATTGGCCGGCATAGGGCGCGCGGCCCACGATCAGGTAGTAGAGGGTGCAGCCCAGGCTATACACATCGCAGCGGGCGTCGGCCGAGCGCGGCCGCAGGGCCTGCTCCGGAGCCATGAAGCCGATCGTGCCGGCCAGGTCGTTGGCGCCGGTCAACTCATGATTCGGGTGGCTCGTTTCGGCGACCGAGTACGATTCATCGCGAGCGAGGCCCAGATCGAGCAACTTCACCACGCCTGCCCGATCGACGATCAGATTCGAGGGCTTCACGTCGCGATGCACCAGTCCAGTGCGATGGGCATAGTCGAGGCCGCGGGCCGCTTGCGCAACGTAGTCGACCGCCTGCTCGAGCGGCAGCGGCCCGAGGCGGCGCACGAGGTGCGCCAGGTCTTCGCCCGTCACCAACTCGCACACGAGATGCGCAACGCCCTCGTGCTCGCCAGCGTCGTAAGCGGCCACGATGTGAGGGTGCGAGAGCCGCGCGGCGGATTCGATTTCGCGGGCAAAGCGGCGACGCATCGCCGGGTCGTCGCGGAATTCAGGCCGCAGCGTTTTGAAGGCCACGTCGCGTTTCATCGTGCGATGGGTCGCTCGATACACGACGCCCATGCCGCCGCGTCCCAGTTCTTCGGCCAGCTCATAGTCGCCCACGCGGCGCGCCATTGCGCTTGCCCGGCGAGCAGCGTAGTCGGCGGCCAGCTCTTCAAGAGCGCGGCGCAGCACCGAGCGCGCCGGTTCCTCCACTTCACTCAGATAGCCTTCGAGCGCCGGCGCAGAGCCGCTCTGGCACGCCTGCTCGAAGCGGTCGCAAGCGCGGTCGATGGCCAGCATCTGCGCCGAAGCTAGGTCCGCAAGCCGTGGCTCCTGGGCGTCGCTCACGCCACGTCCTCCTCCTCCCAGAGCCGGGCGATGACCTGCAGCTTGCGCTCCACGGTGCGGCGCACGCAGCCCAGGCGGCCGGCGATGTCCGAGGTCGAGTCCCCTTCCATCCGCCACAAGGCGATCCGCGCCAAGCTTTCGTCACCGGTCGCCGTCAGCTTGTCGAGCAGTTGCCCTAGTTCGTCGGCCAGGTGGGCGGCGAATTCGGGCGTCGGCTCCCGGCTGAGCAGGGCCAGGGGGTCCGCTGCAGCTTCGCCCTCCGGAGAGAGCTCGACCAGCGTCACGCCGCCGCCCCGCTTAGCGCGGTTTTCGCGGCGCACCAGGTCGACCGATTTGTGCACGGTGATGCTCACCAGCAGGGGCCACAGGCTGCTGCGGTCGGCGAGCTGCGAGAACTGCCCCGCCCGCGCCCCCAGACAGAAGCTCTTGAACGCGCTCAGGGCAACGTCTTCCTCGTCGGCCCCGCGGCGGGCGCCGGCGCCGAGCTTGCGGCGGGCGAGCTCGACCATGGGCGCAAAGTACAAGCGCCACAGGCGTTCCGCCCCCTCGTCGTCGCCCTGCTTGAGCTGTGCGATCCAGCGGGTAATGGAGCCTTCGGCAGTCACGGGCGCTGCCATCCTGTCGGCAACAAGGGCCTGATTAGCTCGGCACGGCCGGGGAGCGCACCGACGCCCCCGCCGGTTCATGGTACTTACCTAGCCGCGGGGATGCCAATCGGCGGCGCCTTCACGCGTGGGTGCATTTTTTCTTGCCTGCGTGTCGCAGGACCGGCCCGATTAGCGAGCCCCTTAGGAAGAGGCCTTTCTCGCAGGGCAGCGCGGCGGCCAGTCTCGTCTCGTTCCCGCTCGCTCGTTCCCCTTGGCCAACCCATGAATCGCTCCCGCTGCTTGCAACGCAAACCGTTTCGTCCCCTGTGGATCGCCCTGGTCTGGACCACCGTGGTGGGTGGCTCGTCGGCCATTACGATCGAACTGACCTTCAACGACTCCGTGCTCCCTAGCTTTGATCCGACGGGCGCCGAGCTCAAGAAGATCGTGGAGGCGGCGGCCAATGTTTGGGAGGACATTCTCGAGGACAAGCATGTTGTCGAAATCGAGTTTGGCTACCAAGACCTCGATGCGGCGAAGTTGGGCCTCGCGACGATCAGCGAAACTAAAGGCGGCCGGCCCACCCAGGGCCAAATCGCCTTCGACACCAAGACCAATCCGCAGATGGGCGCACCGGTCGACCGGCTTTGGTACTTCGATCCTACTCCGAGCAACAATTCCGAATTCGACCTGCAGCAAACGCTGGTGCGCGATCTGACGCCCGCGGCGAAAAGCCTTTACTACGACGGCTCGCCGCGCGACCTGCTCGAGGCGGGCTACCGCGGCGAGGCCCTGCCGGGGGCGCCGGCCGCGGCCCAGAACGGCTACGACCTGCTCACCGTGGCGATGCACGAACTCGGGCACACCCTTGGCTTTCTGGGCCCCGTGTCGGCCGGCGAGACCGCCGACAACGTTTACGACGTCGATCCGCTCAACACCGGATTGATGCCGATGGGCGTCAAGGTGTTTAGCGACGGCGGCGTGTTCGACGGCGAACACCTGCGCTGCGTCGACTGCCTGATGTTCGATACGGCGGACAAGGGGACGCGCACCCTGCCGAGCGCCACCGACGTGCTGGCCCTCGCGACCGCGCCCAACAATCCCTGGAGCGACATCGACCTACCGCGCAAGGAATCTTGGGGGGGCGGATTCTGGGGCACGAGCCTGAATTGGGCGGGCAACGCCGTGCCGGACGCCGGCGACCAAGTTTTCGTCCGCCATGGCAGCACGGTGCAGGTGACCGAGTCGGGCAAGGCCCACGATCTGCAAGTCGCAGAAGGGAGCCGCGTCCGCGTGATCGACACGCTGCTCGCCACGACCTCGGCCACGGTCGACCGCACGAACGACGATACGCCGCGCATCTCGGTCGAGGGAACGGGCGAACTCGACGTCAATGATGAGCTGCGGCTGGTCGGGGGCGATGCCCGCGTCGACGGAGGGCACATCGTGGCCAACCGCATTCTGACGCTGCCGCACGACGGCGGCGACGGGCGGCTCACCGGGCACGGCCTCATGCGGGTGAGCCTGGGGCTGAACACGCC
Organism: Pirellulales bacterium; assembly: GCA_044221365.1. Classification (GTDB taxonomy): domain Bacteria; phylum Planctomycetota; class Planctomycetia; order Pirellulales; family JBGAPH01; genus JBGAPH01. The sequence continues at coordinate 170,127 of JBGAPH010000008.1, forward strand.
TGACGCGGCGCTCGTCAACGACGGCACGATCCGCCCCGACGGCGGCACTCTGACGCTCGACTCGTTCAACGCCGATCCGATCATCGACCTGGACGGCAAGTCGGGCAATGGCAAGGTCGACGCGACCGCCGGCAACCTGGTGGTTCAAGACGACTTGACCGACGCCTTCGACGGCCAGATGACCGTGGGCGCCGACCGCACCGTGACGTTTCAGCAGCCGTGGGCCCTGGGCCCTAGCGGAACGATCGACTTCGCCGGCGGCGCAGTTTCCGGCGACGCCGCGATCCTCGATGGGCCGGCCAGCGACTTCGGCGGCAAGGTGCAGGCCACGGGCTACGGCCGCGTGGCGTCGGACGCGGCCACGTTCGCTAGCGATGCCCAAGTGGCCGTTGGCCCTGCCGGCACGCTCGAGGTCGACGGCAAGACGAGCTTCGCCGGCGGCGCGCAAGTGGCGCTCAGCGCCGGCGGGCGCATGTATCTCGATGGCGCCACGACGTTGCAGGGGCCGTCGTTCACGGGTGATGGCGAAGTGGTCTTCCACGGCCCGCTGACCGTTTCGAGCACCACGACGATCAACGCGGAGATCGCCGATCTCGACGGCCGGCTGGAGCTGGGCACGCCGCAAACGCACAAGCTCAACGCCGCGCTGACTCTCAACGTGGCCAACATTGAGTTGCCTGGCAGCCAAGAAGGCTTTGGCCACGACACGCTCGAAATCAATGGAACGCTCGGTCGCTTGACGGTGAACTTGAATGGCGGCGCCAAGAGTTGGACGGTGCATGAGTCGGGCACGCTCGACATCAACGGCAACAATCTCTTCGAGGGGGTGCACCTGGATGGCTCGTTGATGCGGTTGAACGGGACGGCGCTCGTGAACAATCGCAGCCGCTGGGATGCGCCGGTGGACGTGGCCGGCACGCTCACGCTGGAGTCGGCCGGCACACAATTGCGGCTGATGTCGCCGACCGCCAGCACGATTCGGGCGTCGGCCGAAGTGAGCGGCCCCGGCCAGCTCATCGTCGGCCCATCCGGGCTGCTGCGGCTCGAGCAAGGGGCAAAAGTGCAAGTCCCCCTGACCAACGATGGCCGGCTCGAGCCGGGCACGGCCCTTGGCGCGGCGATCGTTAGTTCGCTGACTCAGTCAGACACCGGCACGCTCGCCGTCCAAATCGGCGGGACCACGCCCGGCGCGCAGTACGACGTGTTGCAGGTGGCCGACTCGGCCAAGGTCGCCGGGACGCTCGAGGTCAGCTTGGCCAACGCCTTTGCACCCGTCCACTGGAACACGTTTGACGTGCTGACGACGACCAAGGGTTTGGCCGGCACATTCGATGAGCTCGCGCTCCCCGGCGACTTCAACCACCTCAAGCTCGACGTGCAGCTTCTGCCGCTGGGGGTGCGCGTGCGCACGATCGCCGCGCTGTTGGGAGACGCCGACGCGGACGGCGACGTCGACCTGAGCGACTTCGGCGGGCTCAAGAACAACTTTGGGGTGGCAGGCTGGGGAATCGTCGGCGACGTCGACTACGACGAAGACGTCGACCTCAGCGACTTCGGCATTCTGAAAGACAACTTTGGCAACTCGGGGGCCGTGGCCGTGCCCGAGCCGAGCGCCTGGCTGCTCGCAGGGCTGGGCCTCGCGTCGCTCTTACTCGCAAGTCAGCGCCGTCGCCAGTCGACCGGTTCACGGTGATTGACCTGGGCGCCGGTCGCGGCCGGTTCGGCTGCCTTTCTCGAACAGTTCGCAACCTTAGGTACCTCATGGCTCGCGTCCGTCCTTTCGTTTCCGCTCTTATCCCGCTGGCGGTTTCGTGCGTAGTACTCTTCGCCGCGCAGTCCGGCTGGGCCATCGACAAGTCGTGGCACTCCGACAAGGGCGATTGGAGCAGCGCGAGCAAATGGACCCCGCTGGGCGTCCCGCTCGCCGGCGATGTCGTGTACCTCGGCAATCTCGAGAACGTGGCGAGCCAACCGGTGTTTCTCGACATCGACGACGTCGTCGCCGGCCTCCACATCACCGACGGCATGAACCTGCAAATGTCGGGACACTCGCTGCGGGTGACCGGCGAGACGACGGTGTCCGGCGAGAACTTCGTGTTGCCTGATCTCGCGCAGGCGACTTCACGGATCGCAGTTTCCAACGGCGCCGCCCTGGTCGACTTCGAGACCGACGACCTCACGGTCGACGACCGCGGAGAGATCGGGCTGTTCGACGGCGGCCGCCTGGACGTCAAGGGCGCGTTTCAGGTGCTGCAAACGGCCTCACTGGAAGGCGCGGGCGAAGTGCACCTCAAGGGGGCGGGCACGACCTTCGTCAACAATGGGACGGTGCGAGCAAGCAGCCTAGGGCCGCTCGAACTGTTTCAGACCGGTGGCGGCCTCTATGACCTAGACGGCGCCGGCGGCGGCACCCTGACTCCCTCTCACGACCACTTCCTGGCCTTCCACGGTGACGGACTCAGCGACCCTTTCAGCGGTGAAATTCGGCTCGCTTCGAATGCACGCTTGGAGATGGATCTCGCCAACGGTTGGGCCATGGACGCCCAGGGCAAGATCAGCCTCCTCGGTTTCGGCGCGGGGGACCCCGCCCGGATCATGGGCAGCAGCTTCGAGTTGGGAGGGGAGGTGGACTTCGGCGCGGGCGCCGCGGGTCATTTGCGAGTAGAAGCCGAGACGAAGCTCGCCGCGACGGCCCAGGTCGACATTCCGGCCGACGGCGTCCTCGAGTTCGACGGTAAGACGGCAGTAGCGACCGGAGCGCAGCTCGCTCTCGAATCGGGAGGCCGCCTCTATTTCGACGGCGCGACGACGCTGCAAGGGGCGACCTTCACGGGGGACGGCCAGGTGATCTTCCACGGCCCGCTGACCGTTTCGAGCACCACCACGATCAACGCGGAGATCGCCGATCTCGACGGCCGGCTGGAATTGGGCGTGCCGCAAACGCACAAGCTGAACGCCGCACTGACCCTGAATGTGGCCGACATCGAGCTGCCGGGCAGCCAAGAGGGCTTCGGCCACGACACGCTCGAAATCAATGGAACGCTTGGTCGCTTGACGGTGAACTTGAATGGCGGCGCCAAGAGCTGGACCGTACACGAGTCGGGCACGCTCGACATCAACGGCAACAACCTGTTCGAGGGCGTGCATATCGCAGGCTCGCTCATGCGGTTGAACGGGACCGCGCTCGTGAACAATCTCAGCCGGTGGGATGCCCCGGTGGACGTGGCCGGCACGCTCACGCTGGAGTCGGCCGGCACGCAATTGCGGCTGATGTCGTCGACGGGCAGCACGATTCGCGCTTCGGCGGAAGTGAGCGGTCCGGGACAACTCGTCGTCGGTCCGCCCGCCTTGCTGCGGCTCGAGCAAGGGGCCAACGTGCAAACGGCGCTGCGCAACGATGGCCGCCTCGAACTGGGCGTGCCTCTCGGGGCGGCGCTCGTCAGCCAATTCGAGCAGACCGACACCGGCACGCTCGCCGTCGAGATCGGCGGAATCACGCCAGGCACGCAGCACGACGTGCTGCAAGTGGCCGACGCCGCCAAGGCTGCCGGCAGACTCGAGGTGTCGCTCGCCGGCGGGTTCGCGCCGGTCCACTGGAACACGTTCGACGTGCTGACGACGACCAAGGGTTTGGCCGGCACGTTCGACGAGCTCGCGCTGCCGGCCGAGTTCAACCACCTCAAGCTCGACGTGAAATACTTGCCACTGGGGGTGCGCGTACGAACGATCGCGTCGTTGTTGGGAGACGCCGACGCCAATGGCGACGTCGATCTGAGCGACTTCGGCGTGCTCAAGAACAACTTCGGCGTGGCCGGCTGGGGCGTGGCGGGGGACGTCGACTACGACGAAGACGTCGATCTCACGGACTTCGGCATCCTCAAGGAGAACTTCGGCAACTCGGGCGCAGTCGCCGTGCCGGAGCCGAGCGCGTGGCTGCTCGCGGCAGTCGGCGGCGCGATCTTATTCGCCCGCCGCCGAAAAACCCTCTCCCTCCGGGAGAGTGCAGGGTGAGGGTCCGGCGCCAGTGTCGCGAACGATCCGTCCCTTGGCCACTTGCGCGGGAGTCGGAATCGGCCGACGCACCGGTTGCACCGGCACGCAACCGAAGCCAAATCCCGGACCGCGAGGTCCCCGCGGCGGTCGCGGCCAGCCAAACAGCAGGATGGCCACGCCCATCGCCGCCAGCGTCTCTGTCGTGCCAAGTCCAAACATAAGTGCGAGTCTACATCGTGCGGACAGCCGCAACTATGCGAGCGCCCATCCCCCCAGCAGCCGGCAAAACAAAACCACAAGCGCAATCCCGATCCAATTGAGCCAGAACCCTGCCCGCACCATGTCGCCCACAGACACGCGGCCCGTCGAGTAGGCGATGGCGTTGGGAGGCGTGGCCACGGGGAGCATAAAGCCGCAGCTCGCCGCCATTGCCGCCGGCAACAAGAGCGTGAGCGGTGGAAGTCCCATGTCACTGGCGGTCGGCGCGAGGATCGGCATCACGAGGTTCACCGTGGCGACGTTGCTCGTCAGCTCCGAGAGATAGGTCACGCCGGTCGCCACCACCGCCTGCATTGCCAGGGTCGTGAGCCCCTGCAGTTGGGCGGCCACCTGCTGGCCCAGCAGGGCGTCGAGCTTGGTCACCTCGAGACCGCGGGCGAGCGCCAACCCTCCGCCGAACAAGAACAGAATCCCCCACGGCACGCGCTGCGTCGCTGTCCAGGAGAGCAGCTTCTCGTCTGGCTTGCGCCCCGAGGGGAACAAGAAGCAGACGATCGCCATCGCCATGGCCACCGTGCCGTCGTCGACCCATTCGACGCGTCCGCCGGTCGCCGACTTCGCGACGCCAAGTCCTAGCAGCGGGGCCCAGCCCCAGCCTGCCACAGGTTCGCGAAAGATCCACAGCCCGGCCGTGATCAAAAAGATGACAAGCACGCGCCGCTCGGCGCAGGTCATCGGCCCCATCGCCCGCAGGTCTTCGCGGGCGACGTTCTCTCCGCCGAGCAGCGGCCCCCCGCCCATCGGGAAGGTCCAACCCACCAGCAGCGCCCAGGCGGCCGCCAGCATGGCCGCCGCCAGGGGAGTCGCCACGAGCATCCAGCCCAGAAAGGTCACGGGGGGCGCGTCGGGGTAGGTTTGCTCGTAGAAGCTGCGGAAGGCGATGTTCGTGGGCGTGCCGATCAGCGTGCCCAGGCCGCCGATCGTGGCCGCGTAGGAGACCCCCAGCACGAGCGCCGCGGCGAACCGCTTGCGGCGCAGTGGATCGCCCCCCGCCCGATCGGCGTGCCCTACGACGCTGAGCGCGATCGGCAAGATCATCATCGCGGTGGCGGTGTTCGAGGTCCACATCGAGAGCAGCGCCGTGGCCGCCATCACGCCGCCGACGATCCACCGCGGCCGATCGCCCATCGCCGCCACAATCGACAGCGCGACCCGCCGGTGCAGCCCGCTCTCTTCAACGGCCAGCGCGACCAGGAAGCCGCCGAGGTAGAGAAAGATCTCGCGCTGCGCGTAAATCGGGGCGACTTCGCGCCCCGGCAGGATCTGCCCGAGCGGAAAGAGCACCAGCGGCAACAAGCTGGTAACCGCCAGCGGCGCGGCCTCGGTGAGCCACCACACGGCCATCCACACCGCTACTGCCGCCATGCGGTTCATCTCGGGGCGCGCGGCGTCGAGCGCATAGCCTGCCTGCGGCGCGAACCACAGCGCCGCGGCCACGAGCGGGCCAAGCCAAAAACCCACGCGGGCCAGCCAACGAAACGGCGCGGCTTCTTCGGACATGGCAGCTACAAAGGTGAAGGACTCATCGTAGCCCGCACACTCCGAGGCCGTGAGTTTTTGCGCCTAGCAGTGTGATTTTGGATTGGTGCGGCGGGGGGAGCGCGTTTTTTTTGTTTTTTGAGCGGAGCTGCGGGATTCTCCTCGTTGTCTCATGGGCGAAGCGGTG
>JBGAPH010000110.1:0-3703 GCA_044221365.1 Pirellulales bacterium
ATGGCTACGCGCCCCTAACGCCGTTGTTTGCCACGTGCGACATCGTGCTGGTGGAAGGAGACGCCACGGCGAGGGCGCCACGGATCGAAGTCTGGAGGGCGAATCAAGGAACTTTGCCCTTGGCTGCGGAGGACAAGTCAATTCTGGCCGTCGTCACCGACGATTCCCTGTACTCCCTCAACGTACGCATGCCGATCCTGCCTCGTTGCGACGTTGACCAGTTGGCAGCCTGGCTGTTGGAGCGTACGGCGTGCGGCTCCAGTGCTTAGGCGAGGGCTTCCTTCATGCGGCCGGCCCGACCCTGTCGCCCCTTCGCACACCCCTACCTACCACGGTTTCGGGATGGGCAACTTTTCCGGAGCACCCCACGCGGCAATGAATTGTACTTGTAGTGAAGGTAGCGCGGTCTAAGAATCGTTATTAGCGGCGGTGGTGCAAGGCCGGGTTTTCCAGTCTGAGCCCTGAGGGCCCACGACCGCAGAGATCGACCGTGGATCGTCCACGAGATTCCTCGTGGAGCTGCAGCGGATGGCCGTTTCTCATGCCGAACCTGGTGCGATCATCGACGTGAGGCCCTTGGGCGCGAATCTCGGCAACAATCGCACGACGACCCTGATCAAGACGCCCCACCTGGAGATCATCCGACGGATGCTGCCGACCGGAAAGCAAATTCCGCCCCACCGAGCCCCGGGCGTGATCACAATACACTGCCTGGAAGGTCAGGCCGCCGTTACTGCCTTGGGACGGACTCAGGCGCTTGGCGCCGGGCAGATGCTCTACCTTCCGAGGGGAGTGGAGCACTCGCTCCTGGGCGTAGACGACGCCTAAGTGCTGGTGGCGCTCCAATTGCCAGCTAAGGAGGCGACCGTCGGTTCGGGAGCGAGCATAACGAGTTGATCGCCGGCGAGGTCGTGTGGGCATGCAGTCGACGAGATCGTGAGGACAGTTTCATGCAGAAGGATAAGTTGGTCGTCGCCTACTTCGTGTGGCTGCTTTCGGCCTTGCCATTGGCGCAGGCGCAATTGATCGATCTCGATCGCGCGCCGATCGAATACGAGACGGCGACGCCCGACGATGCCGTGACCGCCTTGATCGGAAGGCTTCGCCAGACCACCCTCGAGCACGACGACGACCACGGCTACCTGCGGTCGGTCCTCGCCCAGCTCGAAGTGCCTGTGTCTTCGCAAGTGCTCGTTTTCTCGCGCACCAGTTTGCAGCGCTCTCGGATCAGTCCCAAAACGCCCCGGGCGATCTACTTCAACGACGAGGTAGCGGTGGGCTTTTGCCTGCGCGGCGACGTGCTCGAGATCTCGGCGGCCGATCCGCACTTGGGAACAACGCTTTATACGGTGGACCAAGACCCCGCGCAGGGCGGGGCCATCACTCGGCAAACCGAAACGTGCCTGCAGTGCCACGGCGCGTCGGCCACGCAAGGCCTGCCTGGTCATCTGCTCCGTTCGGTGTTTCCCGATGCGACGGGCGAACCGCTGTTCTCGCGGGGAACGAAGCGGGTCGACCACACGACGCCGTTTGCAGATCGTTGGGGCGGATGGTACGTCACCGGGCGGAGCGGCCAGCAAACGCACCAGGGCAACAAAGTCTTCGGCCGGCAGGCGGAGCCCGCGGAGGGCGTGGGGACCAACGTGGTCGACCTTGCGCCTTACTTCACCGTAGCGAATTACCTTTCGCCTCACAGCGATCTAGTCGCCCTGATGGTGCTCGAGCACCAAACCGAGGGACACAATCGGCTGGTCAGAGCGAACCTGCTGACTCGGCTCGCGCTGCTCGAACAGACCGAACTCAACAAGGCGCTCGGCCGGCCCGACGACGAGGCGATGGAGAGCATCACGCGCAGGATCGACGTCGCTTGCGAGCCGCTGGTGAAGTACCTAGTCTTCAGCGAAGAAGCTCGGTTAGAATGCTGCCTTGAGGGATCGTCCCTGTTCGCTACCGAATTCGCCGTCCGTGGGCCGTTCGACGCCCGCGGCCGCAGCTTGCGCGAGTTCGACCTGCGAACTCGCCTATTTCGCTATCCGCTGAGCTACCTGGTCTACACTCGCGCGTTCGATGGCTTGCCGCCTGCGGCCAAGAACCGGGTCTACCTGCGGTTGTGGGAAGTGCTGACGGGTCGAGATCGGTCGCCGCCGTTTGTGCACCTATCGGCGGTGGACCGACAGGCCGCTTTGGAGATTTTGCGGGAAACGAAACTCGGATTGCCAGTCTACTGGCAAGGCAGCGGGCAGCACCAGGACAACCATGACGAATGAACAGCGCAAGGCGGCGGGGTGGGGCTTGCTGGTTGCAGGGCTGCTGGGCGTTGCAATCTTTGTGGGCTCCGGAAACCTGCGGCATATCGACGCCGCTCTTGTCGGCTACACGTTCGCGTGTCTCTTCGCCGCCTTCGGCCTGGGATATCGGTACTCGATGTGGCTACAGCGACCGGCCACTCGGATGTATTGGAGGCGGGGCTGGCAGTCGCTTTTCCGCTCCGGCGACCGCTGGGGCCGCAGTAAGCGATTCGTTCAGCGCTTTGTCGGCGTGTTCCTATTGAACCGATTCATCTGGCGGCGGAACAGATCCCGCGGCGTCGCTCACCTGCTGATCATGTGGGGCTGCGTGTTGGCCGCGGCGATCACCTTTCCCTTGGTGTTCGGGTGGATCCATTTGGAGACCGCGCCGGGCGACTTTTCCCGCTACCGAGCCTTTGTGTTCGGCTTGCCGGTCTTCGAGTTTCCGCACGAATCGCTGCTGGGCGAAGTGCTGTTTCACGGACTCGTGTGGTCCGCCCTGCTGGTGGTTGCGGGAGTGCTGCTGGCCCTCCGGCGGCGCTTTCGAGATCGCGGCGCAGCAGCATTGCAGAGCTTGCAAGAGGACATTCTGCCTTTGTTCCTGCTGTTTGCGGTCAGCGTGACTGGGTTGCTGCTCACGGTGAGCTACACCTGGCTCAAGGGCTATGGCTACGAATTCCTGGCAATCACGCACGCGGTGACCGTGATCTTCACCCTGTTGTGGCTGCCGTTCGGGAAGTTCTTTCACATCTTTCAGCGGCCAGCGCAACTGGCGGTGAAGGGCTATCGCGACGCGGGACAGGATGTCGGCCAGGCTCACTGCGCACGTTGTCACCAGGCGTTCGCCACGCTGCTCCACGTCGAGGACTTGATCACCGTGGAATCGGAACTGGGCTATCGCTTCGACATGCCTGCCCAGCCGGCCGGGCACTACCAGCGGATCTGTCCGACGTGCCGCAGGAGAATGCTGGCATTGGCGCATGGTCGGCTGGCTCCCACGGCCTGGGGCGAAGGAGAACCACTAGGTGGCAATTGAACCGCGACTGACGCCGGAATTGCTGGCCGCGTTCGGTCCGCTGCGCTCCTACGCCGGCGGCGAGCGGGTCAGTTCGTCCGTGAACCCCGACAAACTCGTGAAAACCCACTGCTGTTTTTGCGGGCAGCAGTGTGGGATCCAGCTCAAGGTCAAGGCAAACGAGGTCGTCGGCTTCGAACCTTGGGAGGACTTTCCTTCGAACCGCGGCATGCTTTGTCCCAAGGGGGTGCGCCGCTATCTGCAGGGCTCGCACCCCGACCGCTTGACGAAAGCCTACGTCCGCGACGCCGCCGCCCCAGAGGGCTTCCGTGCGGCCCCCTACGACGAGGCGGTGCGCCGCGTCGCCGGAGAGATCCAGCGTATTCAAACGCAGTTCGGC
>JBGAPH010000078.1:0-24560 GCA_044221365.1 Pirellulales bacterium
ACCCACCGATTAGTTCCGCAACCGAAAGCATTCGCCGACGTGCGAATGAGTCATCGTGGATTGGACCGTAGGTCTTAGGACCGCACGCGAAATAACTTCCCTGAGTGTTTTGGTATGCTCTTTGGGGGGGCAGCAGCGGGGTTGGGGCCAGGGGAGCTAGCGGAGAGCCGAGCGATGAAGGCGAAGGATCGCCGCCGGTACGCGGCGGTGGAGGCATTGAAGCAGGGCGGCGTGCAGTACATCGCCGAGCTGTTCGACTGCCATCCGCACACGATCCGTCACGGCGCCGCAGACATCGAGCGACTGCCGGTGGACGAGGCCGCGGGCCGCGTCCGAAAAAAAGGGGGGCCGCAAGCAAGCTAGCTGCGCCCAGCCGGGCCTGCTTGCGGCGGTGGAGGCTGCCCTCGCGCGCGACATGGCCGGCTCGCCGGTCGACCCCGACATCCGTTGGACCAATCGCTCGGTCCCGGCGCTGGCGACCGAACTGCAAGATCAAGGCTTCGAGATCGGCCCGGATGCCATGCGGAAGATTCTGTTCGAGCAGTTGGACCTCTCGCGCCGCCAGGCATTCAAGGAAGAAACGGCCTGCCGCTTTCCGCAGCGCGACGAACAGTTTCAGTACCTCGGCGAACTGCGGGCCCACTACGAACGGCAGGGCTGGCCGATCCTCAGCATCGACACGAAGAAGAAGGAGATCCTGGGCAATTTCTTCGCTCCGGGCCAGGCCTGGACCGACGGCCGGGTGATCGTTCGGGACCACGATTTCGTGACTGCCGAACAGCGGCTGGTTCCCTACGGCGTGTACGACGTGCAGCGAAACGAGGGCTTGATGCTGCTGTCGCGCGGGGCCGACACCTGCGAGTTGGCCTGCGACGCCCTCTGGCGGTGGTGGCTGCGGATGGGGCAACGGCACTATGCCTACGCTCCGCGGCTGCTGGTGCTCTGCGACTGCGGCGCAGCAACGGGGCTCGGCAGCATCGGTTCAAGGAAGAGCTGTGTCGGCTGGCGGTCGATCTGCGTAAGGATCTGCAGGTCGCGCACTACCCGCCCGGCTGCTCGAAGTACAACCCGATCGAGCATCGGATGTTCTGCCACGTCTCGCGGGCCTGGCAAGCCGTGGTGCTCAAGAGCATGCAGGTGGCCCGCCAGTTCATCGCCCGCACGACTACGGCCCAGGGGCTGCGGGTGATCGCGGAAATCGCCCGCCGCAGCTACGTGAAAGGCATCAAAGCCACCCGCCTCTTCCTCGAACACAACTCCATCCAATACGCCTCGTTATTGCCTCAACTCACCTACACCGCCCCCAGACTCGACCTCGCATGACAAATAGGGATGTTATTAATCGGTGGTTCCTCTCGCCGGAGACTTCCGTACGGTCGAATCGGGGCGGTTGCGATCGTTGCGCCAGGGGGGATGGTGAAAATGAAGCACAAAGTCGCCATTGTATGACGCGACGGCCTCCTCGAACACAATTCTGCCGATCCGACTCCAGCTCTCCTCCGGGATTCTCCGTCGCTGAATTACACGGCCGACCGTCGCGCCGCGATCACTCACCTCAATTGAAAAGACCAGGGCACGCTTAGGCGATGAATCACCCGGATCGTAGATGTGGTGCAAGACCTCGTTGCGAAAATCCGAAAGGTCGGGCGGCCCCGACAGGTGCATGAGGCTCATGGGCCCCGACCTGAACTCCGAGATGACTTTGAGCCGCATGAACTGCGGCGCGACGGTTGGCGCGCGCGACGGCTTGTCGAGCTCGGCGATCGGGTACAACTGACGTATCGTTGGCTCTCGATCGACACGCATGAAGGCTAGTCCGGTCAACAAGAGAATCGGCAGCCCCAAGCCGCGGCGCCACGGTGTCGTGTTCGGCGCGTTGCGCAGTTCTGCTTCATTAATGAACTCGTTCCGCTCACCACCGAGATCCTGCTGGGTAATGAAGTTGGCGGTTCGCAACGGCTCCGCATGTGCCGGATCAGAAGTTGGAAACAGCTTTCCGACCATCGACAGCGACCGGTAGTGCCCGCGCCGCGTCTCTGTGCAGCAGGTCGAGTAGCGTGCGATGATGAGTGCATTGCTGCCCCCCTGGAAGTACCCAGTGTAACCCGTAGGCTCGTTGTCGATGATCCAGGTGCCAAACAAGCAGACTCCATTTGGGTGGAGCAGTCGACGGTATCCGCGCTTTCCTTCACCCCATCGCATGTCCGCCCTAGAATCCAGCGTACGAGCCGCGGCAGCCTTGAAGACCCACGGGCGGCTCAAGGGAACGACGCCACGAAGCACTCGCCCGAGCGAAACACTATACTTGGGGAGCGGGGGTTCGCCTGGGGCGCCCCAAGTTCGATAGTAGGCATTCTGGAACAGTTGACGGCGCACTTCTTGATAACGCGAACCTTCATAAAGAAGGTCGGCGGCGACGACTTGCTGCGGACCGAGATACGTCGAGTCAAATCGCATCGGGGTGCCTTCGCCGGCGTTGACGGCTGCAATACCAGCGCGCCACGAGCCAATTCTCAAGCCCGAAGAGGACCACCAGACCCACGAAGACGCCCGCCAGCTTCCAGCGATTCTTGTTTGACAGCCGCAGCGGAGCCGGCGGCGGCTTGTCGTCAAAGGGCGGCAATAGATAGGGAAACGTGGCCAGAAAACGCCCGTCGTTCGAATCATTCACACGACGCTTGGGCCAACCGTCGTTGTTGTGCTGGTAAGCGAGCTCGTAGAGCAGTGTGTCGCCGGACTGCGCGAGAATCGACGCGACGTCGTCAGTTAACAGCCGCCCGTTTGGAAAGCCCACGCGGTGCTTCGTTGAGAAGATCATCACATCAGGAACAAAATCCCAGCGGCGATAGGCAAACGTCTGCGCGAAGTTAAACCGAAGGAAAATATCCCGCATCAGGCTCGGATCCTCGTGTTCGGCGACAATGGCCTGGACATGATCCCTTGGGTGCAACGTATTCAAGAGCTCGAAGCGAGGGTTCTGTGTTCGCAGCGACCGGCCTTGATGGTCGACTTGCCGTCCGCCGATGTGTGACGTAGCCCAGATAAGAAAGTCCGATTGGTCCTTCGGAAAAAGCTTCATGGGGACTCGCATGACCATCGCAACGACGTTCGTCCCAAAAAACGCTGGGAAGATGAACGGATCCTCGAAGACGCCAGTCTTGACTGCGATTTCATTGCTCTCCTGCCACGACTTGATCGGCTCACCCTTCTCATCGAGATATGCAGGATACCCATTCTGGAGCTGGGCGTGGTTGTCCAAGCGGAACTCGACTGTCACTTCCTCGCCGATCAGATCGGGTTTTTCGATGGAGCCGCCATAGCGCAGAAATGCTTCGTGCGGCGTGGGCCGCTTCGGGCTATTTGTCGGGGCGTGCGTGTGCCCATAGCCTGCCTCGCCGGTCTCGTTGTGCGTGTGTTGGTCGGTAGAGTCCTTTTGCACTTGCTCGAAGCGGCTGTCGAGGTCGAAATGGATCCGATAAGTGTAGGGGGCGAGCTTCAGCGAGCCGGTTTGCGTCAGCGCTCGGCGCACGCAGAGCACGACCACGAGCGCGTCAATCTGTGCACGTTCCTGTGACGTCGTCTCCTCGCGGGCGGAGTCGGCAAGGGGGTCGGCAAGTGACAACGCCTGGTTGACCTTCGTAGGTAACACCGGCTCCCCATTGGCGTTGACCGGAAACACGAACAAATCGGTGATCCCACCCTCGAGCGCCTCTCGGTTGAACGGGTCGATCGGATCGGCATGGTCGGAGGCGAGCGACGGCATGCTGCCGGCCGACAAGACCCATGCCAGACACACCAAACAGGCACGATACGGGAAACGCCGAGCCAGATCGTTGGTAAATGGTCTACTCATGCCCGTTCGTCCTTCAAATCGGGAGGCGCCAGAACCAGTCGGTCTTGAACAACGGCGCCGACATATGTTCGCCCAGTTTCCGGTAACTTTCCCACTGCGGTTCGTCGAAGAACTGATCGATCGTGGCCTCGTGCGGGAACTCCTCATGTACGCCGTGATACTGCCGGACGTCAGTTGGCTCGTCGCCGGTCATCGACGCTTTGAGGTACAGAAGTACACATCGGTCATCGGGATTGTCCTCGTACTCGATGTGGTAGAGTGCCGAGTGCCGACCCGACGGCCTCGCGCGTCCGAGGACCTCGGTCCGCGGCTTCAATTCGTCTTCGACGCCCAGAGCATCACGCTCAGCTTTTGAAAGGTGGCCCACCTGCCTCAGCCGATCGAGCTCTGCCTTGGTATAGGGCCTGATTTGCGCCCCGAAGTCGATTCGCACTTTGCGAGCTAGCTCAGCCAACGACTCGAGTTGATAGCTTGGATCGGCGCTGCCATCGCAGACGATAATCCGCGGTACGCGGCGGCGGATAAGCTCGTATGCGCCCGTATTCTCGAAGAAGCCGCCGTCGGACAGGTGCCAGTACCGGCACCATGGCCCTGGAAAACGCGCCAGCCACTCAAACAGGATCAGGCTCTGCGTAGCCAAGAGCCGCGGGACGAGGTACAGCAGGCGCCGCGTGAAGCTCAAGTCGGGAAAGCCCAGCCGGTCGGCGTGGGAGATCCCACTGTCCCACCAGTGCCCCGTTCGCAGGTTGACAAGTCCCATCAGCAGCGCCGTGCTCGGATTGGTGACGCTGCCCCGACCGGGATCGATAGCCCCTCCCGAAATGCCGATCCATTGCCGCAGCGACAGCATTTCCGCGTGGTCCGCCGGCCCTTCGAGCTGATCTACGAGGGGATGCGGTACGCCGGGCGCGCGACCCAACGGCTCCAGTCGGGAGGGTGTTTTTCGGCCCTTGCCTGCAGCGGCCGTAGACGAATCAGCCCAGGCGCTGTGCCAGTCTCTGCCGATGCTCATTCCCAGGCAACTGACCGCCACGTTCTCTCCCTGCCGGTCGCGCTTGCGCAGGAGTGATCCGTAGTCGACCGTTTGATTGACGATCACGTTGATCAGGTGTAGGGGACCGGAGGCCTCGAACGGCCGATAATCGCGGATCGAAGCCACGTCGTCGCCAGCGATGACATCGGTAATGCTGATGCCTTCGGGTCGGCGACGCAATGGGTTCGACGCGCCGAGGTATGCCCGTGCCAAGCGTGCAGCGTACACCTGCGACAGCGACGAACGGTTGACAAACGTAAGGGCCTGAGGCAAGGCCAACGCGAACGTGAAGGCCGCTGCAAATAGCGTTACCCATAACCCCGCCGTCAGGTTTGTACCGCTCTGGTAGACCGCGTGGGCGGCGAAAGCGTACAGCAAGAGCGGCAGCGTGAACAGGACGGCGCCCAAGAGGCCCAAGGACATTCCGCGCAGGAGGAGCCGGCGGATAGTCGAAGGCGGTCCGCTGTCCTTACTTGCGAGCAGCCCGGCGACATAGCGCGCGACAGGCGTAAGCGCGACGATTGCCGCGCCAAGGCCGGCGAAAATTACCTCATACGACCGGCTTCCACGCACCTTCCACTCTTGCAGGCCAAACGCCAAGGTGTCGATCGTCGCGAAAATGGTCGCGGCGACAACTAGTGCCAGCGCCAGTCCAAGATCGTAGGTCAAGTAGTTGCGCGTGCGGAGACGTTGTGTCTCGACGCCGCCGGTTCCCATGGCTTCCTCGCGATTGTGCCCCCGTCGCCACGCGAGTTCGACATGCACCAGCGAGCTTAGCAGCGCGAGCCCCAGCAAAAATGGTTCCATCGACAATCCGTCGCGTACCGTAAGGCACAAAAGCACTGCGACGACGATGAACATGATTGTTAGTGAGATGCATTTGTACGTTTCGTGCCGGTCCTCCGAGACGATCCAGTAGGCAACGATTCGCGGCACCACCAAGAACAGGATCAGCAACTCTACCAGGGCGAACCAAGGGCTGAAAAACGGCCCGAGCCATGACTCAACTAAATGGCCAATGGGCAAGTCCTTCATGCTGACGGTCAAGCCCAAGAGAGCGTACACCTTGTCCAACAAGCCGAACCGAACGGCAAGGGACACCCCGAACAGGGCAAATGCTGCCAAGCCAATCACGACGTGGATGCTGAGCAAATTGCGGACGAACACCGCGGCATTTGCGGGTCCGTCGCCTTGCCCTTGCGGCGCAATGTAGTTGCCGTGGCGCCGCAGCCAAGCGATTGTCCACGAGTCCGAGTCGGAGAACTCCTGTTCCACATGTGTAGCCGGCGACGCTCCCAACGCTCCTGCGGGGCAGGAAGGCGGGCTACGCAAGCGATCGTAAGCGCGACCAAGGCACGAACCTATGTATCCTCCACCCGAGACCGTCGATAGAAAGTCGACCTTTCGCAGCAGCTTATTGCGGGCGAGATTCTGAAGAATGCCGAGCGAAAGAGTGGCGCTGCGAATACCCCCGCCGGATAGCGCGAGGCCCGTAACGCTGTCGTGCCAGCAGACGTTCATTCCTTCCACGGGTGGAACGGACGGATTGACCGTTCCCTCTTCCTTCTCCTCCGGCAACTCTGTGCGGCGCTGCTCAATCGCCGCAACCTCTCGACTGCGCAAGGCCGCGGGATAAACAGGTGAATCGGAATTCTGCCTGCCAGCATCCTCCAGAATTACGTCGGCCGCCTTCTCGCTGGCCATATAGATGTTGGTAACGATGAAGTAGCCTGGAATCTTCGGAAAAATCGATGCGTCGACCACCCGCAACCCGGCGACGCCAAGCACGCGAAATCGACTGTCCAGCACGGCGTTTGGGTCACCGGCCGGCCCCATTCGGCACGTCCCGCAGGCGTGATGCCCCCATGCTTGGCTGCGAATCCAGCTCTTCATCCCCTCGATGCTGCCTGAGGGCACTACGCTCTCGTTGGGATGTACCTCCGGAACCCTCGCCAGCCGGCCGATTCCCCGCACGAATTTTACGCCCTCCACCAGCGCCAGAAGATCAGGATCGTTGGCCCATCGGTTGGGCCGCGATACTTGGTTGAAGTAATGGAAATTGATCAGCGGCGTGGAACGAGGGTCCGTATCGCGCAGTCGCACTCGGCCATCGCGGTTAGTCGTGTTCGCCTTGAGAATCACCCAACTGAACAGGCCGCTCGTCGGATCCAGCTCTGAGTACCCAACTTTGTAACCTCGGAAATCGGCCGGCACGCCAAAGATGAACAGGTCTGGCTGGGCGAGGTCGGGGCGAGAACGCTTGAAGATTCCCATTACCGCCCCGTTCGTCGCGTAGATTCCCGTTCCCCGCTCTCGCCACTCGATCAGGTGCGAGTCGGCAGGGTGCTCCTTTGAAGGCAAGCGAAAAGTGGAACCGCTCAGCAGCGAAAAAGGCTGGCGCATCTGGCTGACGACCGATACCTCATATCGATCTTGAAGGTTACGTCCGACACCGGGCAAGTCCACAACACACTTGATGCCGAGGCCCGGGGCCTCCAGCTCCGCCTTGTCGCCAATACCCGAAAGCATCAACAACTGCGGCGTGTTGAAGGCGCCGCCACACAAGATGACTTCGCCGCCCGGCCGTACGCGCACTTCGCGCTTCTCGGACGACGCCCCGCTCGGATTAACGTGCGCCCGGTAGAGCCGTTCCCCTTCCTGGTACTCCACGCCCACCGCCTGCCGCCCATCCAGTACGACCTTGGTCACCAGGCAGTTCGTCTTGACCGTCAGATACTCAGGGTGTGTTGCCAAAGCGCCCAGGAGTAGCTCACGCGGGCTGCTCCGACGTCCGCGCATGGCGAAGGGTTCGCTGGCATCCTGGTGAATTGTCGTGTTCTGCCCATATACGGACAGCGGAACGAGCACCAGACCCTCTGGGCTGCTGAGTTGCGTCAAGCGGTGGTTCGGGTCGAGCGATTGGGTGATCTGCCCTTTCACGAATCGGCGAACGAGCGTCCAGGAGCGCTCGAGCCCTTCGCGCCTCGACTGTCGAAGCGCTGCCTTAAGCATCTTGACAAGCTGCTTGTCGGCAAGACCAAGCTCGAGATCGGCCACGCTGGTGCCCAGCCAGCCGCCAAAACCATGCTTGCCGCTCGTGGAGTCGGGCGGAAACCCGAACAACCACCAGAAGCTATTCCGCGCGTATCTCCACGCCCGCGCAAGGCTCGTCTGCCGACCAGTCGGAGGTGGTTGAACGTAGCCGTTGTCTTCCAGCCTCTGGAAGTAGGCGCGCATTCGCTCGCCGCGCCACGATTCATCGCCTAGCAGATCAGCCAGATCGTCCCAGTCGGCGTCGGGACCGGCGATCGTGATCATGGCGTTGTGGATCGTGCAGCCGCCGATGCCAGTGGCTCGCGGGTAAAAAATGCCGTCGTGCGTTTCGTCCTCGCCTTTAGTCTTGTCGTGCGTGTGCCACTTTGGATCTTCGCCAATCCCTTCTGGCAAACCGGCCCCAGTCCGCTCATAATGATCTACAAAAAAGCGCCACGACACGGCCGCGTGCTCCGTTGCCAGCCCATGCAAACCCGGCACGCGCGTCACTTCGTGTGCAGGGTCGCGAGTAGGCAGGGCATCTTGATTGGAACCCGCTTCGATCACCAACACACGCTTGCGCGCCTGAGCCAGTCGAGCGGCTAGCGGCGCACCGCCCGCGCCGGAGCCGACAATGATGTAGTCGTATAGATCTTGGGTGTCGGATGCAGGCATAGCGTTCATGGTGTTGCTTCGGTGCGGATCAAAACGTCTTCAACAGCTCGATGAGCGCGTTCTTGTCGTCGTCGGTCATGGTCTTAAACCACTCGAAGTAGTGTCCCTTGTCCATCACGAAGTCCGGACATTTACTCACTGTGAGTAGCGAGGGAGCGATCTCCTCGCGCATCACCCTCTGCAGTTCGTCTGGGTTGCGGTCGAGATGGCGAGTTTCGATCTCGGTCAGGCCCGCCGCCACTTCGCTGAACGCTTTCAGCAATGTCCTCTTTTCCAACTCACCGTTGACGTTGGCGATCAAGTTGACCGGCGTACCCTTCGGAATCGGCCCCACGCGGATCGCCCCAAGGCGCCCCGCGTTAAAGTAGACGAATGCCCCGAGCGCAATCGCGAGAACTACGGTGGCATAGCCGAGCAAGCGGCTCAGCCTCCAAGACGGCACGAGGAACGCAAGCGCGACGAGCAGTAACAACGTCCAGGGAAACCACGGCGGCTCGATTCCCAAGAGCCACTTCGACCAGTTCTGGTCCGGTAAGCGCGTCGCTAACAGGGACGCGACGAGCAGGGCGCTCGATACAGCCAACAGTACGAATCCACGCCGCCGGCGTTGCGCCTGTGCGGGAGACAGGAGCAACAGGAAACTGGTCGCAAACAACACTGCGCTGGGCAGCCACAGGGGGCACACCTGGCGCATCCACGGCAGGGTGAGACCCAAGCGAGTTAACGCTGGCGCGAGCGCCTGCGGCACATACTTGCCGCTAATGATGAGGTACGAGTCTTCGGTTGTTCGCCAAATCAGCCCGCGGTCCGCCTGCAGCCGCGCTGCGGTAGCCCCGTTGTAGCTCGAGCCCTGCAACCGTTTTTCAGGCCACAAGAGCTTGCGCATCGCATCATCGAATGCGTCCAGCCGGCCGTCGATCGAAGGATCGTTGTTGAACGTGCCCAGGCTGTTGTTGTGCAGTAAGGGTGCTGTACTCCAGATGGATACAAGCGTTGGCACTCGATAGAAGCCCACGCCTCCTCCGCCTTGCGGAGTCTCGGGGCCGGATCGGTGGCGGGGGGTGAACTGAGCCATCTCGCGGCCGGAGCTGCCGTACAGGTTGACATACTCAATCGGGCCGACCCAGATGTGTCCAGCGACAGCATTCGTAGCGAGCGCGCGGCCCGCGTTCGTGTTGACGATGTTGATCGGAATCCGATAGTCGGTCGACAGATAATTGTCGGCCCAAAACCCGGATTGCTCGACGATCTCTTGCGCCCAGGCTACATACTCCGGATCGCGAAGCCACTGCCCCGGATCGTGGTCCCAGAACTCACCATTCCTCGCCCATTCGGCACGCTGGCCCTTGCGTCTCCCGATGAGCTGCTTAAATCGCTCGTCGTACTCGCGTTGCCGATCCGCCTCCGCGTACAGCGCAACTGCACTCGACTCAGGCTGGATGCTCGAGTGGCAGACGATGCAGTTCTGGGCAAACACCTTCCTGCCGTGCTTGAGCTTCGATACATCAATCCTGCGTCCGCGGAGCCGCTCGTTGGCTGAATCCGAATCGGCCTTTGTTCCGCCGTCCCTGCTCGGATCCGAGCTGAACACGGTCCGCCCGCTGGCTGCCTCGGCTGACAACAGCGGCATGGCGTCGGAAACCGCCAGAAAATAGTCTCGCATCGGTCCAACGCGCCGGTCGGTGGCGTTGAAGAACACCGAGTACTTGCGGCAGTCATGCAGAGTGAAGGGCCGCTGCTCACGAAAACCAATCAGGGGCTGGTGGAGCTGATTCCACCGCTGCCAATAGCTGCCGATGTTCAGGTACACCCGCGACATCGCCCCCCACGTGCCGATTGAGTCGGCGCCGTCGAGCAGGATTCGAGGCGTGTACCGCGGATTCTCGTTGTTCGACGTTTGCAGAGTGCTCAGTAGACCCTGCCGAAGGAAGAGCTGTCGCACTTCCGATGGCACCTGATCTGGGGCAGCGGGCATCGCGTCGCCCTGGGGGTTGCGCCAAAGCGAAGGAAGCGTAATGCTTTCGTTAGAGATCAACTCCGGCGGATTGCGGAACGAAAGCACGGCGCGATCCTTGAGCCGGAAGATTGCGTTCATCGCGTTGGGATTGTTGATGTTGTCCGAAGCAATGAGCGACGTATCGATCGTGCCGGGCGGCTGGCTATCGAGAAGGTGGTAGATGAAGTTGTCGGGCTTAAGCAAATTGCCGACCACGGCCCTTACGCGCAGGTATTGCGCGCCGATGGAGCCCGATAGATTGCGCCACTCGGGATTGGCTGTGTCGCGCGGCGGAACAAGCGGATGGAAGGACGCATGGCAAAACGCGCAGCTCATGCCAACGCGGTATGGCCGTTCGAGCCTCGGATCTTCATAGTAGTCGCTGTCTGTGTAGAAGCGCGCGGCGTCCCAGCGCGCCTGATGCTCAGCGGTGAAATTGGGGTTGGGAAACAACCGGAGCCCGACAACGCCGCTTGAGATCCCATAAATGTCCGGCGGAGGAATGTGTTTGTAGGCGTTGTAGCGTTCCTCTTTTGGAGCGTCGCTGGCCATGTAGGCATCGGGATAATCATAGTATCCGTCATTTGGCCTTTCATCGCGCTCGCCCTTGTACGCCGGCATCCCGCGCTGTGACTTATGGAGTCCGCGGGCAAGTTGCGTAAACGTGCGCTCGACGTATTGTTTGCGCCACCTGCGCGTCGTCTCGTCAGATGGCACATCCAGCCAGAGGCCAAACTCGCTGGCTGACGCCGTGGGCGCGGCTGCCATTTCTGGCTCGTTGATCAGCCCTGCGTCACGAAAACGCGTCGGGCGGTTGCGTGAATCGACGAGTTTCAGGAAATCAATGAATCCAAGATTCTCGCTGGCGAGCCAGTCCCAGAACCCTTCGTTACCGCCGCACCAGATCATCCAACTGTTGCGTCCGAATACCGCGCTCTCGCTTAGTGCGGGCGGTCGGACGACCGTCGCCGGTCGGCCGCTAGCGGGCTGTTCGGACTTGTCGGGATCCGCCATCGGCGCGAGCTTAACGTCGAGTAGTTGGTCGGGCCAGGGCCCGGTTCCTGCAGCGGGCGTGCTGACTGAGTCCATCTCCGCAAAATAGTCTTCGATCTTGCGCGGCGTGTAATACCGCTCTGCTGCCTCGACGACATCCAGGCCATCGAACCGAGCGCGACACATCGCTTCATCCTCGGCAACTTGCTCCGGACCGTTGGTCGATCCGCACCCGACAATCCCCGCAGCAACGACAACTGCCGAAAAGACGCGACGGACGGTTAGCACCAAATTGCAGCGACCGGGACCGGAGGCCGACAAGCTGTAATAGATCGAGTTGCGCACGCTGCAGCTCCTTTTGGTGTCTCGAGCCAACGACCTTCGAACAAAGCCAGCGTTAGCTGCGCGGGCGATATCATCTTCCGGTACTGCGAACGCCGGACATCTCACGGCGCAAGGTTTCTTCAAATCTATCGCCGCGATTCTTCGGTGGATTGGCCCGTGCACGGCGGGAACTCGGTGGTCGCGATCCCCGATGCAAACCGGTTGAATTGTCTGCGACGCACATGAGCCAGCGCATCCAAGGAGTCGTCCACAAGTTCGCCCCTAACCTCTCTAATGCCGGCATCTTTCACTTGCGGCGAGAAAAACTCCATCACGCGGGTCTAATCGCCTGGCCGCAGAGATACAGTCGAAGCGCTGAGAGCATTCGCAACTCCTCTGACCGCGAGAGCTTAGAGCTAGCGAAGTCGCTCCGAAGTATGCTTTTAGCAAGCTAACAAGCTGCGAAAAGGGCCGCTCGCCAGCGTGGCCAAATCTCGCCCGGGTCGGCCAACTCCGCCAAGCGCTCCCGCCCCCGGACGGCCAGGCTTGCCGCTAACGAAGGTTCGCAAGCTAGTCGTCCGACGAGGTCCGAAACCTCGCAAGCTTGCCGAGCTGCCAGGCCGTCTAGCCCGGGACGGATCATTTCACGCCAGCCCCACGCATCTTCCACCACCAAGGGCACTCCAGACGCCAGTGCCTCCAACCCCACGCGCGGCCAGTTTTCCCGCGAGCCGCCGTTGATCTGAACGAGGCAGTGGAGCGTACTCAGAAAGTCTCGGGCTGACTCGGCGCCCGCCGGGAGGACCTCTGCCCAAAAAGGAGGCGGGCCAAGTTTTTGTTCGACCTCGCGGCTCCAGCCGAGCACTCGGACTTTAAGCGGCCGGTAGGGAATGGCTTCCAAGAGCGACCAGGTGTCGGCATGGAACTTCGTCGGGTCCGGCCGCGAAATCCGCCCCACAACGAACTCTTCCCCAGCCGCATGCGGTTTCGGCCGATAGGGAAACTCCTCCGTATCGAAGGCGCCGCGGATCAGATGGCACTGCTGGTCCGTGACCCCGAAGGGACGCAGCGTGGGCATCAAGCACTCCCGCTGGAACTCCGACTGGAATACGTAGGCGTCAAAGGGCCCGTATCGCTCGCAGTGGATCTCTTCAGCCAAGGAGATCCAGGTCATGCAGTTGGCCCAGACAAGACGACACCCCAGCTCGCGAAGTCTGACCGCGTGTTGCAGGAACTCGCCGTTGCAGAAGGAGACCACCGTGCTGCCGGCGAGGCCAGGAACCTCACCAAGCAGCTCGGGGCCTTCGATCTCCCAGGTCTCGGCGCCAATGGCGTCGCAGCGTTCTCGCCACTCAGGCGGGGTCCGCCAAGTTGGCACGAGGCGGACGACGAGCCCGCGTCGGCGCCAAAGCTTGAGCACGTGCCAAAGCTCGGTGTCGGCACCCCCCAGGGCACTAGGATAGCCGAGCACGAACAGCGGCGCGCGCGGCGTTGCCACGTTGAATCGGCCAGCGATCACGTTGCGACCCCTGTCTTTCCGGCAGACGACTAGCTACAAGGCACGCTGGCCGCACATTTGCCGGTGAAGGGGTTGCTCGTGTAATCGTAGGTCACCGTGCCCCCTGAAGACGAGGATGACGACGAGGACTGGGGATACTCGGCCCAGACGCAGATCTTGTTGGCGGGGTAGGGGGGAGTCGTTCCGCAGTTCGCTCCCGACATCAATCCGTGAGACCAATTGCCGCTTGCGTCAGGACTTACGTAAGCCGTGCCCGTTGGGGGACTGGCACTGCAACTGTCGTTGGGTCCGACGATCTTGGCATAGACCTTGGACGCGACCTGACCGTTTCGGACTGCGCCGGTCCCCTGAACGCAGACCTTGCCGCCCCCGTTGCAGTCACAGGCGACCTCACCGCTTGGTTTGGTGATCTCGAGCGCCATCTGAACTCCCTTCATTTCCTTGCGTCAAGGTGAAGCGGTGGAACCACGTCGTTCCACCGCCGTTCCAGAGTCCTAACCCGCCTGGCCGATATGATTGTCGTGCCGCTTCAATGAGTTCCGAGTCCCTGGTCAACTCGCGCAACTCCTGGCCGTCCCAGAGCACTTGCTCAAGGCCGTTTTCCCCCAGGACGACCTCTAGGCGGGCCCGGCCCTTGTCGGCGTCAGGCAATTTGACCCGTTCCATGGCGACGTAGGGCGAGGACCGGCCATGCCCCACATTCGTTCCCAGCTCCCGCCAGTAGATGTCGAGCACGGCCTCCTGTTCGGCGTTGACCGCTGGCTTCACGAGAATGGCCTGACAATTCCAGGTGGCGTCTGTCGCGCTCTCGTGTGCTCCAAAAAAAATGCCCGTTCCATCGAGCCACTGGGGCTCGGAGTATTCCAGGGTAAGGTGTACGGAGCCGGCGGGAGTCGAAGGAGCGCATAGCCAGGCCGAGTCGCTCTTGGCATGCACGAAAAAGCCCCCTTCGGGCAAGAAGCCGAACTCGGCGGCTTTTTCATGGAGACCATGATCGGCCCAGGGAAGTGGTAGATTCGCCAGCAGATTGATGGGGTCGGAGCCGCGGCCCAGCGGCAAAAAGCTCGCTAACGCACCGACTGCGACCAACAACAGAATGAACGTCCAGGCAGCTTTCCGACTGCGAACGGCGCGTGCCGGCAGCGCGGCAGCGAACGACCGTAATGATTGCGTTCTACCTGCCGAATTACTGCGCGTTTCGCCCCCCACAACACAACACGGACGAATGAGCTCCCTGAGATCAGCGTCTGAAGCGAACGGCGCAAGCGCGGCCGCGACCTCGTCCATCGTGGCGATGCGGTCCTTGGGCGATGCCGCCAGCATCCGGTCAACGAGCGTACACAGGTCGTGGGGCACGTTGGGCCGCAGCTCCGCGAGCCGAAGTGGCCGCTCGGTGGGCACGACTCCCGTCAAGAGCTTGTAGAGCGTACCACCTAGGCCGTACACGTCGGTGCGCTCGTCCACTCCTGCGCCAGTCCATTGCTCGGGCGCCATGTAGTCGGCCGTCCCGGAACGATCCGAAACCTCTTCGCTGCCGCGAAAAAACGCCAGGCCCAGGTCGAGCACCTTGACCTGCGCTTCCTTCGAGACGAGCAGATTCGAAGGTTTCACGTCGCGGTGTATGACCCCGTGCCGATGGGCGCAGGCCAATCCCTCGGCTGCCTGGCGAGCAAGTTCGCAGGCGGCCGCCACCGGGAGGGGACCGTTCCAGGCGAGGAGCTTCCTGAGGTCGACCCCCTCAACGTGCTCCATCACGAGGTAGAAGTGCCCCTCGACCTCCCCGGCGTCGTGCGCCAAGATGATGTGCGGATCCGATAATCGTCCGATCGCCTCCATCTCGCGGTGAAAACGGTCGATCGAGTGCCCGTCGCCAAGACGGCGGGGCGAGAGGAACTTGACGACGGCCGGCCGCTTGAGCTTTACGTGCTGGGCGGCATAGACCGTTCCCATGCCCCCCTGGCCAAGGAACTCCCCAAGCTGATAGCCCCCAAACAGCTTGGGAAACGGCCGCGAATCGAGCGGAAAAGCGACAGGCTCCCTCGTTGGGCCACGGGCCAATAGTTCGGCTCTCAACGCAGAGAGCCCACCTGGCTCGAAGGCGGTCGCTCCTGCGGAACGAATTAGCCGGATGACCGAGTCACTCTCGTCCCGATAACTATCAAGAAACGCCTGGCAGCGCGCGCAGTGACTGAGGTGCTCGGTGACGCTCGCGAGACGCGACTCGTCCAACTTTCCCGAACTCAGCTCGCAAAGCTCATCCTTGCTGGGGCACGCGACGGCCGCTTGCGGGGCTCCTTGCCGTTTCATGGCTGCTCAATGCCTCCTGCGCCCTTCGAAGACGTTTAAGGACGCGAAACTTGATGACGTAGACCCTCTTGAATGGCAGGTCATATCGCTCGGCCAGCTCCTTCGCCGTGGCCAGCCCAGCCACCAACTCTCGGCAAATCGCCCAATCTCGCGGGCAGATTCTCGCCGCCAGAACCAATTGCTCGATGTTCGGACAGCGCATGACGCAGGAACTCCCCTCGTCCGCGGATGCGGGCTCCGGAATCCCCCACACGTCGACTTCCATCCCGCCCGGCACAACTCCCCGACGACGGCGAAAGCGGTGATACTCGTTCGCCTTGCGCTGTGTGATCCGCCTGAGCCAGCCGCGAAACGTGGCGCCCTCTCGGTCATGGCGAAACCCACCGAGCTTCCGGACCAAGTTGACCAACACATCCTGAGCGACATCCGGAGCGTCCGCTTTCGGCACGCCCCCCGCGCGGCACCACACATACACCGCCCGACCGTACTTCTTCACCAGGGCGGTCCACGCCGCAGGTTCGGCTGCCACAGCTCGGCGAAGCAAGGTCGTTGAGGTGCGGCTGACAAGCTCGTCGGTCCGCCTACCGTCCTTAATGCCGCGATCTAACACCGTTTTCTCCCCATTCTGGGGGCAGGGCGGAAATTTCCTGGATGCTACCACCAAAAAACGCCGCTGCAAGGGGACGTGCGGCAACCCGCAAGTGAAATACGCCGGCATTAAAGCATGTAGATGGGAGGAACGCCCGGCTGCGTTGCCTCGACAATCGGAGTTGCGCGAGGGCCGGGCCGGCGGGCCGTCCCAAATGGGACGGCCCGCCTCGTCCCGAGGGGCGGAATCGCTGATCCAGCATGAACGGAGGATTCGACCGTGCTTCGCGTTAGGTCTCGCGAGTACAAACTGATGCTCGACAACCGCTTGTTCGTCGACCGCAAACGCGCGGCGGACGACCTGTGGTCCGAGGTCCAGGCGGTCGCCGGTCGACTCGCCGACATCATCGGCGGCGAAGTGGCGGCTCGGCGAGTAGTTCAAGTAGTTAGAGCGCAAGAAAAAACCCGCGAGCGGAGCACGAGCAGGCAACCGCTGGGCGCGAGTTTCGCGAGCGAGCAGAAATCTTGGGCCCGACTCGCACGTCAGTCGAGTCTGCCGTGGGGCGTGTCCTGAACCACCCCCACGGAGATCGTCAGAGACAAATCTCTTGCGCAGAGCTATCGAAGCTTCTTGATCCAGTAGTTCTCGCCTTCGACACTCTTCCCAGGCTTGAGATCGTCACGAAGCTTTCGGAGCTCCGGGCCGACCGCGTTCTTGCACCATTCGAAAACCTCTTCAGGCGTCTTGGGAATATCGCCCTTGTCCTCGGCCAGAACGACGAACGCCTCGCTCACGACATTGCTGTCGTAGAACTTCTTGCGGAACTGCCGTTCGCTTTCCTTCCGACACGTCCGCTCCTTGCGCAAGCCCGTGGAGCAGTATTTCCGCGAGTCGAGAACTGCGATGACCTCATCGCCCTCCCCGTACATAATCCAGACCGCGTGGCCGCGACCCGTTTCTCCGATTCCCTTGACCGTCGTCTTGACGACGACCGTGAACTCGTAGTTGCGATCGTCTTCCTCCATCTCGACTCGACCCTCGACGGACGTCGGGCCATTCTTGTTCTTCTTCTCTTTCTTGAAGTCGGCTGCCTGAGCAAGGCCCGCCGAAGCGAAAAGAACCATGAGGCTGAGGACGAACCTTGACATTGACATAACTCCTTCAGGTTGAGAGCCCTGCGGGCCCGTGACCACGTTGCGAACTTGAGAATGCGCGTAGCTAGCCGGCTTACTTGCAGTGGGCGCGACCACTCCACAGCTCAGCTCATGAACAAAGACGAGCGCCGACGGAAAAGCGTGCGCCAGAATCCCCGACAGGCGACGAGCGATGTCCTACCGTGCCCCGACCTCCCACACTCTCACTTCGCTCGACTGCTCGTCCGCCGCTACGAAGACGGCCGCCAGGGCGCGGCCGTCGGCGGAAAACCGCACGCGGAGGGACTCGTGACCCGGCAGCGAGGCCATGAAGCCCAGTTCTTGGCCGATGTCCAGCCGCCACAGGCGAATCGTGCCGTCCTCCCCCCCGCTAGCCAGCGTGTTGCCGTCGGGATGGAGAGCCAGGGAGTTGATCACTCCGTCGTGACCCTGCAACACGGACCGCTCCGTGCGCCTCCGCAAGTCCCACACGCGGATCGTGCTGTCGTTGTGCGCGCTGGCCAGCACTTGCTGCCGCGGCTCGAGCACGACCTCGCGGCAGCCCGAGCCGTTCTCCAATCGGAATCGCTCTGCCAACGACTTGCGGTCCAGCGCCAGCACATCCTCATACTGCCCAGCGGCAAACAGCACGTTGCCGGCGGGCCAGTCGGCGAACGAACGCGTGAAATCGGTGGCCTGAAAGCGCTTTTCCGGCACCTTCTGTAGGTCCTGCCAGAAGCAGATCGCGGTTGCCACGCCGAGCACCCAGCGACCCGTCGACGGGTCGTGGTGCAGGGCGGTGATCCGCGGCCGCTTGATCCCGGTCAAAGCAAGCTCCTCGAGGCGACCCTGGCTCCGCAACGACCAAAAGCACAGCCGGCCGTCGTTCAGTCCCAGGGCCAACCGATCTCCGTCCACGGGCAGGACGCTGCGAATCGGGATCCGCCGCGAGTCGACGGCGGTTTCCGCGCCGTCCACGTAGAGCCGCCCATTCCGTCCGCCCCAGATCAGCGACCTCGAGTGGGGCAAGAAGGCCAAGCATTCCACGTAGGTCGGCGCCCGCCAGACCTTGGTCGCTTCGACCTCGCTCGCCCGGGTGCCGATGAGCTGGCCGTCTTGTCCAATCGAAAGGCATTCGCCGTCGGCCCGCACCGCGACGTCGTAGACCCGGCCGGCATGCCCGGAGATCGGCGTTCGGTCAATGGAAGCTTGACTCTCGCTCACGTCCTGCCGCGGCGGCTGGTCCGCGAGAGTCGCGCCGATCCGAGACAGGCTGCCGTCCAATCCGCCGGCCCACAGCTCGCGGCCGTCCGAGGAGAATGCCAGACAGCGCATTTGTGTGGATTCCGCGGCCAACGCCCGATCGTCTTGTTGGCCATCGAGTCCAATTCGGGTCAGATGATCTCGACTGTGGCAAGACAAGAACACGGCAGTTCCGTCGCTCGACCAGACAACGCTCAGCGCCTTGGCATCGGTCTGGCGATCAACAACCAGCAGCCCCGTTTCGACGTTCCAAATGCGGACTCCGTGGTCGCGTAAGATCGCCAACAGCTTCCCGTCGGGCGAAAACTCCACCGCGGTGTTGCGGCCGTCGCTCTCGAACGTATGCAAGACCCGCTTCGCGGGCCAGTCCAGCAGCAGCACCTTCTGGTGCCGGTCGCCAACGGCCACGAACCGGCCGTCGGGTGACATCCGGACCGCCTCGATCGTCCTCTCGATTTCCAGCTTCAGGCGTTCTACCCGCTGGCCCGAGGCCAGGTCGTAGGCGTCGAGGCACTTCGACGCACCTTGGGCGCCGGGAACCAGCAGCAGCGTCTCGTCGGGCGACTTCTCGAGCCCAAACACCGGCCCCGGCCGATGGTCGATCGTTCGGGCCGGCCGGCCAGAGTCGGCCGGCCCGACGAAAATCTTGCCTGAATCTCCCACGGCGGCGATCTCGCCCCGCTGTTCAAGATCGACCAGCGCGTGCAGCGGCTCGCCGGCACTGGCGATCACGCGCATCCGCGCGCCCAGCCACTCGTCGAGCAGGCGCCACTCGAAGCCGCGCAGGTCATCCTGGCCTGGCCCTGGGACTTGCCGAGCGAGGACGGCTTGCAGCTCCCGCAATTTGCCTTGCCGGCGATAGTCGAAGGCCCGGTAGATGGCCGCGGCATAGGCTTGCAACCGCGATTCCCGAGTCCGATCGGCGGCTTCCATCCGCTGCCGGTACTGATGGATCGCCGCCAACGGGGCGGCGAGGGCGACCAATCCCAAGAGCAACATGGCGACCGCCGCCCAACGGTTGGCTGCGCTCCAGCGCACCAGGCGCTGGCCCAAACCCAGCGGGCGGGCCGCGACCGGAAGCCCAGCCAAGAATCGCCCCAGGTCTTCCGCCAAGTCGCCGGCGCTGGCGTATCGGTCGGCGGGCCGCGAACGTAGGCACTTCGCGCAGATCATGCTCAGATCGCGCGGGACGCCCGGTCGCACGCGATGCGGTTGGGGCGCGTCGGAGGCGGCCAACAAAGACAGATAGCGGGGCAGACTAGTGGCTTCGAACGGCAGCACGCCGGTGAGCAGCTCGAACAGGATCACGCCCAACGAGTAGACGTCCGAACGGGAGTCGGCGACATCCGAAGCGCCTCGGGCCTGCTCGGGCGACATGTAGGCCACCGTGCCGATCGTCAGGTTGGTCTCCGTCATCCGCTGGTGAAGATCGCGAGCCAGGCCAAAATCGGTGACGTGCGGATCGCCACGCAGGTCGACGATCACGTTGTCCGGCTTCAGATCCCGGTGGATGACGCCCTGCTCGTGGGCATAGTGCAACGCTCGTGCGACCTTTTGCAGGAGCACCGCGATACCCCGCTGGTCCAGCTTGTTGAAGTGGACCCACTCGCCAAGCGAGACTCCCTCGATAAGCTCGGTGGCCAGGTAGTGCGCCTCCGCCGCTTGGCAGTACCCGCAGTCGTAAACCTGAACGATGTAGGGATGACGGAGTCGGGCGCCCAATTGGGCCTCGCGGAGAAACCGGCCCGTGTCCCGATCGCTCCGCTTGAATCGGTGCAAGATCTTGACCGCGGCCACCCGCTCCAAAGTGTGGTGGCGGGCTTCCCAAACGACGGCGAAGCTCCCTTCGCCGATCACATCAACTAGTTCGTAGTCATCGACCCGAGTCCCCGGCGACAACTGCCTTTCCTTGGGTGCGGCCGGTCGGTCAACTCGATCTGAATTCGCCATCGATCGGTTCCTGCGACCAGGGCGCGTTTGCGCGGCACCAATAGAAGACGCTCCTCGGCTGAAAAGCGTGCGCCTAAGCGCGCTGCAAAAGACGGGGCTCGCCCGCCTCCTTGGCTGGCTCCGCGGAACTCCCGGACAGATACCACGAGGCTCGGCCGATCAGATCGCGCAATTGCCGTGTCGCCGTCCGATGGAGTCCGCGAGCTGCAGCGCTAGTCTGCCCAAGGCATACGCCGATCTCAACGAAGGTCATCCCTTCGAAGTATCTCAGTTGCAGTACCTTTTGATGGACCGGTTCGAGCCGACCCAGCCCCCAACGTGCGGCCGCCTGCAGCTCGCCGCGCGAGAATTGTTGACTGGGAGTGAGCCATGACGAGCGAGAGAGTCCGTCGACGATTGCGGAATCCATGGTCAGTGGCGTAGCCACCGGCGACTTCCGGCGAATCTGATCAATAACGATTCGATGCGCGATCCGCTTCAGCCAGACGAATAGGCCTTGCCTTGACTCGGTTCGAACCGCATCCAGAGATTCCCAAGCCCGGATGAACGTTTCTTGGACCAAATCATCGACTGGCAATCGCGCCTGGAGATAGGGCGCCATTGCATGCTCCAAGTAATGCCCCAAGGGCCTAATCAGCGCGAGCAATTCCTGCTCGAGACCTTCGCGGCGACAGGAGCCACAAGCAGATTCCTGGATGAATTCGCTCACGAACTGTCTCCGCTGGCACGCGCCGCACACCAAGGGTCTCGAGGAACTCGAATCCCTTGTAGTCTTGGCAATCCGTATTTGCAACAAGTGGCTTGCTTCGATGACCGCAAGGCGTTTGCCGAGCGTTTCGAGCCACCCCATTGCGAAGACTTTTCCGACCGGCGACGCTGTCGGCCCAACGGAAGTGCCGGCTGGGGGCACGGTCTTTTCCGATCAGCTTACCGGGCGGACGCTGTTGACGGCTCTCTACCAGCTCTTTGTGAGCCGTGTTACTTCGAGCCAGGTCCTTCGGGGAGAAGGCGAGTACTGGACGGACGAGATCACCGGTTGAGTTGAGCGCTCGTAAGCGGTTCGAGGTGGCAGCCGGGCTCTGTCGAAAACATGCAAAAATCGCGAGCTAGCACTTGGCAAGCCTCGCCATCTCCCGAGGAATACGCAGTTTCACGGCCCGCATGCTAGCAAGAACCTGCCAAAAGTGAGGGTTTTCGACAGAGCCTGGCAGCCGGCAAGGGATGTCTGAGCCAGCCGGATTCGTCGGAGTTGCGTGAGCCGGAGGACGGGTTCCTCCTCTCTAGTCCGCCGATTTGCGGAGTGCGAACCGTTGCGGCTTGGCGCAGCTCCAGGCTGCGGACGGACTCCAAAAGCGAAACGCGGTTCGTTTTGTAAGAGGCAGGAGTCCTTTGGTTCGTCGCCGACTCCCGGCATGCTAGCGGATTACGGCGCAAATCCTTGAGGGCTCGTCACGGTCTCAAGGATCGCGGAAGGAGCGACGGAGGGTTGAGCCGCGATCCGTCGCCTTAGCGCCGCCGACACGGAGCATTTCACTTCTTGTCAGTTGAACCGCATTGCCATCGCGCACCACAAGGGTCCTCGTGCGGTCGTCCGAAAAAACCGGCTCTTTGGCTCCCTACGAGGGGCTGGCGTCTGCCGGCCACTTCACCGCCCCTAAGAGATCGTCTAGGGTGGAGGTGGGCGGCGTCGTCTTCTTGGTCTTGGCAAGGAGGAGAACGTGATGCCTGAGCACTTTGACCCCGACCACTGGTTTCTGAGGCACTTGAGCCGTCTGGACTACTTCCGCAAGAAAGGCGTGCTTCCCACAAGCAACGCCAGCGGTCCAATTCTTCCCGGCTACACCCGCCGCGCGATGCTCAAGGAGGCCGCGCTTTACTCCATACTCATGGCGGGGAATGACCGCGGGCCGCCGGCGTCACTCTCCCACGCGCTCCTCGCGCTTGCCGCCGAGGCGAACTCGGCGACGGCCACAGGCCGCACCGCGTTTACGGCCCTCGAGGGGACCGTCGCCACGCGCTATAGGATTGAGGGATACCGCAGTGCCGCCAATTACTGCGAGCTTACGACGGGTTGGGTGCTGCGTCGGCACCCAACCCGCGTGGCCGGGTTCTTGCTCGGCGTACTCGAGCGGTTGGGGTATAGGCATTTATCCCCAACGCAACTGCGCCAAATGGCGCGTTTGGCCGAGGTGGTGGCGGAGTTTGCTTCGCCCAGGGGCTTTCCAGAACTCGAAAAGTATCCCATGTTTGTCTGGGCCTGTCCCTCGACCATGTCGGGGGGTTACCTCCAGCTGACCGAGCACGACCGAAAACCAACTCCCCCTTCAACGAACCCGAAGCTTGCGATGTTCGCCGTGGCCGACGAGATCCCCCTTGGCCTGGACCACCGGGTAGATGGACCGAAGGTCTCCTTTCGGCCGAGCAGCTTTGCCTTCGAGCCTCAGGGACGGGAGACCAAGCCGGCCGCAATGGAGCTGAGTGCGTTTCAGCGGGGTGTCGTGGGACCGCTCCATAAGGCTCCGTTCTTTGCCACGGACGAACAAAGCCTTCTCCCTGCGGACCCAGGCTACAGCGCCCAGGTGATCGGACCGTTGTCCGTCCGCGACGACAAGCTTGGCCGCACCAAGGGCTACATCGATCTGAACATCTCGCTCGTGCGCGTGGTTGGCGAGCCCACCGCCAGGGCCCATGGGATGCACAAACTCACCTTGGCGTTTCATCCCGAGACCTTGCGGCTGGTCCAGGTCTGCACGAACGCGGGGGAGTTTCAACAGTACCTGACGCTCACGCCAGGACTCGAGCCGGCGCTGCGCGAATGTCTCCGCCAGGGGCCAAACCGTGGCTAAAGCGCGTGCCGGCAGGAAGCGGGCCCAAACGCTCCTCGCAGCTCCTGTTCTGAATGCAGCCGCGGGTCTTTGGCGGGCCGTCGAAGGAATCGATTACGGCGCCTTGGTTTTTTCTGCCGACGACTCCGGGCGGCAGCCGCAGGAGATCGTGGTCGCCGTGAACGCGGCCTGGCGGGCGTTTTTCGAGGCCCGCGGCAAGGCAGTCGCTCCCCTGCTCGAGGAGTGGGCTCGGGGAAGCGGCCTGGGCGGCCTGTTGGTGCTTTGTAGCCCGCGCGGCATCGCTTTTGGGCCCGAGTCGGAGCGTTTGGAGCAGGAGGTCGAGAGTCTTCTGGTTCGCTGGTTCATCAACGAGGAGCGGTACTTAGTCGGCGGCGACGAGGATTTGAAAGGGGCGGACTTTCTGTTTCAGATCCGTCCCTGGGCCGCTTCGGCGGCCTTGGGAATGACCGTTCGCTGGCTCTTGCCAGTCGGCGGGAAAGACTGTCAAACTAGCGCTGTGGGGCAGCATTCTGAGCAGATTCTTCTTGGCAAACTCAACGATGAACTCGTGGCGAGGTATATCGAGGGCCTCCCTCCCGAGCGCAGACAGGCGTTGAGCGACCGTCTCCAGGGCGAGCAGCCGCCCGACTTGAGCGCGGCTTCACTCCCCGCGCTCTCGGCGCCGAAGGCAGCGATGAATCGCATCCGGTCATTGGTCGGCGACATGGAGCGAGCGGCACGCAGCCGCCTCGAGCCATTGCAGGCAGCGCTCGATGGACTCCGAGACTACAAATTCGAGAACCCCGATGAGTTGCAGGGCCTTGTTGCCGATCTCCAGACCCTTGCCCGCGGCGGCCTGCAGTTCTCTTTGGCAGAAGACGTGGGGCGGCTGAAGGGCAATACCCCCGTCTACCTGACCTTCGAGTCGCCGCATGCGTCGTACCCGGCGGGGCGCATGGTGGCCACTGATTCGGCCGAACCCGGCCGCTCAGGGCGGCGGACGCGGTTCTTCCCGCTCCAGGTAAAGCCTTCGAGCTAAGCCTGTTTTTTCCGCAATCGCTTGCCAG
>JBGAPH010000079.1:0-24308 GCA_044221365.1 Pirellulales bacterium
GATCCGCGAGCGCAAGGTCGCCTTGCCCCTGTACCCCCAGTTCGGCACGGAGCCCAACGGTTTCTACATTCCGCCCCGCTGGGCGCCGCGGCCGTACCTGACGCAGATGTTCGGCCCGGGCGCGGAGTCCGCAATCGAGCAGTACGTCTGCCCCGATCGCGAGCTGCTGGCGGTGCTGCAGTTGTTCCGGGCCCAGCGACAGATCCTGTTCCGCTTCGAGATCGAGCAAGGTCCGAAGGTCGCCGAACTCCCGGTGAAGATGCCCTCGGGCGAGATTAAGGTCCAGGAGCTGTTCAACGACACGGTGATCGGCTTCAACAAGTTCGGCAAGGAGGTGGTCCGCGTGACGATCGACGAGCCGGTGTTCGAACGGCCGCGAGAGAAGCACGCCAACTCGATCTGATCGGACGAACGCTGCCGCAACGCCAGCGAAACCACGAGAGTTTGCGATGAACGCCCTGCGAGACGCAAGCACGACTTCAGACGCCGAGGCCTCCGAGGACCTCGCCTGCGAGACGCTGTACTCTTACCTGGCCGGCCTGGTTGGCGACCCGCGCGACGACGGCTGGGCGACGCGCGTGCTCGATGCCAGCACCCAGGCCCTGGCCGTCGAGGCGGCGGATCTGCTGCGGGATGAGCGCGGCGGCCAGGCCATACCTTTGGGCCAGGGCGAGCTGCCGGCCGAGGAGCTGAACCTGCGGCCTGTGCTGGCCGAGCTCGCCCGCTGCGAAGGTCATGCCCTGGACGAGTACATGCGCGTGTTCGGGCTGGTGCTGTGCCGCGAGTGTCCACCGTACGAAACCGAATACCAGCCGAACGACGATACGTTCTTTCGGTCGCAACAATTGGCCGACGTCGCCGGCTTCTATCGCGCGTTCGGCGTCCGTCCGAGCTCCGTCCGACACGAGCGTCCCGACCACGTGGCCCTCGAACTCGAGTTTGCCGCGCTGCTGCTGCGGCTGAAGAGGCTGGCCGGCGAGGCCGACGCCGTGGCCGCACGGCATCGAGAAATTTGCCACCTGGCTCGGGCCGCCTTCGTCCGCGATCATCTGGCCTGGTGGGTGCCGTCCTTCTCGCTGGCCTTACGGCACAGGGCCGAGGCTGGGCTGTACGAGCGTGTGGGCCGCGCGCTCGCCGCGTTCCTGCCGCTCGAGCGCGCCAGACTGGGAATCAAGGCCCCGTCCCTGCCGATCTTGCCGCCCACGCTGACCGATCCGGCTCACGAGTGCGAAGGCTGCGCCGCGGGCGGGCTGCGCTAAGGTCACGTTTCATTCACACCCCGCGTTCAAAAAAGGAGCATAAGATGCGACTCATTGCACATTACTCGCTGCTCGTCGGAGCCGTTCTCGGCTTTGCGGGTGCGTACCTCGGCGGGTTGGGGCCTGATGGGCAGCCGCTGGCAACCCAGTCGGCCATTGCGGCTGAAGCCACGGCGACGAAGTGGGCCACCTTGAAGGGCAAGTTCGTCTATAAGGGAGAACCCCCGATCTTAAAAGCCTTGTCCACCGGAGGCAAGGATGGCGCCGTCTGCGATCAGCACTCCATTCCTGATGAATCTCTGCTCGTGGATCCGCAATCCAGCGGCATCAAGAATGTAGTGGTGTTCGCCCGCAAGGTGTCCCGCGTACACGACTCCTACAAGGCCGACAAGGACCAGGAAGTGGTGTTCGACCAGAAACAGTGCGTCTTTCTTTCCCACGTGCTGCCACTGCGGATCGACCAGACCTTGGTCATCAAAAACAGCGATCCGGTCGGCCACAACAGCAACATTAGTCCGCCGGGTGATTCAGGGATCAACCCACTGCTTCCGGCAGGCGGCGATGTGCGTCACAGGTTCAGGCGGGCGCAGGCCAGTCCCGTCGCGGTGACCTGCAACATCCATCCGTGGATGAAGGCTTACGTCCTTCCTCGCAGCGATCCTTACTTTGCCGTGACTGCTGCGGACGGGAGCTTCGAGATCAAGAATCTGCCGGCCGGTGAAGAAATCGAGTTCCAAATCTGGCACGAAAAGGGCAAAGGGAGCCAGGGTGCTCTCGAGGCCAGAAAGGAATGGGCCAAGGGGCGGTTCAAGCTCAAGCTTGCCGCCGACGAAACGAAGGACATGGGCGAAATCGAAGTGTCGCCAACCACGCTCAGGTAGGACACTCGGCGCATGGCTCCGGTCGGCGAGAAGCAGGCGTGCGACGATTGGCTAAGAATTGTGATAACCTTTCATGGCTTGGTGCCGTTTCTTCCGGCCCATGATGGGCGGCTCTGTAGAAAACTCTCACTTCTTGCAGGTTCTTGCTAGCATGCGGGCTGTGAAACTGCGTATTCCTCGGGAGATGGCGAC
Organism: Pirellulales bacterium; assembly: GCA_044221365.1. Lineage (GTDB taxonomy): Bacteria > Planctomycetota > Planctomycetia > Pirellulales > JBGAPH01 > JBGAPH01. Next base: position 2,333 of record JBGAPH010000079.1, read on the forward strand.
GCTTGCCAAGTGCTAGCTCGCGATTTTTGTAGGTTTTCGACAGAGCCATGATGGGTTCCTTCTAAACGGCCTCCTCAGCGGTGTGTGCCGATCTGGAAAACGCGAGCTCTGGCCGACGGCATGAGCGAGTGGCCCGGTGACGCGAACCGGCTACTCCTGCGCCCAACAGGAGAGCGCGTTGTGAACGACCTCGAGCCGCTCGTCGACCGCTTCGGCCGCGTTCACTCCGATCTGCGCATCAGCGTCACTGATCGCTGCAACATCCGCTGCTTCTACTGCATGCCGGCCGAACACGTGCGCTTTCGGCCGCGGCGCGAGCTGCTCATGTTCGAGGAGGTGACCCGCTTCGTCCGCGTGGTCGCCGGGCTCGGCGTGCGCAAGCTGCGGCTTACTGGCGGCGAACCGCTCTTGCGGCAAGACTTGCCGCGGCTCATCGAAATGCTGGCCGCCGTACCGGGCATCGACGACCTGGCGCTCACTACCAACGGCATCTTGCTGTCCGAGCAAGCGGGCGAGTTGAAACGCGCGGGGCTTGCGCGGTTGAACATTAGCCTAGACAGCTTGCACGAGGAAACGTTCGTGCGCATCGCCCGCCGACCATTGCTCGACCGCGTGTTGGCCGGCATCGAGGCGGCCCAGGCCGCCGGCTTCGACCACATCCGGCTCAACGCCGTTGCGATTCGCGGACTTACCGAAGTGGAAACTGTGCCGCTGGTGCACTTCGCTTGCGAACGCGGCCTCGAGATGCGGTTCATTGAGTTCATGCCACTCGACGCCGACGACCGCTGGGACCACGCCCAGGTGCTCACAGGCGCCGAAGTCCGCCGGCGGCTCGAGCAGGAACTTGGGCCGCTCGAGCCGGTGTCCGTGGCCGATCCGAGCCAGCCGGCCTGCGACTACCGCTTCGTCGACGGCCGCGGCGTCGTTGGCTTCATCAACCCGGTGAGCGAGCCCTTCTGCGGCGACTGTAACCGCCTGCGGCTGACGGCCGAGGGCCAGGTGCGGAACTGCTTGTTCTCGACGGCCGAATGGGACGCCCGGGCGATTCTGCGCTCGAATCGCAGCGACGCCGAGCTGGCGCAGCTCGTGCGCGATTGCGTGGCGGCCAAGCGTGCGGGGCACGGCATCGACACGCCGGAGTTCGTGCGTCCCGAGCGGGCGATGTACCAGATCGGCGGTTAGTACTACAGCGCCCGTCGCCGCAGGCTACTTCGCAGTTCTCGGGCGCGGCGTTTGGCGTGGCAGGCGGCGGCGATGCGGTTACGGTGTTGCCGTCAGGCGGGACCAAGCCAGGGTTTCGTCCTCGAGGCGCGGCGTGTCTTCGCTCAGCCTATCACCGCCAGATCGGGAACCGCCTGAAAGAGATCAGGAATCAACGCAGCGTAAATCCGAATCTCTCGAAGGTTGGTCACAAGTTCGATGGTGCCGTTGGGGTAGAATGCACTCTCGATGATGCGCCGGATCATCGGAGCACAGCCAAAAGCGCTCGACGAAGTCGGTCAGCGGTCGGGTGGGAGTGTACGAACGGTAGAACATCGCCGTCATCCTCAACGCCGCCTACCGCTTTTCCGTGCTACCTACAGGCCGGTCGACCTTGATCGCCTGCCCTGGTGAGAACGCCGCGGGAGTGGCCGCCACAATCGAGTCCTGCTCGCTTAGACCGGAGCGAATCTCCACGGCTTCGGCGGTTTTCAGTCCTAATTGGACCGGCCGGCGCACGATCTTGCCGTCGACGACCGCGCTGACGAAATCCTTGCCGCTGACTGCAAACACCGCCGCGGCCGGAACGCTTAGCACATCGGGCCGCGCTTCCAACTCCACGGCCACCGTCACGTAGGCGCCCGGTCGCAAGCGTCCCTCTCGGTTGTCGAGGTCGATCTCGACCCGCAAGGAGCGGTTCAAACGATCCAGCGCCCACGAGGTCCGCGTCACCGAACCGGGCAACTCATCGCCCGCCACTCGAACGGTGGCTGGATCGCGCGGATCGACGGCCGCGGCATCCCGCTCGGGCACATCGCACAACACGCGAACGCGGTCCGTCGAACCGAGTTCAAACAGCGGCTTGCCGCTGGCGCCCTGAACCGCGTGCACGAGATGGCCGGGATCGATGTTGCGCCGCGTGACGACGCCGGCAAAGGGCGCCTTGATCTCGGCAAATGATAACTGGGTCTTGGTTTCGTCACGATTGGCCTCCGCCACCGCCAAGCCCGCTTGGGCCGCGACCAAGTTGGCTTGGCCCTGCTCGACTTTCGCCGCTTGTTCGCTCTGCTTCGCCCGCGCCGCCTCGAGGGACGCGCCGGCGGCACGCTGCGCGGCTTCCGCTGCGCGCAGCCGATGGCGGGCCTCGTCCCGCATCTTCTCCGTAACCGAGCCACCCTTGGCGAGCGCCTCGATGCGGTCGAACTCCGATGCGAGGCGAACCAGATCGGCCTCGCTGGCATCAACTCCCGCTTCCGCGCGGAGAATCTCCGCGGCCGCGGTAGCGGTCGCCGCCTGGGCCGCCGCGAGATCGGCCTTTGCCTGGCCAATCGCGGCTTCGGCCTGGGCGGCCAGCGCCTCGCGCTGCCGCAACGTATCTGCAACTTCAGGGGCTGCAATGCGGGCGAGCGCCGTTCCTTTTTCCACGCGGTCGCCAATGTCCACGAGCACCTCGTTGACATAGCCGCTGATCCGAGGATGAAGGGGCGCCGCGATAAACGCCTCGACTTGGCCCGGTTGCACGGAGAACCGCCGCAGCGTTTGCCTCACCGGCTGAACCACCGGCACGGGATCGGCGCCCTTGGCGTTGGGCCCTTGCGCGGCGGCCGCCAAGTCGCGGCGGCATCCCGCGGCGTTGCCTGCCATTGAGAACGCAAGGACCACGAGCGTCGCCGTTTTGGAATTCATGAGTTCATCCCTGCAAGGGGAGAGGCCGGGGAATCCGGCTGAAAACTGCTGCTGGCCGGATCGCTGGGATCCAACGAAGCCGATCCCCTCCTCGACCGACGCTGCAACGCCGCGAAGACCGCCGGCAGAATCAGCAGGGTGGCCAGCGTGGCGGCGACGAGGCCCCCGACCACCGCGCGGCCCAGCGGGGCATTCTGTTGGCCGGCTTCGCCCCAGGCGAGGGCCATAGGGGCCATGCCGGCGGTCATTGCAGCGCTCGTCATCACGATGGCCCGCAAGCGGCTGCCCGCGCCGTCGACCGCGGCGTCGACCGACGCGGCCCCCTGCTGGCGGCGTTGTTCGGCGAACGTGACGAGCAGGATCGCATTGGCCATGGCCACGCCCACGGCCATGATGGCGCCGATGAACGACTGCACGTTCAAGGTCGAGCCGGTCAGCCACAGTGCCACCACCACGCCCACGATCACCGCGGGCACGGCCGAAACCGCCGTCAGCGCTAGGCGCACCGACTGAAAGTTGGCCGTCAGCAAGAGGAACACCGCCACAATGGCCAGCCCCACTCCAACCGCCAATCCAGAAAGCACTTCGCCCAGCGGCGGAATTTGCCCGCGGACATCGAGCTTGGCGCCGCGTGGCAGTTCACCCGCGCGAGCAACTGCCGCCGCAACTTCGCGGGAAACCGAGCCCAAGTCGGCGTCCTGAATGTTCGCGGTCAGGCTCACTTGCCGGCGCATATTGTAGCGGTCGAACTGCCCCGGCATGGCGGCGCGTCCCAACTCGGCGACATCGCGCACGAGCACTCGCGATTCACTCGATTGCTTGAGCGGAATATCGCCCAGGTCTTCGATCGAGGCGATTCCGCGCCCCTCGCCCAGGTCGCGCACGACGGGACGCGGCAACTCGACTTGCACCTGGTAGCCGATGCCCGTCTTGGGATCGGCCCAGAAATTGGGCACGATGAACCGGCTCGACGAGGTGGCCGCGATCAAGGCGCGGGAAACGTCAACGGGAGTAATCCCCGAAAGACCCGCGCGCTGCCGGTCGACGGTGACCTGAATCGTGGGATAGTCGAGCGATTGGCCGAACTGTAGGTCGCGCAAGGCGGGCGACTTGGCCAGCTCCGACTGCAGGCGTTCGGCGTACTGGCGACAGGCGGCGAATTCGGGGCCGCTCACCGCGATCTCGATCGGCGTGGGCGAGCCAAAACTCATGACCTCGTTCACGATGTCGGCTGGCTCAAAGGAAAAGCGGACCTCCGGAAGTGTCTTGGTTAGCCGCTCGCGCAGCTTCTCCTTGAGTCGCTCCACATCGATCCCGCTGCCCTCGCGAAGGCCCACCAATAGCAACGCCTCTTCGGGACCACGCGACCACTGGAACACGGCGTTGATCGGATAGCTCGAGGGGATCGTGCCCACATAGCCCAACGACCGCGCCACGTTGTCGGGCCCCACCTCCTCGGCGATCTGGGCCAGCGTAGCCAAGGCCAACTCTTCGGTGCGGGCGAAGTGAGTGCCGTCGGGCGCCCGCATGCGCAGGCGAAACTGCCCGGCGTCGACCACTGGAAAAATCTCTCGCCCCAGTTGGCTGCCCACGAGGGCAATGAGCAACGCTGAGGCGACCAGATAGACGGGAATCACCAGGCGTCGCCTAGCCACGATCGCCGCGAGAGTGCGCTGGTAACGCTCCTTGAAGCGATCGAAGAAGTCGGGCTGGGAGTGTTCGTGACCGCCTCCCTTCAGCAGCCAGATCGCGACCACCGGCACAAACGTGCTGGACAACACGTACGAGGCCAGCATCGAGAAGCCGACGGCCAGCGACAGCGGCACGAACAACCCGCGGGCCGCACCACGCATGAAGAACGAGGACACGAACACCGCCAAGATGCAGAGCATCGCCAACAGACGGGGCAAGGCCGTTTCGGCCGAGCCTTCCCGCACCGCCACCGCGAGCGGCTGCCCGCGCTGCAGGTGGGCATGGATGTTCTCCATCGCCACGGTCGCCTCGTCCACCAGAATGCCGATGGCCAGCGCCAGGCCGCCCAGCGTCATCAGGTTGATCGTCTGGCCAAATAGCCACAGCCCCAGGATCGCCGTCATGATGGCCAGGGGAATGTTCAGAATCACGACCAAGCTGCTCCGCCAGTCGCGGAGGAACAGCAGGATCATCAAGCCGACCAGCAGCGCCCCCAGCAGCCCTTCCGTTACGACCCCCGCTACGGCGCGGGTCACGTAGGGAGATTGATCGAACTCGAAACTCACCTGAATGTCAGGCGGCAGCACGGCCTGCATGTCGGGAATGGCGCCGCGGATGTGGTGGATCACCGACAGGGTCGAGGCGTCGGCCCGCTTGGTGGCCAGGATGTAGACCGCGCGGCGGCCGTTCGAGAGCGCATAGCCGGTCGGCGCATCCATGAAGTCGCGAACCGCGCCCACGTCGCGCAGATACACCGCCCCAGAGGCGTCGTTGCGCAGGGGAATGTTCTCCAGGTCGCGTACCTCGCGGACCACGGAGTTCACCGGCACCATCGGGAATTGGTCGCCGATCGGCACATTGCCGGAGGGGCTGATGGCGTTGCCCTTGGTGAGGGCCGACACCACTTCTTCGGGCGACATGCCATAGGATTGCAGCCGGCCGGGATCGACGGTGACGACGACGGTCCGTTGACTGCCGCCGAACGGGGGCGGCGCAGAGACGCCCGGCAGTGCGGCGAACATGGGCCGGACACGGAACAGCGCAAGATCTTGAATCTCGGCGATCGTGCGCGTCTCGCTCGAGAGCACGAGATAGCCGACCGGCACGCTGCCCGTGTCGAACCGCATGACGAACGGCGACACCGTGCCCGGCGGCATGAAGGCCTGGGAGCGGTTGACGTAGTTGATCGTCTCCGCCATCGCCTGAGCCATGTTGGTGCCGGGATGGAAGAACAACTTCATCAAGGCCACGCCCTGGATGTTCCGCGACTCGACGTGGTGAATGCCTGAGATGTAGAGGAAGTGGTACTCGTAGTAGTTGGTGAGATAGCCCTCCATCTGCGCGGGGTCCATGCCGCCGTAGGGTTGGCAGACGTAGATCACGGGCAGGTTGAGGCTCGGGAAGATGTCGACTTCCATGCCTCGGGGCAGCCCCTCGGGATACGGGAGGCCCACCTGTTCGCACACCGACCGCCCCACGGCCAAGAACGCCCCCAGGGCCAGGGCGACGATCAGCACCATGACCGTCAGGGGACGGCGGAGAGCAAAGGAGATGAGCGGCATGCAGTGGAGTGTGCCCGAGGAAGTCGCCTTCAGAGAACGGTATGATTATCCCTAGGGACCTCGCCGATCGCTACACCTTGCCTGAATTGCCTGTCTGCAGCCGGGCGTGGAGGAGGCGCAGGGATTACCGGTCCCGAACGATCAGCACGCCGCCTGCCTGGCGCCGAGTCGATTCACGACTTGGATCGCACCCGACCTCTTCTCGCGGCCGATCCCATCCGATGAGGCATCCGACTCCAACCGGGCCAGGGACGGTCCAAACATGCCGACGGTCGGCCGAAAACTTGGGTTTGCGTTGCTGATCGCTGGGGAGCTGGGGACCCTCGGCTGTTCGGCCCCCAGGATTGCGCGCAGAGCGCCTCCGCCTGAACCTGCTCGCGCCCTGGCATCCACCGTGGCTTCGGGCAACGCGGGGGACGCTGTGCCTCAGGCTTCCGCCCAGCGGCCCCAGCCGGCCGAAAATCCAGTCGGCGCCGACAGCTCGGGGGCTCAGCCGGTCCAGCTTGTCGCAGCCACGGAGGCGCAAGAGCAGTTGCCCCCGCCTCCAGACGTCGCCTCCCGGGAAACGATAGCCGAGCCGCCTGCCGCCGAGACCCCCGACGGGCAGGCGATCGTCACCGCAGACTTCCCGACGGTGCTTTCGTTGGCCGCCGGACGCAACCCGCAGGTGACCTTTGCCAATGCCCGCATCGTGGAGTCGGCGGCCCAACTGCAAGGCGCGCGGGCCCTCTGGCTGCCGTCGATCAACATCGGCGCGAACTACAACAAGCACGAAGGCGCCCTGCAAGACGTCGTCGGCAACATGATCGAAACCAGTCGCGGCTCACTCTACTCGGGGCTCGGCTCGATGGCCGTGGGCGCGAGTTCACCCGCGGTGCCCGGCATCGTGGCGCGGTTTCGCTTGACCGATGCGCTTTCAGAACCCCGGATCACCGACCGGCTGCTCGCCGCCAATCAATTCGGCTCGCGGGCCGTGCTCAACGACGTGCTGCTGAGCGCGGGCATCGCCTATACCGATCTTCTGTCGGCCGCGCAGTTCGAAGCTATCGCCGCCGAAACGCTGCGGCATGCCGAGACGCTCGCCCACTTGACCGCCGAGTATGCCCGCACCGGCCTCGGCACGGAAGCCGACGCCAATCGCCTGGCCACCGAACTGGCCTATCGCCGCAACGAGGCACAGCGGGCGCGAGAAGCGATGCAGGTGGCTTCGGTGCGGTTGGCGCGGGTGCTCAGCCAGGACCCGTCGATCTTGATCGTTCCCCAAGAGCCGAACATCTTCCCGATCGACATGGTCCCCGCCGGTCAGTCGACGCAAGAATTGGTCGCCACGGCGCTCTCCAATCGGCCCGAACTGGCGGAGAGCAAGGCGCTGGTCGCGGCCTCCGTCGAACGGCTGCGGCGCGAGGTGCGGGCGCCATGGCTGCCGAGCGTTCTGCTGGCGGCGAGCTACGGCGGCAACGGCGGCGGCCTGGGCGACAATCTCGAACGATTCGGAGACCGCGTGGATCTCGACGCAGGTCTATGGTGGGAGATTCGCAACTCGGGCTTCGGCGAAAGTGCGGCGCGGGGCGCCGCCCGCGCCCGCATCGACCAGGCGCGCGCTCGCGAGATTCAAGTTCTGGATCAGGTGGCCAGCGAGGCCGCAGAGGCCCAAGTGCAATCGATTTCGCGCCGCGCCCAGATAGCAATTGCGGAACAGGGAGTTCAGGAAGCCGCCCAGTCGTTCGAGCGTAACCTGCAACGGATTCGCGAGGGACAGGGGCTGCCGATCGAGGTCCTGCAATCGATGCAAGCCCAGGACCAGGCCCGCCGTGAGCTGCTGCGTACGATCACCGACTACAATACGGCCCAGTTGCGGCTGCAGCGGGCCCTGGGGTGGCCGGTCGGGCCGCAGGGATGATCGCGCGCAGGGAACCTAGGCACGGGCAAGCGGCCGTAGAGTAGCAAGCTCGTGACGGCCCGGCGGCACGGCTGGCGGAATTTGGTCTAAGCTGGTCCGCGGACAGCCTGGCTACAGGCTGTCATGCTCTCTCTCTCTCGTAAAGAAGCGCGTCCGCGCCAAATGGGGCATCGACAGCAAATTCCGTCCGCTTGCGAAATGCATCGCGTTGGCCAGTCAATCGACGGGATGAACGAGGATCGGGGGCGGCTCAGAACTCGCTCGTCGGTTCGAGGCCGATTTCCTTGGCAACCTTGTAGGCCCGGTAGCAGCGCATTCGGCCGAAGCGCCGCTTGCTGTCTCCTTCCCAGTGTGGAACCTCGCGGCGGTTCTCCTGCTTGGCCAGGCGGCGCTCGATGGCGTCGGCGATTCTGGCCCAGGACAGCTTGTGCTGATCGCGCAGGAATACGATGAACGCCATGATGGACCGTTCTTCGTCGTCCGGCTGGGGCGTCGTGGCGTTGCCCGTAACCTTCCAGCCCACGGCCTTACGGCCGTTGAGCGAACGGCCTTGGCGCCGGGCCTGGGCCGCGACCTCGCGCATCCGCTCGCTGTGCAGCGCGGAGCTGAACTCCGCCCAGACGGCGCTCATCTGTAGAAAGGCCCGCCCGTGGGCCGTCGATAGGTCCACCTGCGGATCGAGGAAGTGGATGCCGATGCCCTGGCGCTGCCAGATTTCGATCGTGGTCAGCGCGTCGCGGACGTTGCGGAAGGCGCGGTCGAGGCGGCTAAAGACGACGTGGTCGCCAGCCGCGAGCACAGCGCTCAAGCGGCGGCCGGCGGGTCGGACCAGAAACGCCTTCTTGTAAGCCGAAGTGTCCCGGTCCACGTAGAATCCGTCGTTGGTGTCTTCCCCCTGCTCGCGCACGCCGATCCAACCTTGGCTGCCAAACGCGGAGTCGCCGATCGCCCCGCAAGCCTGCTGGTAGGCGACGTAGGACAGGATGCGCTGCCGCTGCGTGTCGATCGAGACGCCGCGGGCCGCTTGATCGGGATCGTCCTCCAAGAACGAAATCCGGGCGTAGCCGTAGATGCAGCCGGCGGTCCGCGGCTTACTCGCGCGGGGCATGGCCGTCCTCCGGCGAGGCGCCGTCAACCAGCGGCGTCGGCAACGCCACGTCGTGGCCGATCAGGCAGTCGAGAAGGTCACACCGCTCCCCGGCGGCGTCGACGCACAGTTCGGGTTCGTTGGGCCCGTCAACGTCATAGTCCTTCACCACGACCTCAACCGGGCCCAGTTCGGGCGACACGTTGACGGCTTGCACGACGCCGCCTGCGACAGTGATGACGATTCTGGGCTTCGGCGTCGGCGCGAGCGGCGGAGCATGCTCGTCTTCCGAGAACCAGGTATGGAACGACGGGCAGACCAAGCCAACGCGTCCCAGCGCGTCGGTGACGGTCTCGGACCCTTCCCAGTAGTCGGTGATTCCGGTCCAGTCGGCCAGGCCGCCCTCCTCGACGTGCAATTCGGCGCAGGCCTCGATGCCGCGCTCGTGCGTCCCGGCGGCCAGCTCGCCGCACTCCGGACAACGGGGCATGTTCAGTTTCATCGGGAATCCTCCGTATCAGCAAGGTCCACGCGGACGACGTTGGGCAGCGCTGCGACCTGATCGAAGAGCAGTCCGCCCAAGGCCTCTGCGGGGGCCGGCAAGACGAGCAGCGTGCGCAGTTCGAGTTCCGTGTCGGTACACCAGCGATAGTCCGTCTCGGCGGCCTCGGCGGGACTGTCGGCCTCGACGGTGAGAATGAGCGCGACTTCGTAGGTCATGAGTGTTTCTCCAAGTCCAGGGAATCGGGTGAGGCCAGCAGCCGGGCGCTGGGCCGTGCTCCGTTGGCTGGGCTCACACAATCGGCTTGCCGAGGATGAAGCCGCCTGCCGGCGGCGGCCCGGCGTCGTAGTCTTCGCGGTCGATGGAGCGGGCCCACTTGGCATCGTCGAGGCCGATGGCCTGCTCGATGGCCTCGCGTTCGTTCTTGGCCTCGATGAAAACGCTTTCGAGCACGGTGCGCGTCACAAGCCAGCTCTTAGGCTTGTTGGCCTCGGCCGCCTGCCCGGGTGTCAGCTCCTCCCACGATGCGGCGGTGATAGCGCCCTCGCCGCACTCGGGGCATTCGCTGTCGCAAGCGCACTCGTAGACTTCCTGCCACTGGTGGCCGCACGTCGGGCATTCGTAGCTGATTCTGAGCATGGGCTAACTCCTGAAAACGAGGGGTGATTGCGGGGTTAGTTGGGAGAACCGTCGCCGCGAAGCTGGGCCTCGCGGCGTTTGGCGCTGGCATCGAGTTTCATCCGCAGCTCGATTGCCGCGTCGAGGTCGGGGCCGGGTTTGAGGGGCTGGGGCCCGGGCGGGGGCAGTTGGGCCAGCATGTCGCGAATCTCCTGCATCGTCAGTTGAACGGAGTAGGCGCAGGCCCTGCCGTTCTCGGTGGCGTTTACGAGGAACGAGGCCACGGGCTGGTATTCGCCGGCCGGCATGTCGTGGGAGCACGCGGCCAGGGCGGGGCCCTCAACGATCGTGCGGCAGGCGTAGCGCGCGTGCAGCGATTTGCGGCTGATCTTCATGAGGCGGCCTCCCCGATCAAGCCGGCGCGCCGGGCCCGGTGGAACACGGCCGCGCCGTCTCGATACCCTGCGGTAAACAGGGCGTTGCGTTGCGTGGCCCCATAGCTGCCGGCATTCGGGCAGGCCGTGTAATCGAAGCCGGCCATAAAGCCGGCGGCGTAGCTCAGGCCAAAGGCCTCGATGGTCCACTGGTCCACGGCGTCGGGGTTCGCTTCCCAATCGCGGCCGGACTCGGCCAGGCTCACGGGGTAGCCGCAGCGGGCCACGTAGAGAATGGCCATAGGGCAACCGCAATCGTTGGGGCCGCCGTCGCCGCTGCCCAAGAATTCGCCGGCGCTCAAGCGCATGCCGGTCTTGGCGGAGGCGCGTTGCACGCGGGCGAAGTTGATGCGGGGCTGGGCGCAGTCGGCCAGTACAAGGCGGCCGTTCGCGGATAGGTGGCGGACACGTTCGCGGGTCGTGTTCATGGGTTCCTCGGTCGGATTCAAGTAGGGGGCGCACAGTCGGCCGCCGTGGTGTTGGGCCAGGGGCGGCCTCGGTGGGCCCGCTACGCGGCGGCGGCGGCCTCGGGCTGCTGATTGCCGGCCAGTTGTTCGGCGGTGTCGAGGATTAGCGCCACGGCATCGCAGGTGCGTTTGAGCACGCGCTGGCAGGCGGTGATAGGCTCGATGCCGGCGGCGTCGGCGTAGGCCTTCACGTAGGACCAGCAGCCGCCGGTGTCGGCGGCCTCGGCCTCGCCGATCATGGTCAACAGTATCGCGCCCCCCAGCTCGGCCACGGTTTCGCTGCGCCAGTGCTGCCCCTGCTCTTTCAAGTTGCCCAGGCGATCGTCGGCGGCGTGCATCAGCTCGTGCGCCCAGGTCGAAAGGTTCTCGACGCCCAGGGCAATCGCGCTGCCCAGCATGTAGCGGCCCTGCGCGCCGCCTTCGCGGCCGTTGAAGGTCTGAACCGACAGGTTCCACGTCCGGGCCACGTTCACCAGCGGCAGGCCGACGATAAAGGCGGCATCGGCCGTGCGGTCGGGCAGCTCCGCGCCTTCGGTCTGTTCGAGGCCGAACACGATCGTATGCGAGAAGCCGCGCACGTACTTGGCCTCGCCATTCTCACCGGTTTCGGCGTCGGTGGTCTCGCGCTTGCCGACCATGGGGACCATGATCGGGAATCCCTTCTCCCCCTTCTTCACGCTGCGACCCACGGCCTGCCATTGGCGGAAGCCCCTGGCGTCGTCGAATCCCATGAGTGCGGTCAGCAGTTGGTTGCTCCAGCTCCATTGCCGGCAGGGCACGTCGTCCTTCCGGCGGATGAACACGGGGGCCAGGGCCTTGGGCAGGTTGCCGCGCTCAAAGGCCAACAGAATGCGCTCGGCCGCTTCTTGGGCGCGGCCGTGGTAGCGGAAGCTTGAATTGGCGCGCGGAGTCGCGCTCGGTAGGGTGGTCATCGTTCGGACCTTTTCTGTGACAGGGTTCGGGCCAAAGCCCCTGGGCGCGCGAACGCCGCAGGGGCACTTTTCTGACGGGGCCGACCGTCGGCCGCCGGCTGATCGGCCGGGCATCGGGGCCAGGCCGATCGACCGGGGGCCGAAATCAAGCAACGCCGCGGCCGGGTTGCGCCGTGATGACGCGATAGCCGGCGGCGGCCAACGCCGCGTCGCGCTTGGCCCGGAAGTCGGCGTCATAGGCGACGCTGGGCAAAGCGCCGTAGTCCTCGGCGTTGGTGAACGCATTCAAGAGCGCGGCCGCCAGCGATTGGGGCCGATAGGTGGCGTTGCAGTACTGCCACGTGCGCAGGTCGGCGCTGACGTTGAGATAACGCCGGGTCATGCCGTGCTTGTAGAGCATGACCCTGGTTCCGTCAGGCGCGGTCGCTTCGCCCATCGCCATGAACTGGCCGATCAGCGCAGGGCCCAGCAGCGCTTCGAGGGGCCGCCAGTCGGGCGCAGGCGAGACAGCGGGCGGGGCTTGGGCCGCGCGGTCAATGGCGGCCTCGACGTGTTCGAAGTGCGGGGAGTCCATGAAAACAATCTCCGAATAGGGGTGAAACGGGACCGCATTGGCCAATATGCGCCGGCGGCCGACACCGGGCCGCCCTGCGCTTCCGTCGTGATGGCCGCAACACACGTGGGCCGATCGTCTTGGAACGCAGGGCGGCACGGTCTGGGCCGCTAGCCGGCCAATTCCCCGGCCTCAATGGCCTGGAGCATGGCGCGGAGATTGTTCCGGCAGCGCTGGGCCAGCTTCACGTAGGCTTCGATGGGCTTCCCGTCGAGGCCGGCCGCTTGGGCAATGGCCCGGGCCCGTTCGGCGAAGGGCTTTGCCAAGTCGCGGCGCGCCAGATCCAGCCGCACGCAACGGCTCAATAGCGGGGCCGAATCGTCGTAGTCTTCGAAGAGCGACTCTTGGCCCTCGCAGGTGGTGGTAAACACCCAGACAACGTGGGCAGGCAGGCGCTCGAGCATGACCAGCAGTTGCCGAATCGTGTCGCGCCGCAGGCCGTGGGCTTCATTGACGATGAAAGCGCGGCCCCCCGGCCCAAAGCCGCGCGTGGATTGGAATCGCTCGATTTCGCGGAGTCGCGCGGGCGTTAGATCAGTGGCGTCGATTTCTTCCGTGCAGAACTCGTCGGCCACTTCCGCAGCGATCAGCCGGGCAATCGTCGTTTTGCCGGTGCCGCTTTGGCCACTAATCCAGTAGCCGCGGCCGGCCAGCGAACGCTTGCGCAGCAGGGCCAGCTTGTCGAGGGCCTTATCTTGGCCGACCACGTCGGACCACTGGGCCGGCCGGAATTCTTCGTGGAGCTGGGGCATCGCTAGTTCCCCCACTTCGTGGCCACGAACGAACGAAGCGAAGCGAACGCGCCCAAGCCATACTCCTGGGCCGCGGCGCCAATCAGTGCAGCGGCGTCGAAGCCCTGCTGGGTGGCGATGGCCCGGAAGTCGGCCAGCTCTTGCCGGCCGTTGGCCATGGCCTTTGCTTCGCGCTCGGCGGCCAGCTCGGCCGCCTCGAATCCGCGGGCGACGCAATGCGCGGCCACGCGTTCGTTCGCCGCGTTCAGTCGAGCGACCAAGCGTCGCAGGTAATCGGCCACGCTCGGCGGGAGCTGGGCCAGCGGATTGGCGCTCGGGGCGCAGGCGGGTAGCGTGGGCATGTTCGACCTTTCGTTGGAAGGCTCGGGCCACGCCCCCGGACGTTACAGCGTCGCGGGGGCATTCTTGTTCGGGCCCTGCTTGGCCCGTTGTTCGGCCGCTCTTTTGGCCGGCTTGCGGGGAACTATTCGCAGCGCGCCGGCCAAGCCCAAGAGCTACTCGCGCCCCGCAACGCAGCGCAACTCGATAGCCGCTAAGCGCGTTGCATGCGCTGAGAATATTTTCAACCGCAATCGGAATCCACAGTGGACACTTAGTGAGCGTGTCGCATTGACAACGCATCTAAAGTATTGACATTACATGCGATGACCCACGTGGCAACGTTGTCACATTGGCCGATCAGAAACGCGGCGCGAACAGGCGGAATCGAGGGGCCTGCGTTGGGGTGCAGCTCGGGGCGAACGTGGTGGTGTTGTTGAAGTGCTGTTTGAAGCCTGTTGAGGGGCTATTTGAGGGGATTATTTGTTGAGACTGGTCTCAATTTGACACTTTTGATCGCAGGGAGCGCTACGAGCAGCGCAACATCAACGCTTAACTATGGTTGCGCTAACGAGACGTGGGGGTAGTAGGCTGGGGGGCGGGCCCCATTTCGTGGGCCCAATAAACCTGGGTACCTTCATCCCGGTTTTTTGGCCAAAACGGCTTTGGGAAGCTGGGTAAGACCCAGAGCGCAAGAGGGTCGCGGTCGTGAGAAGCGATACGGGCCACGAGCACCATGGCCTTGACGAGCATGACGCGCAGTATACGCTCCGAACCGTGTGTGCTTTCAGCGCCGTTGCCGATGGCCTTTGTGGACGGTGGGTCGCTGTCTGATCAGGTCCTTGACAACGTCAGGGTGGGTGGCTCCGTACTGACCATATATTTATCTCTCAAGGCGCAGCGGGGCCCTTCCTTCCCCGGCACATTGTTTAACGTCGGAGCCAATACCGGCCTGTGTTAGGCTCGGTCCACCCAGGGCGACTGGGTTCCTTCGCCGACATGTCGTGGTGAAGCTGTTCACGGCAAGCCCTAGCAGCCGTCCGGCCCGCCGATTCGCTCTGCGCTCGGTGGAGTCAGACAGCTAGGGGACCGATGGGCTTAGTATTCGGTCCCCCTACCGCAGCTAGGCACTCGACCCGCGGGCGGCACGCGTTTCCCGGCTTCCAACTCGGCCAGGCTATGTTTGCGATCAGCCCTGCTTCGGGGGCCGTCGCTGGGCTCCATGAGGAGCCCTCGAGGGTTCGTGCTTGTCTCTATGCTCTAGGCGCAGAGCGTCCTGAAACTGCAGGTATTGCTTGGCGGCCCAGATGTCGGCGGCGAGGGTCTGGTTCCCTGCGTCTTGCCTGAGCATCCAGCGAAGATAGCTTGCGGGGACCTCGGCCAGCGGCTTGTTGCGGTGGACGCCAAACGATAGCCGGAAACCGGCCAACGTTCGGTGTCGGTCGAGCGTTTTCCCCTTGCGGTCGCCAGGCTTGCGCCGCCTTCGTCGCGATGCCCATGGCGGCCGTCCTCGACGTGGTGTTTGGCGCTCTTGGGCCGCCAGATGAGGGTGTCCCTTTAGGGAGGATGTGCCCTTGATCGCTTCAAGGCATTCTTGGCGGCCGGCTGGACGATCACCAGCCGAAAGCTGGGTGAAGGAATCAGCCATGCCCGCCCTCCTCATCGCGATCCCGCGACTCCCACAATTCGCGCGGCGGCGCGCCGGCATCGAGCCAAGCGCGCAATTCACCGAGGCGCCAGCGCTTAGCACGGCCGAGGGCGATCGGACGGGGCCCCAGCCTGCCGGAGGCATGGCAGGCCCATAGGTGGCGCTGGGAGATGCCGAGTAGCCCGGCGACCTCAGCGGCGGTAGCGACCAGTCGGTCCGATTCGCGATGGTGCAGCGTGGCGCTCATGGCAAAGTTTTCGTCGGAAGGGCTCCGGACGTCTATGTAAGCAGCGCGGGACCAGAACCACGATCGCGAGACTCGCGCGTAAGCAGCGCGGGTGATGAAACACCTGAAGCGCGCGAGCTCACGGCAAGAATGCAGCGGAGCCGGCCAGGGCCCGATCGCCGGACAGGGTAAGTCTTGGACCGACTCGTGAAGTCCAGGAAGTACGGGTTCCTCTTCTCTGGTCCCTGGATTCCTCCAAAGATCAACGCCGGCCACCCTCGCTCCGCAGGAGTCTTGGCACCTCGATCCCCAACCGCTCGGCCAATAACATCGAGGCCGCGTGCAGCGGCAGCTTTTGGGTGAGGGCCCAGAGATCGAGCTGGTTTCCCTGGGCGCGGCACTTGCCGCCAAAGCAACGGAAGACGTTTCGACTCAGGTTCACGGAGAACGAACGGCTCAACGGTGACGACGCGCCGTGAATCGGGCACGGGCCACGCAGTTGCTTGCCCAACCGCGCGCTGGGGCGAAACTCGAGCAGTTGAAGTACCGCCGAGATCGGCACCAGGGCACGGAGGGCGGCGTAGTCGATTCCCCCGGAATGTTCCGCGACCAAACGGGCGCCCCGCTGCAACGACGTCCCCGGGACCAGAGAAGAGGAACCCGTACAAGACCTCGGAAGTTGTTGATCGCCACGACTTTGGTTCTCGTTCACCTGAGGCTCCTGATTCTTCGAGTTTCGGTCTCGCGGATGGGGACCGCTTCTTGGTAGGCCCCGTAGACGGATCGATTGGGAGCGTGGGACCGTAGGGAGGCTGTTTCACATTCGTCTCTCTGCGCGTGCGCACGAAGCGTCGATAGTAGAAATGCCTCCCATCCCTCCCACGCTCCCAATCAGGACGCGACTTCGTCGGGCTCCGAGAAAGTTAGCCGAAGGCCCAAATACCAGAGGGAGCCACTTTTGCGCCTGGCAATCCCCCGCCTTTCAAGCGATTGGGCAAAAGACTTGGCCCCCGTTTCGCTCTCCCCGTTGCTGGCGCACCATGCCCTGAATGCCCTCTGCAGTTCGCCGGCGCCGATCTTCGCCGATTTCTCGAACTCGCAGCACTCGGCGAGAAACCGGCCGACGAGGTCCATCTCGGCCCGGTATCCGGTGGTGGCCGTTGACACAGCTATCGGTTCGGCTAAACCAGCTTGCAGCCACAAGTCGCACCCGCGCAAGCACCAGTTCAGAATGCCTGGCAGCTCGCCGCGGAGCTTCCTCTCGAGCTTCTTGTCGGGCTGCTCGGTGAACGATGCCCGAAAGGGAATCACCTTCAGACGGCGCCATATGCCCTCGTCGGTGCCTCGGATCGTCGGGTGGTAGTTCGTCGCCATCCAGATCTTGTGGGTCGGCGCGAACTCGAAGAAATTCTCCCGCATCCCACGGGCCCGAATGCGATCGCCGCCAGTCAGTTCCTTCACGAACGACTCGGCGAGGCGCTGATCGGCTTCCGTTTCGATCGCGGCCACGAACCTCTTGCCGAACAGATCGATCAGTTCGGTCGGATGGCCTCGCTGCTTGCGCGCGACGAGCAGTTCGGTCGCGGCCTTCATGGCGTAGTCCTGCCCCATTAGATGGAGCAAGATGTTAAGCAGGGTGCTCTTGCCATTGGCCCCGTCCCCGACGCACAGGAAGAGCGCTTGCTCGCGGACGTCGCCGGTCAGGCTGTACCCGGCGGCCCGTTGTACGTACTCAATCAGCTCGATGTTGCCTTGGAAGACCTCATGTGCGAACCGATCCCACGTCGGGCAGACCGCGCGGGCGTTGTACTCCACTGGGCAAAGCTTCGTGCAGAAGTCCTCGACGGCGTGGGCACGGAGAACGCCGCGGCGAAGATCGAAGGTGCCGTTCCGCAGGTTGAGCAGCATGGGATCGCGGTCGAGCTGACCGCCGTCAACGCAGATGCCGGGTTCGCTGCGTACCAATTTCAGCATGCTCTGGATGCCTTGAGCGCTGCTCGCCTTTTGGGCAAAGATAATAGCGGTGCGTAGGGCAGCCTCGGAGCGTGGATGCTCGTCGGCCAGATCAGCGATTTCTCGGAATAGCTCGCCGCTGATCCGCTTCGCCAGTTGGTCCATCCGGCAAAGCGTGTCGACGCGCCAGCGACTTTCATCCCAGACCAAGAAGACGCCGCGCTCGCCCCAGTAGCGGAACCAGTCGCCAAATCGCCTGGCTAGCCTTAACGCATTGGCGGCGTCGGTTCGACCGAAGTCGTCGAAGATCGTGAAAGAGGTTCGATCCATCGACGAACCTGGATTGGCGACCGCGTTCTGCATCACTTGCCCCCCGTTCTCTGGCGGCGGCTTGCGCTCCGGCCCCAGGTCTGCCCGATCGGCAGGATCTCGGCAGCAACATTTGCTGGTGGCTCGACGGCAGCGGGCCGCGCGGACAAGAGTAAGGCGGCAAGCGCTTCGAACAGCGCATCGGGAAGGGAATCTTCATCTCCGAGCGCCACGAATGTTGGTTTGCCGGGCCGCTCAGACACGCCGTCCTCCTGCGCCGTAGCGACAGTCCGACTGGGCGGGCGATAGGAAACTGTTCGCGGGCCAAGGGCGGCGCTCGACGAGCCACCCACACCTGGCACACCCAATGTCGACCCGCTGAGGGCCAAGGCTGCCGGCCGCTCCGTAAGCCCCGAAATGACGCTGCGAAAAGTCGATCGGCCTGGCGACCTCAGCAGCCGTGGCCGCCGATCGCTCAGGATCACAAGGGTGCAGCGTCGTGCTCATACCCACGAATTGTCGTGAGCACGAGGCGGGAGGTCTAAGTAAGCAGCGCGGGGCCAGCAATCGCGGTCAATGACGCCGCGCGGGAGCAGCCCAGGGCATGAACGGCCTCCGTGGGGAGAACCGCGGGAGCTAGAACGGAATGTCGTCCACTGCCGGGCCGGGCGATTCCGGTTCTCGAGTCAGCCGAAACCGAATGCCTCCGCCCGTACCATCCGCTTCGAAGACGATGCCTTGAGCCCCTCGGTTCAGCGAACGAACCGTCTCTCGGATCACTTCCTTGCCTGGTTCCCCTTCGAGGAACTTAATCTGGATCTGCTCCGGCCAACTCTTTCGCTGAAACTCGTCCAAGACCCGCATAATGTTCTGGGACTGGTTCGGCTTTGTCACCTTGCGGGCAACTTGGCCGTCGATCGTGAGTTCACCCCGATCACGATTCCAATGGATCGTGTGCTGGCTTGTCGGCTCGGTGGCGGCGAGTTTTGTTAGCCGAATCAGGTCGTCGAGGCTCAGCTCGACACCGCTGTCGAGGATTTTTTGAGCAGCCTGAGAAGGAGATAGCTCTTCGCAACGAGGTCGGTCGGGGAGCCATTCGGCTTCCACATGCCGGAACGTTGTGGCAATAACCCATCGGTTATTTGGATACTCGAAGATCTCGCACTCGGTCCATGACTGTTCCACGCCTTCGTACCGATCGTAGACCACGTCATCGAGGAATTTCGGCGTCTTGTGAAGGCAGCCTTTCCCGGGGTTCCGCTCGACGTAAGGGAGGAAGAGCCCTGCTTCCATCGCGCGAACTACTTCAGCTTGGTCCGCAGACAAAGGAGCGCGCGAGCCGCGTTCCCTGGCCGAGGCATCTGGACTCTCCCGCATCGAGGACCTCGCGTTTCGAGATAAAGGTCTTGCCCCCCCGAGCCTTCGCAATACCCGCGGCTCGGCTGCCTCCAACCGGCTTCGGACTGTCCCGGTAAGGACAAGCTAATGGACCAAACAGGCGCCAGCAATGGACCGGCACAAATGGAAGTGCGATGCGGACCGAGCCTTCGTCGACTTCCGTCGGCGATGAGATCTTCTATGTCCTTAGCGCGCCACCGGAAAGGGATAGGTCCGAACGATTTGCGGTGTTCGCTCGCGCGGAAGCGAACAACGTAACTCCCTGCATCTTCCCGAGAGAAGTGGAGCTCATGCCGCCCGCAGATCTGCTGCTGTGAACGCAATCTTCGGTTCTGCAAAAACCGAGTCGCCCCGACTTAACGAGACAAGAGGCCCTTCGGCGAGCACGTCGAAGGGCCTTCTCATTTCCAGGACGAGAGTTGCGTCGACGAGCCGGCAGTTCAAGCAGATGGTTTCGAGGATCCGACGCTTGGTGGCGTAATCGGCCGTAAGCCACTGCTCCCGCAGCGTTTGCGAAAGTTCAAACGCTTTGACGGCCAAATCGCTCATTTCGTCGTGCGAGCGGTCCAGCACCTCGAGCTGCAGCTTGAGCTTCGCCACGCGGTCACGTAGATCGGCCTGCTTCTTGGCAAATAGGTCGGCGTCGATCTCTTCGCGGATCCTTAGATCGAGCAGCTTGTCTTGATGCCCGATCAGCAGCGAGACCTGCCGCTGCACCTCAGCCCGTTGAGCCTTCGAGTCCAGCTGCGCGTCTTTCGTTTGCGACCGCAGCACCGCGCGGAACCAATCGCGAACCGCGTCATCCTGGATGCGCATGCGATCGAAGACGGCCAGTACCTGTCGGTCGAGTTCGTGTTCGGTCACTCGGGTCCGAGGATGCCCCGGCGCCGTGTAGCCCGTGCAATGGTAGTAAACGTAGTGCCGGTCGCCGCTCTTGAGTCGCTTGGTCTTCTTTTCGCCCGTGACTGGCCGCCCGCAGTGCCCGCAGACGATCCGCTCGCCTGCGTAGGTCAATTCGTGGCTCTGGTAGACGTGTCCCCCCAGAAAAGCCTGCACACGATCCCAGGTGCCGCGATCGATCAGAGGTTCGTGCTTGCCGGGATACCAGTGGCCGCGGAACTCCACTTCGCCGATGTAGGCCCGGTCTCGGAGAATGGCATGCACTGAGCCCCGAGGAAACTTTGGCAGGTTGTCCCGGTAGACGACGCCGTCCTCCGCAAGCTTGGCTACGAGGCCATCCAAAGTCAGCCCGCCGTAGGCGTAGAGCTCGAAGACTCGCCGAACCCTAGGGCCCGCAATCGGATCGATCTCGACGGTGCTGCGCCCCTGTCTGCGGACGTTGCGGTAGCCGTAGGGCGCCTTGCCCGCGAACCAGCCCTCTTTGACCCGGCGGGCCAAGCCCTCTTTCACGTCGAGTGACTGCTGCTCGGTGTAGAAGCTTGCCATGTTGGCCAGAGTGCGTCGCATCATCCGGCCGGCAGGATTGTTGTCCGTCGGCTGCGAGACCGAGATGAAGGGAACCTGGTACTCGGACTCGAGCCGTTCCAGCTCGACGTAGTCGAAGAGATTCCGGGCAGCCCGGTCCACCTTGTAGAAGAGCAGGCCATCGAGCAGGCCTGCGTTCTTCTTGGCAAAGGCGATCAGCTCGCGAAAGGTGCGGCGCTCGTCCGTCTTGCTGGCGGTCTCGGCGATGCGGTAGAGTCGCACGATTTCGCCCTCTGCCTGGACGGCGTACCGCCTGAGCGCTTCTTCCTGGACTTCGAGAGAGAATCCCTCGCGTTCTTGTTCACGGCTGCTGACCCGGGCCAAGGCGACGAACTGTTTCACGGCGGCGGCTCCATTCTCGACCTCGTCTGTCGTCAACTGCCCATAATCCTTGCCGCCGCCGACCAACGGGTCAACATCCAGCCTGCGGCACGAAACTTTTTGGCGACTCCCTGTTTTCGCCGGCGCCGGCGGCCGACCTCCATTGCTTGGCGGCGACCATCTGGCCAGTTCGGGTCGAGTCGGCCGAAACGAGTCTTGGCACTGCGGTGCCAGGAGCAAACGACCCGGCGTCCCCAGCCCGTTCCTAAAGTGAGGCGTCCGACGGGCTATCGAAAGCGCGCAAGGTCCAAACGGTTGCCTCGGCCTGCTTCTCCTTTGATCTGCGCAATTCGCTGCGCCGCGGCGTCGGACTGCATTCGTCCCAGCCAACGTCGAGGTTCCCGAACAACGAGCAATCGAGCCGACCCACCGCAATAGAACACGCGCGATTCGAGCTTCGGTGCCGTGCCCGACGTCCCCGAGGACGGTTGGACCATGTTGGCATCCGTACCACAAACTTGCTAGAAACGCGGTCTCCGGCCGACGCCGCCGCCGGCTGTTGTTTTATTCCCCGCGGCAACGCCGCAGTTCCCGTATTGGAGAGAGACATGTCCAGGCTTCGTTGGCTGTCGATCGCGCTGCTGTTCGTCTTTGTCCTGAGCCTTGCAAACTTTGCTTGGGCGCAGGCCGGGTTCGACGATGACCGCGTGCTCTGCGAGCGAAGCTTCTCCCACGTCTGCGACTCAGGCGGCATGCGGCGGAGAGCTGCCGATGGCCAACTATATCGGCTTCTGCCCCGAATGCTGCGAGCGGATCGACCGCTGGCCGAACGGGGAGGAAGAATAGCGTAGCGAAACCAGGCCGCCGGCGCTT
>JBGAPH010000080.1:0-24045 GCA_044221365.1 Pirellulales bacterium
GAACACGCGAACGGCCGCCCCTGCACTGGCGGCCGTTTTCGTTGTTAGCCCTTGCGAATCCGCCAGCCGCAGCGTGCCGCTGGTGGGTGGCCGTTTTCGTTAGGGGTCATCCGCCGGGGTGAAGGCGCCGAAGCCGGTACAAGCACTTCCTGCAAATCGGCAGGTCGGGCGGCGTCTTCAGGATCGCCATGCTGCGGAGAGGCTTCCTGCATAACACTCTGGCCGCCGGGCTGCCATCCGCGTCGATGAGATGATACGTCTTTGGCTTCGCGGCAAGAACGTAGTTGAGGCGCGGGTTCATCGGTAAAACCCTCCCACGAACGGCCCCACCGGTGAGCGTTGTAACCCGGCAGGGCCGTGGATTCGCGTCGGAGCGGCAGAGAGGCTAATCGGTGCCGGACCGGCAGGGGCTAACTCCTCTGCAAGCGCCGTACCCACTTGAATAGGGTGGCCGGGTTTGGGGATTGGCTGTAGGTCTCTTCAGTCGCGGCCCGTTAGAATTCCTGGCTGGACCCCGAACCCACGGAGACTCAAACCATGCATCGCTGCTGGCACCCGCTTGGCTTTTTCTGTGCCCTAGCCGTTCTCATCGGAGTCGCACACGCTCAGAAGGACCCGAAGGAGTCCATCGACGTCCTGGAGGGGGTGTTGCGCATTCATCCCAAATTCCACTATCGATACTACATCGACGGGTTCGGGAACGGTCAACACTGTGCGCTCTTCGGGGCCGACGAACGCCTGGCAGAAATTGGGCCGGGCCGTCGGATTCGCGTTCGTGGTGATCTTCGGTCCAGGTTCTACGGCGATCCAGGCGATAAGAACGCGGCCCTTGTTCCAACTTGGATCATCTACATGGACCTCAGCGACGTTGACCCTTTGAGAGGAGAATAAGCTCGGGCGCGCGGGGTATTGCTTGCTGTGATTCGGGAGTCGGAGATGTGGCAGACCAACGGTCTGCCAGGTCCGCATCATTTTCGTGCCGCTGCCCCAGCCCGCGCCACGCTGGCCGAGAAGGCGAATAGCCCGAACCGCGGGCGCAGGTCGGATTAACTCCCTAACGCTGGGGTCACGGGCGACACGACGGACAAGGCCATCAATCGCCGATCCCCCGAGGCAATCCGCCTCATAGTCGGCAATCAGGCCATTGAGCTTGGAAAGAAACTGTTGGGTCTGCCGATCCCGGCCCAATTCCTTCCCCGCCGTGTGGGCAAGGATCGCACCGCGGAGACTGCCGATAAACCGCTGCTTGGTGTCCATGCAGCCATTGTAGCAGCGAAGCGAGGGAGCGCGGCCCGCAAGCAAAAGTCCCGACGACCAAGAGCCGGGGCCTTGCCGTCAGCCGAGGGCAGGGCTGCCCGGCAACGGGCGCGTTTCTCGCTTCGCTCGCTTCTAATCTTGGTGGCCATTGTGGCCGCCTACTTCGCGGGGCTCGTCACCGCACGGGTGTGGTTCGAAGGGCAGCTATACGACGCCGTTCATTCAGTCGGCCGCGCCCACATGGAAGCCCACGCGTGGTGGCTTGTTGCCGAGGACCTGCGCCACCGGCACGAACCCAAACCCCGTGGCCGCCGATGCCGCCGCCGAAGGGGCCGTGAGCCGGCGGCCAGCAACAAGCCAACCGCGGCCACGGGCAGCCTGAGGGCGGGGCTGCGGTACCCCTTCCGCCCCGGTGGCTGCTAAGATGCCATGCATGCGAAGACTCATTGCCTGGATTCCCGAATCGCTGGCGATTGCCGTATTGGCCGTCTACCCGTGGATCGTGCCGCTCTACTGGCCGGGGCCGTTTTCGCTGCGGACGTGGTGGGGAATCAGGGCGGCTACTGTCGTCATGGTGGTCGGATATACCCGTCAACGCCTGCGTCCGCCTTCGCCCGTGCCTGATAGGATGCGCCCGCAGCAAGCCAACCGCGGTCACGACCCGCTATCTGCGGACCACAAACGAGCCATCGGCCGGCGCGTCTTGGTAGTGTGGGATCGAGACTATATCGGGAAACACGATGGCGCGATGGGAACCGTCATCGCTGCCAGCCCGCCTTCGGCGAAGAACGAGGGTATCCTGGGGGGCGATCTCGTTCTCGTGGAGCTTTGGAAGCCCGTCAATACAGACGACGGACCATGGGAATACTTGGTCGCCGGAGCGAGGCGGTACGGCCTGGACAGCCTTTTGCCACCACCGCTAACGCATGGACACAACGTCTGGTGTGGATTCATTCGAGTTGCTCCCGAACGAGCCCACGGACCGGACCCTTGCGATGTCTCTTGGTGGAGAGGTGGAGCGGCATCTCTTGGGAGTCTCGTTTATGACGCAGACCCCATTTCAGTCTCGTCCCCCCACGCGTAAGGCATTCGCTTGGCCCTCACAAAGCAGGTGTTCGCGGCCGAAGCGGCCACGGCGCGGGGCGTATTCTGCCGCGTGGGGATCGTGACGCCAAGGGAGTGGATCGGGCAAAAAGTTGTCCCCATCCGGCCATACGTGCTACAACGCTGGTACTCTTCCCATTGGGACTGTTTCTCGGAGCGTTGGCTATGCCTCGGCGACGCGGACTGACGATTACCGAATTGCTGGTCGCACTCTTCGTGGTCGCGATTCTGCTCGCGATCCTGATTCCGGCAGTGCAGATGGCCCGCGAGGCATCGCGCCGGACGGCGTGCGCCGGCAACCTGAAGCAGTTGCAGTTGACGGCTCTTACCTTTGCCGGGCAACGCCGAAACCATCTGCCAGGCTGGGCCGCCGCCATGTTCGACGCCAAGCAACGGCCTGCGACCAGCGGTGTGGAATGCGAATGGGAGTCACTTTCCTGGAGAGCCACGCTTCTACCGAACCAGGAGCAGCAAGCTCTTTTCGACAAGATCAACCTTCGGATGTCCGCGTTGTCCGCCGCCAATCTGCCTATTGGCCAGACGCTTTTATCCATCTACCAGTGTCCATCGACGCCTGGCTTTCCACGACGGGTCGAAAGCATCGGCGGGACCGGAAACGAAGGGCCGAGGCTTCACCAGGGTGTTGATCTAGCTGCGCGGGACTATCGGGCTGTTTTCTTTGTGGTGCAGCAAATGTCTGCGACCGGAGTTTGGGGCGCGAAGGCGCAGCGCACTTCACGGAGCCTTTCCGGCACAACGGACTCGGCCCGGCTGGACGACACAACCGATGGAACGTCGAATACGATCTCGCTCGTTGAAAGCGCAGGCGCGCCAACGCTGGTCAAGGACGGCAATCAGTTGAGCGGGGCCAGCCCTGGTGATGGGCCGTGGTTATCCCCGGAATGGGTTCCATTGGGAGCACAGTCGGTCAACAAAGATTCGATCGGTGCCATCTTCTCCTACCACCCACATACCGCCACAATCGCGATGGCTGACGGATCGGTGCATTACCTTGGCGAGAACATTGCCGGAGGCGTATTGCTGGCTCTGATGACTCGCGACGGGGGAGAGCCGGTCGATGCCAAGGCATGGCAGTAGCGACGATCGGCCACGCGCTTAACCGACCATGCCGCCCGATCTACCAGATCTATCCGCGGAGCGGCCCCTTTTAACGCGCTTGACCGGCCCCAATGATCGGGTAGCTGATCGTTGGCCGGCAAGCTCCGACTCTGCCCCGATCCACTCCTTGCTGGCTTAGGGCCCCGCCGTCCTGCCCCCGGTGGGCCAGCTTCTTTTGCAATAGCGGCCCACCTGCTATCCTGCCGGCTCATCTGAGATAGGCCCCGATGAGGGTGCCGCCCCGCAGGGATGCGTGTGCGGCGTTTCCAAGCTGGGGCTCACAGCCGCGATACTAAGCCATTGTGGCGATCACATACTATGTCAGTACGCAAATCCCGCGGTACGACCGCTAGCGAACGACTGCTATCAGAACTGTGCGAGCGCACTTTTCTCGGATTGTGGAGCTACCCCAACGTCTTCCGCGACCAGGGGCCTGGAACTGAAGGCAAAGAGGTGTGCGATCTCCTTGCCATCCACGGCAACCACTTGATCCTATTCTCCGACAAGTCATGTGCCTTTCAGTCACATTCGCCGATTGAAGTAGCTTGGAAGCGTTGGCATCGGTCGGCCGTGGTAGCCTCATCGCGGCAATTGGCCGGGGCGGAGCGATGGATTCGGCAATATCCCAGCCGACTTTTCATCAACAAAAAATGCCGAGAACCATTTCCTGTTGAATGGGACCGATCGCAGCAGCGCTTCCATCATATTGCCGTTGCTCTTGGTGCCAAGGAGCAATGTCGCGAATACCTTGGAGGAAGTGGAAGTCTCGTGGTGACATCCGGCTTTTTTGACCCCACCGCGGCACCGCCCTTTCACGTTGACCACGTTGAGGGAACTCGCTTCGTTCACGTGTTCGACGAAGTCACACTTCCATTGCTCTTAACGGAACTTGACACCGCTCCGGAGTTCGTAAAGTACCTGTGCGAAAAAGAGGCCCTTCTATCTTGCGGCAAGGCCGTCGCCATTGCCGGTGAAGAACACCTCCTTGGAGCATACCTTCATCGGGGGCGGGATCACCGCGATTTCCTGGAGTTTACCCAAAGCGAAGGCGCCGACCGGCTCATCATCAATAATTACTGGGAGCAAGTATCCGCATCAAGTGAATACATTGGGAAGAAGCAAGTGGACGCGGCATCTTACCCTTGGGATGCCTTGATTCAGATCATGAGTCGCCATGTCCTTGCCGGAACTCTCGCTAGCAGCAGCGCGGAAAGCATCGCTGACAATGAATCCATGCTTAGAATTTTGGCTGGTGAGTCACGGTTTCATCGCCGAATCCTAGTGGAATCGTTGCGATCGCGCTGGCAAGATGCGCCGGTCGATCGGCTCTCTTTTCGTGCGATGCGATCGCCGAGCCACGAAAACACGCACTACGTGTTTGCCTTTGTTCCGAATCTTCCCGATTTGGAGCAGGATTATCGCGAATACCGGCGTGAAATCTTGATGCAGTATTGTTTAGTGTTCGCCTGTCGGCGGACTGACAACGGCACCGTCGTAGGAATCGCGACAGAACCAGGTGAGGTAGGCGCCAGGACATTTGACCTGGGGTATGTGAAGTTGGATGGCATCGTCGATGCCGATCTCACAGCAGAGATAGAGCGCATTCAGGCCGCGTACGGTTTTTGCAACGATGCGGCAACCACGGTGCATCATTGGCGAGCGCATGAGTTTCCTCGGCGGCCTGCCACCCTGCATGGAAGCGCACCACCAAAAGTGTCGCAGTTTTATAAAGCCGGCGTAGGCCGCAATGAGCCGTGCCCTTGCGGAAGTGGGAAGAAGTTTAAGAAATGCTGTCTGCGGTCATAGCCCACGGCCTGTGCTGCTTGGCGGCCGGGTGGCTCGGGGCTTGTGGGCGGGGCGCGTTATGGGCAAACCTGACGAGGTTCCGCCGATACGCAGCAGCAGCCGCTAATCCGAGAATTCCGAGCATGAAGCTGGACGGTTCGGACACCGCGGCAGCGCCGGTGGTGCTCTTCCCGAAGTTTGCTTTAAGCCGGCCGAAGTCGGAGAGGTCAACTCGCCCATCGCCGTTGAAGTCACCCTCAGAGACTGACCCGATGCTTCCGAAATGATTCTTGAGGACTCCGAAGTCCCCAAGATCAACTAGGCCGTCCCCGTTGGCGTCGCCCGCGAGGGGTCCCAAATGCACGCGGACGTGCGAATATGTCTCCGGCAACCGCAACGGGAGCACAAAGTCTTGTCCGTCGGCGGCCCACTTGCCGGTAAACAGGCCGTCGTCGTCTTTGCCATCGCCCGGACGGAACTTGTACTCGCACACGTACAGGTTCACAACCGAGTTGTCGGAGGCCAGCAAGTACCGATCCGGCATGCGGCCGCCGAAGAGGTCCAGTACCGCGTTGTGCGAGGTCGAAAGGTATGTATTGATGAACGCACCGGGGTGGACTTCGATGTAGGAGTCGAAATAACCATCGAGGGAATTGACCCAGCCGCCGCGCACATCGGCGGTAGACCGCGAATAGGTGCGAAACGCATTGAGATACCGTCCGTCGAGTACGAGCGCGTGGGCCGACTTCTCCATGTGGACGTTAAAATACTCATCAGTCGCGCTGTCGAAAGTATGGTCGCCGTAAAACGTCACGACCTCTGGCACTTGGCCCCATGAATGCGGCGCAAGTAGTGCGGCCGTCAGAACGGCCAGCAGTAGTCGAACGGCTGTAAACAGGTCACGCGTTTGCATCGGCCGGCTCATGGCAGGTTCTTCAATTGCTGGGCGAACCGTAATCGTACCCGTCGGAACGTGCGTCGGCAATTCGGCCGTGTGCCACGCGCCAGGTGCCCTTCGTGGCCGTAATCCGTTCGAGCGAGCCGCTGGCAATTGCCGCGATAAGCACAACGGCAGCGGCCGAAGCGAGCTGCCATCCCGATGGTTCCGGCACTCCCGCGAACAAGTAGACGCGGCCAACCTCAATGTTGCCGCGGCGGGCTTCGCGCGGAGCGCCCACCAGCAGGTCCGAACCTCTGGGGGCTACGGACCAGCCAAACTGGCTGAACGATCGCACCGGTTGCTCCAACTTCAGGATCACGGCGCCGGTTGTGCCAGAGAATAAATAGGCCAGTCCCGCGTCCAAGATTGGGGGCTCGGCTGGGCTGACATCAGCGCCAGGTACGCCGATCAAGACATTATCTCCCACCATCGCGACAGACTGGCCGAAAGCGTCCCCATTTCGCGGTTCGGGATGCACAAACGTCGTCAGCAAACTACCGGTTGCGCTCTGAAAGAGATATGCGGTCCCCGTGTTGAAGCCCGAAAGGTCGTCCTGCGGTGCGCCGGCGGCAATCAAACCGTTCAGCGCCGACGTGGAATGGCCAAACCAATCTTCAGCCTCGGGCGTCGGGTTCGCGATCTTGCGGAGGAGCAAGCCAGATGCGGCGTCGAAGACCTCGATTGCCCCAGTTCTGGTGCCGAACTCGCTATCGAACCTTGCCCCGGCGGCAAGGATTGTGCCATCACTGGTGACGCTGCTGCCAAGCTGCGATTCGAGCGAGTCAGAAGTAAGGGTATGCAGGAGTTCCCCAGTATCGCGATCAAATACGAATGCTGCGCCGTCTCCGGTTCGGTATGCTCCCACAAACGGGTTCCCTCCGGCGCTCGCAACTGACGCCCCGAATTCGGCGTGTGTGCTAGGAAGCGGGCTGCTAAGCGTGTGCAGCAGTTCGCCACTCTGGCCATCGAATACATATGCCTGTCCCGCGTTTTCGACCGCATTAGGGTCTTCCTGGTACGCGCCGATCAGCACGTCCCCACCAAGCGCCGCAACAGACCAACCGAATCGGTCCTCTTCGCTCGGGTAAGGGTTCTCAAACGTGTGCAACAATGCCCCGCTCGTACCATCGAACAGGTAGGCCCTCCCCTGTTGTCGCGCGGCATCTCCATAGGCCGGCGCGCCGATTAGGACGTTAGTCCCGACCGCAGCGATCGACCACCCGAAACCGTCGCCCTCTTTCCCCGCCGGGTCCTCGAAGATTCGCAACAGGTCGCCTGGTGCGGCCAGGGCAATGGCGCACTGCGTGAAAAGTACATTCACAGCAAGCAAACACCAGCGGAAGATAAGTCTTACTGCGCAATCGGTGGTCATCGTGGTGTACTCAAGATGCTTGTTCTGACCGGTCATTCTAACATGGTCGCCGGGCAGCCGGAGCGGGGTGGGCCGGGCAGCCAACAAAGAATCCCGCGCAGTCAGGGGCCTAGGACCTACTCCACCAGCGCCAGAATCGCCCGCCGGATCGGCGGCAGCAGGGCGGGCCAAGTAGCCGCGGTCGCCGGCTAGCGCCCGCCGGTTGGCGGGCTCTCGGTCCGGGCGGTATGTGACCGG
This sequence comes from Pirellulales bacterium, assembly GCA_044221365.1. Taxonomy (GTDB): domain Bacteria; phylum Planctomycetota; class Planctomycetia; order Pirellulales; family JBGAPH01; genus JBGAPH01. The sequence continues at coordinate 7,815 of JBGAPH010000080.1, forward strand.
CCACACCTGACCGGTGGAGCAATGCTTTGCGGGCGGGCGTGGGCAAGTGGACCTATGGGCCGGCGTCCGGCGGCTCGGCCGGGCGGGTGCGGGCCTTCTTTCTTGCCTTCCGCTTCAGTTCCAAGGCGCGCCGCTCAAGGGCTCGATACCGCTGCTGTAGGTGCCTTCGCGCACGGACCAACCACCTATACACCCAACGCGGGTCGTCCGGGTCGGCCGGATCGTAAAGCTTGGCCTCTATCTTGGCCACCGTGCGTTCGTGGTCTTCGATGTCGGTGCGGTCCATGTTTCTGCGGACACCGAACCAAGCCTAGCGGTTCAGCCCACCAGCGCCAGAATCGCCCGCCGGATCGGCGGCGGCAGCGCGGGCCAGGCGGCCCCATGCTGGGCAAGCCGGGGGTCTCGGTTGTGCAACGATGTGCAACGGTACGGCCGGAGGGCCTCAAGCCGGGGGTCGAAAATCGTGCAACGATTCGTGCAACGGAAGCTTGAGAAACGGGGTGCATTCTGATAATCTTGGGCCTGACGCACTTTCCCTAAACCATTGCGCGGCTACGAAGTTACACGACTTAGGGTAGGCCTAAATATGGCTTTGCAAGCCGGGGGTTGACGGTTCGATCCCGTTCGTCTCCACTCGGCTCTATCTCGCACGCTGAACGCAGCTTAAAGTACTTGTCGGCGGTCGCAGTGCAGTCTGCAAAGGTCGACCGTGGAGCCGGGAAAGTCCCGAACGAAACGGTGCATGCACCCTGTTTGGGTCAGGGTCTCTCCTCGTGTACGCTCTTCGCTGGGCCGCAACCCTGCAACTGCGCCGTCGTCACGTTGCTTGGCCGCGCGACTGACGTTTCTTGGCCAAGTCGGTTGTAGCGCCGGTCTTCGCCCCCCAGGGGCGCCACGTTCTCAGGGCAGGCGGAACGCCATCAGTTTTGCGTCGGCCAGTTCGCGATATTGTTGTAGGACGATCGGCGACCTGTTCCAGGTGCTCGGCATCTCCACTCGTGGGAACACCAAGATGGCGTTGTTGCTCGTCTGAAGTGCGGCGTGGGACAAATTGTAGGTGAGCGCGAACGATTGGCCCTGGTCGTTGCTCGCGTAGACTCCCGATGTCGTCAGTGTGTTGTTGGCGACAACCAGCACTTGTCCCCCCGCCGCGCTTACCTTGACAAAGTTGGCGTCTGCGAGGTCCGCGAGAATCCGCAGCGGCTCCCAGGCCACCGCCCCGTTGACCAGCCTGCTGTAAACCACTTTTCCGCCGCTGGTGGTCGCGAGGTGCGTGTTGCCGAAGCCGTCTCGCGCCACGCTGAAATGGCTCTCGTAGGGATCCACATCGTCGACGAGGTCTGCGTCGAAGAGCCGAGTGGAGGACCACGGTGCGTCGAGGGACCAGCCGTCAAGGCGCTTGGCGAAGTAGAAAGTGTTGTGGACCGTGTAGATGAGGCCCATGCCGTCCGAGAGTCGGATGGGCCTTGCGCTGCGTTCCACCGTGAACGAGGCATTGTCAACGGGGCCGACAACCGCCAGCGTCCCGCTCCATTTGATCGGCAGCCGTCGGAGGTAGGCGAGTTCGATCGCTGCTCTTCCGATCGCGGCGTCGCGCGTCACGAAGGAGCACCAAATGCCTCCCTGGTTGTCCAACGCACAGGCCGGACCCTGCCGAGTCACGCCCCCACTCTCGGCGACAACCATTCCGCGGACCGACGCCCAACGCCGCAAGGCTGCTTGGTAGCGCACGACGTTGTATCGAATCGCGAGATTCGAGTCCGAGTAGACGACGTGCAGGTCGTTTCCCGACAATTGCCCGTCGGACGTCGCGATCAGATCGGACTGAGAGTAGGTGGCCTTGGGCGCCCAAGTGCTGCCGCCATCGTAGCTCGAATGGAGAACGAGCGTCGCGCCGGGAGAGTAGAGGCCCCGATTGATCATCGCGTGGGTGGCGCCGTCAGGCGTTTGCCACATGTGCTCTTGAAACCGGTACGAGATGACCCGCTCGGAGGTGCTGCTCAGGTCCGTCAGCCCTGCAGCAATCTCGACCTGTGCGGCGACGGAGTTCGCCCAGAGCATTACGGCCAGGCCCATCGCTAGCGGGCAGCGGCAGCTGCGTCCGTTGGCAGCGGTCATTCGAGCATCCTTGACGTTTGCCGCCCCGACTCGCGCGAACAAGAAAGCGCCGCGCCGGGGCAGTGGAAGCACGCGGATCGGGGATGGCGCATGGCCGCGGCAGCGCCGCCTGGGCGTGACGAGCAGCCTAGCCGATCGTTCAAACGTGGCACAACGCCAGTCGATGCCTGTTTGCCACGCGCTCATGGATCCAGGCGCACCGTCGCTACCGGTTGCCTCCAGGCGATCGGCTGCGCCATGCCAGCACGACAGCAAAGCGCTGGCCTGCAGCTTGAGGCGAAGTTAGCGCCAGGCAGCGGTCCCACCGCTCGACCGGGCGCTTCGTCGGGCGACTCTCGCCTCGCCGCTTATACGCCGTCCCAGTCGAAGTAAGGCCGCAGCGACTCATAGGTCCAGTTCATCGGCGGACCCCAGAGGATGTCGTACGTTTCTCCCCCCGGAAAATTGGGGTCCTGGACGCCCCCTTCGTCCGTCTCGTTCACTCCGACGCTGTAGACGACGAAGGGCGGCGGCTGGCCGATCAGACCGAATTGGCGCAGCCAGGCCGCTGCGATCCCGCGCGACTCGTCGAATCGGCGAGCGAGCAAGCGTGCCGGCCAGGAGCGCTGCTCCGCTTCGTAGCGCAAGGGCTCGTCGTTGTAGGGATCGAGCGGGACCGCAGGCAGATACTCTGGCACGAGCGCGTCGAGCGTTTCCGGCAATTGCCCGTGGTCCTTGAAGTAGGCGCGCACGGCGAGGTCGGCGGCCAGTAAGCGCAGCATCACGGAACTACGTTGCTTCACGCGCGGAACGTTTTCCTCGATGCCCTCATTCGACCCGGCCAACTGTTCGAGCCCGCCGAAGTAGCCGAACCAAGAAATCTGCCAGGCGCGTTCCCGTGCAAATAGAATCTCAAGATCTTCCTGAGACTGATCGAACGCGAGCAACTGGCGGCTCAACTGCACCGCGGCGGCACGATCAAGGAGATGACGCACGCTAGCCAGCCGCTCAACCGCGATACCTTCCGCGGCTTGGCCAACGAGCGCGTCGATGACGATGCCGCCTCGCCCTACCGCCTGTCCCAAGCGGTAGCACTCAAGCCCATACTGGACGGCCTCGTCTGGCCGACCATTGCGAGCTGCCGCGGTGGAGGCCGATTGGTAGGCACGCACCACGTTTCGATAGTGGCCATACCGCTCAATCCGAGTCCCCTCAAGATCATAGGGCAGAGCATGACATTCGCGCTCGAGGGCCGCTCGCGCGAGTGCGAACTCCGCCGCATGCTGCTGCACGAATTGATCGAGTTCCCGGTTCGTCGCCCACGGAGTGCCGACGCGAACCCCGAAATCGGGCGCCCGCGGCAGTTGCTTGCCAACGCGCTCGAGATCGTCGAGCCCGTTGTTGAGTGGCAACGGCTGCGCCACGAGTCTCGGCGCCGTGGCCAGCCAGTAAAACAGCAATACGAACGGGACGAACAGCAGGCCGCCGATCGCGAGCGCCGCGCCGCCGGCCACCCAACGCCCCAGTCTTGCCGCACGCGAACCCGCCGGCAGAGAACGGCGGGCGCGCCTCCCCAACCACAGGCAAGTCATTACGCCGAAGGAAGGCAGCGCCGGAAAGAACGCGAGCAGCCGCGCCCACCATCTTCCCCTACCCAGGCCCACCACGGCGGCGCACAAAGTCGAAAACCCCGCGATCGCGCCCAGGAGCAGCAGCCACGGCGACCCCTCCCAGACATGGCTCGGCACGCGCACCGCGAGCGCCGTAACAATTGCCACCGGGGGCATGAGCAACAGCAAGGTCGACAGCGAGAAGCGCCGCTGCAGCCGCCCCGTCGCGGCGTTCGTAGGAAACACCAGCCAAGGCGCGAGCACGACGCAGGCCTGCGCGAAGACGAGCAGCACCAGGTCGTAGGCCGGCGCTTGCTGCATCCCCGGCAAGAGCGCAAACGCCGCGACCACGCCCAGAGCGAGCATCGCGCGTAAGAACCAGTGCCAGGGCAGCCGTGCGACGACGACGAGCAGTAGCCCGACGACGTTCCCCGTCAGCCAGCCGGCCAGGCCAAGCGCGAACAGCGTTTGATCGCCCGAATCCAAGAAGTATGAGGCCATACCACTAACCTACTCGACCCATGAACGGGCCGCATGCAAACAGAACGGTTTGATGCTTGTCAAGCGTGCGGCGGCGCACCTTGCCTGGAATCTGTTCGCTCGGCCCATGCCAATGTTTGCCTGAGGCCTTGGCGAACGCGGCCCCGACCCTAGCGGCCCGCTTTCACGCCGATCTATAATCGAAGGAGCGACTAGGCGCCGCCCTCGTTCGAGCTGCCGCCGCTAGCCGCTTCAAGCACGCAGTGGGCTCGCGGCCTTCAGGGTGAATGAACATGCCGGTGCAGATGGAGTTGTCGCGGATCATCATCAGCGAGATCAACGACCAACAGGTCATCTACCTCAAGGAAGTGGAGGGGGACCGCACCTTCCCGATTCTGATCGGCATCTTCGAGGCCACCAGCATCGATCGGCGGGTAAAGCAGTACCAGTCGCCCCGCCCGCTGACGCACGATCTGCTGGTGAGCGTGGTCGAGAATTTGGGGGCCGAGTTCCAGGACGTGATCATCAACGAGCTCAAGGACCACACCTACTACGCCCGCCTCCGGGTGCGGCACGACGGGGAGCTCGTGGAAATCGACGCCCGCCCCTCCGACGCGATCGCGGTGGCGGTCACCTGCGACCCGCAGTTGCCGATCTACGTGTCGGAGGAAGTGCTCAACGACGTGCTGCGGGAGCAGTAGGGCTGCCCACTGAGGGGCCTTCTCTCTGATCTGCTGCCTCGACCGCCGCCCAAAGAGGACGATCGCGCCGAACCACTTGCGCTAGCGCTCTTGGTCGGACGACTCTGGCCAAACGAAACCGGGCGTCGCCCGCATTCGCAAGCGACGCCCGGCTCGAAAAGCTGGCGATTCCGCGCTAGTTAGCGGCCCGAGTTATGCTGAAGCATAACCTACGGGTTCCAACCTACGAGCAGCCCATGCTGTTGCCGCAGTTGTGGCACAGGTAGCAGTTGCCATTGCGCACCGTGATGGCGCCGCAGTTGTCGCAACTGGGGGCGTCGGTCTGGAAGCGGGCGAACTGGTCGCTGCGTCCGCCGCCGCCATTGGCGTCGACCTTGATCGCCACGCCCGCCCGCTCGAGCAGGCCCACGTTCACTTCGGCCGCCGCCAGCGGCGAGGCGATGCGGCCGTTGGGCGCCTTTTCCGCTCCGGTCTTAGCTGCCGGTCCTGGCGTGCCGTTCGGCCCGCCAGCCTTCTTGGCGGCGGGCCCTCGCTCTGTCTCCGTGTCTCCCGCCGCCGGGGCCTCCTCCTTCGTCAGCCCCAGGCTTGCCTCGCGGAAGCCCGAGATGAAGGTCACCCCCAGCCAGCGGAAGATGTAGTCGACGATGCTCTTGGCCAGCGGAATGTCGGGGTTCTTCGTCGGCCCCATCGGCTCGAAGCGGGTGTGCGAGAACTTGCTCACATACACCTCGAGCGGCACGCCGTATTGCAGGCTCATCGAGAGCGCGGTGCCGAAGCAGTCCATGAGACCGCCGATCGTGCTCCCTTCCTTGGCCATGGTGATGAACAGCTCGCCGGGGCGGCCGTCTTCATACAGGCCCACCGTGATGTAGCCTTCGTGACCAGCCACGTTGAACTTGTGGGTGATCGACCGACGCGTGTCGGGCAGGCGTTCGCGCCGGGGCGCGGCGGCCTGCTTCTTGGCGGCCTTGTCGGCCTCGGTGCTGGTGTTGAGCGGCTGGCTCTCCTTCGAACCGTCGCGGTAGACGGCCAAGGCCTTGAGCCCCAGCTTCCACCCTTCGAGATAGGCGCTGGCGATGTCGGCCGGCGTCGTCTCGCGGGGCATGTTCACCGTTTTCGAAATCGCGCCCGAGATGAACGGCTGCGCGGCCGCCATCATGCCGACGTGGGCCCTCCAGGCGATCGACCGCACGCCGCCGCGAGGCTGGAACGCACAGTCGAACACCGGCAGATGCTCGGCCTTGAGCTCCTTCGCCCCCTCGATCGTGTCGTGCTGGTTGATGTAGGCCGTGATCGATTCGATCACCGGCTGATCGTAGCCCAGCGTCTTCAGCCCCAAAGGCACCGTTTGGTTCACGATCTTGAGCATGCCGCCGCCGGCGAGCTGCTTGTACTTGACGAGCGCGATGTCGGGCTCGATGCCCGTGGTGTCGCAGTCCATCATGAAGCTGATCGTGCCCGTGGGAGCGAGCACCGTGGCCTGGGCATTGCGGAAGCCGTGCTTGCGGCCCTGCTGCAGCACCTCGTTCCAGAGCGAACGCGCGGCCTGCTTCAGGTAGGGGGGGCAGGCGTCGTCGATCTGCTCCACCGCGTCGCGGTGCATCTGCATCACGCCCAGCATCGGCTGCCGGTTCACGTTGTAGCCGGCGAACGGCCCCACGGCGGCGGCCAACTCGGCGCTCGTCAGGTTGGCGGCGCCGTGCAGGAGCGCGGTCATCGCCCCGCACAGGCCGCGGGCGGCGTCGGAGTCGTAGGGCAAGCCCGCCGACATGACCAGGCTGCCCAGGTTCGAGTAGCCCAGGCCCAGCGGGCGGAACAGATGGCTGTTGCGGGCAATGTCGGCCGTGGGATAGCTGGCGTGGTCGACCAGAATCTCCTGCGCGATGAAGAACACTCGGCAGGCCGCCTGGAAACGCTCGAAGTCGAACGTGCCATCTTCCTGGCGGAACTTCATCAGGTTGATGCTGGCCAGGTTGCAGGCCGTGTCGTCGAGGAACATGTACTCCGAGCAGGGGTTCGAGGCATTGATCCGTCCCGAGTTCGGACAGGTGTGCCAGCGGTTGATCGTGGTGTCGTACTGCACGCCGGGATCGCCGCAGCCCCAGGCGCACTCGGCCATGCGGCCGAGCAGGTCGCGGGCGGGCCAGCTTGGGCCAGCCTTCGCGGCGTCGGTCACCCAGTGGGTGGCCCAGGTCTTGTCGGCCAGCACGGCCTCCATGAAGTCGTCGGTCACGCGGACCGAGAGGTTGGCGTTCTGGAAGAGAATCGAGCTATAGGCCTCGCCGTTGAAGTTGGCCTCGTAGCCCCCCTTCTCGATCAGTACGCGGGCCTTCTTTTCTTCCTTGGCCTTGCACTCGATGAACTCGAGGATGTCGGGGTGCCAGACCTTGAGCGACTGCATCTTGGCGGCGCGGCGGGTCTTACCGCCGCTCTTCACGACCGCGGCAATCTGGTCGTACACCCGCATGAAGGAGAGGGGGCCGGAAGGGCGGCCGCCGCCGGCCAGCTTCTCGCGATGCGAACGGAGGGTGGAGAGGTCGGTGCCGGTGCCGGAGCCGAACTTGAACAGCATGGCCTCGCTACGGGCGAGCTCCATGATGTCTTCCATGCAGTCGTCGACCCCTTGGATGAAGCAGGCCGAGCCCTGGGGGTACTCGTAGGAGTTCTCCGGCTGCACGACATCTTGGGTCTCCTCGCTCCAGCGCCAGTTGCTGCCGGCGCCCTTCACCCCGTACTGAGGATAGAGGCCGACGTTGAACCACACGGGCGAGTTGAAGGCGCCATGCTGGTGCAGGCAAAGCCAGGCGAGGTCGCGGTAGAACCGCTCGCCGTCTTCGGCGGTGGCGAAGTAGCCGTCTTGAATGCCCCAGTCGGCGATCGTGCGGGCCACGCGGTGGATCAACTGCCGCACGCTGCGCTCGCGCTCGGGGGTGTTGATCTCGCCGTAGAAGTACTTGCTCACCACCACGTTGGTGGCCAGTTGGGTCCAGGTCGCGGGGATTTCGCAGTCGTGCTGGGCAAATAGCGTTTCCCCGGCCTCGCCGCTGATGGCGGCGGTGCGGAGTTCCCACTCCACGGTGTCGAACGGATCGGCGACGTCGGTCGGACAGAAGGTGGGTTCGATCTCGAGGCCGGTCCGGCGGCCGGGGGGAGTCATGGCGGCAACCTGAGAGGGGGCGGAGGGCGAATACGACGCGCCCGCGCTAGCATGAACCATCGAGCAGCTCCTTCCTGAGGCTGTGGAAACGGGCATCCATACGCCAGGGTAGTATACGCGAGTACACTACCGCAATCCATCCTTCGGGTGGCGAAGCCCAAAGAATTGAGGCTCTTCCCCGAGCGGCGTGCCTGCCGTCTGGGGCGAACACAAGGCACTTACCAATTATATGCCGAACAACTAGATATTGTGGTAGATGCCCTCATGGCCACAACAGCTAGTTGCTTCGCTGAGTGTAGCGAGAACGGCGAGGGCGTCAATCGGAGGCCGAAAGTCGGGTCGGAAGTGGTTGGTGCTAGCTGGGATAGAAGGGCTAGGCCTGCGCGCTGCCAGCAGCGTGCTCGCCTGCCGCGGTCGCCGCACCGCCCTGACCGTAAATGGGTTACGAATCTGGCGGTCCTTGGACAGTAAAGAACCCCCAGAAGCTACGATCGCGGGAGTTCTAGGCCGCGCCCCGCCCCACGTTTCGCCAGTCCTGGTCGAACAGCCCCAGCTGCATAAACGCGCGGAGATGCCGTGGCTCCGGCAGCGCGCGGAAGGTGGCGAACCCCGCGAGATTCGCGTTGTAGGCCCGCAGCAGCATGAGGGCCAACAGGATTGCCGCCCAGGTCGCCGAGCGCTGGCGGACGTTGAGTTGCCGTGCCGGCTGCTCGGCCGGTGCAACGTGCCGTGGACCGACGCCGCAGGCGGCCAGGCCGAGCCACACCGAGATGTGCAGCCGGTTGCGGGCTACCCACCGGTAGCCCACGTCGGCCAGATCGGCCAGGCCGCCGAGGCCGAGCGCCGCCCCCATCCGCCAGGGCCAGGGGAGCGCCCCCAGCAGCGCCGCCACGGCGCGCGTCTCGATCAGCATGCGGCCGCGCTCGTCGTAGACCACGATCGTCCGCTCCGTCAGTTCGAGCGGAACCGCGTGGCGGAACGCGCCGGGATCAGAGTTTCCGAGGAACACGATGTTGCCGCCGCGGTCGAGCACGCCCAGCGTGCGGCGCACGGCCTGGCAGATGCCGCAATCGTCGTCGAAGTAGCAGGTCAGCGGCCGGCGCGGCGTCGTCCAGGCGGCCAGGCGCTCCCAAACGGCGCCCGGGATGAAGGCCAACGCAGCCGCCGACAACGTCCAAGCCCAAGCCTCGCCTAGGTGCAGCGAGACGTTCCACGCGAGCGCCGCGAGCACGATCGCCGCCCCTACGGAACGCAACGCGCCCGGCAAACTCGCCCAGGGCGCGGCGAAAGCCCCCACCGCAGCCGCGGCCAACAACCAACCGAACGCGCGGGGCGCTCCGGCCGGCTCGCCGCCCAGCGCAGAAAGCGCCAAGCTGCCGAGGATCACGGTCGTCTGCAGCGCGACACCCAGCAGGGCGAAGTTCGCCGCCGGGCGCGGCTCGGGACGCTGGCTTTCGCCCGGCGGACGAACCAGCCGCACGAGCGCGTCGAGCGACCACCGCGCGCCCACCGGCAGCCCCACGCACCACAGCAGCAAACACGCCAGCACCTTGTCGGCCGGCGGAGATTCAACGCTCGAGGCGTAGTAGGCCACCAAGTAGGCGAGCCAAGTCCACAGCGTTTCGCCGGCCGAGCTCTTGTGCCCCAAGAAGAACCGCGCCGCCGCCACCCAGGCCACGATCAGCCCGGCCAGCACGAGCGCGACCAGCAGCGTGGCTTGAAGCTCGGCCAAGGCGTCGGCAATCCGCCGCGTGATGTCCACGAGCAGCGAAAGCCCCAGCGCCGCGCGAAACAGCCCCAACGACCGCAGGTCGAGGGTCAGCCAGGCGCCAGCAGCTCTAGACGAATCCATCACTCTCAGTCGACCAAGGTATTTCTCCCTCTCCCCGTGGGAGAGGGCCGGCGTGAGGGTCGGCAGACTAACTCCAACAGTTGCCCCTACCCAACCGTCCCTCACCCTACCCTCTCCCACAGGGAGAGGGTTTTCTTTCAAAGCAACCGCCCGTAAACAAACCGTCGGCCTGTCGCCGCGGTTAACCGCTCCGCCAGTCTACCCGCGCAGGCCCACCGAGCGGAGCAGGCGGTCGGTCTCGCGGTAGGCTTCGGCCACCCACTGGACGATCTTTTCGGGCTCGGGGGAGTATTCCAGCTCGATCGAAATCGCCCCGTGGATGCCCAGCGCCTTGATCTCCCGCAAATACGGCTCGAACGGTACGACCCCGCGTCCCGGCGGCAGATCGCCGTGGACCCGGCCGTCGCAATCCGACAGATGCACGTGGGCCGCCCGCCCCGCCAACCGCCGCACCGCCTCGGGGGGCTCGTTGGCCAGCACCAAGTGCGAAACGTCGATGTTCGCCTTCACGCTCGGCCGCCCCACGTCGTCGAGGAAGCGGAGCATGGCGTCGACCGAGTTCAAGAGCGACAGCGAGAACGGCTCGAGCTCGAGCGCGATCTCCAGCCCCAGCTCCCCCGCGCGGTCTCCCAACGCCTGCAGCGCCTCGACGCCCCACCGCCACTGGTCGGCCGCGGCAATCACCTCGCGATTCCAAATGTATTCCCCCAGCACGAGCAGCACGTTGCGGGCACGATACTCGTAGGCTAAGTCGAGAAACGCCCGCACCCGCTCGCGGTGGAACCGCCGCACGCTCTCGTTGAAGTCGATGAGCCCGACCGCCACGCAGCAGAGCGACACGATCGGCAGCTCGAGCCGCAGGCACTCATCAGCCACCAGACGCCGCTCGCGGACGTCGAGCGTGAGCGGGTCGGTGAAGATGTCAACGCAGTCGAAGCCCAACTCCTTGGTCTTGCGCAGGCCAAAGATGGTGGGCTGCCCGCTCTGCACCCAGGCGGAGTTGATGAGGCCGAGTTTCATGGATCACTCCTTGGGTGCGGCCTCCACCGATTTCGATGCGGTCGGATCCGGCCACTGATCGGGCGTGTGCCATCGATCGTCGAACCGAACCCTGTGCGGCACGATGCCAACATCGTGCGCCGTCTCCACGATTCTTCGGACATCTGCTGCATCGAAGTCGATGCCCTCGAGCCGGATCACGATCAGCCTGCGCCAATTGCCGGGAGGAGCCTTGCCATACACGGCCCGCAGCAGCTCGATCACGCCGTCGGCGGTGATTCGCGCCTTTTTCAACGATATTTGGATGGGCCCCCGCAGGCCGTGCAGCGACGTAAGTCCGGCGTCCGTGATGCTCGTGTTCTCGAGAAGCAACTGATCGAGGTTCACGCACTTCTCGAGCGATTGCAAGCAGTGATCGTCGACGGTCGGCTCAGTCGTTGCGAAGCATCGCAGACTTTCGGGTCGAGCAAACGCCACCGTGCGGCCGCCGTTGAACCGAACGCCCGTCAACCACAATTGCTCGAGCCTGGGATTTGCGGCGATGCGATCGAGGGCCATATCGCTGAGCGAACCGCCAGACAACTCGAGATAGCTCGGTTCGCTTCGGCACAAGTGGTCGACTTCCTCGTCCGAAAGACCCACCGCCGGTAGATTCAACGCGTCTAGCTTGCCGAGTCGTTCGACCAACTCAATCTGGCGATCGGAGAGGGGAGAGGAAAACGACACCGAGTCGAACGCCAAGGGGCCGAGGTCGACATGGACCTCCGCCCCCGAAGCCTGCAACTCTGCGATCGTCGCGGCGCGCTGGCGAAGCTCGGACACGTACCAAGCCCCCAGGCCCCCGATGGCACAGCAAAGCGTCGTGAATGCCATCAAGGCGAAGAGCGTGAATCGCGGCTTGCGAAAAGGGAAGGGCATTAGTGTGAACAAGCTGCCGTAAGTGATTTGCTTAGCATAACCCGGCGGCGCGAGCGCGCGTACGGGGCGGGAAGGTGCTCGTCGATGTTCCTGCTCGACAACGGGCAAATCCCAATTTGCACGCCCGAGTAGTGACACGCATTGCCCGACGGTCAGCTACCGCCGCCGTCGCCGCATTTCAAAGGTCAGCCCTAGCCCCACGACGCACGCGATCCCGGCGGCGGCAACCAACGGCGACTGGACGATGCCGAGATATCCCAACCAGCCGAAGATGAGCATCGCGCAGCCAAGTAGAAACGCGAACACGATCAGAGGGGATTGCGTTTTCATGCCCGCCATCCTAGCGGCCGGCGGCCGTACCGTACCGTCGCCCATGCCCAATTTGCACGTCGCAGGCCCGTCGCCTATCATGCTGGGTCAATCCAACCCCGCACATTCCCGGAGATTCCTGGCTCCTCATGTCCTCCAAAGGCTCTGCCTTCGCCGGCGTTTCGGTCGCCATCGTCACCCCCTTCCGCGACGGCCAGGTCGACTACGACGCCCTGCGCCGCCAGGTCGAGTTTCAGATCGAGGCCGGCGTCAAATGCTTGTGCCCGGTGGGCACCACGGGGGAGTCTCCCACCCTCTCGCACGAGGAGCATGAGCGGGTCATTTCGTCGGTCGTCGAATTCGTCGGCGGGCGAATCAAGGTGATGCCCGGCACCGGCTCGAACAGCACGAGCGAGGCCCTGCGGCTCACGCGCTGGGCCGAGAAGGCCGGAGCCGACGCGGCCCTCGTCGTGGCCCCCTACTACAACAAGCCGACCCAGGAAGGCTTCTACCAGCACTTCAAGGCGCTGGCCGAGGCGGTGGCGATTCCGATCTGCGTCTACAACATCCCCGGACGCACCGGCAAGAACATCGAGCCCGACACCATCATTCGCCTGGGCGAGCTGCCCGGCATCACCATGGTCAAGGAGGCCACCGGCTCGCTCGACCAGGCCTCGCAGATCGCCACCTGCTCGAACCTCACGGTACTGAGCGGCGACGACAGCCTGACGCTTCCCATCCTGGCCGTCGGCGGGCACGGGGTAATCAGCGTGGTGGCCAACATCGTGCCGGCTGACATGCTGGCCATGGTCAGCGCGTTTCAGGCCGGCGACGCCAAGACGGCCCAGAAGTGGCATGCCCGGCTGTTCCCGCTCTGCCGCGACATGCTGGGGCTCTCGACGAATCCGATCCCAGTGAAGGGAGCGATGCAGCTCCTGGGGCGCGACACCGGCGAGCTCCGCTTGCCGATGACCCCGCTCGACGCCGGCGGCTTCACCAAGCTGAAAAGCACGCTGGCGGCCTACGGGCTGCTATAAGGCGCCCGCACGCACACTAACCCGCAGCGCCAGCAAGGAACGCGAGCGCCGTTGGGCGCGCCGGCCGCCAATGCCGCCCGTATTCGGTCCCGGTCCGCCGAATTCTGCCAAGGGAACGTGGATTTCCCTTGCTTGCGCTGCGGGCTAGTATGGGGATCGCCCAGGGGCTCAGCACGAGGAGGATCTCCATGTTGGCACGCGCCGCTTTGGTTCTCGCCGCCGCGAGCTTTCTTGCTCTGGCCGCTCCGCTCGCCGCCTTCGAGGTGCGCGTGCAGCGCACGCCGCACGACGGCATTCAGCCGCAACTCGTGGCGGCCGACGGCGTGTTGCATCTCGTCTACTACTTGGGCAACGAAGCGCACGGCAACCTCTTCTATGCCCGCTCCACCGACAGCGGGCAGACGTTTTCGCCGCCGCTGCGGGTCAACCAAACCGACGACAGCGCGATCGCCATCGGCAACATCCGCGGGGCGCACTTGGCCGTGGGCAAGGCCGGGCGGCCGCACGTGGCCTGGATGGGGAGCGACAAGGCCGAGAGCGGCCCGAACGGCGCCACGCCGATGGTCTACACGCGGCTCGCAGACGACGGCCAGAGCTTCGAGCCCGAGCGGAACGTGATTCAGTTCGCCGCCGGGCTCGATGGCGGCGGCTCGGTGGCGGCCGATCGCGCGGGGAACGTCTACGTTGCTTGGCACGCCGCCAAGCCGGGCGGACGCGGCGAACAAGACCGCACGATCTGGGTGGCGCGGAGCGACGATGATGGACAGACCTTTGCCCGCGAGCAGCAGGCCTGGACCGAACCGGTGGGCGCCTGCGGCTGTTGCGGCATGCGAGCGTTCGCCGACACGAGCGGGGCGGTGTACGTTCTCTACCGTGCGGCCGAACGCTCGAACCAGCGCGACATGTACCTGCTCTCCTCCGCCGACCACGGCGCCAGCTTCCGCGGCCGTCTGCTCTCCAAGTGGCAGATCGACGGCTGCCCGATGAGCTCGGCCAACTTCGCGAACAGCCCCCGCGGCACGCTGGCCGCCTGGGAAGGAGAAGAAGACGTCTTCGCAGCGCTCGTCGGCCCGGCCGACGCCCCGCCGGCAGAGCTCAAGCTCCTCCACCCGAGCCAAAAAGCCGCCAAACGCCGCCACCCAGTGATCGCCGCCAACGACCAAGGCGAAGTGCTGCTCGCCTGGGTCGAAGACATGACCTGGAAAACCCCCGGCAAACTAAAGTGGGCAGTATTCGACGCGGAGGGGAAGGAAACCGCGCGGTCGGAGGAGGAGCACGAGGTGCCGACCTGGGGCGTGGTGGGCGCGGCAGGAGTGGGGGAGGGGTTTGTGGTGCTGTACTGAATTAGACTGAAGAGGCAAACGGGCGCCTTAACCGATGAAAGCCGAACGATCCGCGCTTGAGGCCAAAGTGAGGGGCGTCGGCGCGGGCGTCTCCAAATTGCCCTGGCTCTCGCCTGCGTCCCATTGAGCTACGGCCAATTCAGCGAGGCGCGGCACCCTCGCTTGCCGCTGCCGATCGGCTCTGTACATGCGAAAAATCAGAAAGGGAAACGCTGCCAGCAGCACCACGCAACCGGCGGAGCAGGCCGTGCGCTGTTCGAATCCCGCCAGTAGGATGCCAATCATCATCAACTTCGTGCCCACGATTACGCTCCAAGTGGCCAAGCTCGTGCGCCCTACTTCAGTCGTGGTAACCCGCCAATCGACTTGCCCTTCCGGGGGTACGTGAAATCGCAGGAGCAACCACGCCGCGACAATAGCTGCCGGCAGTACGAACGCCCGCCAAAACCCGAAGTAGATGCCCGCGGCGACCGCCATGCAGAGCGAGAGGGGTAGCGCGGCGGCCAGCATTCGGTCATAGCGCCGGCGAGTCACCACGCAGGTCTTCCCCGCAGGCTCCGGCGGCGGGGCAACGAGCCGGTCGTCGCGCAGGCCAAGGGCAACCCCGTAACAAAACATCGGCCAGCCCTCCTGCACGCTTGGCGGCACAATCGCCCGCAGAGCGCGGATCAGGCGCAAGCGGTCCTCCGAGCGATATCCGGCCAGATCCAATCGCCCCTTGAAGTCGCGTCCGCGAAACAGAACGCTGCCGCCGTGGGGATGCGTCCGCCAGCGCAGCGAGACAAGCTCTGTGGCGTCGAAGGAGTGATTCTGCACCATCGTCTGCAGAGAGATGGTCGATCCCGAAATGCAGAAGCGCTCAAGATAGTACGCTGACCACATGTAGAGGGACAGCAGAAACATCGTACCGAACGTGGCGAGAGCCATGCCGCACACGATGGCCACGGAATGCTCTCCCTTGAAGCCGTGTTCGGCTGGATTCTCCAAAAAGAACATGCTCGCAACGAGAACGCATACGGCGAGAAAGATTGCGCTGAGCGCCATCCCCGCGTAGGCGACTGACTTTCGCAGGCGAAATGTCTCGTGCATCGGGAGCAACCAAGTCGGTTCGACGCCATGGGAACGCTAAGAGAGAATTCGTCGCCCGCCGGCCGAGATTTGCCCGCGCAAATGCCCATTTGGCGCCCGAACGCCCTGCGAGAATCGCTAGCAGCCGACACAGATCGTTCAAGGCTCGAGGATACGATCCAGCGTCTGCCGATCCAGCGTGCGCCAGGTTTGCCCCGGCTCGCCGGCGATCGGGGCGTCCGGCGCATCCGAGTTCGGGCCGTCCGGCGTCATCAGGGCGACGTAGACGCCGTAGTCGATCTTCTCAGAGAGGAACCGCACGCTGCTGTCGGCCATCGCCACGTTTGCCCCGCCGAGGTGGAAGCTCGAAGGACGCGCGAAGTCAAGCGTGGGCGCTTCGTCGAGACCACTGTCGTGGCCAACGTTGACGCGCCGCTCAGCGACCGCCGTCGCCGGCACGGCCTGGGACGGATGCCAGACGATCGTTGTTAGTCGCTCGGCCTGCTCGGGGGTAAAGAAGCCTCCGGGGGAAACGACCTTGTCGCCGTTGGGCAGTGTGTCGTACTGGCCGTTGCCGGCCCATTGGCCGGCCTGGATGTTTTCGGAAAGGAGCAGCGTATGGGTTGCGCCGTCGTGGGCGTTCAGGAACGCCATGGTCAT
>JBGAPH010000081.1:0-23855 GCA_044221365.1 Pirellulales bacterium
AAGCTCCGCATCTTGGTGCTCGTTCACGAGGATCTGGTGCCGCCGGAGAGCCTCGAGGGCTACACCGACAAGCAGATTCTGGAGTGGAAGACCGAGTTCGACGTCATCCAAACGCTCCGCTCCATGGGGCACGACGTGCGCGTGCTCGGCGTCTGGGACGACCTGGGCAAGATCCGCAAGGAGATCGACCAGTTCACGCCGCACGTCACCTTCAACCTGCTGGAAGAGTTCCACAGCATCTCGATGTACGACCAGCACGTGGTCAGCTACCTCGAGCTGCTGCGGCAACCCTACACCGGCTGCAACCCGCGCGGGCTGATGCTCTCGCACGACAAGGCGCTCTGTAAGCAAATCCTGCTCTACCACCGCATCCCCACGCCCAAGTTCGCGGTCTATCCGCTGCGGCGCAAGGTGAAGCCAACCAAGCGGCTCACCTATCCGCTGGTGGTCAAGAGCGTGAGCGAAGAAGCGTCGCTGGGCATCTCCCGGGCATCGCTCGTCACGAACGACGAGAAGCTCAAGGACCGCGTGGAGTTCGTCCACGAAACGGTGAAGAGCGACGCCCTGGTCGAAGAGTACATCGAGGGGCGCGAACTCTACGTGAGCGTCCTCGGCAACGAGCGGCTCAAGGTCTTTCCGATCTGGGAGCTCGAGTTCACCAAGAGCGCCGACAAGGTGCCGCTGATCGCCACGGCCAAGGTCAAGTGGGACTACGAGTACCAGAAGCAGATCGGCGTGCAAACCCACGCGGCCAAGGACCTGCCCGACGGCGTGTCGGCCAAGATCATCAGGCAGTGCGCGCGGGCGTATAAGGCGCTGTTCCTGACCGGCTATGCCCGCATCGATCTGCGCCTGGCGGCCGACGGCCGCGCCTACATGCTCGAGGCAAACCCCAATCCGAATCTGTCATACGGCGAAGACTTCGCCGAAAGCGGCCACGCGGCCGGCGTGACTTACGAGGAGCTGCTGCACCGCATCATCACGCTGGGGCGGAGTTATAAGGCGGCTTGGCGGGAGTAGCGGGCGGGCGAGCGGCTGCGGCGAACCGTGCGGGATATCAAGTGCTCGGCTGCGGCAGCTATAGGTGGTTGGCGAGAAGAGTGTCGTGTGAGCGCCACCTTCGCGGGGCGCCACATCAAGCGCTTCGCGGAAGCCGCGCTGGGGCGCGACACGCGCCAAACGCTGCGAGATTGCCGCTCACTTTCGTTTTGCCTGCTCCGCGGCCGCCTCCAGCTTTGCCGCCGTTTTCCGATCTTCGTCGGCCCTCGCTTTCTCGCCCAGTTCGTCCAAAATCGACGCTCGACCGCGGAAGGCCTCGGACGAGGTGGGGTATTTGGTGCACAGTTCGTTGCAATCCGCCACGGCGGCGCGCGGATCCCCAGACTTTAGCTTCAGCCCAGCCAGCAGGAAGCGTGGAGTAAGTTGGCTTGGCTCGAGTGTGATCGCTTCGGATAAGTCCGCGATCGCTTCCTTCGTTCGCTCAACCTGAGCATAACTCGCCGCTCGATAGCACAGCACCGTCGCTCGATCTCCCCTGGCATGCTGAAGCGCTCGATCGAACTCGGCGAGGGCATGGTCATACCGAGCGTGTTTGGCATGAAACAAGCCTCGCATCATCAGCGCGTGGAGATTCGTGGGATCGCGCGCCGTGATGCGATCCAGATCAGCAACCGCTTGTTCCTCGCGCTTGTCGGCGAAATTGGCTTTCGCTCGCCAAACCAAGACGTCCAGATCATCCGGCGCTAGCGCCGCTGCCGCATCCAAGTCGACGAGCGCTTCAGCGGCTTGGCCACTCTCCAAGAGAGCTACGGCACGCACTTTCAATAGCTCCAAATCATTCGGTCGCAGTAGGATCGCCTCCGTGACGTTTCGAATCGCCGCTGCGTGTTCGCCCTGCTGAGACTGAACCATTGCCCGCACCTTTAGCGCTTCCGCGAGTAGCGCCGGGTCAATCCGCTGCGCCTCATCGAGGTCGTGCATGGCCAACGCATAGTTCTGCTTGTTCATCTGGACCATGCCGCGCATGAGCAATGCCTGAGCGTGCTTAGGATCGCGTTCGATCACATGGTTCAGGTCGAGCAAAACGTCGTCATACTTCTTCAAGTTGATAAAGGGCCAGGCCCGAAGGAGGAGATAGCCTGCCTCGTCCGGCTCCAAGGCGATCGCCTTTCCCGCGTCTTCGGCGGACTCCGTCCATCTCGCATGCTTGGCATGCAGGAGCGCCCGAACGCCATAGGCCTGTGCAGAGGGCTGGTCCGTAATTAGACGGTCGCCCTCCTGCATCGCCTCTTCCGCCCTTCCCAATTCGTCCAAAGCCACCACGCGGCACTGCCGAGCCATATCGTTGGTCGGATCAAGCGAAATCCCACGGTCCGCATCGGCCAGGCCCGCCGCAAATTCGGCCTTCTTCAAATGTGCTTGGCTGCGGAGCACAAATCCCATCAGCGCATTGGGCTCGAGACGCAGACATGCAGTGCAGTCTGCTGCGCATTCGTCGAACCGCTCGAGAACGAAGCGGACCTTGGCCCGTGCCAGGAACGCTCCCGCATCCTGAGGGTTCCGTCGAATCTGCTCGCTGAACAGCGCGTCCGCCTGGCTGAGCGGAACGGTCTTTTCCATTGCAAGCCAACGGTACGGTTTGCGCTTGATGACGAGTCGCCCCGCCTCGACGTTGATGACAGGAAAGGAGTCGCCACGGCTGACATACCTGACCGCCGCCCCGCCCTCCATGAGCGGAACATGGTCTTCCACGACCACGGTCGCAGTGTCGCCCTCGGTGGCTAGGGCCAGCCTTGGCCCCGCGTTCGCAAGGCAGACGAATAGCACGGCAAGCCAGATACGTCGCATCTTTCGCTCTCCTTGCGAATGGCCACGTGCGCAGGGAAATTCCCGGGCGCCGAGGATGATAGCTGGTCAAGTTCCCTCAGAGAACCCCGGCTGACAACCAGTTACCAGAGGTGATTCGGTGGGGCTTCCGGTCGCGCCCCCCGATGCCTCGATCGACCGCCTTGCTTTCGATATCTCCAGGAAGCGGTCGCTCTGTTGGTGCGAGCAGGCTCGTTTGCTTCGTAGGCGAAGCAACTCGACGGTCTGCTCGCGTATACGCTCGGCCGCCAGCAGTGTTAGAATCGCCGACCACCCGGCGGTCTGGGGGCAGTCTGTCCGCGGTGCAGGGAGGGACCCATGCTCGGACGCGCTGCCGCTTCGATCTCTTGCGGGCGAATTGCCGCGCTCGCTCTCTTGCTGGCGACCTTTGGTCTGTCGCCGGCACTCTGTCCCGGCGACGAAGCGAAAGACGCGAAGCCGCTCGCGGTGTTTCCCATGGGCCCGGATCGCATTCCGTTCGTCACGCTGTCCTTCGGGGGGAGGGACTATCGATGCGTCCTCGATACAGGTTCGACGACCACAGCCCTCAATTCGCGGTTCGCCGCCGACTTGGGGAGTCCTGCCGCCGAGCGGCGGGGGCATAAGTACTACGCTGTGGACGAAATGTGGATCGGCAAAAGGATTCGTCTGAGGAGGCTTATGGTGCCTTGCCTCGATCTGGACCAGGCGTCTCTCGGCGTCGGCGCTCAGATCGACGGCATTGTCGGAATGGACGTCCTTTCGCGATTCGTGGTGTCGTTCAATTTCGATGAGTCAGTCGTCTCGATCCACGCGCCAGACTACCAGCCCCTCGCACGCACCGACGTGGTACAGCTCGTTTGCAACCCGCGTCCCTTCACCAAAGTGGCGGTTTCCGGGCACGAGCTGAACATGCTGATCGATTCGGGAAGCGACAGCGACCTTCGTCTGCCGAGAGCTCTCGTGGACGCGATTTCCCAGCAGGGCTTGGCGCAGATCACGTCCGGTGAGGCGTTGGGCGTGGGAATGGGTGGCTGGCAAGCAAGCAGATTCGGATACGCGGCGGAAGCCCGTTGGGGTGGGTTTCGGCATGACTGGCCCGACTTTGTTGATACCCGCGACCCTCGAGAGCGCGACGCAGTCGGGATGAGATTCCTGGCTCGCTACAATTCCACGCTGACGTTCGCCAAGAACGAAATCGTCCTCGAGAAAAGCAAATGGCACGACGTGCATTGGTGGCCAATTCTGCGCGGAGTGCAGATTGGCGACCTCGGCGGTCGCGCTATGGTGTTTTCAGTTACGAGCGGTTCCCCCGCCTTTCGTGCAGGCATTCGCCCCGACGACGAGTTCGACAATCCGCCCGATCCTTCGCTCTGGCAAGCCGCTCTTCCACTCGTCCAGAACGTTCGCAAACCAGGCGAAGCCAACTTCTCGCCCGTTCAGGTGGAGGCCGACGAACGCCTGCTCGCCTTGCCCCCACGTAATAACGAGGACCGGCAGACGGCTCCACAGGGCGCGGAGACCGGCACGCCCTTGCCCCAAACGGCTGACTCGGCGCCTACGAGGTGACCTACCGAGCGTCCTTCGAGCGTCGCGTCATGATGATCATCTTCTGGCTCGAAGCAGAGGGGCACCTCGACGGGATCGAGACGCAACCCTACAGGCGTTGAACAAAGTTCCGGCCCACATCTACGAAAGGACTATGCATGAAGCGACTCATCCTTCTCATCGCCGCCCTGCTGACGACCGGCGCCGTGGCCTTTTCGGCGGTGGAGCAGGAGGAGAAGCAGAACCCTAAGCAGTTGCTCGGCACCTGGCGAATGGTCTCCGCCGCCTACAACGGCAAAGCGGTTGACATTCCGCCCAACCAGACCATGGTCAAGCACGTGACGCCGGAGCAGTTCACCTGGGTGGTCTACGACCAACGCGGCCGGGTGGGCGCCGTGCTCGGCGGACCGGTTGAGATCAAGGACGACAACTACGCGGAGACCGCCGAATACGGGGCCAACGCCGACCACCTCCTGAGACAAACCCACCGCTACAAATGGAAGATCGAAGGCAACCGCTGGATCCACCAAGGCACGACGGCCGCCGGCACGATCATCGACGAGGTGTGGGAACGCGTGGCGAAGAAGTAGGTGGGCCGCGGACGCGGAACAAAAGAAAACCGCGGGCCGGTTGCCCGGCCCGCGGTCGAAGCGACTTTTACAACAGGTTGATCACTCGGTCGGCCAAGCCCTTGTCGCCCAAGACGACGTTGAGCTTGGAGTGGGTCGCCACCTTTTCCAGGACCTCCAGCTCACGCAAACGCATTAGCGTGGGGTTGTCCTGCAGCAGCTTGGCCGTGTTGGCCTGGCTGCGGATGGCCGCCGTTTCCTCACGACGGACGATCAGGTTGGCTTCGGCCGCCTTCTTGGCTTCCGTCACCTTGTTCATCAGGTCCTTCATCTCCCCCGGCAGGATCACGTCGCGGATGCCGACCGAGATCAACTCGAGGCCCAACGCCTGGGCACGCGGCCCGACGACCTCGCTCAGCTCGGTTGCCACCGCCTCCTTATCGGCCAAGAGCGCGTCGAGCTCGCGAGCGCCTACCGCGGCGCGCAGCGCGAGCTGCGCTTCACGATAGAGCGCCTGCTTGACGTTCTCCGCCGCGCTCTGCGCACGACGAGCGTCCGCGACGCGGTAGGTGACCACCGCGTTCAACCGCAGCGTCACCTTGTCCGTCATGATCTCCTGACCGCTGACGTCGAACATCGTTTCCCGCAGGTCCTCCTGCAGGAACTTGACCTGCGCCACGTTCTTCCAGAACGCATAACGCCCTGGAGGCAGCGTGGCTACGTACTGGCCGTCGATCGTCAGCACCCCCTGGTGATACGGTTCCACCGTGGCCAGGTCGAGCAAGTTCTCGACGCGCGGCGCCCGGCCGATGACCGCCAAGTCGCGGTGTTCGAAGCGCACGGTGCGCGCATCGACGACCTCGACCTTGACCTCCTTGAGCGCGGTCCAGTAGGCGTACAAGCCGGGGGGCAGGATCTGGCTGAAACGGCCTTCGATCCAGACCAGCGCCCGCTCGTGGTCCTTGAGGTCGAGCACTTGCGCGCGGCCGGCGAGCGCGCCGGACTTGACGATCAAGTCGAGCTTCTCGTGCGCGAGCCACGGCTCACGCTGCGACACAACGTCGACGCGGAGCTTGTCGAGCGGGTCGACGAACCAGTGACGGCCACTCGAGAGCAACCGACGGAAGGCGCCGTCGCGGAACAACAGCCCCACCTCGTAGTCGCGGACGAGCACCGTCTTGGCGAAGAGCAGGTTGTGGGTCATGGGAACGTCCTTTCCAAATCACACACGGAGTTATGCGAATGCGCGGCGCGTGGCCGCCCAGTGAATGCGAAAACGCCCTCGAGAGGCGGGCCAGCCGCCGCGGAATCACGCGGTCCAGGTGCGGAGTGTGCTCGAGCGGCCAGACCGTCGCAGCCTCACGCCGCCGCGGTTCGCACGAGGAGCAGGCATGCCTACGCGCTCGTGCGACGTTGACGGCGTTTAGCTTGCGCGGCCGGCGGCCGCAGGTTCTGCCCACTACAGGGCCCTGACTTCGCGCTGTCGCTCGCTCAGGCACAGCAGCTCGGCGGCGGATTCCGCTGGCAGATCCCGAAAGACCCACCGAGCAAGCTTCCGCCGCGGCAACTGTGGCCCTAAGCGAACGACCGATTCGTGGGGAGGTCCGCCTCTCTCGGGCTCAGGGGCGCGCGTTTCAGGCGCGTGCGGGTGTTAGCCGCGGGGTGGCGCCGGATTCGAACCGGCAACTTCCAGTTCCTTGGACTGGTGCTCTTTCCGGTTGAGCTAACCACAGGGTGCATCCTCCTGGCCTTCGTTAGAGTCCGTGACGTGGAACGCGCGGCGCAAAACACGGCTTGCGCGACCGCCGCGCGCCACCGGCCCGGCCGAGCGACGCTTGCTTCGTAGTTCGTTGATTGTTCCGTAGGGTCCGCTGTGCGGACCATCGGATTGCGTTGAGACTCTGAGTCTTGGCGATTGGGCCGCGGAGGAATCGAACCTCGCGCCGTCCACCTCACTGGTTTGCGGCAACGGCTTTACAGGCCGCCGTGAGGAACGCGTCCCGCAATGTTGGTGATCAGCCTTTCTGGCTCAGCCAACGAAAAGGCCTGGCGTCCGACTTGCGACGCCAGGCCTGAGAAAGCCTTTCGAGAGCCGAGAACCTCGGCCCCACGTCACAACCGCGCCGGGTATTCGCATCGATAACCGGCGGCCCGCGCTCGGAGCGCGATCTTTCCGGCGGAACACCGAGGCTGCAGGTTCGAGGTTGTGCGCTGAAGGTTCATGCAACTGATTCTGAGGCGAAGGGTATGTGCGGCGAGAGAGCGGGCCGTGCGACGCGTCCGGGTCTTACCCTTAGACGGGGAACTGGGGGGTAGGGTTCGCGGGAAGCTAGGGAGAAGTCGAGGAGGGAGCGAACGGGGAGTGGCCCACGGGGAAGTCCGGTAGCTCCGGTGGTTCCTGGATTGCTCCGGCTTCGGGAAACGTGCCTTCCGTCAAAGCACGAAGCTCCTCGTAGTTGTCGCGTGGCAAGAAGATGTAGCGGATCTCCTGGTCGCCGAGTTGGCTACGAAGCCAAGCCACGACGCCGGCGGACCTTTTCGGTCGGATGATGAGGCCGCGCCCAATAAACCCTGGAGGCGACGCCGCGACGTCGAAGTCTTCCCAAAAGAGAGCACCGCGGTTTTCGAGGTCGCGTCTCACCGCCTGCCGCTGCACCACCACGCTCCGCTCCCACGCCAGCCAGGCGCAGAGCAGCGCCACGGCCACAAGCAACAGGCGCAGCGAGAAGCGGGGGAGCTTCATGGATGAGACGGACTTCCCCCAATTGTTGCGTCAGAGGCCGCAGACGATTTGGGCCTTGCGAGACGGACATCCGGCGGTGGGGAAAGGAGTCTGAGCTCGGCCTCAGGGAAGAGTTGGGCGTAGTAAGCAATCTCGGAGCGTTCTGCTGTGTTGGGAAGGCAGAGATACTCCATCGGCTCGTCGCCGAACATCTCGCGAATCCACGGAACCACAAGGGTTCGCTCATCGGGGTGTTGCCCAACGAGTAAACCACCTGACTTCCAGATTGGCCAATGGGCAGCGCGGCGTTGTTGCACGATACCTCGCTCTCGAGCAATCCAGCCACACATGCTTCCGATGAGCCCCGCCAGCACCAGCAGAGTGCGGAGCGAGAACGAGCGGAGGCGGCGGGAGAGGAAACGCATGGCAGTCTCAAGGTCGGTCGGCCGAGCTTGTTCCGAACACGTCGTCGGCGTTGGCCTCGAGCAAGCAGGGGACGCAGCCTTCGCGGGTGAAGACCAGAGAGCATTTGTCGCCGTCGCAGATGAGCGGGCCAGCGCCGAAGCCGATGAAAATCGGCACGGGAGGTTCCATGCTCAACCGGTTCTCGGCAACCTTGCCCCGCCAAAGCCAGGTGCGATCTGAGCCAAAGTAGATGACAGCCGCGCGGTCGCCGCGGAGTGAGAACGACGTCGGGCTGAAGGATTCGGCCAATTGCACGAGTTGGAGCGGCGCCCAGTGACGCAGATCGTCGGAGTAGCTGTAGAACAGGCCGTAGGCGTACCGTTCATCGCCAGCGTCTGGCGTGCCAGTCGGCCAAGAGCTCCCGAGGACGACGTGCATTCGCCCTTGGGCGTCGACGTCCACAAATCGGTCCTCATAAGACTCGACCTTGTTGGCGTGCTCTCCGCGGAGCGGAGCGATCTGGCGGTCGAACTCGCGGAGCTGTTCCGGCGAGTCACTCATTGCAAAGAACCGCGAATCGGTGAGGAGAAGCTGCCTACCTCGCACGCCGGTTAGTCGAGGCCCCTCAGGCCAGCCGACACGATCTCCTGCACGGATGGGGCGCGCCGACGACCATGCCCGGCCGTCGCGCGAATTACAGAGCCAAACACTAGCCTCGCGGCCCCTGACGCCTCTCGCCGAGGGGAGCGAGCCGCCATAGGCTATCCAAACTCGGCCATCGGCGTCGATCGCGAGCGACGGCTGCTCGGTCGGGCCCGCTCGGCCGTGGGCAAACTCCCAGGGGTTCGACCAACCGCCCTCGCTCGCACGCGAGGCAAGTACGATCCGCTCGTGCTGATACTCTCCGCGGGTGTAAGCGACGAGCAGGGACCCGTCCGGCAAATGCGCTAACGTGCCTCCCCGGTTGCCGAGTCCTCGCGGGATCGGCAAAGGCATGCCGGTCGCTCGGAAGGGGTTTTCCTCGTGTTCGAACAAAGGCAGCGTAGCGTCGGAAACAATGTCGAGCGTCCGCCGGCGAGTTTTGCCGTCGTCCCCTCTGAACTCCAGCTCGTGCGGCCCAGGCGGTAAAACGCGCTCGAAGGGAACTCCGGTTGGCAGCGGCTCGCCGTCGAGCGTGAAGGTTCCTCCGGGGCGCGACGCGAGAAACCCTTCGAGCCCGCCGACGCGCGGCGGGGCAGGTTTGCCCTGTCCGCGGGGCCGCAGCCGCACCGAGACGACGGCCCGGTGGGCATACTCGCCCAGGCGCAACCAGACCAAAGGAACATCGAACGGCACCTCGAGCACGAGCGGCTGTCCTTGGGCCCGCTCGCCAGGAACTCGTTCGGTAAGGTGGGCCGGATCAAGCCAATCGTCGGTCCGGTTGCCGATCCAACAGGTTACCGGGCAAAGGTGCTCGTCGCGGGGGACCTCGCAAACGATCGACAACTCGGCAAACGCCTGACCAGGCGGCGGCACGAGTGCAAAGTCGTTCCAGTCGCGCTCGCTCCAGGCAAACTTCCAACAGCGTTCCTCCCGAGTGTCGATCACCAACGGTTGCGCCTCGGAAACCAATCCCAGCACGGGCACGTCGGGTAGCCGCTCCTCGCCAGCGAGCGACGCGTAGAGCGTTGCCAACCGCACCTCCGGATCATCGGGCCTCCAGCGCTCCGCGAGCGGCTTCGGCTTAGGGTCCTTTTCGTCGTCGAAGACCTCATCGCCTCCTTCATCATCTTGGACTGCTTGTTGCGCAGCCTGGATTCGTTCAGCAATCTCCCGTTCGCGCGCCTCCACGAGGCATTGGACCGCGGCGACCGGCTCCCCGAGCGCTTGACGCGCCCCGGAAAGCTGCCGCAACACGGAGGCCGCCACCCGATCACACTCAGGGCGTCCTCTGGTCGCCAACAGGACGGGCGACATTGAATCGACGACGGCTTGCGGATCGTGAAGTTCGTCAAGGCCCAGCCGTGCGACCTCATCCAGGGAGTCGCTCAGTTCTCCACCGACGCTGTGAGCACCGTAGCTGACTCCTTTGGCAGGCAAATCCCAGCCGAGCGTGAACGAGTGGAAACCCATCGGCATATTCGTCCATCCGTCGCTAGCAGGCGCAGCCTCGAGCTCTTTCAGCGCACGATCGTTCCCTGCCTCCAGCGCGGTCGATGCTTCCTTCCAATTTCCATCTAGCCCGTGAGCGAATGCCGCTCGGTGGTAGTCTCCGAGCGCTCCGTAGGGCATCGCGCCGGCCTGCGAATACGCGTGCGCCATTTGGACGAAGTCGCCGCTAAAAAGCCATTCGCGGGCTTGCAGCCGCCACGTGCCCTCGGAATTGTCTGGCACGGCCGCAGCCCCCATCGTGTTCGTGCCTTTGGCCGAGATCCACGCGTAGCGGCCCCAGGGTGCCTTGAAGCTGATCTTTAGATCTGGCCGGTCGCGTACAAGCTCGCGGCATGCGCCGATCGAGACGGCGGTGCTGTGCAGGATGAGTGTCCGCAGCGAGACCGGCAACGCACGGAGCCCCTGCTCTGTGACCCTGGTCTGCGACAGATCGAGCGTCGTCAGCCGCGGGAAGTGAGCCAAGTCGGACATCGCCTGATCATCAAACGGCGTGTCGCTCAGATCGAGTTCGGCAAGTTGCTGGCACCCTCGCAGATGGGCAAGCCCGGGGCCCCGCACGCGAGTGCCCGTCAATACCAGGCGGCGCAGGGAGGAGAAGCCCGCAAACGTGCGTAGGCCTTCGTCATCGATCGGAGTATCGCGGAGCTCAAGTTCTTCGAGCGCGGTCAGTCCGGCCAGTGGTTCGAGATCGATGCCGTAGATTTTCCGATCGTCATAGTAGCTGCCGCCGAGAGCGAGGGAACGCAAGTTGGTGAAGGGTCGCAAGAGCTCGATCTGAGGGCCCGACAGAATGCCTTTGAGCGACAGCGCTCGCAGGTTTCTCAGCTCATTGAGCCAGGCCAGCCCCGCAGCGGGAATCACTTCGGGGTTCCCCTCAATCGCCAACTCCCGCAGGTGCGGCAGTCGCGCGAGCGGAGTAAAGTCGGGCCACTCCGAATCAAACGCCAGTCGCAGCGATCGCAAGGATGCAAGCTTCGAGACCTCGGGGACCGGCAGTCGCTTGGTATCTTCGTCGAAGTCTAATCGCCACAACGACGGATGGCGCCCCAAGGCAATGAACAGCCGCGACAACTCGTCCTCCTCGAACTCAGCCCAGGTAAATTGGACGCTGTGATCGTCGTCCCATTCGCCCCCAAGCTCCTCCGCCTCCTGCCGCGCCCGCTGCTCCACCAGCGGCACGCCTGGCAGCTTCTTCGCCAGCGCCTCGAGGTCGGCGTAGTCGGTCGCCGTGCCGAGGGTGTACACCGTTTCGAGATTCGCGTTGCCGGCCAGCGCCGCCAGGCCGCGCGGGCCGATGTTCGCCAAAGTTAGGTTGAGCTCGCGTAGTTCCGGCAAGCCGATTGCCAGGCGGGCCAGGCCTTCGTCGGTCACGTAGGTATGTGAGAGGTCGAGCTTGCGCAGTTCGCCGAGGCTGCCCAGGGCTACCAGATCGGCGTCGGTGGCGCCGCTTTCGGTAAGCGAGACTTCCGTCACGCGCAGGAAAGGCTCTTGCCCCAGGAACCGTGCCGCGAATTCGATCGCCGGCGTCGGCACGAACGAGCGGACCGCCGTGCCTCCGCGTTTTTCGATCCGCGCGATGACCGGCAGTTCGCGCCGGCTCCGCGCGGCCGGAATCAAGATTGCGCCGCAGACGAGGCCGACCAATACGGCCAAGAGCAGCATTGAGCGCAGGCTGAACTGGAACAGACGGCGAAATCGCACGGCCACGCTGGCGCTCCCTCGGCCCCGTGGATCCATCCTAACGCCAAGGCCGCCGCGCTCGCCAACATTCGGCGGCTTTCGATCCGAAGTCGCCGGCTACTGCCCGCCGGTCGCCGCCGCAGCGTCGGACTCGCCGCCCACGATCCGCAGATTCGTCGACAGGTAGAACGGCACTCCTTCGCCGGCGAACCGCGCTTCGCCAAACATCGCCGCGAAGCCCTCCGCGGGGTACGGCAGCTCATGGCGATAGCGGCCGTCCTTGAGCTCCACGGGCGTCGCCGTCCACTTCGCCTCGCGGAAGTCGCGCGTGGGGGCGGCGGCTTGCCACACCTGCACCTGGGTAGGCTGCTGGTCGGAGCCGAGGTCGAGTTCCAGGCCTTTGCCATTGGGGGTGAGCCGCCAGTCGAGCTTGGGCAGCGCAGGGCCGCCGGAGTTCATGCGGTGCAGCGCCGTGAGGCCGCCGATGACGCGGGACATGTCGGAAAGGTCGTGCCCCTTGTTGGGCACGTAGAGGATGTACTTGTCCCCCTCGAGATCGTTCCAGTACAGGTTCAAAGCGTCGAGCGGCCAGTAGCGGTCGTTCGTGCCCAGCATGATCAGCTTGGGCTGCGTGAGCTTGGCCCGATAGGAATACGGGTCGACGATTGCCCGCAGCGCCTGGGCTTTGGGACCCTTCATGTCTTGCAGGCCCTTCGACGTGTAGTCCTGAATCTGCTCGGAGAAGCCGCCGAAGCTGAACCGCTGATGCTCCATCTGCGGCTCCATGTTGAGCATGTCGATGACCATGGGCGCAAGCGCGGTGACACGCGGATCGGTCGCCGAGGTGAGCCAGGTCGTCCAGCCGCGCTTCGACGCCCCGGCGACGGTGAACCGGTCGATGTCGAGCGACCAGTTCTGCTTGGCGAACTGCTGGACCGCGTCCATTGCGCGGACGGCGCTCTTGACCATCGGGAGGAGCAGCGGCCACTCGGGATCGCGCGTCTTGTAGAACTCGACGAACGTGTGCGAGATGATCTCATCTTCCACCATGCCGCCAAAGATCGGCTGCTGCGGCACGTGCAACAAGATGGCCACCGGGCTCTTCAGGTTCTCCGCCACGGCGGACAGCAGCGTGGCTTCGCGCGGCAGGCCGTCGTCGGCCCCGGCGGGCTGGGCCAGTTCGTCCTTCCAGCGGCCGCCGCCGATGAACAGCAGGGCCTGCTTGGCGTCGACGGCCGAGGCCGGCTTGATCAGATACAACTGGTGCCGCCACACGATGCCCCGCCAGGTCTGCGAGGTGAGCGTGAGCTCGACGAACGTGGCGCCGCCGAGCTTCCCTTCGCGGCGCTTGGTCCAGCCGAAGCTGTCGTCCGCCTTGGCCACGTAGTCTCCCAGGGCGCTCGAAGGCACGTCGTCGGCGAAAACCGGCGCTGTCGACGATCCTAAGCACACGAACAGCGCAAGCGCCGCGAGCCACCGAGCCATGAGAATTCGCTCCAAGGTAGGGAGAACAAGGATGAAGGCAGGACCAGCCCGCGCGAGCGGCCGGGCTGACGCCCCATTATAAGGTCTCGGGGCCCTGGCGGGGGGGACGGACCGAGAAATTCCTTACTCGACCTCGACGCTGCGGTAGATCGGCAGGTGGCGGTAGTAGACCTCGAGGCAGCAGACCGCCAGCGACGTCATGTAGAGCCGGCCGGCGGATTGCAGCCTGCATCGACCTCCGCACGCCCCAATCGGCCAGTTCCCCCTTACGTCACAGGCGTTCGAGCATGCTCCGCCCGACGCTCAGGAGCCCCCCTAATCCCCCCACATGAATCCCAGCCTTGTCTCCAGCCAAAGGGATCGAACGACCCGAAGCTCTGTCGAACGTTGGAAGCACTGAGTGCCGGCGTCCTTCCCACGTGTATGTCGTCTCTCGGATCGGCCCCCCGAACACCGGAGCCGGCGTCAGGCCTGAGGTGGTTCTCCATTGCTGTACTCCAAAATGTCTCCAGGCTGGCAAGCGAGCGCTTTGCAGATCGCTTCCAGAGTTGACAGTCGAATCGCCTTGGCCTTGCCGTTCTTCAAAATGGAAATGTTGGCCAGCGTGATGCCGACTCTTTCGGACAACTCGGTGACGCTCATCTTCCGCTTTGCCAACATGACGTCGATGTTGATGATGATGGCCATGCTGGTCTCGTCATACCGTGAGATCGTTCTCGATTTTTAGATCCACGGCATTCTGTAGAATCCGCTCGAACATCGCCGCCACGGCAGCGACGACGATCGAAGGGAACGCAACGAGTGCGCCCAGCAGAATCGGGGCTCCAGGATTGTCATTGTCGCCGTTGTTCATCACCAAGATGACGATCTCCTCGACGACAACGAAGCCGATGATGGCGAGCGCGCAGTACCTGATGATCCGCAACGCCTGCACGACTTCCGGCGAGAAGACCTGGCTTCTTCCAACGTATCCCAACGCGCGGATCGCCTGATAGAGCGCCACGAAGAACGGAACGGAGCCCGCGTACACAAGCGCCAGAAACGGATCCTGGAAGTAGATCTGGAAGTTGGTGCGGTTCTTGTTCACCCCCTCGACCTGAGGCTCCCACAGCAGGAGAGCCAGCGCAGCGACGCCCATGAGCACGATGACGACCTGCAGAAAGATGATGGAGCTTCGTTTCATGGAGAATCGCCTTTCTCGGTAAGGTCACGGCGACGACGGCAGCTATTCTTCCTTCGTAAACACTCTCCGCACAGGGCCGCGCTTCAGGATCAGCAGGTTCTTGGCGGCGTCGAACTCAAAACTCACGATCCCTCGGAAGAGCTGGAATTTATCGTCGGCCGTCGCTTCGACCGCGGCGGCCTCTTCGCTGCCCGGCTGCACCCTGAGCGTTCCGCCGTCCCGAGTGATGGTCCACTTTGTTGGAGCGCCGGGGCTGGAATAAACGCCGACATACTTGTCCAGGATTTCGGGGCTGGAAACCGCCAGCTTCTCTTCCGGCTCGTAGGCCAGCCAAGTTTGGGGGAGCGGGATCACCCGTCGCGGCCACCTCCAATTGCCTCGGAAGTCGCACGGAACAATCGTATCATAGAAATAATTTATCGATTGTCAATATGTCGGCGAGTTGGCCTGCGGTCCCCCGGTCGCGGCAGGCCTCCGCCGGCGCCGGGCGATCTGCAGGTTGGTCGACAAGTCGAACGGCCGTCGCTCGCTGGCGAGAGCGCTCGCTGAACTTGGCCGCGAAGCCTGTCGGGGCAGAAATGCCCCGCGAACGTCTACTCCACTTCGACGCTGCGGTAGATCGGCAGGTGGCGGTAGTAGACCTCGAGGCAGCAGACCGCGAGCGACGTCATGTAGAGTCGGCCCCCGGATTGCACGTCGTGCGTGCCGGGGGCGCCGCCGGCCGGGGACCAGCTTCCCGCCTCGTGCCCCTCGGTTTCCTGCATTTCCACCAGCAAGGCCCGCTGCCGCTCGTTCCAGAACTGCCAGGGCTTGCCGCCGTAGTGGTGCAGCACCTGGGTGGCGTAGTACCAGTAATAGATGTTGGCGTCGTCGCGCGACGGCAGGTGGTCGCTCAACAGGTAAACGATGCCGAGCTGCAAACCCTTGTGCTTGCGCGGCCAGCCTAGGTACTGCCGGCAGAGCAGCGCCTCGGCCGTCATCGCCGGCGTGGGCTCGCGGCCAACCTGGTAGCAGTAGAGCGCGCCGTCGCGGTCGTACTGCACGTCGTCGAGAAAGCGATTGGCCGCGAGCATGGTTTCGGTCGGCACGCGCAGGCCGGCCATGCGCCCGCTGCGCAGGGCCATGAGCTGCCAGCCGAGCACGCTCGTGTCTCCCGGTTCGCCCGGCGAATAGCGCCAGCCGCCGGCCTCGTGCTGCGCGTCGACGATGAAATCGATCGCCGCCTGCGCCGGCTCGCGGAGTTGCTCGTCCTGCGTCAAGGCGTAGGCTTCGCAAAGTACAATGGCCGCCTGACCGTGGGCATACATGCGGCCGACGCCTTCGCCCCGCAGATCGCCGTTGTCGCGCTGCTTGCGGATCAGCCAGCGCAGGCCGCCTGCGACCTCCTTTTGATAGCGGCCCTGCTCGTGCGTCTGCCCCGCGCCCAGGAAAGGCAGCAACGCCAGGGCGGTGCCGGCGGTGTCGCTAAAGTCTCCTTGGCCGCCGCACTGGCCATCGCAGTCGCCCGCGAATTGGAAGGAGTGCAGGCTCCAGCTTCCGTTCTCGTTTTGGTGGCGGGCGATCCAGCGTAACCCGCGGGCGACGGCCGCCTCGGTGAACGTCGTGCCTCCTTCTTGCTCCACGACCTGAGCCCTCACGCGCGGATCGCGCCCTTCGAACATGCGGGCACGGCCGGCGGTTGCCAACGCGCGGACCACCTCGGAGCGTTCCGGGCGATTGCCTGGGGGATCGGCCGGGCCGGTCACGAGTTCGGCGGCGTCGCGAGCGGCTTCGATCTCGGCGGGGTCGGTGGGGGGCGGATCGGGGGCGTCCGGCACGCCGGGGCGTTCGAACTCCGTGGCTTTGGGTTGCTCCTCGCCGCGGAACGCGCCCTCGCGATCCGAGGGGCCGATCCGCACGGAGAGGGTGATCTGCCGATCCTCCTCCGGGTTCACGGTCCACAGGCCGAGCAGAATCATGGCGATTAGATGGACAATCAGGCTGATCAGCCAGGCCGGCAAATCAGTGAACAGCTCGCGCCGCCAAAGCCGAGTGGTCGCCAGCAACACCGCCTGGTCGGGCGAAGACTGCCGCGCGACGACGTGATCCCAACTCGGCGCCGCCAGGACCGGCTCGGGAACCGAAACGGGCGCCGGCGCGACGCGCTCCGGGGCAGGCGCCGGACGGGGAGGAGGCGCCGGCGGTGGGGTCGGCCGAGGCGCCGGCTCGGGCGCCGCGCGGCGGCCTTCCAAGAGGCGCCGGGCTTGCTCTTCCTGTTCTTCCGTCAGCTCGATGCTTGTGCCGCAGGCCCAGCAGTCAGCCACCATCAGCCAGAGGCGGATCGACATGGGGGCGCCGCAGTCGGGGCAGGCGCACGAGAGGACGTCGCCATTGAGCCAGAGGACCGGCTGGCCCGATTCGCCGGCGGCGCTGCCAACTGTGGGTCGCGAGGTCGCCATGGCGAAAGAATGCCCAGGAATCTGGCCCGACAAGCCCCGCCCCGCCCAGGAATTCGCCCGGCGACGCAAAGTGTTGGCTTCACTCTACTGGGGCCGATTGCTTGACGCAAATACTTGCCCTCTCCCCGTGGGAGAGGGTTGGGTGAGGGTCGGTGGCTGGGCATTCTGCGGAAAACGCTTGGTTCAACGCCAGCAAACTAGGCGGGTCCTGTCCCGCTCGTCTCCGCTCCCTCGGGCACGCGCCGGGAGAGGGAGGCGAAGCCGGTTGCCGGAGGCGCGTTCTTGCGATAACCTAAGACTGCACAATAGCTTTGTGTCGCCGGGCAGGACGACTGCTAGCCAACCGGCGCGTTCTTTGGCCTCCGGGCTGGAACCACCGCACTTTCGGCGTTGCCGTGACCTCGACCCGACCGAGCCCGCCGGCCAACATTTCGCTGGCCGACTTCCAGCAACTCATCCGCCACATGTACCTCGAGAAGGACCTGGCGCGCGGCGTCGACGGCACCTTCATGTGGCTCATGGAAGAGGTGGGCGAGCTGGCTGCCGCCTTGCGCAACGGCACCCACGAAGAGCGGCTCGGCGAGTTCGCCGACGTGCTGGCGTGGCTGACGACGATCGCCAACGTGGCGGGCGTCGACCTGACGGAGGCCGTGGCCCGCAAGTACGGCTCGGGTTGCCCCGGCTGCGGTCAACTCCTTTGCATTTGCGACGCGGCGGAAAAGCCATGAGGCGTTTGCCGGTTGCTTTCGCGGGCCTGGCCGCCTGCGCAGTTTTGATCTGCTTCGCGCCGGGCGGCGAGCGCTCTCTCCGCGCGCAGGGCCCGGCGCCAGCGCTCGAACGGGTGCGCGTCGGCTTCGGCGGCAAATACAAGGTCGGCTTCTGGGCGCCCGTGGTCGTCGACGTGCGCGGCGGCGATCAATCGGTCACGGCCCAATTGCAACTCGAGCTGCCTGACGGCGACGGCGAACCGACCCGGATCCTCTCCACCGATCCCGGCAGCGAAGGACGGCAGCGCAGCGTGTTGGTGGCGCCCGGGCAAGTCGCGCGAATTCCGGCCGTGGCCAAGTTCGGCAAGCTCGACGGCGCGCTCAACGTTGTGCTGCACGATGGTCAGGCGCCGCTCGTAAGCCGCAGCTTCGAAACCGACGAGGCGCCGGGCGGCCAAGGCCTGCCGAAGCCCCTCTTCTCTACGCAGGAGTTGATCCTCAATCTCGGCCCTTCGGCAGGCGTGGAGCCAAACCGCGGGGAGCCCCAGCACGAGGGCGTCGTCGTCAACGTCGCGGGCGTCGAGGAGTTGCCGGTCCACTGGCTCGGCTACGACGGCGTCGACTGGCTGGTGATCACCACCACGAAACCCAAGCTATTCGACGGGCTTGCCGACAACCGCCGGCTCGCGGCGCTCGAGCAATGGGTGCGTCTCGGCGGCCGGATGGTGCTCTCGGTCGGCGCCGAGGCCGACCAGATTCTGCGGGCCGACGCGCCGCTGGCGCGCTTTGCCCCCGGGACGTTGAAATCCGTCGCGCGCATGCCTTCGAGCGCAGGGCTCGAAACCTATGCCGGTTCGCGCGAGCCGTTGGTGTGGCCGGGCGGCGACCAGCGGCCCCCCGTGGCCGAACTGACGAACGTCCGCGGCTCAATCGAAGCTTCTGAGCAGCCCGGCGACCTTCCGTTGGTGATTCGCTCGCCACTGGGGTTCGGCGAAGTCGTGTTCGTGGCCTTCGATCTCGACTTGCTGGCCCGCACCAATTGGCCGGGCCGGCGGACGTTTATGTCTCGGCTGTTCGAACGCACCGCGCCCCAGGAGGGACGCCGCAGACGGAACCAGGCCGACGACCTTTCGGCCACGCTCCGGGCGAAGCTCGACGAATTCCGCGGCGTGCAGCCGGTGTCGTTCGCCGTCGTGGCGCTGCTCATCGGCGGCTATCTGCTGGCGATTGGCCCGTTCGACTACTACCTGGTCCGCAAGGTTCTCAATCGGCCTGAATGGACCTGGATCACTTTTCCGCTCTATGTCGCCCTCGCGTGCGGCATCGCCTGGGGGCTGGCCTACCGCTTCAAGGGAGACCAGTTGCGGATGAACCAGGTCGACCTGATCGACCTCGATCTCGAAGGGCGGCTCGTGCGCGGCACGACCTGGGCCAACCTGTTCAGTCCGCGCGCCGATTCCTACGACCTCACGATTCAACCCAAGACGCCGGTGGCCGTCGCCGCGCGCGATGCCGTGTTGAGCTGGCTCGGCGCTCCCGGCGGCGGTCTGGGCGGGATGGATTCCCGCGGCAGGGTTGGTTTGTTTCGTCGCCCCTACGAAATCTGGCCGGGCCCCGGCAAGCTCGTCGGTCTGCCGATTCAAGTCTGGTCGAGCAAGAGCATGATCGGCCGTTGGTCGGCCGATCTTCCGGCCGGCGTCGGCAGCCAATTGCGGGAGACCGGCTCGCGGGCCTCGCGGCTCCTCTCCGGGATCGAAGGGACGATCGACAATCCGTTCGGCGTGCCGCTCGAGGAGTGCGTCGTGTTGTATGGCGACTCGGCCTACGTGGTCGGGTCGCTGGCCGCGGGCCAGCCTGCCCGCATCACCCGCGACACGCGCTGGCAAACGATCAAGAGTTACTTCGGCACGGCGACGCGAGTGGGATTTCAGGCGGAGGCCGCCGCGTGGGACGAAGACACGGCCGACCCGGCCACGGTGCTCCGCGTGATGATGTTCTACCGAGCGATCGGCGGTTATACGTACACGCAGGGGATGCTGAACGGCTACCAGCGATTCGTCGACTTGAGTCCCGCGCTCGCGGGCGGCCAGGCCGTATTGCTCGGCTCTGGTCCGCTCGAACGCCCGGCCGTCGAATTGCCTCAGGCGGGCAGCCCCTTGAGCGGCGCCGACAATCAATCGCGGGCGATCTATCGAATCGTCGCCCCTGTAGCGCCGAGCGCGGCGGCTGCCCCCGCCCCTTCACCCTAGCATCGAGCGACCTCCTTAGGCCTTCCACTCTCAGGCTCCGACGTGATCGAAACCAGCGATCTGACGAAAAAGTACGGCGACCTCTACGCCGTCAAGGCGCTCGATCTCAAGCTCGAGAAGGGGGACGTGTTCGGCTTCATCGGTCCCAACGGCGCCGGTAAGACGACCACGATGCGGATTTTGGCGACGCTGCTCAATCCCACCTGGGGCGTAGCCAGCGTCTGCGGCTATTCGATCTACACGCACCCCAAGGAAATCCGGCGGCTGATCGGCTACATGCCCGATTTCTTCGGCGTGTACGACGACATGAAGGTGATCGAATACTTGGAGTTCTTCGCCGCCGCCTACCGCATCAAGGGAGCGCAGCGGAAGAAGGTGTGCGACGAAGTGCTCGACCTCGTCGACCTGGGCTACAAGCGCGAGGCGTTCGTCACCAGCCTGTCGCGCGGAATGACGCAGCGGCTGGGCCTGGCCCGCGTGCTCTTGCACGATCCCCAGGTGCTCCTGCTCGACGAGCCAGCCAGCGGCCTCGATCCGCGGGCCCGCATCGAAATCCGCGGCTTGCTCAAAGAACTGCGGAAGATGGGCAAGACGATCATGGTGTCGAGCCACATCCTGCCGGAGTTGGCCGACATCTGCAACAAGATCGGCATCATCGAGCGCGGCGAACTGCTGGTGAACGCCGACGTGGCCGAAGTGATGCGGCAGGTGCGGCAGCAAACCGTGTTGCAGATCGTGGTGGCCGCCGACGCCGAAGGCGCGGCGCGCGTGCTCGAGCGGCAGTCGATCGTCGAAAAGGTCGACATTTTGGCCGCCGGCATCCAGGTAACGCTCATCCGCCCTGACGCGCCGGCGGCGACCGGTTGGGACGGCGATTATAGCGGCCTCGCTGCGGCGCTCGTGCAGGCCGGTTACAAGCTGAAGACGTTCCGCGAAGAAGAGCTGAATCTGGAAACGGCCTTCATGGTGCTCACGAAAGGAATCACGGCTTAAGGCGATTGGTCCGCACGGCGGACCCTAGTTGTAGGGTCCGCTCTCGCGGACCAATGTCAGGCGGCCAGCGGCAGGTTTACGTTCACTAGGACTCGAGACACAAGAACGACATGGGTTTGGCAGAGCTGGCCATCATCGGCACGATGCTGTTGCTCAACAGCGTGTTCGCGGCCTACGAGCTGGCGCTGGCGTCGATCAAGCCGTCGCGGCTGAAACAGCTCGTAGAGAATCGCGTGCATGGCGCCGCCGCGGCGCTCGCCATGAAGGACCGCATGGAGGCCAGCCTGGCCGTCGTGCAACTCGGCATCACGCTGGTGGGGGCCATCGCGGCGGCCACCGGCGGCGCAAGCGCCGAAGAGTCGATCGCCCCGTATTTCGTGAGCCAGCTTGGCCTCTCTGAGCGGGCAGCCGACATCCTGGCGCTGGCGGTCCTCGTGGTGCCGCTGTCGGCCATCACCATCATCGCAGGCGAGCTCGTTCCCAAGGTGATCGCCATCCGCAACCCGGAGCTCGTTTGCACGCTGCTCAGCCCCGGGATGCGGGCGTTCGCCGCAGTTGTCTTCCCGGCCGTGTGGCTGTTGGAAATGGTCACGACCGTGATCGTAGGCCTGATCGACCGCGTCGTGCCCAAAACGCACTCGCCGGACGC
Source organism: Pirellulales bacterium (assembly GCA_044221365.1). Classification (GTDB taxonomy): domain Bacteria; phylum Planctomycetota; class Planctomycetia; order Pirellulales; family JBGAPH01; genus JBGAPH01. The sequence continues at coordinate 21,624 of JBGAPH010000081.1, forward strand.
GCAGTCGGGGCTCCACGAGTTGCGCGCTCAGGTGGGCTTGCTGCGGGCCGGCAAGGTGATCGGCTTACAGCAGGAGCGGATCATCTTGCAGGCGAGCCGCCTTTCGGGGCTCAAGGTGCGCGACATCATGCTGCCGGCCAGCGACATCGTGATGGTGGTCGCCGACTCGCCGCTCTCCGAAAACCTGGTCGTAGCCCACCTCGACTTGCACACGCGTTTTCCGGTGGCCGAGGAAGCGGGGGATCCGCAGTCGATCATCGGCTACGTGAACTTCAAGGAAATGGTGTTCCTCGCCAAAACGCATCCCGGCAATCCCACCCTGCGCGAGATCACGCGGCCGCTGGTGAGCCTGCCGGCCGATCTGCAGGTGAGCCAGGCCCTCGAACGGATGCTGGGGGAACACGTCCACTTGGCGCTCGTGCGCGATCGGGGCGGCGAGATCGTCGGCCTGATCACGCAGGAAGACATCTTCGAGGAGCTGGTAGGGGACATCCTCGACGAGTTCGACCGCCTGCCCCGGCACGTGGCCCGTTCCGGCCGTCAATGGGTGGTCGGCGGCGGAGCGCCGCTGGGCCGGCTGCGCGAGGCGCTCGGCCGCCCCGACCTGGGCGCTGGGCTGCCGGCCTCGATGTCGCTCAACGATTGGCTCAATCACGGCCGCAGCGAGCGGCTCAAAGGCGGCGATCAGCTCGTGCTCGACGGCGTGTGGGTGCTCGTGCGCAAGGTGCGCCGCAAGCAAGTGACCGAAGCCCTGCTCGACGGGGAGCACGGGGCGCGCGGGGCGCCCACCGTGGGCGCGGCCGCGGCGCCTTCGGCGGGTGCGCGGAATTAGATCGCTCCGCCGCGGCCCGGCGACTAAGATCGTAGCGATCTCCCCTCTTGCCATCCAAGGCTCGTGTGACTTCCACCGCTTCGCCCACTGCCGCTCCTCCGGTCCCCGCCGATGCGGCGGCGCGTCCCATTCGCGTGCTGCTGATCGACGATCAGCCGATCGTGGGCGAATCGGTGCGGCGGATGCTGGCCGCCGAGCAGGACATCGAGCTGCACTACTGCTCCGATCCCACGCAGGCCCTGCGCCAGGCCAACGCCCTGGCCCCCACGGTGATCCTGCAAGACTTGGTGATGCCGGAGGTCGACGGGCTCACGCTCGTGCGCTACCTGCGGGCCAACCCTCACACGCGCGACGTGCCGCTGATCGTGCTCTCCTCGAAGGAGGAGGCCGCAGTGAAAGCGCAGGCATTCGCCCTCGGGGCCAACGACTACTTGGTGAAGCTGCCGGACAAGGTGGAACTCGTCGCCCGCGTGCGCTATCACTCCCGCGGCTATCTGGCTCTGCTCGAACGAAACGAGGCTTATCGCCGTCTAGCCGAAAGCCGACAGGAACTGGCCAACGAGATCGATCAGGCGGCCCGCTACGTGCGGTCGCTGCTGCCCGACCCGGCGAGCGAGGGCCCGATCAAGGTCGACTGGCGGTTCGTGCCGTCCGCGCAACTGGGGGGCGACAGCTTCGGCTACCACTGGCTCGACGACGACCATTTTGCCATGTACTTGCTCGACGTAAGCGGCCACGGCGTGGGCTCGTCGCTCTTGAGCGTGTCGGCCATGAACACGCTGCGGGCGCAAACGCTGCCGAAGATCGACTTCCGCCAGCCGAGCGAAGTCATGGCCGGGCTCGACGCCGCCTTCGACATGGAGCGCCAAGGGGGCAAGTACTTCACCATTTGGTACGGCGTCTACCGCCCGAGCCAGCGGAAGCTCGAGTTTGCTGGCGCCGGGCATCCCGCTGCGCTGCTGCTCGGGGGAACCTCGGTGGCCGACGCCCGGCAGGCCGCGCTCGAATCGCAGGGCCCCTGGATTGGCAGCGGGCTCGAACTGCCGTTCGAGGCCAACGAGCTCGAGTTGCCGCCGTTCTCGCGGCTCTATCTCTACAGCGACGGCGCGTTCGAAGTCCATCAGCCCTCGACCGACCAGATGTGGACGATCGAGGAGATGATGGCCGAGTTGGCGGGGCTCCGCGAGCAGCCGGCGCGGATGGACACGCTGCTCGAACGCGTGAAAGCCCGGCGCGAAGGGTTGCCGCTCGAAGACGATCTGTCGATCGTCGAGTTCGAGTTCGGCGAGGCGCCGGCAGCCGAAGCAGGCGGCAAGCGACGGCGAAAGGCATAGACTTGCTAGCGGCGATCGTGAACTTCATCCGCGGCCGCTGGTTCCTCCTCGTGCTCGCGCGCGCAC
>JBGAPH010000082.1:0-23139 GCA_044221365.1 Pirellulales bacterium
GGCGCGCCGGCGGGGCGCGGTTGGCGCCGTTGACGGGCCGCACGGACCTGCTGGGCGAGAATGCCGGCCTGCAGGCCCCAGAACACGGCGATCACCAAGGCGGCGCCGCCGCTGATGATCTTGAGGGTCGACCAGCCGGGGAGCGCCGCCATCAGCGTTAGGCAGGCCACCAGTGCGAACACCGACACGATGACCTTGCCCACCGCAGCGCTGGCCCAACGCCGATGGGCATAGGCGTCGAGGGCCGTTTGCGCCGAGAGGTTGGCCAACTCCCGCATGGCCAACAGATCCGAAGACCGCTCGGGGGCTGCGGATTTGCGCGGCGTGGCCGGAACCGGCCGCGGCTCGGCCGCCGCGGGCGCCTGCACCGGCTGCACGGGGGCGGGACGGTAGGTCGTCGGCGAATGCGTGGGCGCTTTCGCCGCTGCCTTCGGCTGCGCCAGAGCAGCGTCCCCCCGCACCCGCTGCAGGAGCCGATTCATGTAGTCTTGAATCGACTCCTCGTGGTCTTCGTCGGCGTGCGACGAGTCAACAGCGCTGGGCGCCTGCGGCGCCTCCTCTTCCTCGGCCGCGTCGTCAACCACGCTGGGCCATGCGGGCGGCGATTCCTCGCGTTCGTCCTCGTCGGCTTCGTCATGGTCCGCGGACGTGCGGGGTGCATCCTGCTCCGCTGCGATTTCGGCGTCGCGGTCCTTCAACAGCGACAGCGCCCGCAGCCTGGCGAAGACGTCGTCCTCCTGGTTTTCTGCCCCGGACTCGTGGTCGTCACGGGCAGCCGCAGGCGGGTCGTTCGCCGGTTCTTGGCGCGCGGCGGAGCGCGCCGCTTCGGCCAGGTCCGCACGTTCGCGTTCCAAGTCGGCCCGCTCCAACTCGAGCGTGCGGCGTGCGTGCTCGAGCCTTTCGGCCTCGTCGCTGAGCCGTTGTTGTTCTTCGGCAAGACGGGCCTGCTGCTCGCTCCGCTGGGTTTCCCAGGCGAGCCGCTGCGCCTCGAAGGCGGCCTGCTCGTCGCCCGCCTGCTGGCGGCGTTCCTCGAGCTCGCGATGCTCGGCGGCGGCTCGGTCGATTTCTTCGACCCTGCGATCAAGCTCCTGGCTGCGCAGCCGCGCCTGCTCGTCGTGCCGATCGAGGGCTTCGCTCCGCTGCTCGAGTTCCGCTTGCCGCTCGGCCAGCAGGCGACGGTCGGCCTCCATTTGCCGCCGATGCTCGTCGGCCTCCATCTGCAGCCGGTCGAGTTCGGCCTGAGCCAGCCCGAGCGATTCCTCGCGGGCGGCGAGCTCCGTTTTCCGGCCCGCCAATGCGCCGGCGGCGGTCGTTTCCCGGTGCAGCAGTTCCGCGGTCTGACGCTCGACCTCCTGGCGGGCATGGTTCAATTCGATCCGCTGCGCGGCCAACTCCGCCCGCGCCACGGCCAGGGATTCCTCCTCTTGGGTTTGCTCGGCGTGGCTGCGCTCGCGGGCGCAATGCGCCTCGGCCCGCAAGCGGTCGAGTTCCGCTTGGCCAGCTTGCAGCAGGTGCTGCAAGCGATCGGTCTCGGCGCCGGCGGTTGCGGCCGCCGACATGGCGGCCTGCAGCTCTTGTCGCGCGGTGCGCAGCATCGCCAGCAGCCGGCGGCTGCGCTGTCGGTCGGTGCCGGAGCGGGGGCGAGCCGCGATCGACTCGGGGACGATCGCCTGCGGAATGATTTCGGTGAACCTGGGGAGCGCCGCCGGTGACTCTGGGAGGCCGGCGGGCGGCGGGCAGGCGACGACTTCGAGCTCCACCGGGCCCACCGCCAGGAGGTCGCCCGGCGCCAGGGGCGCGGTGTCGAAGCGGCGGCCGTTGAGCCGTGCGGCGGAGCTCCAGGCCTTGGCGACCGTGGCCTCAGCGCCGCGAACGATCAGGACCTCGATGGGCTCCAGCGCCGGCCCGGCCAGCCGGAGCGTGGCCCGGCGACTGCCCCCCACGGCGCACTTGCGGGCGTGGAGTTCTACGAGCCGACCGTCGTGGCGGGTGCCGCGGACGCGGAGCTGCAAAGGGCCGGGGGCAACGGACACGGTCGCGGCTTCGCCGGCAGCGGGCGAGACGGTGGTGACCATGGGACGGACGTCTCTCGGAGGGCGGTGACGGCAGGGGAGGGCCGCGCGCCGGCGAGGCGGTTTCGCCCCGACGACGCGGATGCTCAACCGAGGTGTAGCTTTATTTGCCGATTGTGGCAAAACGCCACAACGTCGAGAGAACGCCACAGGGCGGCCCCAACAGGCCAATTCGGCAAAGTTTGCCGATTCTGCTGCATCTGCGGGCCTATTTTGACGATTATCCCTGTGCCGCAAAACGGGTCAGAATCGACTCGGGGGTTGGGGCCGGGCCGAAGAACGAATCCGCCCGCAGATAATTGTGGCTCAAGAGTTTGCGCCAGCGGAGACACGCCCCCCGCACAACGTGCGTCTAAGGGCTAGTCGGAGCGACCCGAGTGCTCCCAAGTCCGTACTATAGTTTGGCTGCCAACTTGCATGGCGCAAATAATGCAGATAGTCAGGCCGACGTGATTCGGAAGCGTTTTTTGAGGCTCTTTTCGGAGTTCGACAGCGGCTTGGGGTGAGGGGGGCCTGCGGGCTCTAACCGCGCAGCCTTTGATCGGACAACCAGAGGTGGAACAGGACATGGCACGTAAAGAAGCAATGGTGAACATGCGGCAGATTCTCATTAAGCGGCGTGATGCGCTGCGTCAGGCCCTGGCCGGCGACTTGAGCCTGCTCAAGGAGCTGCGGAACCAAAACTCGGGCGACGTCGTCGACGCCGCGCTCGATTCCGCCCAGGACGAGATCAGCTCGCAATTGGCCGAGGTGGAAAGTCGCGAATTGGCCAACATCGAAAACGCGCTCGAGCGGATGCGCGACGGCAAGTACGGCCTCTGCGAAGGCTGCAATACGAAGATCGCCGCGGCCCGGCTGAACGCCTTGCCGTATGCGACGTATTGCATCGACTGCCAGCGCGAGGCCGAAAAGCTGGGCCACGCCCCCGGCGGCGACGCCGATTGGGGCCGCCTGCTCGACGACAGCGGCGACAACGATGTGTCGATTACCGACATCGAGATCGACGTGAGCTAAAGACCGCCCGCTGGGCGGCCTGCTTGGCCTTGGTTGCCCGATCGGGTAGAACCAGCGGTCGAACGGGCAGCCCGGCCCAAGAGCTTCCGCTTGCGAATCACCAGAAGCGCTTGCTGTCCAGGGCGCCGTCGGCCATGCCCGACTGCACTCCGGGCGGCAAGCGTTTTCTGTTGCCCCCTGGCTCGGAGCCGCGGGGTGGATGTTCCGCTGGTGCAGGGATAGCAAGTCATGGACTATCGCTTTCTCCGTCGCGCCCCACAGGGTTGGGGCTCCTTGGCCGGGCGTGCATGTTTTGCCGCCATTTTGGCATGCTGCCTGGCGGCTTTGGCGGCTCCTGCGCGGGCCCAAACGCCTGACGACGAGGACCCGACCGCCGAACAGCGCGAAGAGCTGTACGACTCCCTCGCGCGCGAGGCCGACGAAGTCGCCCGCCTCAGCGGCGTCATCAAGAAGGTGGTCAAGCTGGTGCGCCCGACCGTGGTGCACATCAACGCCGAAAAGCGCGAGCCTGGCTCACGCTACTCTCGGCAGAGCAGCTCGGTGGAGGAGGCCGGCTCCGGCGTCGTGATCCAACACCAGAGCAAGTTCTACGTGCTCACCAACCGGCACGTGATCAAGGACGCCACGCCTGAGAACATTCACATCGAGCTCTCCGATCGCCGGCAGCTCCACCCGCTCAAGGTTTGGTCGAACGCCGAAACCGACGTGGCGGTGCTCGAAGTTGCGGCGCCGCGCCTGGCCGCCGCGCGCCTCGGCAACAGCGACACCGTGGACATCGGCGATTTCGTGCTCGCCGTCGGCAGCCCCTTTGCCCTCAGCCATTCGATCACCCTGGGCATCATCAGCGCCAAGAGCCGCCGCGATTTGCAACTCGGCGAAGACGTGCGGTTTCAGGACTTTCTGCAAACCGACGCGGCGATCAACCCCGGCAACTCGGGGGGGCCGCTGATCAATCTGCGGGGCGAGGTGATCGGCATCAACACGGCCATCGCCACGAACTCAGGGGGCAACGAAGGGATCGGCTTCAGCATTCCGATCAACATGGTGGTGTTCATCGCCCGCCAGTTGATCGAGCGCGGCGAGGTGCAGCGGGGCTTCTTGGGGGTCACTTGGCACCGCGAGTTCACCCAGACCGATGCGGCCAAGTACGGCCTGCCGGCGCCCCGCGGCGCCTGGATCGAGCGAGTGACTCCGAAGTCCCCGGCCGACGAGGCCGACCTGCGGCCCAACGACGTGATCCTGCAGTTCAACAACGTGCGCGTGCAGGACGGCAACCACCTGATCGGGCTCGTGAGCCTGACTCGAGTGGGCAGCCAAGTGCCGGTCGTCGTGTTTCGCGATGGCGTGGCCGTGCCGCTGAAGGTCGTGCTGGGGGACTGCGCCAAGTACGAGGCGTGCAAGTAGCCCGCAATCGCCAACGGCGGAATGCTCAAGCGGCGCGCCCGTTTCCTTCTTGAGCCAACGCGTTCGCCGTCGGTCCCGCCAAGCACGTCGCCGGCGAGCGGCCGGCGTGAGCCGGCTGTCCCCGCGGTGTTCAGCCGGCCCCCGCAAATCAATCGGCCCGCGCGCTATTTTCGTTTCTTACGACCGTGCGTTTGCGGTCTGGGCAAACTGATCGTGTCGCGCAATCGCCTCGGCTGGGGAAAGGCCTAAGCGTCGTCCGCATCACAACGCGCGCGCTGATAAAAATTCGTTCGCTTGCTAGCGCACCTTTGTTGACCCTGGGTGTCGTCGTTGCAATACTCAAGACACTCCTAGAGCGACCTAGGGTAATCCACCCAAGGCCGCTCCGGCCGCGGTCTGGGATGGCGGCCGACTGAATCCCCTGAATGCCACCAGAAGGGAGACAGGAACGCCTGCGCCGTTCCTGGCTGCGCCTATGTCGTTGCCCACCGTTGGACTGTCGTTCGAGCGCGACCGCGAAGGGGACGACGTCCCCGCGTTGGGGGGCGTGCGCGAGGCGGTCGACGATCTGTTCCTCGGCCTGCTGAACGACGTTCACGAGCGCATTCTGGCTCGGCCCGACGACGCCGCGAACGTCGCCGCCGCACTCGACGACGTGATCCTCGCCCTCCGTAGCCGCTGGCAAAGCTCCACGGCCGAAGAGTGGAACGCGTTCGTCGCCCTCTGTCGGCAGCATCCGCTGATCGAACTGCTGCACCGCGACCCCTTCACGCATCGCGCCTTCGCCAAGCCCCGCGGCTATGCCGGCGACGCCGAGCTGATCGACTACATCTACGGCGTCGAAGAGCAGTGGACGCCGCCGGGCGCCGACCCGCTGGGGCAGAAGATCTTCGAGTACACGATCCATTCCCCCGCCACCGAAGGGGTGCGGGCACGGCGGGCCTTCGTCGCCGGGCGGATCGATCGCCTGGCCGAGCGCCGCAAGAAGCCGCAGGTGCTGTCGATCGCCGCTGGACACCTGCGCGAGGTGAACCTGTCGGCCGCCGCGCGGCGGAAGCGCTTGGGGCGCCTGGTGGCGCTCGACGCCGATCCCATCAGCCTGGCCGAGGTCGAACGGACCTACGGCCACCTGGGTGTCGAAACGGTGCCGGCGAACATCCGGTCGCTCTTGGCCGGCAAGCTGCAACTCGGCCAGTTCGACCTGATCTACTCGCTGGGCCTGTTCGACTACCTGCAGGCGCCGGTGGCGCGGCGGCTGGTGTCGAACCTGTTCGAGATGCTCCGCCCCGGCGGCCAACTGATCGTAGCCAACTTCCTGCCCGGCGTGCGCGACGTGGGGTACATGGAGATCTTCATGGACTGGCGGCTGATCTACCGCACCCGCCAGGACATGGTCGACCTGACGGCCGAAATCGAGGAGCCGGCGATCCGCGAGGTGCGGTTGTTCGCCGAGGAGAACCACAACATCGTGTTCCTCGAACTCACGCGCGACTAAAGCCGCGGGCCCTCGGCGGCCGATCGCAAGTCATTGCCCGGCGTAAGTATCCGTTCGCTAGGCTGTGCCCTCTCGCTCACCGCGGTGAGCGGTCAACCGGCCCAACTGCCCTCGACCCTCCTAGGCAAGAGGGGTAGATTATGCGCTGCTGTTGGGTCGGGCAACCCTTGGGCCAGAGGCGGTTTTCGGTCTGCTGCTGCATGATTTCTTCGCCATCGCGTCGCCGTGTCGTCGTTACGGGAATTGGTCTGATCTGCCCCCTGGGCAGTTCCAAGGAAGCGCTCTGGGAAGCGCTCGAAGCCGGCCGCAGCGGAGTCGGGCCGCTCGAGAGCGTGCCCACCGGTCCGCTCCCGATGAGCTTCGCCGCCGAGGCGCGGCAGTTCTCGGGTAAGATCGACGACTTCGGCCCTCTCGAGGCCGAGCAGAAGAAGGCGATCCGCAAGGCCCTCAAGGTGATGTGCCGCGAGATCCAAATGGGGGTCGCCGCGGCGCAGCTTTCCCTCACCGACGCGGGCCTCACTGCCAGCAAGCTCGATCCCGACCGCTCCGGCACGGTCTTTGGCGCCGACTACATGCTCACCGTGCCGGAGGAGTTCAACGCCGGCATCGACCGCTGCAAGAACGAAGCGGGCCGGTTCGAATTCGGCCGTTGGCCGCGCGAAGGGATGGCCCAGCTCAACCCGCTGTGGCTGCTCAAGTATCTGCCGAACATGCCGGCCAGCCACTTCGCCATCTTCAATGACATGCGGGGCCCGAACAACTCGATCACTCAGCGCGAGGCGGCCGCCAACCTGGCGATCGGCGAGGCCTTCCGCACGATCGAGCGCGGCCACGCCGACCTGATGGTCGCCGGCGCCACCGGCACCCGCGTCCATCCGATGAAAACGATTCACGCCCTGCAGTGGGAATCGCTGGCCCCCGAAACCCCTGACCCGACGCGGGCCGCCCGCCCCTTCGACCTGAACCGCACCGGCATGGTGCTCGGCGAAGGCGCCGCCGCGATCGTGCTCGAAGACCGGGCCGCGGCCGAGAAGCGCGGCGCCAAGATCCTGGGCGAAGTGATCGGCTTCGGCTCGAGCGCCGTGATCGACCGCCGCGGCGTGGGGCACCGCGGCCAGGCGGTGGCCAACGCGCTCCGCGGCGCCTTGCGCGACGCCGGGCTCGAGCCCGACCAGGTCGGACACATTCATGCCCACGGGCTGAGCTCGAAGTCGGCCGATCGCGAAGAAGCGCAGGCGATTCGCGCGGTCTTTGGCGCGGCGGCCGACCGCGTGCCGGTGACGGCGGCCAAGAGCTACTTCGGCAACCTGGGCGCCGCCGGCGGACTGGTGGAACTGGCGGCCAGCTTGCTAGCGCTCGAGCACGAGCGGCTGTTCCCGGTGCTCAACTACGAAACGCCCGATCCCGAATGCCCGCTGAATGTGGCGCGTTCTGACGCGGCGGCGCGGCCGGGGGATTGTGTGCTCAACGTCAGCTTTACGCCGCAGGGACAGGCGAGCGCGGTGATCGTGCGCCGCTAGAACTCATACTAACCCGCAGCGCAAGCAAGGGAGAGGTGCGCATCCATGGCCCAGCCCCGGTGGACATCTTCACGGGGCCGGGCAGCATGGGCGGCCAGCGCGCCAAACGGGCGCTCGCGTCCCTTGCTAGCGCTGCGGGTTAGTGTGGGGCGTCCGAACCTCGGTTTGACAGGGCTTTAGAGCGCCTCCAACGCCCCTTGGCGAGTAATCGCATGGACTACGCGGGCTTCGACGGACTCCTCGGCACGCGCGCGTCGCTGATGCTGGACCTCGTGTTCCTGGCGATGTTCGCCGTGCTGCCGGTGCTGGGCTGGAGCGTGTGGCTGGTGCGCGTGCGGCGCAACTTCACGCTGCACAAGCGGGTGCAGCTTCTGCTGGGCGCGGTGCTGCTCGTGACCGTGGCGGCCTTCGAGCTCGACATGCGGCTGCACGGCTGGCGCGAACGGGCCCGCCCCTCGCGTTTCTACGGCCAGGAGGGCGCCTGGGGACTCGTGGACCTGAGCCTGACCGTCCACCTGATCTTCGCCGTAAGCACGGCGCTGCTCTGGATCTGGACGATCGCCGGCGCCTGGCGGCGCTTCGAGCATCCGCCGCGGCCCAACGCCTACAGCCCCACGCACCGGCGGCTCGGCTGGGCGGCGGCGATCGACATGGGGCTGACAGCGCTGACGGGGTGGATCTTTTATTTGTTGGCGTTTGTGGGCTGACGGATTCTGAATCCGTGTCGTCCTCACTGGGCTCGTCACTTCGCTGGCCGAAAGTCATCAGCGTGTTTGATGACGTAGTCGAGCAGCAGCACTTCGAGGTCGTCCGGATCCTGGTAATAGGCCTTCTCGATCTCAACGAAGGCCTTTTCGTCTTTGTCCGCAAGCACCGCGAGTTGTCGGGCGCGCTCCTCGCTGTCCGTGCTGGGCGGCGTCGGGCCGAAGAGTGCGATTGCCTGGTCGACGAGTTCGCGGTCTCGCTTGGCGCCGATCGCGGTCAGGCCGGCGGCGGCGGCGGGCCACTGGTCGCCCGAGGAATTGAAGAAGTACTGCAGGAAGCCGCCATTGCGGACCTCGGCATCAAGGATTTGGACCGCTGACACGTGACGCTGCGGCGCCGTAAAGTCACTCCAGTCCTTCCCCTCCGACGGCGCCCAAGCAGAACGCAAGGCGTCGTCGAGGCCGGCGAGTTTGGCTCTTGCCTTCGCGGCGCCGACGCGGACTTTCTTCTCGGAGCTTTGCGCGCCGCGTTCGATGGCGGCGCGGGCAGCTGCGGTGTCATGCGCCGCCAACAAGGGCAGCGTTGCCTCGAGGACGTAGTCGTTGGGATATTTGGACGCGTCGGCTTCGAGCTCGTTCCAGATTGCCAGGAGGAGCTTTTCGTCGACCAAGGCTTTCGCCTGCGCCAACGACTCGAGCGCTTGATACAACCCGTTCTGCCCGGCCTTCAGCCGGTCCGGCTGCGTCAGAAACGAAATTGCCCGCTCGCGGTCGAGTCCGAGTAGGCACTCGGCGGCATCCCCATCTTCGAAGGACTCGCTGAAACAGAGCGCGGTCACCGGCTCGAACAGGCCTGACCGAAACTCAGGGGTTGCCCTGTCTCCCTCTACGGCCCGATCGATCCCAATCATCGCAAAGCTGCGCACATATTCATCTTCATCCCGCAGCAACGCCGTCAAAGGCTCAACGGCCTCCTTCCTCCCAGACGCCCCCAGCAGAAACGCGACCTCCTTGCGCACCGTCTGTCTCGAGTCGCTCGCCAACGGCGCAACGAGTTCGACGGGAACCGCCTTGGGCATCCGCTCAAGGCAGGACAAGACTCGTTTGAGGGCCGCAGGATCCTTAGTTCGGAGCCGTTCGTCTTGCTGCAGCGAGTTGACGAGGGCAGGCCCCGCTTCTGACCCTTGGAGCCGCAATGCGGCTTCGACGAGATTGGCCTCTTTGCCGGCGATCAGCATCTCAACGAGCGTCTCTGGCGGCAGCTTCGCTAACTCGGCGACTCGCGCGTCGCGCCGGGCAAACTCGTCTCGAACCTTCGGAAGACTGTCAGGATCCTTGACGATCTCAAGGAATCCACGCCCTTGGCTGTCGTCAGGAGGCGGTTGCATGGTGCAAAGTGCAATGATCGATGGCACGGCTACTAATCCCAGCACGACTGCTACGACCGACCGCGCTGATCTCATAGGCTCACCGAAGGAGAGTTTCTTAGCGGTTGGCGCTCGTGGGCTCCGTTGAACCGTTCGCGGCCACCCGCCCCCGTGACAGCCGCAGCTCCAGCTCGTCGATCACCCGCGGGTCGAGGTGCTGCGTGAGGATCTTCTTCGTGTCGCCGAACATCCGGTCGAGTTGGCGGGCGACCTGCGGTTGGTTGGCCACCAGCCGCTGCTGGTGTTGTTCGACCTCGAAGAGGAGCTGCTGCCGGCTCGGCATCCGCCGCAATTCGTCGAGCAGCCTGCGGGCACGGTCGTTGTCCCCCGCTTTGAGCCGGGCATCGATCTGCGCCACAAGCAGGCTGCGGCGCGTGACCGCGTCGACAAGCGTTTCTTGCACCGAGGCCACCCAGCCTTCGGCCTCGAGCCGGGCATCGTCGTCGACGAGCTGCGCGGTTTCCAGCGGCGTGAGGCCGGGGGCCAGCGGCAGCCGCGCGAGCAACTGCTCGCCATGCTTGACCGACACGATCTGCAGCGGATGGCCGCCGGGGGGCACGACCGCCTGGCCGGCGTGGTTGGTGCGGCCCACGAGCCGCGGCGTGGTTTCGTCGGGATTGCGCACGAAGACGTCGTAGCCTGCCAGCGGCCGGGCGGTTTCGTCGGCCGACACGAGGGCGAGCGTCGTGGGGCCGGCGGGGCGGCCGACGGCGAGTGCAAGCTGCTGCGTACGTCCGCGGCGCACGGGGGCCAGGGGGCCGCGGATGCCGGAGTGGAGTTGGGCTGTAGCGCCGGCGCCCTCGCGACTCTGCACGAGCAGAAAGGTCCAGGGAATGGCGGCCACTTCGTCGCGCTCCGTGCGCCCGTAGGAATCGAGCCGCCGCACGGCCGTGCGGAGCACCGAGCCAGGACCGAGCCACGGCGCCGCCGCGCCGCGGACCGGAAGTGCGCCGCCGCGCTCACGGAGCGTGACTTTGCTCCCTTGCACGTTGTCGATCAGGGCCAGCGGGCTAAAGGCCTCAGCCGCCGCGCGATAGGCCTCGTCGGCCGCTTGCGCGGCGCTCGTGGCCCAGCGCTCCACGGGCGCGCCCGGCAGCCGCGTGGCCAGGTCCCACTCGCGGGCTTGCACGCGATAGCGCCCCTGTTGCTCATCGACGGCCAACAGCACGACCTTGTCGCCGCGAGCGCAGTCAGGCGGCAAATCAGCGAGCACCACCGCGCCAAACCGCGTGTGCAGCTTGTGTCGTAGCGTGGGGCCTGCCTGATACGTGGGGGTCCACTGCCAGCGCGGGCCGACGAGGTTGTCGGTCAGCTCGCGCAGGCGCTCTTCAAATTCGGCCGCCGAGTCAGCCGGCAGATGCGCCGCGGCGTCGACTGAGAGGACGAGCGACAGGCGATAAGGCTGCAGCTCCCACATTGGTTCGGGGGTCGCAGATGCGGCCGGCGCGGCTGGATTAGGCGAAGTTGGCGCAGCAGCCGGCTCGTCGGCCGCGCGCACGAACCCCGCCGCGCAACAAACGAGCAGCACACCAACCAACTGCCCGAACAGAGATCGAACCGAAACACTCATGGCGCCGGCACCCTCGGTTCGGTGCGCCACTGTTCGACCTGGTCGTAGAGCCCGAGGGGGCGATTCGCCAGGCCAGTGAGCGATTTGTGATACGCCAGGTGGTTGATCGTTTGCCAGAGCGGCAGCACGGTGGCGTCGTCGATCACCAGTCGATGGAGGTCGCGCAGCCGCGAACGCACATCTTCCCAGGTGCTGGCCGCAGCGAGCCGCCGCAGGGCGAGATCCATGTAAGCATTGCCGCGCGCCAGCCCGCCCGGGGCGAACAAGCGCTGGGCATCAACTACCGGCTCCCAGACCGCGAGCTCGGCGTAAACGAGGTCGTAGGGGCCGCGGGCCACCGTCGGCTGATCGGGGGCCAGCTCGAGCAGCCGCACCTTGAGGCCGATCGCCTGCCACTGCGCGCGGATCGCGCGGCAGGCGGCGCGGGCGACGTCGTCGGCCGGGTGAGCGAGCACCAACTCCGGCAGTTCCTTGGTCTCCGGGCGTCCGGCCAGCTTGTCGGCGGCGCGGGCTTCGTAGAGCGCTACGCGCGAGAGCGCGAGCCCGAGCCGCGGATCGAAGGGCCGCGCGGCGATCGCGGAATCGAAGCCATAAGCGAGCGGGTCATCGAACGACACGCCGGCCGGGAACGGCGACTCGAGCACCCGGCAGCCAACGATCTCCTGCCCCGCGAGCAAATCCTGCTGCAGGATGCTCTGGCGGTCGATCGCGTAGAGCAGCGCGCGGCGGAAGGTGCGCCGGGCCAGGTGCGGCTTGTCGGGGTTCGGCACCAGCACGTGGACTGTAGGAAGGGCGTACGGAACGACCACGACCTCGGGAACCGACTTCGCCCGCGGCAGCATGGCCGGTGCTACCCGCGCGACGACCGACACTTCGCCGCGGCGCAAGGCGCTGAGGGCGGCCATAGCGTCGACGTACTGCCGTTCGACGATCTCGGCCGGTTGCCCCGGCTGCCCCCCTTGGCCCGGCTGGCGGACGAAGCGCGCCACGCCCAACTCTCGCGCGGGGGGCGCACAAAGACCGCGAAGCGGTTGGGCCGTGCTGCCGGGCCCGGCCGGCAGGTCGACGTTCAGCCAGGCTTCCGGGCGCACATGGGGCGCGAGCGAAAGCCGTAGTTCCGTGAGATCGCGCGCTTCGACTTGCTTGAGCGCCGCCGCCCAGCCTGGCGAGAACTCGGGCGCCGCGGGATCGGCGAGCGACAGCAGCCGCCGCGCGAGGTCGAGCGAGGTAAGACTGCTCGCAGCCGCCGCGGGAAGGGTGAGCGTGAGCTGCGTGCGGTCCTCGTTGTACTGCGAAGTGGCGACGGGCGACTGATAGACGCCCCCCTCGGCGCCCGAACCGACCAGCTCGAACAACTGCCGCCGCTCGAGCCGCTGTGCACGCAGTCCGCCGCGACAGACGAGCGGGCTCCACGTTCCGGCGCCAGGCAGCTCCTCCACAGCGACCGCCACGCGCGGATAAGCCGCCAGCAGTTGCACCGCCGTCGCGCGGGCTTCCGTTAATTCTGGCCAGATCGCGAGCGCCCGATCACAGTCGGCGAGCGCCGCCGGCAAGTTGCCTGCCTGCTGGTGGGCGGCGGCCGAGGTCCAGGCGGCCTTGGCCAAGGCCACAAGTTCGGCCTGCCGCCGCTGGGCGACCGCTTCGACTTCGGGGCCGAAGCGGCCGCCAAGGGTGCGCAACTGTTCCCGCGCGGCGTGATACTCTCCCGCGGCAATCAGGCCGGCCTGCCTCTCGTCGAAGAGCTTCGCCAGCATCTCGCTGAGGCCCGGATAGTCGGCCTTGCGGGCCGCCAGATCAGCGAGCAACAGCGCGGCCTCGTCGGCCTTGCCCGATTTCTGCGCCTGCTGCGCCTGCCGCCAAAGAAAGTCTTGCAGGCCGGTGGCCAGACCGGGATAGCGCGGATCGCGCTGGTAGACGAACTGCAGGTGATCGAAGGCCTCGTCGAATTGCCCGGCGGCGGCGAGCTCGGCCGCTTTGTCGAGGACGATCTGCTCGTAGAGCCGCAGGCGAACGATGTTCCGCCAGGCGACGTCGAACTGCTCGTCCGGCCGATCCGGCAGCCGCACGCGAATCGTGTCGGACGGCCGCGGATTGGCCGGTAGGCGGCGATTGGGCAGATCAACCGGCTCGAGCTCGAGAACTGCGTTGCCGTTGGCCGCATCGAGCGTCAGCTCGTCGAACGGGTCGCGGGCCAGCAGCGACTGCTCGGTCTTCGCCGGCGGCTGGGGCAGCTGTTGTGCGCGAGTCAACACAGCGCCGGCCAGCAGCGCCATGAGGCCAAGCAGGCTCGTTAGACATCGAAATCGGTTCATGCACCAAGGGCCCCTAGAACGGTGCGATCGAAAGCAGTGCGCCGTCGCGCCCGGCCGCCACCCATTGATCTCCCGCCGCCACGAAGCCGGTCGCCGCCGGCTGCGCGAGCTCGACGCGGGCCGCTTCTTTGCCGTCGGCCAGATTTACCCGCCAGGCCACGCCGCGCGTGGAAACGCAGATCACGCCCTGGGGCGTTTCCAGCGGCTTGCCGGCGAGCGGCCCGTGCGAAAGCGGCACGCGCCACAGCAGCTTGCCGGCGCCGTCGAGGCAAAGCAGCTCGTCGGCGTCGGTCGCCGCGTACACATGTTCGCCGCAGCGCTGGGGCCCCCACGCGGCCTGGGCATTCAAGTTCCAAGGATCGAGCGGCCGCAGATCGTCAACAGCGTAGGCCCGCAGCCAACCGCCGGCATCGAAGGCATAGGCGGTGCTCCCCACAACAGCTACGGCCGACGTGATCGGCTCGACGACTTCGCCGGTGGCCGCCGCGACCAGCCGCGGCTGCGGCTGAGCCGCGAGCGTCAACCGGAAGAGCCGCGTGCCGCCATCCGACAGCACAGCGCCTTGTGCTGCATTGGCGGCGACGCCGGGCGCCCGCCAGTCGATATGCGAGCCGGCTGCTTGCGGCGGCTGGAAGGGCTGGGCCAAACGCTGGCCGGCAAATGAGAGGAGATGAACTTGCCCTCGGGCATCGGCGATGAGCAGGCCTTCGCCAAAAGAGACCGGCGGCGTGCTGGGCTGCAACTCGGGGAGCTCGAGCCAGCGGACGCCGGTCGCCGGGTTAGCTGCCTCGACGATCAAGCACTGATTGAGCTGCGCAACGGCGGTCGCCAACAGCTCGCCGGACTTTGCACGATCCACCTGAGTCAGCCAGGCAGGCTTGGAGGCCACTGCCGAGCCTGCGACGGTCAGCGCTGCGCGGCCGCGCGCGAGCGACTTCGCTGGAACGCTGAAGACGTCGCCCAAAGCGCCGACCGCCACGAGGTTGTCCTGCTCCAGCAGCGGTTCGGCGGCCAACGGTTGCAGCGCCGCTTGCCAGAGCGCGCCCCCTTTATCGAGTTTGCGCGCGGCGACGCGGAGTGCCGCTTGGCGCAGGGGTCGACCTACGCTTACGACCGAGGTCGGCGTGATCACCGGCGCTTGCAAGGCCAACAGATCGGCCTGCTCGACCCAACGCGGATCGAGTCGGCCGCGGGCAGCCTGCAGCTCGAAGAGCGTGAGCCGGTCGTCGGCCACCAGAATCCGCCCCTCGCGCGCCGACACGAATCGCTCCTTGGGGGCATCGCCGGTGACGGGCCGCTGCGCGAGCACCACGAGCGGCTCCGAGGATTGCTCGCGGGCCTCGAATACGTAGATGCCGCCGCGATCGGTCGCCACCACCAAGCGGCTCCCGGAAACGGCCATGGGGGTCGTGACCCAGCCTCCCAGCGGGATCTGTTGGACCAGCTTGAGGGCCTTGCCTTCGGCGTCGGCCGTGAAGACGTGCAGCCGCGAGGCTTCCGGCTGGTGGTTTTCGGCGATCACCACATACCGCAGCAGCAAGGCAGGCGCCGCGCGAACGCTGCCGAGCTCATGCCCAACATAGATGACTTCCTGGCAGGCCCCGCTGGCGAGTTCGATCGTGAACAGATTCGAGTGTGCGGCCACGACGTAACAGTGGGGCCGCTGCGCGCCCGCGGTGGGCGCTGCGGCCGGCGGTTGCGGCAACACCGTTTCGCGGATCAAGCGGCCGCTTGCCGTGTCAAAGAGATCAAGGCGGCTGCCGGCGGTGGCGACCACGGCTACCGGGCCGGCCACTGCGGGGGCGAACGGGCGCCCTTCGACCGCCTGCCGCCACTGCAGGGCGCCCGTCCAGCGATCGACGCTCAGCAGTTCGTTGCGGGCGACATCGGTCAGCAGGGCCGCCGAGGGGCCCTCGAGCGACAGCGCCGGGCTTGTGGCCCCCGCTCCCACATAGCGCCGCCAGAGCAGCTTGCCGGAGTTCCCCTCCACGCCGTAGGCCGTGCCGTCGGCGACGAGCGGCACGAACTGCCGCTCGGCGGCGCCCGGCGGCTCGACCGCGGCCTCGAGCGCCCAAGGCGTTGCGACAGCCACGATGGGGCTCGCCGCTTCCTGTTGGTTCGCGGCCCGATTGGGCTGCGAAGTCTTGGCCGTTTTCAGCATGTCGTCGGCGAGCCGGCGAATCTGAGCGTCGAGCGCCCTGTTCGCCGCCAGCGCCGGATGCTCGCGGAGCAGCTTGCGTCGCGCGTCGTAGGCCGCGTTCAGGTCGCCTTGGCCGATGGCTTGGTCGATGGCCGCCACCGTTGCGTCGAGCTCCGCGGTCCGCGCGATGTCGCGCGCGGTCGTGGCCAGCAACAGCTCAACATCACGCAGACGTTGCGCGGGGCGCTGCGCGGCAGGTACGTAGCGTTCGACCAACGTGAGCGACGTCCGCGCCTCGTCGAGCCGCGTTTGCGCCTGGGCCGCCAGCAGCTTGGCCTCGGCGGGCGGCAACTCCGGCGCGGCCTTGTCGGCGGCTTGCCGGGCCTGCTGCGCAAGGCCCTCGCTGATGGCCGGCAGCATTGAGGTCAGCTCGTCGCGCGCCGAAGAGAAATCGGCCTCGTTCGAGATGCTGGGAATCACCTCGTTGGCCATCGCCAGCGCCTGGGGCCAGGCGGCGTTGCCCGAGGTCGCCAGCCGCAGCCGCGCGAGCCCCGCCTGCACGCGGGCAAAGCTGGCCCGCTCGTGGCTGGGAAAGCGCGCCGCGAACGCGGCGTATTGCTCGGCGGCCGGAGCGTAGGCCTGGTCGCGATAGGCCGCCTCGGCGCGTTCGAGGGATTGTTCGGCATTGCCGCGGCCGATGCGCCAGTACAAGAAGCCGCCCAGCACCACGAGCGCCGCGAGCCCGCCGCCCCCCAAGAGCAGCAGCGGGGAATCCCAAGGATCGCCGGCCTTGCGCGGCACGGCCTTGCGCGACCAGGGCCAGCCGCCGCGCTTGGGCGGCAGCGGCGTGCTGGGCCCGAGCGGCACGTCGAGCAGTTCTCCCAACAGATCGTCGGCCGGCTGTGGATCGCGCGGCCGCGGCGTGTCTTCCACGCGCCACGCTTCACGCACGCTCCCTTTGCCCGCCAAGCGGCTCTCGAGCTCTGGCACGATCGTCGGCCGCCGCTGCGAACCCGAACTGGCCTTTTCGGCAGTGGCCACCGGATCGGAGGGCGGGTCGTCGTCGATCAGGGCGAAGCCCAGGTCGTCGGGGTTGTCGGCCGTGGCGGCCATCGTTTCGGAGAGCAGGTTCTTGGCCTGCGTCGCCGTGAGATGCCCCTTGGCGACGAGCACCTTGAGCAGCGCCTTGGGCGTGGCCCGTTTGCGCGGGTCGGCGAGCTGCCCGCGCAGTTTGGCGACGACCGTGGCAGGTACGAGTTTCCGCTGGTCGATCAGATCGAGAAGCTGCTGCGAAGTCATGCTGCGATGGCTGCGCCAAGAAAGGACGATGAGGCTGCCAGCATAGTCCGGACCTTTAGTGTAACACGGTCGAGCGCTCCGCCACACGAGATGGGGGGGCGAATCGGCAAGCCGGGGGGCCGAGGCAGGTTTGACCGCCCCGGAAACGTATTGTAAGAATCCCTTGGCGAGATTAGCCTTTCGACCCGCAATTCGGCGGATTCCCCTGGTTTTGGGGCCGCTCTTGTCAATCGTTGCGGAAGCGCCTGATCGCCTGGTTCGCCGTCTAACCGGTTCGGCCGTTTTCATCCCCCGCGGCCGCACCGCTTTCGAGCGCGTGTGCCAACCACTTGTCTTCGCCAGGGGTCTGCATGATGGAAGTTGTCGCCGAGATCGATCCGCCGGCCGCGCTGGGGCCGGGCTGCCCTCCGATTAATCCGCGTCCGCGCGAAAACCCGTTGTGGGAGCTGTTGGCCGCCCTACATCCCAGCGGCGCGCGCTACGACCGCCGCCGCGAACAGCGCTATCCTTATCCGCAACTCATTCACGTGACCCCCGTCGGAGAGGATGGCCGCACCCCGGCGGGCGCTTCGTTTGTGGTGGCCGGCAAGTCGATCTCCGAGCACGGCCTGGGCTTCTACCATCCGCAGCCGCTGCCGCAGCGGCGCGTGATCGCCTCGGTCGAAACCGCCAGCGGCGAGTGGGTGGGCCTGCTGGTGGACCTCTCCTGGTGCCGGTTCACCAAGTTCGGCTGGTACGACAGCGGCGGCGTGATCGTCGAGGTGGTCGATTCGCCGATGGCGGCGACGCGAGAGTGACGCCGGCCCAACTCAGCGAACGGGCTACTCACCCTTGGCGGGCGGCCCTTTCGCGGGTGCGACCGGCGGAACAACGCCTGGCGGCGGCGGCGCCTTCGCGCCGCCAGCCGGCGCGCCCGGCCGGCGAGTTTTCTGAATGTCTTCGGCGCTCGGCGAGCCGGACACCTTGGCGGGCGCCCAGCGCGGAATCAGCAGCTTGCGTTCGCCTGGGGCCAGTTCGACTTCCCACTGATTGGGTTCGAAGCCGCGGCGCAGGATTTCGATTCTTCGCCGCCCGGAGGGCAGGGAGAATACCACCGCCCCGCGCTGCGGCAACTCCATCGGCCGGCCGTCGACCTCGAATCGCGCGTCGGCCCGTTGGTTGGGACTCCACTCGAGTTCAATCGTCGCCGGCCGCCGGTCCCAATATTTGGCCGCCAGCGGAATGGCGATCAGGGCCCCAAGTAGCCCCAGCAACGCCAGCGGCAGCCACAAGCTGCGCTGCTTTCGCGGCCGAGCGGGCACGCGTGACGCCGCGCCGGCGGTCAACGGCCGGCTCGGCGGCAGTTGCTCGACGCGGTGAAAAAAGCCGCTCAGCTCCTTATCTTCCTCCGCGGCGTCAGCCGTTGCGGCGCCCGCAGGCTGAGCCGCCGCCCCGCTTGGCGTCGCCGTCGGCACGCGCTCGAGCAGCGCAATCACTGCCTGCATGCTCGCGGGCCGGTCCTCCGGCAACTTGGCCAGCATCTGCTGCAGGGCCTCGGCAAGTTCGGCGGGCGCCTCGGGGCGGTCTTGCCGCACGTCGGGAATGGTTTGCTCGCGATGGGCCAGCAACTTGCGGAGCACCGAGTCGGCCTGATAGGGCGGCCGCCCGGTGAGGAAGCGGAACAGCGTGCAGCCCAGGCCATAGACGTCGCTGCGGGCGTCGGCCGCGTTCACGTCTTCGGCCTGCTCGGGGGCCATGTAGTCGAGCGTGCCCAGCACTTGCCCCGTGCGCGTAAGGCCTTCGATGCGGGTCGCCTTCGAATCGTTGAAGGCCCCCTCATCGACGCGCGCGAGGCCCATGTCGAGAATCTTGACCGTGCCGTGGACCGAGAGCAGCAGGTTCGCGGGCTTGATGTCGCGGTGGACAATCCCCTGCTCATGGGCGAATTGCAGTCCGCGGGCCGCCTGGATGGCGTAGTCGATCGCACGGCGGATTTCGAGCGGCCCCCCTTCGCGCACGATCGTGCCCAGGTCGCGCCCCGGCACGTACTCCATCACCAGGTAGTGAATGCCTTCGTGGATGCTGGCGTCGTACGCCGTGACGATGTTGGGGTGCAAGAGCCGCGCGGCGGCCCGCACTTCGCGCTCGAAGCGTTCGACGGCCTGGGGCGAATCGAGGGCCTCGCGCGGCAGCACCTTGAGCGCCACGATGCGGTCCATGCGGCGGTGCCGGGCGCGGAACACGCGCCCCATCCCTCCTGCCCCCAGCTTGTCGAGGACCATGTACTCGCCGAAGACGAGGCCGCGGGTCTTGCCCTGGTAAACGGCGTTGACCTGAAACGAGGTGAGCTTGCCCTGCCGGACCAGCTCGCGGGCGAGGGCTTCGGCGTCGCTCCCCGAGGCGGCCTCTGGCAGCCGGGCGCGAAACGCCGACAGCTCGTCGGCGGTCATCAGGCCGCTGGCCGAGAGGGCATCGACGAATTGGGGCAGGGAAAGGGTCATCGGCCGGCCGCAGGGCGGTTTTCGCAGAGGCGCAAGCACGCACCTCTGTATCCTAACCTTCGGCCCCGCGCCGCCGAAGTCCCGGCGGCTCTCCGTCCGCGATAGCGGTAGGAAAGGCCACCAATCTGCCGCTATCACGGCGCGCCATTGCCCGCCGCGAGCGGCGCGGTGGGGGTGAGCCAATCGGCCCCGGTTTGCAGGCGGAACATCGCCTCGTAGCGGCCGCCGGCGGCCAGCAGTTCTTCGTGCGTCCCCCGTTCCACGATCTGGCCTCCTTCGAGCACCAGGATCTGGTCGGCCCGCAGGATCGTGCTCAACCGGTGGGCGATCACGAAGCTCGTGCGCCCCGCGAGCAACGCCTGCAAGCTTTGCTGGATCAGCCGTTCGCTGTGGGTGTCTAGGTTGCTGGTGGCCTCGTCGAGGATCAAGATCCGCGGATCGGCCAGGAGGGCCCGGGCGATGGCCAGCCGCTGCCGCTGCCCGCCGGAGAGGCGCACGCCCCGTTCGCCGATCAACGTGTCGTAGCCCTGGTCGAGCGTCGTGATGAACTCGTGCGCGTTGGCCATCCGGGCCACGCGCTCGATTTCGTCCGGCGTGGCCTGGCGGCGGGCATAGGCGATGTTCTGGGCCACCGTGCCATCGAAGAGGAACACGTCCTGCTCGACGATGCCCAAGAGCCGCCGGTAGGTCTGCGCGTCGATCCGGCGGAGGTCGACGCCGTCGAGCGTCACGCGGCCGGCCGTGGGATCGTAGAAGCGGGCCACCAGGTTGCAAAGGGTCGTCTTGCCGGCCCCGCTCGCTCCCACCAGGGCGACCATCTGCCCCGGCTCGGCCACGAGCGACACGTCCTGCAAAACGTCGCGGTCCCCCGTGGGGTAGCGGAAGCTCACGTCGGCCAACTCGATGCGGCCGTGGACCTCGGCCGAGCGCAGGGCGATCGCGTCGGCCGCCGGGGGCATCTCTGGGGCCTCGGCCAACAGGTCGAGCACGCGGTCGAGCCCCGCCAGGCTGCTCTGAAAGCTCGTGGCGCTGTTGGCCAGCGTGGCGATGGGGCCCAGCAGCATCGTGAGATACGCCAGGAACATCATCAGATCGCCGAGCGAAAGCTGCCCCTCGAGCACTTGCCAGCCGCCGTAGAGCAGCAGGCAGGCCGAGGCGACCGGCAGCAGCAGATCCCAGGCCAGGTCGATGGTTCGCGACCACCACCAGGCGTGCAGCTCCTGCCGCGACATCAAATTGTTGCTCCGCACGAAGCGGCTCGATTCGCTCTTGCCGCGGCCAAACCCGCGCACCACGCGCATGCCGCCGAAGGCCTCGGTGGCGTGGCTGTCGATCTCTTGGCGGCGATTGCGGATATCGCGGTGGAGCGGCCGGATGTAGTAGGTCCAGGTACGGTGGCTCATCCAAATGAGCGGCACGAGCGCGAGCGACCCCAACAGCAGCCGCCAATCGACCCAGGCCAGAATCGCCAGGCTTCCCAGG
The DNA here is from genome assembly GCA_044221365.1 of Pirellulales bacterium. Taxonomy (GTDB): domain Bacteria; phylum Planctomycetota; class Planctomycetia; order Pirellulales; family JBGAPH01; genus JBGAPH01. The sequence continues at coordinate 20,920 of JBGAPH010000082.1, forward strand.
AGCTGCACGATGGCGCTCCAGGGGTTGTAGAGCAAGCTGAAGACCAGGTCCCCCACGCCGCCGGCGTCTTCGCGCAGCAGACTGGCCACGCCGCCTGACTTGAGCTGATACACGCGGTGCAGGGGCAACCGCACGGCGTGCTCGAACACGCGCTTCTTCACCGCCACCTGCACGCGCTTGGTGGCCCGCGTGGCGAGCCAGCGCCCCCAGAGGTGAAAGGCGGTGGCGATGAACGCGAGCACGAGGATGCCGCCGGCCAGGCTCACCAGGAGCTGCTTGGGATCGGCGGCCGTCGGCAGCCAGCGCGTCCAAGGGCCCGGCGAGAGCGGCTGCCCGCCGAGCACGTTGTCGATTACCACCTTGGTCGCCGCCGGCGGCACGAGCCGCAGCAGCGTCGAGACGGTGAGCGTGGCCAATGCCGCGCCGATCGCCCAGCGTTGTCCTTGGAGTAGGCCCAGGAAGCTCCAGACGAGTTGCCAGAAGGAGCGTGCCCTGGGCTTCGCGTTCACACGCGTGCCGTGGGCCGATGTGGGAGGCGCAAACTCGCCGGCGCGGCGCCGGCGGGCGATGTCCTTCAGGTACGCGACGAATCGCCGCCGGCTGGCGCCATGCGTCTCGACCGAGGTCGACTTCGGGGGAGTGCTAATCGGAGGATCTTTGCAGAAGGGAGCAAGGGAGGTGGGCCTCGGGCCGATTCGACGCGCAATCGGCCGCTGCCTCAGAAGTTGCCGCATCCCTATTGAACGCGCAGGCTGCCCGCCAGGCAACGCCCTGAGCGCGAAAGGCAATCGTCGGCCGCTACTTGGGACGACGCGCCTGTTGGCGACAGGTGGGCAAAGCACGCAAGCGGGCGGCGAACCGTGACGCCGCCGATGCGACACTCGCAGCGAGAGATCCATCTCGGCTAGCAACTCTGGCTGGCGAGCGGCGGGGCTTTACCCCCGCCGTTCCCGCTGCAAGCACCCTGGGGACGCTGGGAACCAGAGAGCCCGTTGACCGCATGGCTCTCTCGACGGCGAAGCTTTTCGGGCATCGGCCGCGGCTGCGGTACGGCAACCCGGGACCGCCGGCGTGAAGCCGGCGGCTCGCAGGATACGCGGTCGCATCGATCAACCGAGCGCGTTCGCGTTCCCGGCGATCTGCACCCGCAGGGCCTCGATCTCGCGCTGCAGCCGTTCGAGCTCGACTAACTTGTCCAACCACATCCGCCTGAGGCAGGTGGTCGTCGACGCGAAGCACGTTGCCGGGACCTCGGAAATTGGCCACAATGCTCGTGGGCAAGCGATCCCGGAGCCGGACGTCATGAACCAGAGCTATCCGACCGCTACACTGCCAGCCACGCCGGATTACGTCTTGTCGGTCATTCAAGACGAGCATCGCCAAGCGTGCGAATACGACGAGGGGACCGACCCCGAAGCAATCCTTTCTTACGACACCACGGTAAAGGAGTGGCGGGACGCGAGCGACTTGGTTGGATGGTGGCAGCTAGGCCGAGCGCTGAACATCCGGTGGGACATTCGCTGCTCGGACGCCGAGTGGCATGCTGTGCTTGTGCCCGCCGGCAAACGGACGCTTCGGGACGTGTGCAACCTGATTGCTCCACGAGCGGCGCAACCAGTCATTCGACCAGCAACGGTGCTCGGGAGAGAGTGCGCCGCGGCGGGCGCGTTTCTCACCGTGCGCGCTTTGCTCAGGGATGCGGGTGCTGCCGCTGATGAAATCGCGCCATCCACGATCCTCGCCCCGTACACGCGGGACTACGCTTATGTGTTTCTTGGCGCGGTTTCCCGACTTGCCCCCGGAGTGCTGCCGCCCATTAGAATTCAGTCGGCCTATGCTGATGCGGTCTACTCTGGAGGATGTTTCCTAATCCCTCTCAGCATCGTTTTCCTGGCTCTTGGACTGGCCGGGCTGTGGGTGTTCACGCTCCTCGGCGTGCCGTTGTTTGTGTTCAGTCACCTTCTTATGTGGTTCGCGGCGGGGAGCACCCCGGATTCCGTCGAATTCGGCGAGTTGCGCACCTTCCGGGACCTCGCGACTCTCTTGGCCGACCGCTCAATGGGCGAAGCCGGCTGATCCACCTAGTGCTGCGTCACGCACGGATTTTAGGGTTGTGCCACACTAACCCGCAGCGCAAGCAAGGGACGTGAGCGTCGCTTGGGCGCGCTGGCCGAAAATGCCGCCCGGCCCGTGCAGGGGTCTGCGAGGCTCGGCCAGGGA
>JBGAPH010000009.1:0-51799 GCA_044221365.1 Pirellulales bacterium
GGCGCGCTGGCCGAAAATGCCGCCCGGCCCGTGCAGGGGTCTGCGAGGCTCGGCCAGGGAAACGTGGCTCTCCCTTGCTTGCGCTGCGGGCTAGTATCGGAGGGGCAACCCGAACTTCTAGCTGTGACGCAGCACTAGTACTTCACCGGCCCGATCGCCCGCTTGAGCGTGTCGCGCATCAGCTCCCAGGGCGGGTCTTGCCCCGTGAACAGCTTGAACTGCAGGGCCGCCTGGCGGACGAACATTTCCACGCCGGTGATCACGGTGCAGTTGCGGCCGCGGGCTTCCTTCACGAGCAGCGTGTTTTCGGGGTTGTAGACCGTGTCGAACACCAGCATCGAGGGCTGGAGGTACTCGCGGTCGAAAGGCGACTCGTCGACGTGCGGGTGCATGCCGACGGGGGTGCAATTGATCAGCACCTCGGGGCGGAGGCCGTGCCGGAGGTCCCATTCCACGGCGCTGCACTCGAGCCGCTGGGCCAGCTCGGCAGCCCGCTCCGGCGTGCGGCCGGTGATCATCACCTTGGCGCCGCGCCGCTTGAGTCCGAAGGCGATGGCCTTGGCCGCGCCGCCGGCGCCCAAGACCATGGCTTTGCGGCCTGCGAAGAAGTTTTGCTTTCCCCCGAGATGCCCCGCGGCGTTGTCGAGGCTGTCCATGGCGGCCCGGTAGTCGGTGTTGTAGCCGAGCCGCTCCTCCCCTTCGAAGACGATCGAGTTGGCCGCGCCGATGCCGCGCACCGCGCCGTCGGACTTCGAGAGTTTGGGCACGACCGACTCCTTGTGCGGAATCGTCACGCTCAGGCCGCGAATGCCGTAGCCGGGCGCGTCGTCGAGGAACTGCGCCAGGTCCTCGCGCGGCACGCGGAAGGGAACATACACGGCGTTCACTCCGAGCTTGCGAAAGGCCGTGTTATGCACGAGCGGGCTCATGCTATGCCGCACGGGGTCGGCGATCACGCCGTAGACGGCCGTGTCGGGCTTGATCTCCTCATAGTGATAGAGATCCTTCATGTCGCCGAAGCTGAGTTGCCCGGGGGCGAGCGTCCGCTCGTGGCTGAAGGTGCTGTAGGTGAACGGCGAGCCAAACCGGCCGCTGAGAATTCGCGAGGGGGTGCCGATCTCCCCCATGCACATGCCGACCGTGGGCTTGTTGCTCGAGCGGATCAGCTCGAGCATCCGCAAGTTGTCGTGCGGATTGTTGGCCATCGTCGCCAGCTTCACCACATCGGCGTCGAGCGCCGCCAGCCGGGCGTACACCGCGGGCAAGTCGTCGGGCGTCTTGCGAAAGTCGTGCAGGCTGATGATCCGCTTGGTCGGTCCGTAGCGGGTGATCGTCGTGGCGACGTCTTCTTCGAGGTCGACGTACTCCACCCCTTTGGCGATCGCCGAGCGCAGCAGCATCAGCCGGGAGGCCTCGTCGCCGGCCCATTTGCCGCCGTCCCGCTCGCGGCGGCAGGTGACGATCACGGGGCAGGGACGGTCGTCGACCAAGCGGCGCAGGTTCACCTCGCCGTTGATGTAGTCGAGCCGCAGCTCGACCAGCTTGGCCCCTTGCTCCACCAGGTGCTTGTGCTCGGCGATCATGTGGCGGTGGCGGCCCCGCCCAATGCTCACACAGATCATAAGATGCGACGCAGCTTGTCCGGCGGAAACTCAGACGGAGATCAGGGAGCCGATCAGAAACGGCCCAGGCCCGCAAAGGGCCGAGTCTCCCTAGTATACCTGCCGGCCGGTCCGGAGTCAGGACGGCGCCGCGGCCGAGGTGCGCCCCGGATCGCGACAGAATCAACTCAAGCGGTTGTCGGAACAGGAGATAACGCCGCGGCCCCTGCGTCGCTGGGCACGGCCACCCCGGCAGGCAACAGCTTCGTACGGGAATTGAAGGCAATCACGATCCGGTCCTGCTGGCCGGTGTAGGGGAGGCCGCTGTGGAGCAGGTACGAAGGGAACAGCAGCAACACGCCATCCTGCATGGGCGGATCGACGTAGCTGGTGCTGAGATAGTTGTTGCCGTAGTCCGAATGGCTGCCGCCGCGCCACAGCGGCGAATAGAAGCGGCTGCCGCCGTTGGGCGCGCCCCCTTCGCGGCGCCGGCCCGAGTCGCCAATTTGGAGGTAGTAGATGCCGCACCAAGAGCAGCCCCCGTGCACGTGCGTGTCGTGGTAGCCGCCCTGGTTGGTGATGTGATACCAGGCGTCATCGATCTCGACCGCCAGACGCGACGCGTCCTGCTTGCCGCCGTTGACATGGATGACGGCGCGCTTCACCGAATCGACGATGAACGCCTTGAGCTTCGACAGGCCGGCGTGCTCGCGGGCGAAAAGATCGAAATCTCCCTCGTAAAGCCCGTAGCTCGACTTCGCCGCCACGGCGACCCCGCTCGAAACGCGGGCAGCCTGCTGGTCGCGGAGCGAATACAGGTACTGAATGAGCCCGGGCGCTTCCTGCGGATGCTCCGACCAAGGAAACGCGTAGAAATGGGTAGCCCAGAAGGGCTGACAGATCAGGGGAGCAGCCGCACTCATCGACTTCCTTCAGGCGAAACGCCGCTTGGGCCTTGCGTGCGTCTTGGATTTTGCGGCCAGCCGCATGCCAAGTCAACTGTTTTTTGGCTTTCTCATCAATTCCTCATGAACCGCTCATTGATTCGGTAAGCCGGGCAAGCAACGCAGGAGCAATTGCGGCTCAGCCGCCGGGGGACTACCCTCGCAGAATACGGGTCGCCGCACCTTCCGGCCTCCGTTCCGCCCGCTTCCCGCCGTCTGCCAAGTGATTTCCCTCATGACCGATCGCTGCCGGTGGGCCGCGGCTCTGCTCGCACTGCTCTCGACGCCGGCGCTGCTCGCCGCGGCGGAGCCTGCCGACGAGCTTGCGGCTCCCGAACTCCCCCGCGTCGCCCCGCGCTCGCCCGACGAGGCGCTCCACTCGTTTCACGTTGCCCCGGGCTTTCGCATGGAACTCGCCGCGGCCGAGCCGCTGCTGGCCGATCCGGTGGCCATGAGTTTCGACGAAGATGGCCGCCTGTACGTCGTCGAGATGTGCGACTACTCGGAGCGCGACCAAGACCGCCTCGGCAGGGTACGGCGGTTGGAAGACGCCGATGGCGACGGCCGCTACGACCGCAGCACGGTCTACCTTGAGGGCCTTTCCTGGCCGACCGCAATCCTCTGCGCAAACGGGGGCGTCTTCGTCGGGGCGGCGCCCGACATCCTGTTCGCAAAGGACGACGACGGCGACGGACGGGCCGACCAGCGCCGGGTAGTTCTCACCGGCTTTGGCCGCAGCAACGTGCAGGGGCTGCTCAACTCCTTTGCCTGGGGACTGGATGGCCGGATTTACGGGGCCACGAGCGCCTCGGGCGGACGCGTGCGGCGGCCGGAGCAGCCCGAGAGCGCGGCGGTCGACTTGCGCGGCCGCGACTTCGCTTTCGATCCAAAGACGCTCGAACTCGCGGCGGTGACCGGCGGCGGGCAGCACGGCCTTTCGTTCGACGACTGGGGCCGGCGCTTCGTCTGTTCTAATAGCGATCACATTCGCCAGGTGCTCGTCGACGACGACTTGCTCACGCGGAATCCCTGGGCCCCGGCGCCGCAGCCAACCGTCAGCATCGCCGCCGACGGCCCGCAGGCCGAAGTGTTTCGCGCGAGTCCTGTCGAGCCGTGGCGGATCCTGCGCACGCGGCTGCGCGTGGCCGGCAAGGTCGAGGGGCCCGTCGAAGGGGGAGGCCGGGCCTCGGGTTACTTCACGAGCGCCACCGGAGTGACGATCTACCGCGGCGATGACTGGCCCGCCGAAATGCGCGGCTGGGCCGTGGTGGCCGACGTCGGCAGCAACTTGGTCCATCGCAAGCGACTGGTGGAGCACGGCCTCGAACTGCGGGCCGAGCGGGTCGACGAAGGCGCCGAGTTCATCGCCTCGGACGACACCTGGTTCCGCCCGGTGCAGTTCGCCAACGCCCCCGATGGGTCGCTCTATGTGGCCGACATGTACCGCGAGGTGGTGGAGCATCCCGCGAGTTTGCCCGGCCCGATCAAGCAGCAACTCGACCTGAACAGCGGCAACGACCGGGGCCGGATCTACCGGGTCGTGCCGGAGAACTTCCGTCGAGAACCGGTGCGCCCGTTGGGTCGGGCGACGACGTCCGAACTTGTGGCCGCGCTCGACAGCCCGCGCTCCTGGCAGCGGGAAACGGCTGCCCGGCTGCTGCGCGAGCGCGCCGACCCAGCGGCCGAACATGGGGTGCGCAAGGCGCTGTCCGGCAGCGGCTTGGCCGAAGGTCGCTTACAAGCTCTGTGGTTGCTCGCAGGGCGGAACGCGCTGGCCGACGACGATCTGGCAAGCGCGCTCGTCGACGCTCATCCCCGCGTGCGGGAGCACGCCGTGCGGTTGGCGGAACAGCGCTTCGCCGCTTCGGAGCCCCTGTCGGCTCGAGCACAGGAACTGGTGAACGATCCCGATCCGCGCGTGCGGCTCGAGCTGGCGTTCCGCCTGGCGGGCTTGCCGGCGGACTTCCGCACGCCGGCCTTGGCGGCGCTGGCGCGCCGCGATGGGGCCGAGCCGCTGATGCGATTCGCGGTGCAAAGCTCGGTCGCCGAATCCGCGGTCCATCTCCTGACAACGCTGCTCGAGGATGACGCCTATTGCGCCGAGTCGGCCGCGCCCACGCTGCTCGAATCGCTGGCCCGCCAAGTCGGTGGACAGGGACGCGGCGACGAGCTCACGGCGCTCGTGGCGGCCTGTCGCAGAGCCACGCCGGAGATTGCCGCGGCCGTGCTCCAAGGGGTAACCGAAGGCCTGACTCGGAGCGGCAGTGACTGGAAGGTGAAATGGAAGGACCTGGGCCCTGACGCCGAACAGCTCATCGCCCAGCAAGCGGCGCGGGCCGCCGCGATTCTGGCGGATCACCAGCAAAGCGACGCTCGCCGGCAGGAGGCGCTCGCGCTGATGGTCCAATTGCAGGGCGCGGAGCCGGCCGCATTGTTGCCCCTGTTGGCGGCCGAGGAGCCGCTGCAACTGCAACGCGACGCGCTGGCGGCGTTGGCGCGTACCGATCCTGGAGAGGCTTTTGCCGCGCTATTGAAGCTGGAGCCCACGGCACGAGCGCCGCTCATCGACGTGATTCTTTCATACCCCGCACTGACAGCTCGCTTGGCCGAGGCTCTGGCCCGCGAACACTTGCCTTGGAGCGAACTCTCTACGGCGCAGCGGCAACAACTGCGGACCCACCCGGAGGAGAAAGTCCGCCAGGCGGTGGCCCGCTTCGCCGCCGCCGAAGAGAGCGCGCGGGCGACTCTGACCGCCCGTTACCGGGCGGCCCTCGAGCTGAGCGGAAATGTCGACCGCGGCCGCGCCGTGTTTCGCGCCCAGTGCGCCACCTGCCACAAGCTCGAAGGGGTCGGGCACGAGATCGGTCCGCCGCTGGCGGCCATCAAGGCCCGCGGCCCCGAGGCGATCCTGCAGGCGGTGCTCGAGCCGAGCCGCGAAGTGAACCCCCAGTATGTGTCGTACACGCTCACAACCGCCGATGGCCGCGTGCTCACGGGGATGATTGCCTCGGAGTCGAGCGCCAGCATCGTGCTGCGGCGGGCGGAGGGGCTCGAGGACGCGGTCGCCCGCCGCGACGTCGAGTCGATGACCAGCCAAGGGCGCTCGCTGATGCCGGAAGGGCTTGAGCAGCAAATCGACCCGCAAGCCATGGCCGATCTGCTGGCCTATCTGGGCCAGGTCAACTAGGCGCGCTCATGGCGAGCGGCCGGCGTCAGCCGGCTGACCACCCGGCACGGGCGGTGGCCGCCGAAGTCTCGGCCGGCTTTCGCCGGCCGCTCGCCCCTCGCCCAAACGTTGCTCTTTTTGGCGGAAATCGCTTAGGATGACCGGTGGCAGGGGGCCATCTCCTCGAGACGACGCGACGGCGATGCTGAACAACATCCGCAGGCGGAGCGGTTTCACCTTGGTGGAACTGCTCGTGGTGATCGCCATCATCGGCATTCTCATCTCGCTGTTGCTGCCTGCCGTGCAGTCCGCGCGCGAAGCCGCCCGGCGCACGCAATGCGCCAACAACCTCAAGCAGATTTCCCTGGGCATGGCGATCCACCATGACCAGCAGAAGCACCTGCCCACCAACGGTTGGAACACGCTGTGGACCGGCGACCCTGACCGCGGGTATGGCAAGGAGCAGCCGGGGGGCTGGCTCTATAACGTGCTGCCGTTCATCGAGCAGGGGGTGTTGCACGACTTGGGGCGCGGCCTCACGTCGACTGCCCGCGCCAAGGCGATCGCCGAGCGGCTGGCCACGCCGGTCAACATGTTCTACTGCCCCGCGCGGCGGCGGACGCGGGTGCTGTACACGGAGTTCACCTACTACAACGCCAGCTATGTCGAGCGCGTGGCCAAGAACGACTACGCCTCGAACGGCGGCGACACGATCTTTCCCACGAATCTCGGTCCCTCGAGCCTCGAGGCGGCGGATCGCGCCAGCTACAACTGGCCCAGCACCGCTCATTTAAACGGCGTAATCTATTTCCGCAGCGAGGTGAAGATCGCGGAAATCTTCGACGGCACGACGAACACCTACTTGGTCGGCGAGAAGTACCTGCAGCCCGACGACTACGAGGGGGGCGCGGACGCCGGCAACAACGAGACGGCCTTCTGCGGCCACGCCGTCGACATCACGCGCTGGACCGGCAAGAGCTATCCGCCCCAGCAGGACCGGCCCGGCGTGTCACAGTCGAGCTGCTTTGGCAGCCCTCATGTCGGCTCGTTCGCCATGGCGATGTGCGACAGCTCGGTGCGGTGGATCAGCTATGCGATCGATCTGGAAATGCACCGTCGCTTGGGCAACAGGACGGACGAGTTGCCCGTGCTGCTGCCTTAGGGGCGCCTCTCCTTTTTGGCGAACCCGGGTGAGCGAGCCCCCCTGCCGGCAGCCATGGACGGGCTGCCCTCGCCCTCCCCGCGCCGGCACAATCGATCCAGCCGGCAAACCCTCGCTTGTTTCACTAGCTTCGCAAGAGGAAGAGACTTACTGCCGATTCCTTAATGCAACAGTCGAGCTAAACTTCCCAGCTTAGCACGTGCATCCTTCCTCGGGGGAATTCGCAGGCATGGTCAAGGCCCGTCAATCGAAGGCGTCTGCTGGAGAATCGATCGTCACCGTGGATCGTCGCCGCTCGGAGCGACGGACGAACGAGAAGCGGGCCGCCAGCGCGTCGGCCGCGCCCAGCCCCACGGTCGAGCGCCGGCCGCTCGAGCGCCGCGCCAAAGTGAATCGCCGCCGGCAAATCGATCCCACCACCTGCGAGCGCGACTACACGAACGAAGAGGTTGAGTTCATGCAGGCCCTCGACCAATACAAACGGAAGAGCGGCCGGATGTTCCCCACCTGCAGCGAGCTGCTGGAAGTCCTGCGAGGCCTGGGCTATCAAAAGGTCGGCCAAGTGCCGCTCGAGGAAGTCTTGGCCGATCAGGCGGCTGAGTAGCGCGCGCTGTTCGCGCACCGCGAGGCAGCCCGCCGCCGACAAGCAACTCAGGCGGTAGGCGGCCCCAGGTGCTCGGCAATGGCCGCCAGCAGCGCGCCGCGCTGCCCATTCCAAGGAATCACGATCGCTCGCGCCGAGGCGGCCAGGTTGCCGGCGTCGGCGGGCCAGAGCGCTACTCCCTGCGGGCGGAGCGCGTAGCCGCCGATGGCGGTCCACGGAATGCGCCAGCGCCGCCGGCCAAGACGCTGCGTGATTCCGCTGGCGTCGAGATCGAAATTGACCGGCAGCCAATAGCGCCACGAGGCAAAGGCCACGAGCCCGCCTCCGGCCGCCCCCACGAGCCAACTGCGGCACGTCAGGCCGAGCAATGCCGCCGAGGCGCAGAGCCCACCGGCGGAAACGACAGCCCACCAGCCCGCGTCTCGGGCGGGCCACGATCGCACGCTCACCGGTCTGTGCAAGACCGGGGCGGCGATGATGCGCGGCTCGCTACTTGCGGTCATGGGTGCTGGGCGCGGGACGCGGGGTCGCGCCGTGGGTGGGCGAGGACCAGAGGCCGGTCACGGTCACGGCCAAGAAAAGATAGGTCAGGCTGACGAACACTCCGCAGCCCGCCGCCACCGCGGCAAAATGGTCGCGCAGGAGCACCACGGCGGGGGGCTCGTCGCTTTTGAGCGGCCGGCGGGCCACCGGCCCAAGCTGCGCATCGCCGCGCTCCACGGCCTCCTTCCAGGTCTGCCACTCTTGGCGAGCTTCGCTCTGGGCTCCTTCCTCGAGCACACGCGCGCGCAGGTCGGCGAGCAGCCACCCGCCGCCGGCCATGAGCAACAGCCACCCGGCCAGCCAAGCCAGCACAATCCGCTTGCGTCGGCCGCTCACGGCCCCGCCTTGCGCTTGTCAGCCTTGTCTTCCTTCTCCACCGGCAGCAATTCGAGCGCCGCCGCAACTAGCGACTCGACGCCCGTCTCCAGAGTTGGCTCGGCGTCGGGGTAGAAGAGGGGCGAGTGCAAGGAGGGAGGCGACTGGCCGACGCGCGTGTAGCCTGCCAGGCGGTGAGCGTCGATCGTGCCGAGCCAATACATGAAGCTCGACACGCCGCGGCGGCCGTACTCGCTGAAGTCCTCGCCCCCCATCGACGGATCGGTCAGCACGATCTGCTCGTGCCCAAACCGCTTGCAAAAGACCTCGGCCACGCGTTCGGCGAGTTGGCGGTCGTTGAACATGGCCGGCGTGCCGTCGGTGAATTCGATCGTCGGCTCGGGCGCGTCGAAGGCGGCCGCGGCCGCCTTGGCCTTGCGGACGATGGCCGCCTTGAGCTGCGCACGGACGTCGTCGGAATAGCTGCGGACCGTGAGCTGCAGCTTGCAGTGGTCGGCGATCACGTTGTGCTTCGTGCCGGCATGGATCGAGCCGACCGTGATCACCGAAGGCTCGGTGGGCTTCACCTCGCGGCTGACGATCGTCTGCAGATCGAGAATGAGGTGCGCGGCTTGGACGACCGGGTCGATCGTGGTGTGCGGATAGGCGCCGTGCCCGCCGCGGCCGCGGATCGTGATGTCGACGCTGTCGACGTTCGCCAGCGCGTAGCCTGGCCGGTAGCCGATCCGGCCGGTGGGAATCGTGGAATCGCAGTGCAGGGCCACCGCATAGTCAGGCTTGGGAAAACGGTCGAACAGGCCGTCGTTGAGCATCGCGCGGGCGCCCATGCCCCGTTCCTCGGCGGGCTGGCCGACGAGCATCACCGTGCCGCGCCATAGGTCTTTGTGCGCCGCCAGAAACGCCGCCACGCCGACCGAGCAGGTCATGTGAACGTCGTGGCCGCAGGCGTGCATGACGCCGGTCGTCGAGCCGTCTTCGCCGGTGGTCGTGGCCGTCGAGGCGTACTTGAGGCCCGTCTGCTCGCTCACGGGCAGGGCGTCGAGATCGCAACGGAGCATCAGCGTTTTGCCGTCGCCGTTCTGAAGCAGGCCCACGATGCCGTGGCCGCCGACGTGCTCGGTGACTTGAAACCCGGCGTCTCGCCACTGTGCGGCGACGCGCTGGGCAGTTTGCTCTTCGCGCAGCGAGAGCTCCGGCGCCTGGTGGAGTTCTTTGTAGAACTCGAGCAGCCGCGGGAGCTGGGCTTCGACCCAGGGCTTGACCGGATCGCCGGCTCGCGCTGGAGCTGCGCCCAGCGAGAGCACGAGCAGCAACCCGATCGCCCCGACGAACAGGGGGCCAGCGCCGCGCAAAGAGACGCAAACGCGGGCTTGCCAGCGAGGCGACTGGGCTGTTAAATTTTTCGGCATCATCAGCGCGCCCTTGTCATCGAGCAGGCCCGGAGGTTATTCACCCGGGCCTGCTCTATTATGGCAGCCCCCTGCCGGGCGGATAGCCCGCCGGGCGGGGCTGTTCTTGCCCCGAACCTTCGGGCGTTTCTTCGCGCAGCCCGGCCCTGGTGGCTCTCGTCGGCGGCAAACATAATAGCAGTCCCGCCCCACCGCTGGCCGCCCCTGGTCCTACGCGCCCCCTGAGAAGAGCCATGCGACGTCGTGTTCGTTTCCTGGTGCCCAGCTTGTTCCTCGCGGCCCTGGCCATCCCTCCGCTCCACGCCGCGCAGGCGGCCGATTTGGCGGGCGAGGTCAGCCAGATCATCGATGCCCCCGAATACAAGCACGCTCACTGGGGCCTCCTGGTCGTCGACCGTAAGACGGGCGAGGTGTTGTTCGCCCACAACCCCGACAAGCTGTTCGCCCCCGCCTCCACGACCAAGCTCTTCTCGACCGCCGCGGCGCTCGAGGCGTTCGGCGCCAACCACCGCTTCCGCACCCCGGTGTATGCCCGCGGGCCGATCGAAAACGGCGTGCTCAAGGGGGACCTGATCCTGGTCGCCTCGGGCGACCTGACGTTCGGCGGCCGCACCGATTCGCAGGGGCGCGTGGCCTTCGCCAACACCGACCACACGTACGCCGGCTTCTCGGCCAAGGCCGAACTCACCGAGCCCGATCCTCTGGCCGGACTCGAGGAGTTGGCCCGCCAAGTCACCGAGGTCGAGATCAAGCGAATCGAGGGAGACGTGATCATCGACGATCGCTTGTTCGACCAGGCCGCCGGCACCGGCAGCGGGCCCGGTCGACTCACGCCCATCATCGTGAACGACAACCTCATCGACTTCGAAATCACGCCGACCACCATCGGCACGCCGGCCCAAGTGCGCTGGCGCCCCCAAACCGAGTTCGTGCAAGTCGACGCCCGCGTCGACACCGTGAAGGCGGGCGAGAAGGTGTCGATCGACGTCTCCTCGGATGGGGAGCGGATCACCGTCCGCGGCCAAATTCCCTTGGGACACCGCCCCTTCGTGACGATTCACGAGGTCGGCGACGCGGCCTCCTTCGCCCGCACGCTGCTGATCGAGGCCCTGCGCCGTTCCGGGGTGGAAATGACAGCTTCGGCCCTTGCGCCCAACTCGGCTGGCGATCTGCCGTCCGCCGACGGCTACGGCAAACTCACCAAGGTGGCCGAACTCGAATCGCCGCCGTTTTCGGAAGAGGCCAAACTGATTCTCAAGGTCAGCCACAATCTGCACGCCAGCACGCTGCCGCTCCTGTTGGCGGCCAAGCACGGCGAGCGGACGCTGGGCCAGGGCTTGCGCCGCCAACAGGCGATCCTCGAGGGCCTCGGCGTCGACACCGCGACGATCTCCTTCGGCGGCGGCGCCGGCGGCGACCGCGCCGACTTCATTACCCCACGGGCCGCCGTGCAACTGCTGCGGGCGATGGCCGAGCGCCCCGACTTCCAGGTCTATCGCGACGCCATGCCCATCCTCGGCCAAGACGGCACTCTGTCCGGCGTGGTCCCCAAGGACAGTCCGGCCTATGGCAAGTTCCAGGCGAAAACGGGAACCCTGCTGTGGAACAACGCCATGAACGGCACGAGCCTGCTCACAAGCAAGGCCCTGGCCGGCTACGGCGCGTGTCATAGCGGCCGCGAAGTGGCGATCGCGATGTTCGTGAACCTGGTCCACATGCCCGACGCCAGCGGCACGGAGAAGGCCGGCAAAACGCTGGGCCGACTGTGTGAGGTGCTCTACCAAGCTTTCTAGCGCTCTGACTTTTTTTCCTGTTGCGCCATATTAGCCCGCCGCGCAAGCAAGGGACGCAAGCGGCGTTGGGCTCGACAACCGCGAATGCTGCCCCACAGGTGCAGGGTTCGTCAGCAAATTGCCAAGGAAATGTGGTTCTCCCTTGCTTGCGCTGCGGGCTAGTATCAGAGGGCAACCGTGCTGTGACACAGCACGAGGAACGGTGACCGCCGACCAGCCGACCAACTCAATGCAAAGGCCCCCGGTGCGATTGCACCGGGGGCCTGTTGCTTCAATCAGCGTCACCCCCTCGGCAACTCAGCAACGAGCCACGAGGCGGCGACTTGCGGTCCGCGCTACCCGCTACTTGCAGCAGGCGCACTTGCAGGCGTCGCCGCAGGTGCACGTGCCAGTGTCGCAGCACTTGCAGCAAGCGCAAGCCTTGGCGCAAGAGCACTCCGCCGTGGCGGCGTGCGAGACCAGGGAGTTGGGAAGCAAGAACGAGATCAGCATCAAAGCCGTGTACATGGAACGAAACTCCAAACTCGAGAACACTTGTGAAAACGAAATCAGCAAGTCGATCGCGAGAAGCGGATCATTCCAGCCGCGAGCAATAGAGGACGCGGAGTTCCGCGCCCGAACGCGTGAGAGGAGGCGACGCGACAACCGCCGTCGCCTGGACAAGGCTCGGCAGTGCGACGATCGCACTGGGCACGGCCACGAAGGCCTGGGCGACCTGATCGGTCTGGGGAACCCGCGGTTGCTCCGAAGTCGGAGCGCTCACCGGGTGACACAGGCAGCCGCCGTCGGCCAGGCAATCTGCGGGCGGTTCGTTTTCGCCCTGGCGGTCGCAACAGCTCTGGCAAAGGGACTTGGCCGAGCAGCACCCCGAACTGCAGCCCTCGAGCGCCGCTCCGCAAGGAGCACACCCACAGGCCGCCAGTGGGGACCACGAGCCCAGCGCCAACGCCACGGCCGCCAGGAGGGCGGTCAGACGGAACGGCAGTGCGCGAGAGGCGGTCATATTTGGCCGAAGCGGATTTCTGAGTAAGCCTAAGTAAATCGTAACAGCAGCCGCCGAGGCACGGCAACGCCGTCCCTCCCCCTCTGGTACGGGGCTCGAACGGCCAGGGTTCGGCTGAGGGGAAAATCGACCTTTGCGCCTCGGGATTGTCTACCTAAACTCCGCGCGTTCGCGCCAAAGGCCCCAACCTGACTAAGGCTCAAGAACGATACGGACGGAACCGATAACTCTCCTGCGGCGATGTTCTTGCCCGAACGCGCCGTCGGACCACGTGCGGCGCATGGGCGTTGCCTTGGCGACCGATACGTGGGCAAATTGCGGCCGTCAGCATCCAGGGAGGGATCCTTGACCAGCCCCATCGAATCTCCGCACCACGCTTCGCCTTCGCCGGCGGGCTCCGGATCGCGCGCGGCCACGGTCTTGCTGTCGATGCCGGACTTGTCGCAGCCTGCCGCGCGGCCTCCGCTGAGCCAGCCAGCCCCTTGGAATTGGACTTCGAAGCCGCGGTTCGCTCTGGCCGGCATGATGGTGGTGATCGTCGCCCTGACGGCCATGGTCTTCCGACAGGGGACCACTCCCCCGACCAAAACGACTACGACCAAACACGCGGCTAAGGCCCCTACGGCGACCTCGTCGACCGAGGCGCCCACGTGGATGGGCCCCTCGCCGATGGCTACGCTGCCCGACGACCATGCGGGCCACAGTTCCACGACTTATTCGCGCGACTCCGCGGCGCCTCACGGCGAGACGCGGCTTCCCCGGGCCCCCGACCGTAGCCAAGGGGCGCCGTTCGACGACGAGGCCGGACCGAACCTGCGGGCGCCCGATTCCGAGTCGCTCCCTGGCTCGGACACTTCGTTCAACATGCGTTCGGCGCCGATGGGCGAACCCAACGCGATTCTCGACCAGGAGATGAAGGTCGAGCAGGCGCGGGCCAATCGGCTGCACGCCCAAGAGGAGTTCATTGGGGCCTGCCGTGCCCTCGAGGAATTCAATCGCGGCAACGGCCGCGATCTGCTGGCCGCCGAGAAGGCGGTGTCCGAGCAGCAAGCCAAGTTGGTGCAGGCCCAGCACGATGTCGAGCGCCTGGGAAAGTTGGTTCGCAAGGGCGCCCGCCCCACGAGCGAACGGCAACTTGCTGAGTTGGCAGTCGACCGCGCCCGGCTCGAACTCGAGGCCGCGGTGTCGGAACGCGACCATATCCGCAATGTCCGCGGGCAGGGCTCGCTCGAGCAACTGCTGACGGCCAAGGAAGTGGCCGCCGCGGAGATGGGCATTGCCCAAACCGAATACGTCACCGAGCTGGCGAAGCTCGATCAGCTCCGGTCGATGCCGGCAGCAGCGCTGGCCGCGCGGATGGGGACCGAGGCCAAGTCGGCCGCAACGCCCGACTACGGGCCCGCATACGGCGCTCCGCAGCCGGTGCGCGTGTGGGACGGCAGCTACGGCGCGGCAGAGGGTGTCGCCCGCTTGCAGGGCGGCATCGAGAAATAGTGTCCGGGCCCGGGGGAGGCTGACATGCCCGAATTCAATCAAGCCTTCATCAAGGCCTTTCAGCAGCGTCCGCGGCCGGCGGCCGGCGGCGCGCCCGCGCCGCACCACGAGCTCGCTCCCCAGCCCACGCAGGCGACGGACGCGGCTCCGGCGGCGCCTGCGGCCCCCGCAGAGACGCCGCGCGCGCCAGCCCAACCCGTCTTCCGCCTCGAACAGGCGACCGCCGTGCCGGCGCCGCATCTGCGCTTCCCGTTAGTGGGCAAGAAACGCGGCGATGAGCCGGCGACGCAGCCGCTCCATCCCGAGGGCGCCACGGACGAAGTCACGGCGGCTTCATCCCAGACGACCAAGCCGCTTCCGGAGACCTCAGCGGCGCCCCAGCATCCGCAGCCGCCGCAACCAGCGGCGGCTGCCGCGACCGCGTGGGCCGAGATGTCAGCCACCGCGGCGGCCCACGAGAACACCGTTTCCTGGTCGGAACTATTGGCAACATCGCAGGCCGCGGCCCCGCCGTCCCCTGCCCAGGCCAAACCGTTGTCGGCGTTCGCCGTGGCGCCCAAGGTGGAAGTGTTTCGCCCGGCGCTCGAAGTTCCGTACTTTCTCTGGCCGGAAATCTGCCGCACGATCGTCGCCGAGCGCGGAGAGCATCTCGCGCGGTTGGCGCAAACGCTCGGCAAGCTGGGCGATGGCGCTCGCGTCGCGATTACCAGCCGGGAACGCGGCGAAGGGCGCACCACGCTTGTCGCCAGCCTGGCGGCCTACCTCGCTCAGCAGGGCACGACCTGCTGCCTGATCGACGCCGACTTCGCCCGTCCGCAGTTAGCCCGCCGCCTGGGCGTGCAGCCGCAGGTGGGCTGGGAGGAGGTGCTTACGGGACAGGTGCCGCTCACCGAGGCTCTGGTCGAATCGGGGCGTGACCGCTGTGCGCTGTTGCCTCTGGCGAACCCGCAGCCCAGCGACGTGCAACTCCTGGCCAAGCTCGAGGCGGCCGTCGACCTGGGCGTGCTCGGCGAGTACTACTCGCTGGTGCTGATCGACGCTGGACCGTGGGAGGGCCTGTCGGCCCTGGCGCTGCAGACCCTCTGCCGGCAAGGAGCGATCGACGCCCTGCTGGCAGTGTCTGATCGTCGCCGCCCCGCGCATGACCTGGCGACGCTGACCGACGATCTCCAGGCCACGGGCGTGGGCCTGGTGGGGATTGTGGAGAACTTCACTTCGGCGATGGGCAGCGCCGGACCGCGTTAGTTGGTCCGCACCGCGGACCCTCCTGGGCGTCGATCGCGACGCCCGAACCGTGAGCGAACAACATGTACGAATCCTATTGGGGCCTGAGCTGTCGGCCGTTCGATAGCGGCCTCGACGCCTTCTACTACCCGTGCGAGGCCCACCAGGGCGCGCTGCTCAAGCTGCGCTACACGATCGAGAACCGCCGCGGGGCGGCGCTCTTGGCCGGACCGGCAGGGGTCGGCAAGACGTTGCTCGTCGGCGCGCTCGAGCGCCAATTGCCCGAATCCTTCGCCCCCTTCGTGCATCTGTTGTTTCCGCAAATGCCGGGGCCGCAACTGCTGATCTGGCTCGCGGAAGAGATGGGCGCCGGAAATTTGGGCGGCTCCACCACGGTCGAGGCCAGCGTGCGGGCGTTGTCGCGGGCGTTTCTGCAAAACTGCGAGCGCGGGCGGCACGCCGTCGTGGCGATCGACGAGGCCCACCTGCTGGCCGACGGCAACGCCCTCGAGACGGTGCGGCTGCTGTTGAACTTCGAGCATCATGGGGCTTCTGCGCTTACGCTCCTCCTGGTCGGCCAGCCCGGCCTGCTGCCGGCGCTCGACCGCATGCCGGGGCTCGAAGAGCGGATGGCCGTCAAGTGCCTGCTGCGTCCGCTGCAGTTGGAAGAGACGATCAGCTACGTGAACCACCGGCTGAAGGCGGCGGGCGCCTCGCGCACGATCTTCGAGAACGACGCCCTCGAGGCGGTGTTCTACCTCACGCGCGGCCTGCCGCGGCGGATCAACCGCCTGTGCGATCTCGCGCTCTTGATCGGCTTTGCCGAAGAGCAGCCCACGCTGGGGGCGACGCAGATCGAGGCCGTGTCGCAAGAGCTCGTGACCGTCTCGCCCGAGTAGCGCTGCAGGCCGACTGCCCTCAAGGCGCCAACCACGTCTCCGGCGAGCGGCCAGCACTACGCCTGCAGAACCGCCGCCTGGGCCGTCTGCTGTCCATCCTTCACGTGGTCGGGCGCGGTGGAGCGGCGCGGCTGCAAGAGCTTGGCCACGAGCGCCGTCCAGCCAGTTTGGTGCTCGGCCCCCAGGCCGCGCCCCGTGTCGCCGTGGAAGTGCTCGTAGAAGAGCGGGTAGTCGCGAAAGTGCGGGTCGTTCTGCAGCTTGCCTCGTTCGCCGAAGCAGGCCCGGCGGCCATGTTCGTCGCGGCGAAAGATCTTGAGCAGCCGGCGCGTCAGCTCTTCCGACACGTCGAGGATCGTCATCATGTTGCCCGAGCCAGTGGGGCACTCGACCTTGAAGTCGTCGCCGTAGTAGTGGTGGAACTTCTGCAGCGACTCGATGATCAGGTAGTTGGCCGGAAACCAAATCGGCCCGCGCCAGTTGGAGTTCCCGCCGAAGACCGACGACGTCGATTCGCCCGGCTCGTAGCTCACGGTCAGGTGGTGCCCCAGGCAATCGAAGCTGTAGGGGTGCTGGCCGTAGTACTTCGAGAGCGCCCGCACGCCGTAGTCCGACAGGAACTCGGTCTCGTCGAGCATCCGCGAGAGCAGCTTCTTCATCCGGTGGCCGCGCAACAGCGACAACAGCCGCCGGTCGCCTGAGCCCGGAACGTGCCAGCGCGACACCAGGTTCGCCAGTTCGGGCCGGTATTTGAGATACCAGGTAAGCCGCTTGCTGAACTCGGGCAGACGGGCCAGCGTTTCGGGCTCGATCGTTTCCACCGCGAACAGCGGAATCAGGCCCACCAGCGTCCGCAGCTTGAGCTTGACCATGCGGCCGTCGTTCAGGTTCAGCTCGTCGTAGTAGAACTTGTCTCCTTCGTCCCACAGCCCCACGCCATGGCCGTCGCCGCCGATGTTGGTCATCGCCTGGGCGATGCTGAGAAAGTGTTCGAAGAACTTGGTGGCCATGTCTTCGTACACCCGATTATGGCAGGCCAGCTCGAGCGCGATCTGCATCATGTTCAGGCAGTACATGGCCATCCAGCTCGTGCCGTCGGCCTGGCTGAGCCACACGCCGTTGGGGAGCGGGGCGTTGCGGTCGAAGACGCCGATGTTGTCGAGGCCGAGGAAGCCTCCTTGGAAGATGTTGCGTCCCTGGGGGTCCTTGCGATTGACCCACCAGGTGAAGTTCAGGAGCAGCTTGTGGAAGATCCGCTCGAGGAACGCCAGGTCCCCCTGGTCGCCCCGTTGTTTGCGGTCGATCTGGAATACCCGCCAGGCGGCCCAGGCGTGCACCGGGGGATTCACGTCGCCGAGCGCCCACTCGTAGGCGGGCAACTGACCGTTGGGGTGCAGATACCAGATCTTGGTGAGCAGCAGCAGTTGGTCTTTGGCGAACTCGGCGTCGACGAGCGCCAAAGGGAGCGTGTGAAACGCCAGGTCCCAGGCGGCGTACCAGGGGTATTCCCACTTGTCGGGCATCGACACAATGTCGGCGTTGTTCAGGTGCCGCCAGTCGGCATTGCGGGCGTGCTGGCGCTCGGGAGGGGGCGCGGGCTGGCCCGGATCGCCGTCGAGCCACTGGGCCACGTCGTAGTAGTAGAACTGCTTGCTCCACAGCAGCCCCGCCAACGCCTGGCGGTGGATCAGGCGATCTTCTTCGCTCGGGATGTCGCGCTCGAGCTCATGGTAGAACTCGTCGGCCTCGCGGCGGCGATCGGCGAAGACCTGTTCGGCGTCTGCCAGCGTGGCCTCGGGATTTGCAGTGAGTCGCAGCGTGAGCGTGGTCGAGGCGCCCGGCGCGAGTGAGAGGACGTAGTGACCGGCCGCTTTGGTGCCGGTCAAACTAGGGTTCACCGCCGCGTGGTTGCCGTGGACGACGTATTCGTGGAACGCGTCTTTGCAGTGGCCTGGGGTTTCGAGATTGAAGAGCCGTTTGAAGTTCGTTTCGTTCTCGGTGAAGAGCCATTCCGGGGAACCCGCCGCGTGCAGGCGATAAGCGCCGAGCCGGCGGTGTTCGGCCAGCAGCGCGCCGTCGGCCAGGCGGATCGCGGGCTTCGGCGCGCCGGGCTTCCAGGTCCAGGTGTCACGGAACCAGAGCTGCGGCAGCACGTGCAGCGTGGCCGGGTCGGGCCCGCGATTGATCGCGGTGACGCGCATCAGCACGTCGTCGGGCGCGCCCTTGGCGTACTCCACGAACACGTCGAAGTAGCGGTCGTCGTCGAACAGGCCGGTGTCGAGCAGCTCGTATTCTGGCTGCTGGCGGCTGCGGCGGCGGTTCTCTTCCACCAGGTGCGCGTAGGGAAACTCCCGCTGAGGATACTTGTAGAGCATCTTCAGGTAGGAGTTGGTGGGCGTGGCGTCGAGGTAGTAATAGAGCTCCTTGACGTCTTCGCCGTGGTTGCCTTCGGCGTTCGTCAGGCCGAACAGCCGCTCCTTGAGGATCGGGTCGTGGCCGTTCCAGAGGCCGAGCGCCAAGCAGAGCCGCGAATGTTCGTCGCACACGCCGGCCAGGCCGTCTTCGCCCCAGCGATAGGCGCGGCTGCGGGCGTGATCGTGAGGGAAGTAGTCCCAGGCCGTGCCATGAGGGCTGTAATCCTCGCGCACGGTCCCCCACTGGCGATCGCTGAGATAGGGCCCCCAGAGCCGCCAGCGCTCCTTGCCGGCATTCGCGGCGTGCAGACGGGCCTGTTCGGCGCAGAGGGGATGCGGGGCGGGGTGCGGCACGGCGGGGCGAGCTCCAACAGGGCAGAATCGGCGCGGTCGGAGGATTCTACCTTTTTTTCCGGCTGCGAGCGCGCTGGGCGACCAGGCCATGAAGCGACTCGCTGGGATGGGAGTTCTCCGCCCTCCTGTGGTAAGCTGGCGGCTTCACACGCGGCGCAGGGGCGCCGCGTTCCTTTGCAAACCACGCTCGAGGAGATGACCGAATCATGGGAAAGGGCAACAACGCTCAGAAGAACGACAAGAAGCAGAAGAAGCCCAAGCAGGACGCCAAGAAGCCGCCGGTCAAGAAGTGATCGCGCCGCGGGACGATTTCAGTCGGCAACGGTTGTAGCGGTCGGACGCTGCGGTGGCTGCCAGGGCGAGGAGCTAGAGTTTCTGGACTCCCTCCTGGCCCAACAAAGGCGACCTACCGATGTCCGAAGCCCCCGTGTCGACCACCTCTAGCCGCTTGGGGTTTGCGCTGCTCGTCTTCGTGCTGTTCGTCGGCGGCGCCGCGGGCGGGGTCGCCTGGTCGCGGCGCATGTCGGCCACTCGGGGCGAGAGCGCTGTGCCCGCGCCCGCGCCCGCGGCCCCCGCTCCCAACCGCGAAGAGCTCGCGCTCCAATTGGAAACGGCCAAAGAACTGCGAGCGCTGCGCGAGGAGCTCGCGGACCTACGGTCCGACAAGGACCGCCCCGCGCCGAGCCATCAGCCGGTTCGCTCCGCTGCGGCCGAACGGCACGCGCCGGCCACTCCCGAGGACACCCAGGGGCCGGCGACGCTCGCCTACTGGAACCAGCTCAACTCGGTGATGGCGCGCGAGGCCGCGATGCGGGCAGCGCCCCCCAAGCTCACCGCCGGCAATGCGCTCTCGTTCGTCAGCGGCGAGAGCGACGCCTACACCTACGCGGGCGGAGCGATTCGAGCCCTCGACGCAGCGAACGTCGACCCGCAGGCCCTGGCTCTCGCCCAGGAAATTGCCGCGTGGTACGATCAGGGCGTCGTCAACAGCCGTCAGGCGGGGTCGCTTTTGCAGAGCAACGACGTGGCCGCGCGGCAGGGGCAAGCCGGCAAATCGTGGAAGTCGGGCGCCGAGGAGCACCGCAAGCAGTGCCTCGAGATCAACAAGCGAGGCGAACGCCTGCGCGGCGAGTTGAGCCGGAAGTACGGCCTCAAGTTTCCCAAGCTGCTGTAGATCGCAGGTTGGCTGCCGGGCTGCACAGGCTAGAAGCCTGTGCCACGAACAAGCCAAGAGCCCATCCTCGTGGCACAGGCTTCCAGCCTGTGCAAACCCACCGAAGCTTGCTGGCCGGGCCGGGGAGCAGCCGCTGATGGCCGTGCTCCTCACCTACCGCGCGCCACAGACCGTGCCCGTGGAGCTCGCAGGCATCACGCCCGACCTGTTGCGCGGCAAAACGCTCGCCGAGATCGAGCGGCTCGCTATCCTTTGCGGCAACCGGCTGCTGCCGCTGGCAGAACTGTTCGCTGTCGCCGGCGACGCCGCGGACGAGCGGCTGATCCTGACCGGCGACCTCTCCGGTGTGCATCGCATCGGCGCCGGCATGACCGCGGGGCATCTCGAGGTGCATGGCCCGGCCGGACGCCACCTTGGCAGCCAACTGCGCGGCGGCCGC
The DNA here is from genome assembly GCA_044221365.1 of Pirellulales bacterium. GTDB lineage: Bacteria > Planctomycetota > Planctomycetia > Pirellulales > JBGAPH01 > JBGAPH01. The sequence continues at coordinate 20,557 of JBGAPH010000009.1, forward strand.
ATCGTCGTGGCCGGAGACGCGGGGGACTTCGCCGGCAGCGAGCTGCGCGGGGGCCTGATCCACATTCGGGGCAGCGCCGGCGACCGCCTGGGGGCCAGCTATCCCGGCAGCCCGCGCGGCATGACCGGCGGCACGATTCTGGTCGACGGGGACGCGGGGCACGACGTGGGCCACGCAATGCGCCGAGGGGTGATCGCCATCGCCGGCAACTGCGGCGACGCCGCGGCCCGAGCGATGCTGGCCGGCACGATTGTCGTCGGCGGCGATTGCGGCGCCCGCTGCGGCGCCGGCATGCGCCGCGGCACGCTCGCGCTGCTAGGGCCAAAGCGCCCTACGATCCTGCCGACATTCACCCGCGGCCGCCTCGTTGCGCCACGCTATCTGCACCTGCTGGCCCGTTACCTGAAAGCCGAGGATTTCTCAGCCCTGGGTGAGGCGCTACTGCGGCCGCTCGAGCGGTGGTTCGGCGATCAGGTCGAATCGGCTCGCGGCGAGCTGCTGGTGCGGGCACAATAGAACCACTTCAACATTGCCGGTATTGCCCGGCCGAGATTGAGTAAAGGCGGACGGCGTGGACCCGTTGTTGATCACCAGCGTGCAGAATCCGCGCGTCAAGCAGACGGCGCGGCTGCGCGACAATCGGCAGCGGGCGCAGCAGGGCCGGTTCTTGATCGACGGCGTCCGTGAAGTCGAGCGGGCGCTGGCCGCGGGGATCGAGCTCGCCGAGGTCCACGTCTGCCGGCCGCTCTGCGACGCCGCGGCCCGGTCCCTCGTCGAACGCATCCCGCCGAGCGTGCTCCGGTTCGAGCTCACTGAGCCTGTGTTCGCCAAGCTAGCCTTCGGCGAGCGGGCCGAAGGGATCGTGGCCGTGGCGCTGGCGCCTGAGCGCACCCTCGAACGGCATGCACTGCCGGAGGGGGCGCTGGTGGGCGTGCTCGCGGGAGTGGAGAAACCGGGCAACGTGGGGGCCGTTTTCCGCAGCGCCGACGCCGCCGGCCTCGACGCCCTGATCGTGGCCGACGCCGGCACCGACCTCTGGAACCCCAACTGCATCCGCGCGAGCCTGGGCACGGTGTTCGCCGTGCCGGCGGCCACGGCGTCGAGCGAGGCGACGCTCGCCTGGCTTGCGGCCCAGGGGCTGCAAATCGTGGCGGCCCGCGTCGACGCGATGGTACCCTACACCGAGGTCGATTTTCGTCGGCCAACGGCGATCGTGCTCGGAAGCGAAGCACACGGGCTTTCGGCGGCGTGGAACTCGCCTGCCGTCATCGGGGTGCGATTGCCGATGCGCGGGCTGGCCGACAGCCTCAACGTGTCGGCCACGGCGGCGGTGCTCTTTTACGAAGCTCTCCGGCAGCGGGCAGCCGCCAGCTAGCAGCGGCTGATCTTGCTCCGGCGCTCGCCGACCGGGTACGACAGTGGCAACAACCAGGGTCGCCGGCGGCGTTGGGCGCCGCACTTTTGGAAGGAGCCAAACCATGAATCCCCTCACTTCGGGTCGCGCGCGGCGCATTCCCGCGCAGCGTGCGCTCGTGCTCGATTTGCTGCACTTCGCCCGCGGGCTGCCGATCGTCCCCTGCGACCGCCAGTTCGAATTGGCGGAGCTCGCCGATTTGCGGGCAAACGTGCGCCCCCGCGTTTCCTGGCCGGCGCTCTTCTTGCGGGCTTATGGCCTGGTGTCGGCGGAGCAGCCGCTCTTGCGCACGAGCTACCTGCGTTGGCCGTGGCCGCGTTTCTACGAGCACGCGGCGACGGTGGGGATGATCAGCGTGCAGCGCGAACACCAGGGGCAAGATCGCCTCTGTTGGGGACGCTTCGTGCAGCCGGAAACGCAGTCGCTAGCCGAAATCCAGGCGGCGCTCGACCAGTACCAAACGGCCCCCGTGCCTGAGGCGTTTCGCGCGCAGGTGCAACTCAGCCAATTGCCGGCGCTGGTGCGACGGCTGATCTGGTGGACGAACCTGAACCTACTGCCCCGCAAGCGCGCCAAGCGAGTCGGCACGTTCGGCATGTCGGTGCTTGCCGGGCAAGGGGCCTTCAACCGGCTGCACCCGAGCTTCCTGACCACGAGCTTGAGCTACGGCCCGCTCGACGAGCGCGGCCGCATGCTGGCGACGTTGCTCTACGATCACCGCGTGTTCGATGGCGCAACGGCGGCCGCGGCCCTAGACCGCCTGGAAGAAACGCTGCGCGGACCGATCGCCGCGGAGCTGCGCGCCCTGGCCGTTCGCAGCCGCGCCGCCTGACGCGCGGCCTGCGAAGACATCTGGGCGAAAGGGCCGATCATCGGCCCCGAAGAGAGACGCGCTGGCCGCTACACCGAGACGGCGCGGTCGGCGTTGTGCGCGAGCGTGTAGGTGAGCACGCCTTCGACGACCTGGCGGCCGACAAGGCAGTAGCAGTCCGTGGCGCTTTCCTGATCCTCGAGCGCGCGCAGCGACGGACCGACGATCGACCAGCCGATCGAAAGGGTCTTGCAGTCGCTGGCGTAGGTCCAGGCGAGTTCTTCGGGCGTGGCGGCGGCGCCGAACGAGCGGCGGTAACCATCGGGGAACTCGTAGGTTCCATCCATGCTGCCGCCGCGGACGACGACCTTGATCTTCATGACACGATTCCGTTGGGTGTGGTGAGGGGCTATCTCGACAAAGCTACGGTTTCGACGAAATCGCGTCAAGCATTTTAGGGAGCAATCGCAGAAAGCCCTTGGGAGGACTGGATAAACTGCGCCCTTCCTACGCAATGGATTACCCGCCCTGTAGGGTCCGCTCTGCGGACCAAAATGAACGGCGAAACGGGCCGGCGGCCCGCTCAGGCTGCCTTTTTCATCCGCCGGCGCAAGCCCAGCCCAACCAGCGCCAGCAGCCCCAGCACCCCAGCGGGGGGTTCCGGTACGGCCACCGCCCCAGCGCCCCCGGTTTTCCCGAAGTTCGCTTTCAGGAGCCCAAAATCGGAGAGATCAACGTCGCGATCGAGGTCGAAATCCCCCTCGGAGAGGAGCGTGCCCGAGCCGAAATGGGCCTTTAGCAGGCCAAAGTCGGTCAGGTCGACCCGGCCATCGAGATTGCCGTCCCCCGGCAAAAACGGCGAGTCCGGCAGCGTCCAAGCCAGGCCGAAGGCGTCGGCGCCCCCCTGTGAATGGTCGGTCTTGAAGTTCACCGCCAGGGCGTAGAAAGCGGTGTCGGGCACGTCGAAACGGTGGATGTGCTCCACGTTGTCGATCTGGCTGTTGCTCTGCGTGACCAAGCTCAGCGGCGCAACCCCATCGGTTTCCCAGAGTTCGAGGTTCAGGTCGTCGAGCCCTAGCCCCTTGCCGCCTGCGTCGAATTCGCGAAACCAGTCGAGCGTGGCGGTGAGCGTGGCTCCGGCGTGGACCGGCTTGTCGAAGTAGTACCATTGCGTCGTGCCCGACGCGAGCGCTGGCTCAAAGTCCCAACCGACGCGGGCCACCGTGCCGCCGGGAGTTTGCTCGGGATTCGTGAAGTATTGCCATTCCGCCCGCGGCAGCGAGATTTCGCCGGCCCCTTGATCGAGGTCGAGCGGCTTGTCGGTGTCGGTGGGGGACCAGCCGTCCCAGACCTCAGGGGAGTAGACGCCGTCGGCAAGCGAGTACTGCTGACTGACTTGCTGCGCCGAGTTGAGCAGCACGGCCTTAAGAGTGAGCGGATCGGAGCTCCAGCCGCGGTCGTCGGCCTGCTCGATGAGCCGCGCGGCGACGCCGGCCGTGTAGGGCCCCGAGAAGCTGGTGCCGGCAGTCAACTTGGTGGCCCCGGTGTCAGTAGGGTTCGCCGGGTCGTAGGTGGCCAGGGTGACGAACGTGCCGGGGGCCACCAGGTCGGGCTTGCGGCGGCTATCGGTGGTGGGGCCGCGCGAACTGTAGTCGGCGATGTAGGCCCCCTGCGCCAGGCCGCGAAACGGATCGGAGTCGGGTGGGGCCTCGGTGCGGCCCGTGGCGCCAATTACGATCGCGTTGTAGGCGCCCGCCGGATCGAGCAGCGTGGCGTCGCCCGGTCCGTAGTTGTGGGCGATCTGGGTGAAGACCGTGCGGTGCTTGTAGACCATCTGATCGAACAGGTTGGCCCGCAGCGTGTCGGTGGGGGTGAAGCTCTGATAGCCGGCGCTCTCATTGACGATTCGGGCGCCCTGGCCGATTTCGTCGATGGCCGGGGGAAAGTAGGTCGTGGTTTGAACTTGATAGGACCACAGGCTCCAGCGATCGCGGCTGGCGTAGCCGCCGTCGATCGGCGTGTCGGAGAGCCCATTGTCGGGAAAGATGCGGCTGGCGACCGCCGTGGGATGAAACTCGGGGTTGGGGTTCACCGACTCCGGGTGGCTGACCTTGATCGAGAGCCCTTCGAGGTCTTTGTGGCCGGTGAAAATGTTGCCCGGGATCGGCTCGACGACGGCAATGACGTTGGGGAGCGTGGCAAACGCTGAACTTCCGAGCCGCAGGAGCAGCGAGAGAGCCAGGGCCAAGGCGCAGAGCGGCGCCCCAGGGCCGCGCCAGGGCGCCCGAGTAATCGCTATAACGTGCCTCCGCGGTTCCATCTTTTCACGATAGTTGCCGCCCCCCAAATTGGGCAAATAAATGGGCGGTCAGGGCGCGAAAAACTGTGTTTCGCCAGCCCTTTAGGCGAAGAACTCGCTCACGGCGGCGCTGAAACCGCCCAGCAGATCCGGCAGTTCGAAGCGGTCGCGGGCCCCGAGTTGGCGGGCCGGACCGCGCTCGGTGTAAATCGTCAGCCGTTCGTCGTCCGGCTCGAGCAGGCACACGGCCTTGACGCCGGCGGCCAGGTACTCGGCCACCTTGGCGAGCAACTCGGAGGCGCGGTCGCTGGGGGAGCGGACCTCGAACACCACATCGGGCACGGCCGAGTGATACCGCTGCGGCAAAGGGCCGGGGGGCACGGTGGTGTACAAGTAAACGGCAACATCGGCGCCCCGCACCGAATCAGGCGAGCGCGTCGTGACGATTGCCGCGTCGTTCGAGACAGTTCGCCCCAAGCTCTCCTTGCGGAGAAACGCTCCCACCAACAGGACGACATTCGAGCAAACCTCGCCGTGCCGCGGATTCGGCAGGTTCATCATCTGAACGATCCCCCGCACCAACTCCGCCGGCCCTGCGAGACCCTCGAGCCGAGAGAACTCTTCCGCGGTCAGCAATGTTTCGGTGATAGCCATATGCAAGCACTCCACAACGGCAGCCCGGCCGTTTGGCGGGCTGTTGGCGACGTTCTCCCTCCCATTGTACTGCAAGCGGGGCAGAAGGTTATGCCATCAGCGGTTCGCGCCCGGCGCTGCGCCGGCAGTCGGCCAATTGCCCGCGGTGGTTCATCCAGTGCAAAGCCTGCATGAGGAAGCACTGCCGCCAGACGCCGAAGAAGGCCTCGAACCCCGGCGGAACTCCGCGGCTGGGCTGATCGAGGGCGGCCTCGTCGAGCGACTCCAGCAGTTCGAGCGTCTTGGCGCGCATGGCGCCAAGCTGTTCGAGCACTTCATCGTAGGCAGGATAGCCCTGCGCTGCAGGGTCGGGGCGGGTCCTGCCGGCGAACAAGGGCGCGAAGCGCTCCACGGGGTTCGCTTCCCCCCGCATGATCGCGTGCAGCATGTGCCCCTCGGAAACCAACAAGTGCCCCGCGATCCAATGGGCATGATTGCCGCCGACGGTCGAGGGGACATGTGGCGCCGAACGTAAATCCTCGAACAGCGGCCAGACGAGGCCTTGGCTTTGCCGCAGCGCAGTGATCAACAGTTGCTTGCTTTCCATGGAGGCGATCCTGGTCTCGAGAAATGTGAGCGCAACAAATTCGTTTAGCCGCGGTCTCGCCAGGCCAAGGACATGAGCGGCGCGACGATGAGAAAGTGGAGGGCCGGAACGACGTTTCCAGCCAAAGAAACTGCGAGACCGAAGCCATTTGGTATTTCGCCGCCACCGGCAAGGTGGTGAACGACCAAGCCAAGACTCCGAACACCAAGCCCGCCCGCAATGCGCTTCCCGGCCAGTCCCGCCGCGCCGTCGAAAACAACCGCGGGTACATCCAGGAGAAGGTCACGCCCTGGATGAACATCGCCGCCAGGCCGAACCGAACGATGACCTCAGCCCGGTACAATTCGAGCGCCTGATAAGCTCGGTGGAACGCCACCAGATGCCAGACGTACCCCAGCGGAAATGTGGGCCCGAGGTAGGCGGCGACCGCCAGCCAGAAGGCGCCTGCTTTGCGGGTTTGAGCGAGCATCGTCCCAGCATATCCGATGACTTGCCTTTTGCAAGTGATCGAACGAGAATGGTGGAATGAAGTCCGAACCCCCGTCCGGTCGCCGTTCGGATTGCCCGCTGAGCATCGCGCTCGAGCTGTTCGGCGACCGCTGGACCCTGCTGATCCTCCGCGACCTGCTGCTCAAGGGGTTCACCACCTTCAAGCAGTTTCAGCAGAGCGGAGAGGGGATCGCCACCAACATCTTGACCGACCGGCTGAAGCGGCTGCAGAACGCCGGCCTCATCGTCGCCCAACGCTCTGAAGCGGACGCGCGCACCATCGCCTACCGACCGACCCCCAAGGGGCTCGAGCTGCTGCCGGTTTTGATCGAAATGGTTCTGTGGGCCGCGCGCCACGAGCAGACCGCCGCGCCTGAGCCGTTGCTCTGCCGAATGCGGGACGATCGGGCGGGCTTCATTGCGCAGGTGGAGGCGCGCTTCCGCTGAGGGAAGCGGCCCAGAGATGGTAGTGGCTACGCCGACAGCGCCGTCCGCTCCGGCGGACGATGACACCGCGACAACACGTGCAGCGCTTCGAGGGCCCGCAGGTCTCCCAAGATCGCCCGCCGCAGGTCGGCCGGCGCCGAGTCCAGGTTCTGCGCCACCACGCGCTGGCGGGCTTCCTGCAACTGCACGGGGCTGGCCGGGCGATGGCCGTCGGTGGCCCGCAAAATGCCCACGTGCAGGGCATAGAACGTGGGATCGTGCAGCAATTCGGCGAAGGGCGTACGCCCCGCGCGAGCGACCTCCGCTAGCTCGTCTTCCGCGGCGGCCAGGAGCGCCGGAGGCGAGATCTCTTCAGAGATGAGCAACAGCCCGCGCCGCGCCAGCCAACTTCCCACCGTCGGATTGCCCAGCAGCATCGCCACCGGCACGGCCAGCAACAGCCCCACGAACACCGGCGCGAGCCAAGGCAGCATCTCCGGGGCGAACTGCCACACCACGGCCGCCACGGCCAGACCGATGAGCGTATGCCCGTAGTGCGTGCGCACCGCGTCGCCGAGTGGCACGGCGTGGTCCTCGCGGCTCTGGGCGTTCCAGGTCACCTTCGCCCCGAGCAGCGTGGCCACTACGAACTGCGTGTGCAGCAGCATCATGATCGGCGCGAGCAGCATGGACGCCAGGGTTTCGAGCGCCGCGCTGGCCAGCACCTGCGGCCCCCAGGCTCGCTCCACGCCGGGCCTGGCTTGCCGGAAGTTGATGATCACACCCCACAGCTTGGGCACGAGCAACATCGCCATCGTCACGGCGAAGAGCGCCGCGCCGCTGGGCCCAGAGCGCCCCGTGACGAAGGTGTCGCCCCCCAAGAGCGCGGCGAGCAGCGTGAGCGTGAGGAACGAGAGCCACAGCGGCGACGCCAGATACGACATCGCGCCCATGCCCAGATGCAACCGGCTGGCGGGGCGGAGCCCCTCGGCCAGCAGCAGCCGCACGTGCTGCAGGTTCCCCTGGCACCAGCGCTGGTCGCGGCGGGCGAAGTCGAGCAGCGTCGTGGGGCACTCTTCGTAGCTGCCCCCCAGGTCGTGCGCCAGGCAGACCTTCCAGCCGGCGCGGCGCATCAGCGCCGCCTCCACGAAGTCGTGGCTGAGGATTTCGCCTCCTAGCGGACCGTCGCCCGGCAGCACGGGCAAGTCGCAGTGCTCCATGAAGGGCTGCACGCGGATAATGGCGTTGTGCCCCCAGTAGTTGCCGTCACAGTGCGACCAGAGCCGATAGCCCTCGAGGAACACCGGACCATAGGTTTCGGCGGCGAACTGCTGCATGCGGGCAAAGAACGATTCGCGGTTCACGGGGCGCGGCGGCGCCTGCAGGATGCCGAGTTCCGGGTCCTGCTGCATGCGGCGGACCATCTCGACCATCGTCGGGCCCGCCATCACGCTGTCGGCGTCGAGCACGATCATCAGCTCGTAACGCGCGCCCCAGCGCTGGCAGAAGTCGGCGATGTTGCCGGCCTTGCGGCTGCGGTTCTCGGCCCGGTGGCGATAGAACACGCGCAGCGAGGCGGGGGCCTCGGCCACGAAACGAGCCCAGGCCCGCTCCTCCTCGAGCCAGACCTCGGGATTCGTCGTGTCGCTGAGTACGAAGAAATGAAACGCGCCGGCGTTGCCCGTGGCGGCGAGCGAGTCGACCATCGCCCGCAACTTGGCGAAGACGGCGGCGGGCGCTTCGTTGTAGACGGGCATCACGATCGCGGTGGGCCGCGTTTCGTCGAGGCGCGCAGGCTTCGCAGCGCTGCCAAGGCTGCGCTTGCGGAACAGCGACACGAAGCCGAACGTTGCCATCCAGAACGAGAAGGCCACCCACACGAAGAGCGAGGCGAACAAGGCCGCGAGCGTCAGATCGATCGCGCCCCAACCGGTCGCCGAGATCACCTGCCAGAAGAAGCGGGTCGCCAGACCGGTGCTGACGGCCGTGAGCACGGCCAGCGCCATCCGCACGGCGAGCGTGTAGTCGGGCGGAGGAGCGTCTGCAGGTCCAGGTTCGTCGCCGTTGTTGCCGCGCCGAGCACCGTAGCCGAAGAGCCATGCCAGGCCTGCCGGCAACAGGGCCAGCGACTGGCGGCGCATCCGCCGCGGTTCCACCGGGGGCACGACAGGCGTCAACACGCGCTGCGCCGAATCGGCTAGCTCGTCGGCCAAATGTTCGTGCTTGAGCGCGTCGGGAAACTCGGCCAGCAGGTCCGGCAGCCGAGCGCCGACCACGCTGCCCAACAAATCGGTCGAGTCGCCCGGTCGCTCGGCGAGCGCCAGCGAGCGCAGCCAGCCATCCAACTGCCGCACCGTCAGACGCACGGCCGCCTCGGCCAGGCTCTGGGCATCGCCCGATTGGCCGAGCGGCATGGCGTCGCGCGCTCGGCGCACCATGCGGCGGCTCAGATCGGCCAATTGATCGGGATCGCGGACGCCGAGATCGCGAAGGTATTCGGCCACGGCGCACCGCGCCGCAGACACGGCCTCTTTCGAGGGCGCGTCCTCCCGCACGAACACGTCGAAGGCCACCGGAGGAACGAAGAGCTGATCGGCAAGTTCGAGGCGCATGGCGCTGGGACTGGAAATCAGTTCGGACACAGGTACCTCCATGTCTCGGAAATCACTTGGTCCGCCTGCTTCAAGCGGGCGGACAACTCGACGGGCGCGTCGCCTTCGGGCACGACGACGAACGACACCCGCCACACTCCTGGAGATGGTTCATTAACCTGCACGTCGCGGACGGCGCCGCGCTGGGCGACGACGTCGGCCGTGGGCAAAGCTGCCTGCGGCGCACGCGCCGCGGCGGCGGCGAAATCGACGGTCACCCGTCTCTCGCCGGCGCGGTCCACGCGCGTTTCCACGGCGCGCGCCATACCCGCTTCTTCGGGCGCTACGCCGCAGAACGACACGCGGTATTCGAGCTCGAGTGGCTCGCCCGGCTGAGGACGCGCTTTCGGGGTCCACCAGGCGGCGATGTTGTCGATCCCTTCGTGGTCGGCCGGCAGTTCGAGCAGTTCGACCGCCCCTTCGGCCCAGCCACGCTGGGGCTCGATCCACACGCTGGGGCGCAGGTGATACTTGGCCTCGCCGTCGAGAAACTTCTCCGGCCGCCGATCGCGCTGCATCAGGCCGAAGCCGCGGACGCCCTTGAGGTCGTAGTGGCTGAGCGACGGGTAATTCATGCGGACGAGCGGGCGCCAAACCCACTCGCCAGTCGCGGTGTGTACGAGCAGCCCGTCGGAGTCGTGCACCTTGGGACGCGGATCACCGGCGGGGCCGGGGCGGCCATCGCCCCACATCCACATGCTGGTGATCGGTGCAAGGCCGAGCTTCTCGGGCGTGCGGCGGAAGTGCAGCCGCGCGCGAACGTCGAACGTCGTGTCGGCGCCGGGGAGCATGACGAACTCATAGGCGCCGGCGACGGAAGGACTGTCGAGCAGGGCCCAGAAACGCAATCGCCGCTCCCCTGCGGCGGGGCGCTCGATCCAAAACTCGCGGAAGACCGGAAACTCTTCGGCCTTGGGCAGGCCGACGTCGATCGCCAATCCGCGGGCAGAGGAGCCATACACTTGGCCCTCGCCGATCGCGCGAAAATAGCTGGCCCCCAGAAACGAGGCGAGCTCCAAATAGTTGGGCGAGGACTCGAATCGCCCCAGCGCGCGGAACCCGGCGAACCCCGAATCTGCAGGCGGTTGTAAGTTCGACAAATCGCCGCGGTACTGAAACAACGCCGGCGAGAACGCCAAAGGGGTGGGTTGGCCGCGCTCAACGAGGTTGATCGCAACCTTGTCGCGAAACAGATAACCTCGGTGGAAGCACTCGAGCCAGAAGGGCGCGTGTCCCTTCCAGATTGCCTGCGCGTGCTCGAAAGCGATGAGCCGGTAAGTGTCGTAGTTGAGCGATTGCAGTTCGGGGGGGAGCTGGGGGGAGGGTTCGAAACGCGACGCGGCCAGCTGCTCAGCCAGCGCAGCGACGTTCGCAAAGCTCCACGCGGTTGGAGTTGCGGCGAACGCATCGACAACCATGGATGAACCAATCGCCCAAATCGCTGCGAAAATGGGCAGCCGCAGCCAACCGTTTACGCAAAACGGAGCCAGCGTGGCGGTGAACGCAAGGCCTCTCGGGCAAGCGCGCGCGCATCCCGAGATAGGCAATGTCGATGAGCCGGATAAATGCATGCGACGGCGGACGATCCGAATGGAATGACCGAGGCGAACAGGCTACCCCCCTTGGGTAGCAGGCCCGATCACCGCCCAGTGATGAGTGACCCCATTCTATGCAGAATGCGTGCCAGCGATTGTCAGGATTCGATGAGAAATCTAGGTCGCAGCACGGGGCATGCAAGCGATAGCCGCCAAGGGGCTGCGCCGCGATGGCGCAGCCCCTACGTTCGGCATAGACGGCGCATGGAACAAGCCTCGTTGGGGGCTCGACGCTTCGGTTATCCGTCGCAACGTTTGCGCCGCCTCACGAGAGCGGCCAACGAGGCCCCGATTGCCGCCAGGAGCCACGTCGCCGGTTCCGGCACCGAGCTGCCGTGGTTCGAGTTCCAGAGGAAGATGCCGTCGGCGCCGTTGGGGTTCAGGTTCGCCGCGATCGAAGAGAGCCCGGTTTGGTAGTTGGCCGCCGTGCCGGCCCCGTCAATCCAGGCAGGCAGCGCCGCCGAGCCGGCGTTGCCTTGGTCTTGCCGAGCCCCGTCGCCGTAGTAGGCGAAGATGTTGTCGTCGCTGTAGGCGTACTTCGTCGTCAGTACAGTGTGGATCTTGGAGATGTCGAGGAAGTAGTCGGGGCGGCCGGTGGTGTCCCCCACGAACAACAAGGCGTAGGCCCCGCCTCCGAGCGTGAAGGCGTCGACTCCGGCGTTCGACGAGTAGTACTGTGGCGAAGTGGGCGTAGCCTTGGGGCCGGTGGCGGCTTCGTCGTTGAGCACCGCCGACTTGAAGGCGTCGAGAAACGGATCGTCGGCCTTGCCGCCGTCCACGGCGTCTGCCCAGGGGTTGAGAAACGTGTTCCCCTTGTCGGTCGACTCCGAGCATTCGCCCCAATAGGCGGCCGTGGCAATGCCGACGTTGCCTTTGAGCTGCTGCACCTCGTCGACGAACCCGCCGCTGAAGCACTGCCCGAATACGCTCAGCAACTGGTTGAACTTGGGCGTTTCGAGCGGAGCGCTGTAGAAATCGTTCTGCACCCAACTCAGCCAGGTGTCGTCCGGGATGTCAGGCTCCTTGGAGGCGATGATGTGAGAATGCTCGCCGGCGGGCTGAGCCCCCTTGTTGTTGGTGTCGACGCGCGTGGCGTGGGCCGACGTGGCGGCCAACAGCGCGACAAGCGCTGGCGCGAGGAATCGAGCTCGGATCATTCGCGAATTCCTTCCGTTGCCGACCGACGTGCGGGGAGTCAGTCAGCACGCCGGCTGGGCAAGTCGGTCGGATCGCAAAGGCAAGGGATGCGCGCCCAGGTCGGCGGCGGCGCTCTGGAGGCGGCTGCCAGAGGTGAGCAGCATTGCGCAGCAAAGTGCGCTTCGCTCAGAAACTGGCGTCCGAGCCAAGAGGCGCAGCTCACTGTAGTGCGGGCCCGGCGCAGTGTCTAGAAAATAGTTGCGAGCGTTGCCCGATTTGTTGCGCGATCGTTCTCACGAACAGATGCTGCGCTCATCGTTCGCCGCGTAAGCATGTCTACGCGATCGCGAACGGGTGCGATACGCTGGAGCGAGTCGCTGCGCTTTTCGCGCAGACCACACCCTTTGCAGGGGGCGAACCATGCCTCCAGGTTTTTCGGGCCTCGGCGTCGGCGAGACGTTTTTCAGCGTGACGCTCTTGTTCGCCGCGGCGGGCCTAGTGATCGGCGGCGCCCTGGCGGCGTTGCTCGTGCGCAAAACGGCAGATCGCCGCTGGTGGTGGCTCTGGCCAGCAACCGTGGCAACGAGCGTGCTGCTAGGGTTTGGCCTCGGGAGCTTCTTTCGCTGGTTCTGAAGCGGCCTAAGCGGAACCCGCGGGAGACCAGCCCTTTTGCGGTTGCTCATGAACGACCGGCGGCTTGCCGCCGGTGAGCGCGCCGACCGCCTTTTCGGCCGCCGCCACCTGCTCGGCCGTTCCATGGGCCTCGAGCCCCACGGTGAACGTGCGCTTGCCGCCGGGGGGCAACACCACGACGCGCTGCTGGGCCTTCTCGAACGACCGCACGTTGGGGAAGTTCACCCCCGGCTCGAGTCCCGTGACGTAGCCGTCGGCCGCGGCGGCCGTGTCTTTCCAGAGCGTGAACCGCGGCAACTCCCGCGTGCTATAGTGCAAGCTCACGCCTTGGCTGCCGTGGGCGTTGCGGAGCAGCGTTTGCGTGCGCCCTTGGTCGTCGCCTGCGAGCTCGAAGTAGTACACCTGTTCGGCGTAGCCCGGCTCATCGGCGCCGTAGTGGTCCCAGCGGGCGATCCCTTCGGCGGCGCGGGCATCGCGCGGCACGACCTGCTTGGCGGGGAGCACTACCCGCGCGCCGGCGTCGAGCAGCGGCGGGCCGAAGTTCACGTGATAGAGCAGTTCGACTTCGCCGGGGAGCCCCGAGTGGTTGGTCACCGTGTCGGTCCAGCGCACCCCGCGTTCGCCAGGCTTGGTGCGGTATTCGGTGGTGAGCCGCAGCTTTTGAAAGTGGAATCGCGCTTCGTCGACCGTGCCGATGAGCGCGATCTCGCCCGTGTCGCCGTCGATTTCCAACTCCACGCGGTGCGCGGGCAGGTTGGCGACGCGGCCGTGCAGCGGCCAGAGCAGCTTGCCCTGGGCGTCGAACTCAGGGGCGCCGTTGCTCTCGAGGCCGCAGCGGCACATGAGCTCGTCGAAGCCGTCGAGCCAGCCGAGGCCGCTGCTCTCGGCGATCGGCACCCAGTTCGGATGCACGGGGCCGCGGACAGGGCTGCGCCAACCAAGCTGCAGATCTCCGAGCCAAGCCCGCCAGAGCCCGAGGCCGCGGGTGAGGAGCACGACGAAGCGGAACGTGCCGTTGTCGATCTCCACGGCGTCGACCCCTTCGCGGGTCCCGCCGCGCAGCCGCCGCTTGATCACCTTGTACCCCTTGGCCTTGCCGCCGACGTCGGTCGGGCCAACGTCCAACTGTTCGAGGTTCCGGTCGTGTTCGGCGTCGACGAGGGTCCAGCGCTTGGTGGGCATGCGAGTATTCTTGGAGACTGAGAGAGGAGGACGTTTGGGAAAGCCGAGCCTAGCTGCTTCTACAGCCGGGGCGGGCGGGGCTTCTGCGGCGGTTGGAACGACGGCGCCCCCTGCACTTTGACCTTGCGCTTGAACACGCGGTCGCCGCAGGTGGCGAAGATTGTGTCGAAGTTGGGGCCGCCGAAGCAGAGGTTCGAGATGTTCTTGTTCGGCGTCGGGATGATGCAGTTCACGCGCCCCGCCTGATCGCAAACCTGCAGGCCCAGCCGGGTGGCCACATAGAGCCGGCCGTCGCGGTCGACCTCGAGGCCGTCGGCCCCGCTGTCGTCGGCGGTGTCAGGCACGTGCAGATGATAGTACTTCTGCTTGTGGGCCAAGGAGCAGTCGGGCTGGATCTGATAGCTGTAGACCCAATGGCTCTGCGTATCGGCCACGTAGAGGAGCGATTGATCGGGCGAGAGGGTCAGCCCGTTCGAAAACTTGAGCCCCTGATCGACGACCTTCTTCTCCCCTTGGGGGCTGATGTACCAGATCTGGCTGGAACCGCGGCCGTCCCAGGCAGGGTGCGTCACATAGACGCCGCCGTCGTGGCGGACGACGAGGTCGTTGCCGCGGAAGCCGTCGGCGAAGACCTTGCCTTGGCCCGCTGAGTCGTAGGCGATGATCTGGTTCGCGCCGCCGGCCACCGAGTAGAGCCGGCCGTCGGGGCCGAAGGCCTGGCCGTCGCCGTTCTTCGTGTCGCCTAGGAACTCGGTCACCTTGCCATCAAGGCCGACCTTCCAAGTCTTGCTGCGGGGCACGTCGTTGAAGAAGACTTCGCCTTGGGCGTTGACCGCGGGCCCTTCGGTGAACTGGTAGCCGTCGGCCACAAGCTGCCAGTTCTCGCCAGGAATGAGAATCTCTTGAAGCTGCGATGAGCCTGGGCCGGCCTTCACCTCGGCCGGCCAATCCTTCCACAGCCACCGCATGCCCTGCGGGAAGACCTTCGTGGGGCCCTCATTGTTGTGCTTCCCCTCGCCCCACACGTGGTCGACTTCGTAGCCGGCGAAGGCGAGCGAGCGCTCGAGCGATTGGTTGGCCATCCACCAGTCGCCCCCGTAGATGTTCAGGTCGTTCGAGCCGTCCTCCAGGAAGACGCGGATCGGCTTGGGCTCGTACTTTCGCACGAGCGTGCTGTAGTTGTGGCCGCCGCGGAGCCCCACATAGGTGCCGATGCCGGAGAAGACGCGCTGAAAGGCGTCGGGGCGCTCCCAGGCGGCCGTGAAGGCGCAGATGGCGCCGCTGCTCGTGCCACCGATCGAGCGATCGTTGCCTGACTTCGAGAGGCGGATCGGCCGGCCGTCGGCCGTGCTCAGCTTTTCGACCGCCGGGAGCAGCTCGTCGAGCAGGAACCGCACGTAGTTGTCGCCTAGGCCGTCGTATTCGTAGCTGCGGTTGAAGCGATCGAGCGACTGGTCGTTCGCCGCCGGAACCTTGCCATGCATCACGAACACGCCGATCGTGACCGGCATCTCCCCTTTGTGGATCAACTCGTCGAACACGGCCGGCGCGCCGAACTGAATGCCGTCCTGGTTCACGTGCACGCAGGCAGGCTTGGCCGGATCGTATTGCTTGGGGACATAGACCCAAAACTCGCGGACCGTGCCGGGGAAGATCTTGCTGTCGGCGAAGGTGTGCTTGGTGACCTCGCCCTGGGGGATGTCGGTCGACGCGGCATCCTCAGCCGCCGCCAGAGTGGGCAGCAAGCACCAACCGAACAGAGCAGACAAGACGACGAGGCGGCGAATCATGGGGGTGCGTCTCGCGGGCGGGGGTGGGGAGGGCGGGAACGCCGGGATTATAGTTGGCTCCCCCACGAATTACGACCGCCCCGAGCGACGTGCGCGCAAACGTTGATCGCTCGCAATAATCCGGGAACGCCGCGGTTGACGATCTCGGCCTGCTACCGCTGCTTCAGATACCCTGCGCTCGACTGGAAGTACCGCTTCCGCCGCGCCGTGCTCACCTCAGCCGCTTCGGCCTGGCGGCTGCGCAGATCGGCCAGGTTCGACTGGCAGTAGCGGCAGCCGACCGTTTCCAGATGGAGCGCGAGATGCCGCTCCTGCTCGGGAGGGAGCACGCCCAAGAGAAAGCTGCCGAGCTCGTCGCGGCTGGGGCAGCTCAGGCGGTGGCGGCGCCAGATTTCGCCCAGCGAATGGACGCCGGCGTCGCGGCGGCCGCTGGTGGTGCGGAGCGCGTCGAGCAGAGCGACGTCGGCGCGCAATTGATGCTCGATCTCGGCCATCCTGTCGGCAGGCAAGGCTTCGTCGAGATAGGCTTCGAGTTCGGCGGCGGTGATCGGGCGCATGGTCGAAGGGCCAAGGGCTTGCGCGCTCAGCCGGCCTCCTCATAGAGCTCGGGAAACACCTCTTCCGAAAGCTGCTGACGCCGCAGCGTGTTGCGCAGGCGGGCCAGGAAGTCGAACTTGTAGTTGGCCACCTGCTGCTCGGAGATGCCCAGCTCCGTGGCGACCTCCTTGTTGGGCCAGCCGGCGACGAACAGCAGCTCGGCGCACATCACCTTGGTCCAATCGCCGCGCGAGCGCCAATGGCGAAGTTGATCGGCGATGGCGGCCACCAGGCCCTCTTCCTCGAGCCGGCGGCGCTCGCCGCTGCGGTGGATGCTGCTCGCCGGGCGCGCGGAGCCGGGCAGTTCCCAGTCGCCGCTCGAGCTGCCGTCGTTCGACAGGCTGAGCTTGGGGCGCCGCCCTTCGCGGCGGAGATGATCGGTCAGCTTGTGGGCCGCGATCGAGAACAGATAGCTTTCCAGCGGCCGGCCGACGTCGTAGTTCGGCAGGCTGGTGAGGAAGCCGATGAACGTTTCCTGCACCACGTCTTCGCTGGGGCCGCGATTGCCCAGGCGGCTTTCGGCAAAGGCCAACAGCCGCCCTTCGAAGCGCTGGATCAATTCGTCCCAGGCCGCGTCTTCGCCGCCGCGGATGCGTTCCACGAGCAGCAGATCGGCTTCCGAAACGGGGCTCATGAAGACTGCGGGGCGACGCGCGGGGTGCTGGAAAAGGTCTCGCCGCCAAAGCCGGCGGACCGAAGACCCAGCGCGCGAACTCTCTGGTCTCGGCCGCTGGCAAGCGCGGCACGCTAGCCGACCAGCGTAAACGCGGCGGCCACCAGAGCCAGTATCACGCCTGCCGCGCCCCATCGCAAGGTGCGGGTGTAGAAGCCCTTGGTGGCGGTGTCGAGCCGCAGGTAGCCCAGGGCCGAAGCCAGCACGCCCATCACCAGGGCGCCCACGCCGCCGACCTGCCACAGGCGGCGCTCGGCGACGTGCTGGTCCCACATCAGCTTCAGCTCGCGCTGCACCTCGGGACCGTATTCCAGACGTGCCCAGGTTTCCTGCACGTGGGTGATCGTGCCGGGATCGTCGAATCCCGCGGGTCCGTTGAATTGGCGGCGCACCGACTCGGTATGTTGCTGCTTGACGACTTTCTGACGCAGGTATTCCGGAGACACATACAGGTTCGCGGCGCCATCATCAATGGTCTCGGTGAGATAAAGGCGAGTCACCTCGGCGATCTCTTGATCGAGCTTACGGTTGAGTTCGAAGGGAGTGGTGGCCGTGCCGGACTTCACGACGTGCGTGTACGTATTCGTGCGCGGATCCAGGTGGGACGGTTCGTGGATCCAATCGGGGGCCTTCTCAACCACCTTGGCGCCGGGCGGAATCTCGGGCTGCAGAGCAGGCGCAGCCGGCGTGGAAGCCACTGCGGGCTCCGCCGGGGGCGCCGTGTCGACGGGCGTCGGCGGCTCTGGGGAAGCTGCTGGAGCCGGCGCCGAGTGGGCTTCGCCAGGGCGTTCTGCTGCGGTCGCGTGCTCGTGGTCCCCGTGTGCGGGACCTTCGGCATGTTCGCCGTCGCCAGCGTGCTCAGGCGCCGGGGGAGTCTCGCTCGCCGACTCCGTTTCGCTCGACACCACGTCATGCTGTTCGGTCCCGGCGACCGCCATCGCCTTGGTCACCGCGGCAGAAACCGCCGCTGCGGGTTGCGGTTCGGCGTCGCTCCAAGACTGCACGATGAGTTGGCCATCGGGGCTCTGGAAGGCTTCGTGATGCGTTCCGGAGATCACGGAGGCCGGCATGTTCCACGCGGCCTGCTGGCGCATGTGAAATCGGGGAATCAGCACCCCGAGGAACGCGAACACCAGGAAGGCCAGCAGCAAGCTGCCGAGCGTCTTCCAGGGGCGCTTGACGAGCAGGACCAGCAGGAACACCGCCACGACCAGGAGCAGCGGCACGAATCCGATCATCATGCGCGCTTGCGGAGGCTGCCCGCCCTGGTGGGCGTTGGCGTGGCAGCCGGTGAGCAGCAGAACGCTCGCGGCCAAGGCGGCCAACTGCCAGGACGATCGCTGAAGGGACTGCATGATCGGATTCGCACTCATCGCCATCGCTCCACAGGGCTCGCGTTTGCCGCGAGCCGAACCTTCCTAGAGGACCGCACCCTTATTCGTTCGTCACGGCCGAATGTTGCCTGGCGAATTTCGGCTAGGCCGTGGCCGCTTGCCGCCGAGTCCGGGGATCGACCCACGGGCTGGCCAACTGCAGGGCCACGCAGCTTCCGGCGGCCACCATCAGCCCCCACGGCTGAGGGAACTCCCAGAACATGCCGACCAGCCAGGCCCAGAAGACCACGGCCGCGGTCGACCATAGTTCCAGGCGATGCCGCCGGCCCGGATCGGCCGACTTCCACCAGCGCGGCACCAGGAACAGGAACCCGAAGTAGGTCAGGTAGCCCGTCAGGCCGTTGGCCGACTGAGACCATTCGCGGAACGGAGATTGGCCGGGATAGGCGCCCGACGCCGCCGGCAGATCAACCAACAGCGCCCGCTGCACGCCGAAGGCGACCAGCCCCACGCCCAGGCCCACCACGAGCATGGTGAAGCGGCGCAGCATCGCGTCTTCCTTCTTCTGGCCTTCCCACAGCTTGGTCGGGATCAGCACGCCCCAAGCCGCTACGGTCGACACGATCATCAACCAGGCGTATTGGTTAGGGAGCGCGATCTGGCCTTGCAGCAGCGAAGAGACCAGGGCCACCACGCCGACGATGGCCGGCGCGATGAGCATGCTCGCAAGCAGCTCGGTCGTTTTTTCCCGAGCCGTCTTGGGAGGCAGTGCCGCCAGCGTGCTCTGGCCCCAGCGCCGACGCGGCGCACGGCGCGCGGCTTTTTCAGGCTCAGCCGATTTTTCGCCAACCGGCGCCGGGGAGGCTGGCGGCCGGACGATCGACGCCATCGGCACTGCAGCGCCGGGAGGGACGGTCGGCGGCCCGCCGGTCTTGACGAAGTTGAACAAGATCATGCGGGCGGCCAAGTAGACCCCGTAGGCCACCAGCAGCGACACGACCAAGGCCGCGATCGGGCCGTGGAAGCTCAAGGCCAGGATGATCCCGCCGACAATGATCGCCACGCGGGCGGCCGGGTGCAGGTTCGATTGCTTCCAGGCGTCTTGAAGCTGACCGGCGCTGCCGCGCACGGCCTGCCAGACCGGCTCTTCGCCGCCTGACACGGGCGAAGCGCCAGGGATGGGGGAGGCGACGGCCGGACCCGACACCGCGGGGCGCGGCGTGGGCGGGCTTGGCGGCAGCGAGGCGAAATGAATTTGGCGGGCCGGCGGCGGCAAGAGCGCGTACAACTCTTGCACCGTGTTGACCCGCTGCGCAGGGTCCTTGGCCAAGCAACGGGCCACGACCGTGCGGAAAGGTTCTTTGAGCTGGCGGAGGTCGGGCTCGGCCGTGAGGTGCTTCATCAGCACTTCGCCGACGCTCTCTCCTTCGAACGGCACGTTGCCCGTGAGCATCTCGTAGAAGATGACGCCCAGGGCGTAGATGTCGATTTCCTTGCCGTAGCGGCCGTTGGCCACTTCGGGCGCCATGTAGTGAACGGTGCCGACGCTCTCGGTCTGGCCGCTGCGGCGGCTGCAGGAGATGAACTTCGAGAGCCCGTAGTCGCCGATCTTCACGACGCCTTCGTCGGAGAAGATGTTGCCGGGCTTCAGGTCGCGGTGAACGATGCCGTGGTCATGGAGGTAACCCACGCCGGCCAGGATGCCGTGCATCCAGGCCAACGAGTCTTCGGGCGACATGCCTTGCGGCGAGCGGGCGAGCACGTCTTCCAGGCATTCGCCGGCGACGTATTCCATCACTACCCAGGTGTCGTCCTGGTCATCGCGCTTGAGGTCGAAGACCGACAGCAGGTTGGGGTGCTTGAGGTTCAAGCAGTGGCTGACGCCGCGGACCTCGACATCGAGGTTGCGGCGAATCAGCTTGAGCGCGACCTCCTTGCCGGCGTCGCTCGTAGCATAGTACACCTCGCCGAACCCGCCGCGGCCGATGCCCCGCTTGATGGTGTAGCCCTCGAGCGGGCGAGCGCCGCTGGGGTAGGTGAACTTCATGGCGCTCGGTTTCTCCGGCGCCGAAGCTCCGGCATGCGTAGCGTGCAGGTTCATGGGCTTGACCCTACGGGAATCCACGTCTGGCGCGGCAATCATGGCGGTCATCGCGGATAACTACAACTATAGGATGCCCTGCGGGGCCGCTCCAGTTCGGGCTTTCCCGGAAGCGGGCCGGCGCCGCTCGTTTCAGAGCGGTTCCAGGCTGAAGGTGAATTCGTCGCTGCTAGCGCGGGATTGGGGGCCAAGCCGCGCACGATTTTGGGGGGGCTGCCCGTCCACCTCCAAACCCTTTTCTGCCCGGCAATGCAACTCTTCTCCCTGCCGGAAGATGACGATGTCGTCGTCCCAGTGCCGGCAGACCACGTGGCTGTGCGGTTTGGGGCCCAAAACGAGGGTTTCCGCCATCAGGAGCACGGCGTCGACCGGCGGCTGGGTGCGGTGCCGGCTGACGAACTCCAGGCGGGCCGTGTTGCTCAGGGCATGGGGCTTGCGGAACTGCAACACCACGCCCCGCCCCAACTCGATCAGGTTGCCGTCCGCCAAGAGGCTGGCGGCGTGGACCTCGCGGCCGTCGACTTTGACGTCGCGGGCCGGTTGGATCAGGTAGCCTTCGCCGTCGCGGCGGATCGTCGCGTGCCGGCGGGAAAGGTCGGCCAGAATCGGGATGTCGACCTTGTTGCCGGGAACCGGCTGGCCGATGACGATTTCCGACCCCCGGCAGACCAGGTAGCCCCCGACGGCGTCGACCCACAGTAGAAAGCGTGTTCCGTTTTCCGGCCCTGTCACGGTGTCTTCCTCCGGCCGGCGGCCAGGTGAGTGCGTGCTGCCCGAGGGGGCCGCGGCTGGTTGGGCCGCCTGCCTCAGGGCCGGGCTGAGCTCGCTCCAAGCCTGGCGGCGCGCCTCGCGGGCCGGCTGGCACTCGGGCGCGAGTTCGAGCAGTTTGTCGGCCAGCGCCAGCACCTGGGTCCAGGAGCGGCGCTCGACCGCCTCGTAGAGATTGTCCATCAGCTTGCGATGTTCGGCCAGGGCGGCCCGATAGGCCTGCCGCCGCTCCTCGAGCGGCTTGAGGCCCGGCCGCAGCGCCGTGGCGGTGGCCAGCTCGAGCTCGGCCGCGGCAAAGTTGCCCTGGCGGCCGTGCTTCAGGGCGCCGTCCCAATGGCCGGCGACCTGCTCGAGAGCCCGCAATTCGGAGTTGGCCAAGCCCCGCGATTCGAGGCCTGCCAGCCGTTTGAGGGCGGCCGCGGGGTCGCCGGCGGCGAGAAAGGCCTGGCATTCTTGCGTGGCGCGAGCCACGAGCTGTTGTCGGAGGGCCACGACGTCGGGCGTGTCGGTCGCCAGGCTGCTGGCGGCGTCGAAATCGCGCCAGCCCGCCAGCGTGTCTCCTTGTTCCATCCGCTCCCGGCCGCGGCGGGCCATGCGTTCGGCCACTTGCGTCGAGAGTTCGATGCCGGGCATGAATTGCCGCAGATCGTTTTGGGCCAGCAGGCGGCCGGCTTCCTCGAGACGCCCGCCGGCCATCGCTTGTTCGGCTTGCCGGAGCTGCACTCGCCAGGTCTGAAACATTTTTCAGCGGCCTCCTCGCACAAAGAGCGACGGCAGGAGAAGAGGGGGGCTAGGTGCGAAGCGAGGGAAGGCGACCGGCCGGCTCGACCCGCTGCGGGTAAACCGGGGGCCTGCGGGAAGCTCCCTCCCGCAGGCCAGTGTGCTCTCGATCGCCCATCCGTTGTTGCCGGGCGGCGGCCTTGCCGCCCGTGCCGCGTGTGGGCGGCGTTACTTGACGTCGGCAGCCACGTGCGTGGCGTCTTGCGACTGGAAGTACGCGGCCACTTCGTCGACCACGTTCTCGTTCGACTCGCCGAGCACGCTCGGCTCTTCCTCGAACGTCTCGCCGCTCATCTGGGCCACCCGCTCTTCAACCCGCAGGCGGGCGTTGAGCCCTTGCACCAGCTCCTTGATGCGGCCGAGCTGGGTCTCGTCGAAGTGATACTTCGACGCGGTCTGGGCGACCTCGATCATCTTCTGCTGGGCCGCGATGTTCTCGAGTTCGACCTCGAGGTTCTTGCGGGCGACCAGCATCTCCTCGAGCTTCTGCCGCGAGCCTTCCAGCTTGCGGCCGCGGGCCTCCTGCACCTTGCGCAGGTTGGTCAGCGTCGAGTCGTTTGTCTTGTAGCAGGCGAAGCGGTGCGAGAGGGCCCGCTTGGCGTCGTTCTCGCTGCACGAGTAGCCGGCGACCTTGAAGGTCTTGCCGCCGGAACGCAGGTCGGCTTGCAGCCGCAAAACCTCCTGCTTGTCGCGGGCGAGCTTGTTCTCGAGGCCGGCGATCTGCTCGCCCAACCGCTCGAGCTCGACCTCTTCCTTGGCGATGGCATGCATGTTGTGGCGGATCTCGGGGCCCAAGCCCTTGAGCATCTTGTGGGCGCGGGCGATCTCGAAATCGACGGGCACGCTCTCGCGGACGGCGTCTTTGACGCGTCCGAACGAGGTCGACACGTAGCTGCACGCGTCGCGGCCGAAGAACAATCCACTGAGGAGGAAGAGTCCTCCGGCGACGATAATGGCCTTCTTGAGCATTGGCTGGGCCCTCCTAGAGGTCGGCGAAAAGCACGGGTCGGCCCCGAGGGGCCAGGATTTCTTGGCGACCGGCATCCGGACGATGCCGTGTTACAAGGTGCTTTTCGCTCGCTTGCGGCGAATCTTGGGACAACGGCAAATTTTCCGCAGGCCCGGAGCGGGATTCCCGAACCGATCTCGGAGAAAACACTTGCGTCGTTGGCTGGCGGCCTCTTCTTGGCCAGCCACGTTTCTCCCCCCGGGCTGGAAGGCGAACTCCTGGGTGCAGCGAAGCGGGTTTCGCGGGAAGAGTCGCGCGGAATTCGCTTGCGACACACCATTCCCGCCGGACCACCAATCGGGGGGATGGGGGGCGCCCTTTGGTGGTTTGGAGCGGCGCCGGGCGTTCTTGCTTCTCGTGGCGTCTGAGGGGCAGGGCCAGCACCCGGAATCAAAGGAAGCAGCCGTGAACTGCCCGTCACGAACGCTCTGGCTGATTGCTTGGTCCGTCGTCGTCCTTAATGGAGGCCGCTCGAGCGCTGAGCCGCGGCTCCACTCCACTCAGGTTGGCAGCGGGCTTTCGCAGGCGGTGTCCTTGTCGAGTCTGCCAGACGAACCTTCGACGCTGTTCGTCGTGCAGCGCAGCGGCGAAATCCGCGTGCTCGACGCGGAGAGCGGCGTCGTGCAGCCGGATCCCCTGCTCGATCTAGACGACGTACGGACCGACACCGAGTCGGGCCTGCTGGGGCTGGCGTTCGACCCCGATCATGCCGACAACAAACGCATCTACACCTTTCACTCCCGGAGCGACGGCGCCATCGCATTGACGCGTTACGAGGTTGCGCAGTCTCCGACAGGTTACGCCGCGACCGACGCTACGACGTTGCTCACGATCCCGCATGACCCCGTCTATCACTATGGCGGCTGGATCGGCTTCAGTCCGCTGGATCACGAACTCTACGTGACGACCGGCGCTCCCTTGGGGCCTCAAGCGCGCGATCTCAGCGGCTTGTACGGAAAGATTCTGCGCCTGGACGTGAACAAGGATGATTTCCCTGACGATCCGGCCAGAAACTATGGAATTCCCGCCGACAATCCGTACGTGCAAGGAGGAGGCCTCCCCGAAGTCTGGGCCTACGGATTCCGTAATCCGTGGCGCGCGAGCTTCGATCGCACAACCGGCGACTTGTATCTGGGCGACGTGGGGGAAAACCGACGCGAAGAAATCGATTTCCTGCCCGCAGGGCTCGCTGGGGCCGATTTCGGCTGGAACCAGTTCGAGGGCACGCTCGATTGGGCAGGAGGAAACCCGAGCGCGAACTACGCGCCCCCAATCTACGAATACGACCACGACGAGCAGCACGGCTATGCCGTGGCGGGCGGGATCGTGTATCGGGGCGACCAGATCGGCGGCGACGTGAGCGGCAGCTACTTCTTCGGAGACTTCATTACAGGACGCATTTGGTCCTTGCGGCCGAATGGGTCCGAGCCGGTTCCGGCGGTGGACCGCACCGAAGAGTTGGCGCCGAGCGACGGGAAATCGATCGACCACGTCGCCGGGTGGGGAGAAGACGCTCTGGGCAGGCTCTACATCGTCGACTGGGATGGCGACATCTTCCGCATCGACGCCGTACCGGCCAAGGCAGACGCCGACCAGAACGGCGTCGTGGATCTCGACGACTTCGGTCTGCTCCAGGCCAACTTTGGGCGCCAGGGTGCGCGCTGGGACCAAGGCGATTTCGACGGCGATCAGGTCGTCGGATTGGCCGACTTTGGCATTCTCAAAACCAACTTCGGTCTCGACTCGAGCAGCGCGCCCGTCGTTCCAGTGCCTGAGCCTGCTTCGCGGTTGCTGGCCCTGCTCGCGGCGTCCTGCTTATCCGTAGGACGCCTGCGCCCCTCCCTTTTGCGCGCCCTGCGGCCCGTCGAGGTGTAAGCGAAGCGGTGGATTGCGCATCCCCGCCAACCTTAGGCTGATCGCCCCTTAAGCCAGGCGAGCGGCCACGGGCACTCCGACGAGCTCAGCCGAACGCGCGGGCGGCGCCGGCCCCACGCGCTCGAAGTGAGCCACGATGGCCCCTGCCTTGCGGCCGGTGCAACGGAAGCCCGCCGCTTCGATCCGTCGGAAGAGTTCCCGCTCATCGGCCTCGAGCGTTGCGACGTTGTAGAAGTGGAACTCGAGGCTCAGCGCCGAGATCCGCCGCAGCGTCTCGTCGCTGGCGGCCAGGATGGCTTCCACCTCGCCCCCCTCGCAGTCCATTTTGCACATGTCGACCTGATCGAGCCCGAGCCGCGCGAACAGCAAGTCGAGCGTCGTCACGGTGATCATTTCGCACTGCCCGCATTCGAACCGCGGGTCGTTCCGCGGGAACATGCAGGCATGCACCGACGAACTGCCCAGGTCGATCGACCGCAGCCCTTCGCTGCCGCCGATGCCGAGTTGGTGCACCTCGACCTGATTCGCAAGCGCGTTACGGGCCAAGTTGGCCTGCAGCCTTGCAAAGGTGCCGCTGACCGGCTCCAGCGCGATCACGCGTTGCGCCCGAGCGACGCGGGCCGCATAGATGGAAAACATGCCGATATTTGCGCCCAAGTCGAGCACGATCTTTGCGCCGCGCGGCACATGGTAGCTCTGCGCGCAGAAGATCTGCCAGGACGTAGCCAGGTCGGCAGCTTCGCGATGCTCGAGCGTGAACCCTTCGCGGCCAAGGGCTACGAAGGGGGGCGTCATCTCGGCAAGGCCGGCATAGAGCCGGGCGAACTCAGGCCAGTTGGCGAATTGCCGCCGGCATTCGAGAACTTCCGGCAAACGGCCAAGGCCGGTGCGCACGATCTGCGCTGGCGAAAGACCGCGGTTCATCCGCGACATGATAATTTGCCCCCGTCAAAAAAGCCGGGACTCAATGCTTCGTCACTGCTGTATCTCCACAAAGCCGTATCCCCACAAAATCGTTGGGAAAGTGCGGGGCTTTGAAAGATCGCCGAGTCCCCCGTAACTATGGCTGTCGGCGGCGGACTTGCAAGTGTTTTCCCCTTTGCAGGGGGGTGGAAGGGGGAGTCTCCGCGCCCTGCGGTCGCCCCAAGTGCCACGGGCGCTTGGGATAACGAACACTCCGTACGGGCTACCGCAACTTGCTAATATTTCAGGCCGCTGCGGCGCACGTGAACCATGGGCGCCTTCGCCTCGTCCCCCGCGGCCCCCCCCGTGATCTCAGCGACGAATACCCGGTGGTCCCCCGATTCGACGCTGCCGAGCGGCCGGCATTCCAGGTGGCCCACCGTGTTGCGAAGCACCGGCAAGCCGCCCGAAGTGCGGTCGAATTCCAGCCCCGCAAAGGCATCTTCGCCGGGGCCAAAGCCGCGGCCGAAGTGCTTGAGCAGCGTCTTGTCGTCGGTCGGCAGGAGGCTGAGGACAAAGGGCGCGCCTGCCTCGAGCCACTCGCAGGCCAAGCGCCCCGAGCGCAGCGCCACGCTGACGGCCGGCGGGGCAAAGCCCGCCTGCATCACCCAACTGACGAGGACGCCGGTTTCTCGCTCCGCCTGTCGCGCCGTGAGAATGAAGAGGCCGCTGGGAATCTGCCCCAGGACCCGCTGATAGGGCTCGTCGGCCATGGCAATGTCTCCGCTCTGCAGGGCTTCGCTGTTGGTGAGTGGCGGTCTCACGTTTTCAGTGCATGGCCTACCTTGTCGACGACGCTCTGGACCTTGGCGTCGAGTCGGCCGCGAGCGCCTTGGCGATAGTCGAGCTTGGCCGAACAA
Organism: Pirellulales bacterium; assembly: GCA_044221365.1. Lineage (GTDB taxonomy): Bacteria > Planctomycetota > Planctomycetia > Pirellulales > JBGAPH01 > JBGAPH01. The sequence continues at coordinate 47,184 of JBGAPH010000009.1, forward strand.
GTGACCCGAGGGCAGTCGGCGGCCACCGCTTCGATGCAGCGCTGCATGAGGGCGAGCACCTGGTCGAGTTCCCCTTCGACGATCGTGCCCATTGCGTGCAGGCGATAGTCGAGTCCGCTGGCAGCCACGAGTTCGACCGCGCGAGCCACGTAGGGGCTCACGCTTTCGCCGGCGCCCAAGGGGGAGACACTGAACTCCAGCAACACCATGGCAAATCGCCTTCTCGCAAACCGCCCAAGTTGACCGGATTCTAGCGGCCCGGCACTAGCTGTCGAGCGCAACCCGGCGGTTTCCCTCGCGTTTCGCATTTTCCGGACCGGCGAGTCCGTGTACACTCCGCCCCCCGTGGACTCCACGGAACAGAGCCCAACGAGCCGACCGCGTGCGCCCGTTTCTTGCCCTAACTGCGTTGACGATCTTGCTGTCGAACCTGACGCTCGGGGGCGGCGCTGCGCCCGGCGCCGAGCCGCCGCCAGAGCAGTTGCCGCTGGCGACGGCCGAGCCCCTGCACGCTCCGCCTCCCCAATCGCTCACCTACGAGCCGATCGATCATCCGTGGAGTCCGACGACGGAGTCCTTGGACAACTGGGAGAATGCTTGGGGCTGGGAGATTCTGCCGAGCGAGCTGATCTACAAGTCTTATCTGGCGGGGGTCAAAGAGCCGCGGATCGGCAGTGTGTGGTTCCACGACAAGGGGGAAGGGTGGCTGTGGGACTCGACCTTGGGAGGCCGAGTGGGTCTCGTCCGCTATGGAACGCTCGGCGACGAGCGGCCCGAGGGCTGGCAGCTCGACCTGGAAGGCGCCGCCTTCGTGCGGCTCGACCCGATCGAAGACCGCGATTTGCAGTCGGCCGACTTCCGCTTCGGTTTCCCGCTCACTTGGGGGAAGGGCAACTGGCAAGCCAAGTTCGGCTACTACCACCTGAGCTCGCACCTGGGCGACGAATTCTCGCTCAAGAATCCCACCTACATGCGGAATAACTATAGCCGCGATTGCCTGGTGCTCGGGGTGGGCTACTTCGTGACCCCGGCGGTGCGGCTTTACGGAGAAACCGCCTTCGGCATGTATGTGTCGGGCCCCGCTCAGCCCTGGGAGTTTCAGTTCGGCGCCGAATACAGCCCGCCCTATGTGCCGGGCCGGCCGATCGCGCCGTTTTGGGCGCTCAACGGCCATCTGCGCCAAGAGCTGAACTTCGGCGGCAACTTTGTGGCCCAGGCGGGCTGGCAAATCCGCGGCCGGCCCTATGGCCCCTTGTTTCGCGCGGGATTGCAATACTACAACGGCGGCAGCCCCCAAATGCAGTTCTACAGCCGCAGCGAGCAACAGTTCGGCTTCGGTTTGTGGTACGACTACTAGCGCGACGCCCCTCGGCCGGCGTCGTTCACCCAAGGAACACGATGCCTGCACCTTCGGCCTATCGCGTCTTCTGGCAAGAATTCCGCACGAACTTTCGCACGACCGGCTCGGTGCTGCCGAGCAGCCGCGGGCTGGCCAAAGCGCTCTGCGGCGAGCTCACGCGCCGCCGCGGCGGAAAACTGCGCGTGCTCGAAGTCGGCCCCGGCACCGGCGCGGTGACGCAGGAGATCGTCCGCCGCCTGGGACCGCACGATCGGCTCGACGTGGTGGAGCTCAATCCGCAGTTCGTGTCTCACTTGCAGCGCCGTTTGGCCACCGAGCCGTTGTTTCAATCGGCGGCCGGACAGATCGGCATCTGGCAGGAGAACATCGAGCAGTTCGCGGCCGCCGAGCCCTTCGACGTGGTGATCTCGGGACTGCCGCTCAACAACTTCTCGGTCGAGGAGGTCGAGCGGCTGATCGCCGCGATCCGCCGACACATGCGCCCCGGAGCGAGCTTGTCGTTCTTCGAATATGTCGCCATCCGGCGGGCCAAGGCGCTGGTGTCGCCGCGGGCCGATCGGGTGCGGCTGCGCGGCATCGGCCAGACGATCGAGGGCCTTTGTCAGCGGCACCGCTCGGGCCGCGACCTGGTGTGGGGCAACTTCCCGCCGGCCTGGGTGCATCATCTGTCGTTCGAGGGGCCGGCTGCGTAGCGCTCGTCCTTGTCTTTAGGCGGGTTTGTCAGCCAGCTTACGCTGGCCGCTCGCCGGTGACGTGCGCGCTGCTCCCATGGCGAGCGGCCGGCGTCAGCCGGCTGACCTTGCCCCGCCTTGTTGCGCCGACCACCGCGGGCTACGATCGGCCCAACCCAACGCACCTCTGGCGCCGCGCATGATCGACCTTGTTCTCCATCACGAGTTCCTCGTCGGCATCGACTCCGACGGCTGCGCGTTCGACACCATGGAGCTGAAGCACAAGGAGTGCTTCATCCCCAACACGATCAATTGCTACGGCCTGCAGGCCGTGAGCAAATACGCCCGCGAGGCGGCCGAGTTCGTCAACCTGTACTCGAAGACGCGTGGCATCAACCGATTCCCGTCGATCGTGGAAACGCTGCGGTGGCTGGCCCAGCGCCCCGAGGTGCGCGCCCGCGGCGTCGAGATTCGCATCCCGCAGGGGCTGGTCGACTGGCTCGCGGTCGAAACCAAGCTGGCCAATGCGGCGCTCGCGACCGCCGTCGAAAGGACACGCGATCCCGATCTCCTCCAAGCTCTCGCGTGGTCGCAGGCGGTGAACGAATCGGTGGAGCGCATCGTCCGCGGGGTGCCGCCGTTTCCGTTCGTGCGCGAGTGCCTGGAAAAGCTGGCGCCGAAGGCCGATCTGCTGGTGGTGTCGGCGACGCCCGGCGACGCGCTGCGGCGTGAATGGAGCGAGCACGGCCTCGATCGCTGCGTGCAGGCGATTTGCGGCCAGGAGCAGGGGACGAAGAAGCAGTTGCTCACGGCGGCCTCTAAATACCCCGCCGAGCACACGCTGATGATCGGCGACGCCCCGGGCGACCAGCAGGCGGCCGTCGCCAACGGGGCGCTTTTCTTTCCGATCAATCCCGGCGACGAGGAAGCAAGCTGGCGGCGGCTGTTGGACGAAGGGATCGACCGCTTCTTCGCGGGGACTTTTGCCGGCGTCTATCAGGCCGCACTACTCGCCGAGTTCGAGCAACGGCTCCCCGCCACGCCTCCTTGGGCGTAGATTGCAGGAACTTAGGGCCGGATCCTCGCGTCCAAAACGAGGCCGCAGAATCCCTTAGAATGGCTGAGGGGTTCCTCGACGTGCCAGGGGGCCGGAGGTCATGATGAAGAATCAATGTGGTGCTTTGTTCGTCGTGGTTTGCGCGAGCCTATTCATGTCCAATGCCATCGGCCAGCCGCGTCCCGAGTTTCTTCAGCCGAGCGCGCAGTGGACCGGCGTCTTCAAAAACGAGGGGCCCAGGTCGGCGCTGCCTGAAGGGAACCTGATCGCCGAGGAAGAAAGTTGGGCCAAGCTCTGGAAGGCCTGGCGCCCGGAGGAGGAATTGCCAGAGGTCGACTTCGCCGAGTCGATCGTCTACGTCGGCACGGCGCCTGGCCCCAACCGCACGCTCTTCTCGGCGTCGCGGGCGGCCGATGGCGAACTGAGGATTACGCTCGGCGGCACCAAGATCGGCGGCCCCGGCTTTGGCTACGTGCTGGCCGTGCTGCCCCGCGAGGGTCTCGAGACCTACCAGGGCAAGCCGCTGCCGCCGGCGGCCGAAGCCGGCGAATACGTGCGGGTCGAAGTCCGCGGCAAGGTGTCGACCGGCCTGGTGGCGATCGGCGGCGAAACGACCGGCGCGGCGATCAAGGCCGACGGCATCACCTTCGAACTCGACTTCGGCGGCAACGAAGCGCTGGCCACCGCCGCCGAACAAGCCGATGGCAAGGTGGCCAAGATCCGCGGCCGGCTCGAGCGCCGCGCCGGCGTGGAGCTCAAGCAGCGCTGGATCCTGCACGTACGTTCGTTGCAGCCGGCCGAGCGGCAATGACGCCGGCGGGCGAGCGTTGCCCTTGCTGGCAGGCCGCCGATATCCCGAGGGCCCGGACTTTCCGCTCCGGGGGTATGGTCGACGAAGTGGCCATGTGGAATCGCGCACTGAGCAACGGACTGAGTTTGGGCGTTGGGCCTCACCGGCTTGTTCGCGGCGCACTGGCGCCGACATTGTCAGCGGTAGACGTGTATCAATCGATCGTGCCTTCTGCCCACCGCCCTGTGGCATTGGCGGTGCGCTTCTCGACCCGCCCGGCAGCTCTGGCGAGACTTGTTGGGCGGGTTTTTTCGGGTGGTTCGACTGTTGCGCCGCGGGCGGCATGGCGGCCGGATCAGCGGAGGGCGCGGGAACAGCCGTCCGGGTATCGCCGTCAGTCTGTCGCCCTCCATCGTTCGGCAAACAAGCCGGTCGCTCGATCAACGGATTTCTTTGAGCTACGATCTGTCCGGTTGCGGCCCGCGATTGCGTGACCTAGGACGGGGAGTGCAAACTGAACGCGCCTGGCGTCTTCTGTGCCGGCCGACCGGCGCGAGGCAGCCATGCTTAGCGGGTTCGGACTCGGAGACCATGGGACCATGCCGGACGACGAACGGGATGAAACCAAGCTCCTGGTTGCCCGTGCCGCCCGCGGAGATTCCGCCGCGCTCGAGGCGGTGCTGGCCCACTACCGGCCCCGGCTACGGCGGATGGTGACCCTGCGGATCGACCGCCGTT